>NZ_JASHKW010000017.1:0-218325 GCF_030056915.1 Rhodococcus sp. IEGM 1307
ATCCTCGACTCCATCGCACACTACTGCGCCAGAATTAAAGACTCAGGACACTAGAGCTGCTCGCACGCGGTGAGGAGCCGACCCTGGTCGGCCGAAACCATACTAGTGGGGCCATTCATGCAGCTCGGTCTGGCGACGGTGACCGCGGCGGTACAGGCGGGGGCGCACTACTTCGACTCCACCGGGGAGGGAACCTTCGTCCGGCGTGTCTTCGAGTTGGACTCCGTCGCGACAGCCCGCGGAGCGACCGTAGTGCCGGCGTTCGGCTACGACTATGTACCGGGCAACCTCGCCGGCGCGCTCGCGCTGACGAGCGCGGGGGATCGGGCCACCCGGATGGAGATCGGCTACTTCCTCACCCGTGCAGGACATGGTGACGCGCTGCGATACCGAAGCGGCCTGCGTGATGTCTTCAGCCTGACCACGGGGGGCACGCGGAAGACCCTGGTCGGTGCGGCGGCCGATGATGCGTTCGCCTATCGCCACCCGCACGCCGGGGCTCCCGCCCGCCTGGTCGACGAGCGCGTCGGCAAGCGTGTGCGCACCTTCAGCTACGCGGGCGTGAACCGTGCGGCGATGACCGTCGCCGGCTCGGAGCATCTGGGCCTGCCGGAGTCTTCGCCCAGCTGGAGAATATCGACGTGTGCATGGGGTGGTTGGGGCGATGGACGCGTCCGATACGGACGGCCACCGCGCTCCCTGCACCCCTCCTGCGGTCGGCGCCGGCACGGGCCGCACTGACCTGGCTGTCCGAGCGGCTCCCCGGATCGCACCGTGAGCCGGACAGCGACGGCCGTTCGCTGGTCATCGCCGTCGCCCGCGACGACTCCGGTCGGGCATTGGCCACGACGGCCCTTGCCGGACCTGATCCTTATGAGATGACAGCATCGCTCTTGGCCTGGGGTGCCGTCCGCGCGGCAGCGCCGGATGCCGTCCTCGAGCCCGGCGTGCACGGCCCTGTCGCGGCCTTCGGCCTCGACACTCTCCGAATCGGCGCGTCCGAGGTCGGTCTTCACGATGTCGACGAACCGTCAGCTTTGCGTGCGGCACACGATGGCACAGACCCGGTAACTCGAAGTGTGAATCGGACATTCGGGTGACTGTCGACCACGCTCGGCGACCTAGCGGGTCGTCGCGGAGTGCACGGGGTACGCCGAGGAGCGACCGGTCGGGCGGTTTCCACCGTCGGTCACACCCACCGAATTTCCCACCCCATTGCGGCCTTTTGACCGATTGACGGCCATCCGTTGCGGGTAGTCGTGTTCGGGGTTGGTTCGCACCGGACTTACCGATCTGGGGGTACGCCGGGCGGCCGGCTCCGGGCGCTCGGCGTCGACCGATGACGGCCGATGCGGGTGAAGGGAGTCGACGATGATGACCCGATTGCAAATCGCGGCAGCGGTGGTCGTGGGCTATTGGCTGGGCCGAGGGCACCGGAAGAAACTGGGACTGCTGCTCGCGGCGGCGGGTGCCGGCCGCCTCGCCGGCGGACCCCAGGAGATGGTGGACCGGGCCTCGAAACTGCTGCAAACCTCGCCCGAGTTCGCCGAGCTCAGTGAATCGGTGCGTGGCCAACTCCTCGACGCCGTGAAAGTGGCGGCCATGACCGCCGCCACCGCCCGAGTCGACGCACTCAACAATCGGCTGCTCTCCGGCAGCGATGCGGTCCTGGAGACCGCCGAAGACCTGGTCGAGGACACCGCGGACATGGCCGGAGACGTCAGCGACGACACTGTGGACACGGTGGAGGAAGCCGCCGATGACACCGCGGGCAGAATGCACAAGCTCGTCGACGACACCGTGGGTGTGGTGGGCGCGCTGGGACGCAAAAAACGACCGAAGAAGACACCGCCGCCGGACGACGTCGACGACGAGACGGCAGAGGAGGCCGAGGAACGACCGGCGCGGCGACCGCCCCGCAAGCGGAGCACCCCGGCGAAAACCTCCGGTAGTCGAAAGCGAGGAGCACAGCGATGACCACAGCAGGTGGCGGCCCGAGTTCCAGCAGCCTCGCCGATGTCATCGACACCATCTTGGACAAGGGCCTCGTCATCGACGCCTACGTGCGGGTCTCGCTGGTCGGTATCGAACTGCTCACCATCGACGCCCGCGTCGTTGTCGCCAGTGTGGATACCTACCTGCGCTTCGCCGAGGCGGTGAACCGACTGGAGATCGGCAGCGAACCGAAGGGCCTGACCGACCTCGTTTCCGATGTGAAGGGCAGCGGCAGCACGAAGTCCAAGACCAAGGGCGCGCTCGAGGCCGTGGGGGAGACGCTCGGTGACCTGCTCGGCGGATCGGAAGCCGAACGCGAACCCGAGCCGCGCCGGAGGCGAAAGTGATCGGACGCTGACGTGGCCGCGCCGGCGCTCAGGCTGATTACATATTGCTGTTCCCGATAGGAGACGCCCACAGCCGGGTACGTTCGTGGCATGGGTGACGAGGCAATCGACCCCGAAGTGGCTTATGAAGCCCTGTCCGCCGGCGCGCGCCTCGCTCTGCTGCGAAACCCCGAAGGCATCATGCCGCCGCAATTCATCGGGCAGGTGATGGCCGTATGCGGGGACGCGTGCGTCGCGGGGATCAGTGGTGGAGTTGATTCGGTACCGCAGATGGCGGTTCTCCAAGGGCCACTCTCCGAATACCTCTCCCAGTGCAGGTATGTGCTGGATGCGTGGTGGAACTCCCTGACGCCGCGACTCCGGGCGGTCATCAGGTGTCGCGAGGCGGTACCCGAATCGCTGACACTGCAATTACCCCAACACACGCCCTGGACCGCGGTGTCCACGCCGTGTTCTCCCCTGTTGGTGCGGGACTATCTCGAATTGCAGGCAACGGGGCTCGAACTGATGTAGGCGGTCACTCGGGGATCTTCTCTCCGGAAATCTCGCCTGGTTCGTATTCGTCGTGGCGGCGTAGCCAACTCATGAAGGGGTCGTCGCCGCGGCGAGGTTGCGGTTCCCAGTCCTCCTGACGGCCGCGGGCAGTGAGGTCGAGCCAGTGATAGGTGCCGAGGAGGATCTCGGTGGAGCGCGCGTAACCGGAGTAGGTGTGGAAGATGCGCTCACCCTGGCGGAGGAAAGCACTGACGCCGTGCTCTTCGCCGCACCAGCCTTTCCACGCGGGGTCCGACTGCACGAGTTCGGCCTCGTCCTTGTAGTTGTATTCGACCGGTGCGACCGACGCGTCGAGGGTGACGTGGAAGTCGTAATTAAAGTCGCTGCCGTGCGAGGAGTACCAGGGGAAGGTCCAGCCCATTCGCTGTCGGTACTGCTCGAGTTTGTTCAGCGGTGCGCGGGAGACGGCCGCGAACGAGGTGTCCCGGGCGTAGAGGTGCCGGAGGTTGCCGACGTTGTCCATCGTGAACGAGCAGGAGGGGCATCCCTCGTCGGCGTCGGGTTCGAACATGAAGTGGTAGATCAGGAGTTGGCTGCGGCCGTCGAACAGGTCGGCGAATCCGGTCCTGCCGTCGGGGCCGTCGAATGCGTAATTCTCGGTGATCTCGACCATCGGCAGCGCGCGCCTGGCGGCGTTGACCCGGTCGCGGTGGCGGGTCAGCTCCTTCTCCTGTGCGAGTAACTCGCGCCGCGCGATGAGCCACTCCTCGCGGGTGGTGACCTGTGGATCGGACGCTGTCATCGTTCGTCTCCTCTCGAAGGGCACCTGCAATCGTCGCAGGCGACTCTCGGCGGTGGCTACCACCAAGGCCGGGAACGACTGATTCGCGGTTCGTCTCCTCGTGCAGGATGCGAAGCTGAGTTCGTGAGTAGCGCTCTCCATCCTGCGGTGGAACCGTACGAAGCCGGGTTTCTCGACGTTTCCGACGGCCATTCCCTGTATTGGGAGACCACCGGAAATCCCACGGGGACGCCGGTGCTGTATCTGCACGGAGGGCCGGGATCTGGATGCACTCCCGGCGCACGACGCTTCTTCGACCCGAATGCTTTTCGCGCGGTGCTGTTCGACCAACGCGGATGCGGGCGCAGCCGCCCGCTTGCCGCCGGCCCCGACACCGACCTATCGACCAACACGACAGCACATTTGATGGAGGACATCGAACGCCTGCGTAAGCATCTGGGGATCAGGTGTTGGGTCGTGGCCGGGGTGTCCTGGGGTGTGACCCTGGGTTTGGTCTACGCCCAGCGCCATCCCGAGCGTGTCCTCGCGATGGCGCTCGGAGCGATCACGTCCGGATCCCGAACCGAGATCGACTGGATCACCCGTGACATGGGTCGGATCCTCCCCAGGGAGTGGGAGGAATTCATCGCTCCCGTGCCGGCCGGCGAACGGGACGGGGATCTGGCGGCCGCGTATGCGTGCCTCCTCGCCGACCCGGACGCGGCGGTGCGCGAGGAGGCGGCGAGGAGGTGGTGTGCGTGGGAGGACACCCACGTGTCGTTGATGCCGGGATGGAGACCGAGCCCCCGATACGAGGACGCAACGTTCCGGATGATTTTCGCCAGGTTGGTGACGCATTACTGGAGTCACGAGTGCTTCCTCGTGCCGAACCAGATACTGGAGGGAATGAGCCGTCTGGTAGGTATCCCGGCAGTGCTGGTCCACGGCCGCTTCGATGTTTCGGGACCGTTGGACACGGCCTGGAAGCTCTCGCGGGCCTGGCCGGAGAGTCGACTCGTCGTGGTTGACGATGCCGGCCACGGTGGAGGCGGATTCAGCTCCGCGCTGGTGGCCGCCTTGGACTCCTTCAGCGGGCCATGATCGCGGCGCTTCGAGAGCTTCGGCCGACGTCAGGTACTCGTGAGGATGACGAGTCGCTGGGTCGCCCGGGTCATGGCGACGTAGCGGTCGACGGCCCCTTCGATCCCCGTGCCGAAGGTGTCCGGGTCGACGAGGACGACCAGGTCGAATTCGAGCCCCTTCGACAGCTCCGGGGTCAGCGAACGGACGCGGGGCGTGGCCCGGAACGTCGAATCGCCGATGACGCAGGCGATCCCGTCGGAGTTTGTTTCGTGCCAGGTGTCGAGGATCGAGCCCAGATCGGAAAAGGATCCGTGTGCGACGGGGATGTCGTTGCTGCGGATGGAGGTCGGCACGTTGGCGTCCGGGAGCGCGGCGCGGATGACCGGCTCGGCTTCCGCCATGACCTCTTTCGGTGTCCGGTAATTGACGGTCAGAGAGGCCAGTTCGATCCGGTCGAGCCCGACCCTCTCGAGCCGTTCCTGCCACGACTCCGTGAACCCGTGCCGGGCCTGGGCCCGGTCGCCGACGATGGTGAAGCTCCGGGACGGGCAGCGCAGCAACAACATCTGCCACTCGGCGTCCGTCAGTTCCTGCGCTTCGTCCACGACGACGTGTGCGAACGTGCGGTCGAGCAGGTCGGGGTCGGTGCCGGACAGCGCGGCTTCGTCGACCAGCATCTCCTGCAGGTCCTTCTGCCGCAGTTGTGTCATCAAACTTTCACCGTCGTCGTAGGCATCGGACGCGATCAGGTCGTCGATGACCTTGGACCTCTGCTCGCGTTCGGCGGCGACGGCGGCCTGGTGGCGACGCCGGCGTCGTGATTCCTCCGGGTCGCCGAGCCGCTGCCGTGCTGCGTCGAGGAGCGGCAGGTCGGACACCGTCCAGCGCTGGGCGTCCGGGCGTTGCAGCTTCCGAACGTCGTCGGGGCTGAGCCAGGGCGCGCACTTGTGCAGGTAGGCGGGCACCGACCACAGGTCGGCGACGAGGTCGGCCGCCTCGATCAGGGTCCACGCGTTGTCGAGGGTCGTGCGTAGTTCGTCGTTCTGCTGCAATGACTTCCGGAGCTGGGCGGCCGGAACGTCACCGTCGTACTTGTCGATCAGGATCGTGAGCAGCAGCTCCCAGATCTGCTCGCGCGCCTCGTTGTGCGGAGTACCGGGTTCCGGCGCTTCGAACGCCTCGGCCCAGTCGTCGGCGCTCAGCCAGATGTCGGACCACTCGGTCGCGACCGTCATACCGTCGGTCGGCGGCTCCTCGTAGAACGCGACCGCCGCGTCGATGGCCTTCACCAGATCCGCGGACGACTTCAGGCGGGCCACATCCCGGTCGGTCTCGACCGTCGCGGTGGCACCCTCGGCGACGAGCTCCCGCAGGGTGCAGAGCTGCACGCCCTCCTCTCCGAGGCTGGGCAGGACATCGGCGACGTAGGCCAGGTAGGGCTCGTGCGGGCCGACGAACAGCACGCCGTGACGGAGTCGGGGGTCGGAGTAGAGGAGATACGCGGCGCGGTGCAACGCGACGACGGTCTTGCCCGTACCCGGCCCGCCGTCGACGACGAGGGCGCCACGGGATCCCGCGCGGATGATGGCATCCTGGTCGGCCTGGATGGTGCCGAGCACGTCCCGCATCCGGGCCGACCGGTTGCTGCCCAGGCTGGCGATGAACGCGGACTGGTCGTCGAGCGCGGCGTTGCCTGCGAACCCGTCCGGGGTGAACACCTCGTCCCAGTAGTCGCTGACCCGGCCGCGGGTCCAGCGGTACCTGCGGCGGCGTTCCAGACCCATCGGATTGCCGTGGGTCGCACCGAAGAACGGCTCGGCCACGGGGGAGCGCCAGTCGACGAGCAGCTGATTGCCCGCACGGTCCATGAGGCCGAGTCGTCCCACGTACACGGGCTCGGGGTTGTCTGCACTGACGAAGTGCCCGAGGCACAGGTCCAAACCGTAGCGGCGCAAGGCACGCAGCTCGGCGTTCAGCCGGTGGACCATCATGTCCCGCTCCATCGCCTCCTGGCCCAATCGGCGGGGTGCCTTGCGCTCGGTGTCGATGCGGTGGTCGAGGTCGGCGATCGACTGCTCGAGGCTTTCCGCGATAGCCGCGAAGTGCAGCTCGTCATCGGCGATCAGCGCCGGGTCGGCCTTGGGTGCGAGGTGGTCGGGAAGGTCGAACGCGCTGGTAGTCAGATTCTTCATGTCATCAGCTCCGATCTGAGGTGCGGGCGATCGTGTCGAGCAGCAACGTCGCGGCGACCGCCGCACCGTCGGTGCGGATCGTGCCCGCCACGGCGGCCGCGCGTGCTCCGGTCTCGGGGGTCAGGGCCGCCGTGAGCGCGGCCGACAGTGACTCGACGGCCGGAACCGGACCGTCGTGCGCCGCGCCGATGCCCAAGTCGGCCACCCGGCCGGCCCAGTACGGCTGATCCACCGCCTGCGGCACCACCACCTGAGGCGCGCCGGCCCGGGTGGCCGTCGTCGTAGTCCCGGCGCCGCCGTGATGCACGACAGCGGCCACGCGCCGGAACAGTGCCTGCTGGTTGACCTCGCCGACGGCGAAGCAGTCGTCCACGTCGTCGATCAGGGCCAGGTCGGCCCAACCGCGCCCGACGAGTACGCGGCGGCCCTGCGCGCGGACCGCCTCGATGGCCACCTCGGCGGCGTCCGTCGCCGCGTGCAAGGGCATGCTGCCGAAGCCCACGAACACCGGTGGTGTGCCTGCGTCCAGGAACGCCACCAACTCGGCCGGGAGTGGGCGGTCGTCGGGCAAGATCCACGCACCGGTCTGTACGACGTCGAGGTCCGGCGTCTCCTGCCACGGATCCAGGGTCGGGTCCGTCGCCAGCCACGGCCGGTCGCCGATGACGTAGTCGCGAACGTTGCCCACCGGGGGCAGGCCGATCGACGCCCGGTTGGTGTCGAGCGCCTCCCCGAACAGTGCATCGATGCTCTGAGCGTCCAGATCCCACAGCGCCCGGTTGTCCGTCACGTCCGGCGGGAACGCCCGGCCCGGATACGCGAGCGGCGGGCGATGCGGCGACGGCAGGGTCAGCTGCTGGAACGTCACGGACACGGAGCGGATGCCCAGCTTCTCGGCCACCGACAGTGCACCGGCAGCGGCCAGCATCACGCCGGTCGCCACCAACGCGTCACATCCCTCGGCCGCCGCGGTGACCGCGTCGAACTGGCCGGCGATCAACTCGGCCGCGCGCCGCGGCAGGTCCGCCGCCGACGGCGCCGCAGTCGTCAGCGCGCGCGCCGACCGGCCGACGGGCACCATCGACACACCGACCCCGGCCAGCCGCTGCGCGAAGTCCTCGTCCGGCGGTGCGCACACCCGCACCTCCGCGCCGAGTGCCTGCAACTGCACCACGAGTCCCACCAACGGTTCGACGTCCCCACGCGACCCATACGTCGACAACAACACACGCACTCGCGACTCCTATTTCTGCAGGTTCTGGCTTCGGCCGGTAATTCTGCGGCACGACCCGGGCCTTGCCGCAAGCCCCGGGGTGCGCTATAAATTGAAAGTGGAAAGGGTTTGGTACTCCTCTCCACTTCCTCGTCCGATTCGGACAATCCTCAGGCCTCGCCGCCGCGTCGTAAATCGAATGCGTTCGCCCACAATCGAGCTCACCGATCACGGTAACGCCGTCCGATCACAGCGATGGGCGGGATAGACTGCTCGGAATACGTCGCTGGTACGCCCTGGCCTGCCGTCTGCCCTCGCGGGCGCCCCGTGTCAACACTCAGGAGGTCGCACATGACTCCGCACTCGTGCGACGACCTGAACGTCGCCACCCGGCGTGGGGAGCGCCGATGGTGACGGCTCACCCGATCCCGTCACGGGTGATGCCGCACCGGCCTCGACGCCTCCTGCAAGAGGCATAGGCATTGCACCTACCTCTCCCGACCTCCGCCATCCCGAGAGTGGCCGCCGCGGTGGTGGTCGGTGTCGCGGCGGGCTTCATCGGCGGCCTGGTGATCACAGCCGCGTTGGGGGCTCTCGTCGGCATCGCCGCCGCTGCCGCCGTGTTCGTCGTATCCGGTTGGGCGGTGTTGTGGCCGATGGATGCGGCGGCAACTCGCCGCAACGTGGGACATGAGGATTTTCGTCCGATAGTCGACGAATTGGTCGTGGTGACAGCGGCTTCAGGAGGTCTCGGAGGAATCGTCGCACTTCAGGTGGCCGGCGGATCCTCGGCGGGAACCGCGCACGCCGCCGTGGCTCTGATCGGGGTATTCCTGGCGTGGGCTTCCCTGCATCTGATGTACGCGGCCCGATACGCCTTTCTGTACTACGAGGGATCTGGTCCCGAAAAGTCAACGGGTGGTATAGATTTCAATTCCACCGCCCCGCCCGCGTTTCGCGACTTCTTCTACTTCAGTTACAACCTCGGAATGACCTACCAGGTATCCGATACCGACGTCTCGAGCCCGGAGATTCGGGCGGTCGCGCTCCGGCACTGCCTGTTGTCCTACGTTTTCGGTGCAGTCATCCTCGCGACGACGATCAACCTGGTCGCCGGGATCCTCACCAGGTGAAGACTGGGGTTCTCGTACTGATTTCGGCGCCTGCGAGAACCGAGCATCTTGCCTGGTCCCCGGTGTTAATGTTGATCTACTCGGCCACACCGAAAGGTGCACCTCGATGAGAAGATTCACTCGAAGAGTCGGTGGAACCATCGTGGCGCTGACGCTTACCGCCGCGGCATTCGTCGTGTCACCACCACCGGTGTACGGATTCGCCGAGGATATTTGCTACACCGAGGACGGTGCCCCACCGCACAACTGCGCTCCGCTGCCACCCGAATGTCTACTCGACGATCCCAACTCGCCGATCTGCGGCGCCGAGGCGTTCCTCCGCTATGGCTTCACGTTGCGCCGCCCACTCGGCGGACGGAGTCTCGTGCATTCGGACTCGACGTACCTCATCGCCCGCACCGTCGGCTTCTCCGAGCGGGACGCTTACTGGATCGCGGCGTACGACGAAGCGACCGACCTCGGCACATTCGCCCCACGCGACATCTTCGGCCGGCTCGTCCCGGACGCCGACTCATTGACCACCAAGGACATCAGCGGCCTGGTGCGCACCCACTTCGCCACCGGCGGGTTCCTCTTCCACTTCCTGCCCACGCTGCGCGGACCGGCGGATCCCCTGCCCAACGGCCTGCAACCGGATGTCGACGATCCCCGGCACGAGATCATGCTCACGCACCTGAGAACTTGGGCGCTGGCCGGGCCGGGAAGTGGCGCACCGTTGTGCACGGGAGGTTTCACGAACCCCTCGGAAAACGGCGACTACGCCACCGGCGCAACGTGTTACGGCGATGCCGATCCCGTGCAGATCAACGGCACGTACAGCCTGGAGACGCCCGCCGCCATCCCGTTCACCAACATGACGGGGCAGCAGGTCATCTCCGACACGGTCCTGTCGTCACAATTCGACTCCTGGATCGGCGAGAATTCCTGGAATGCGAGGACCGGCATCTACATTCACGCACTCGGCGATCGCATCTCGCACCATGTCTGCACCGACGCCGGCACGATCACGCCGCCGGGTCCGGCAGGGCCGGACTTCCGGATCGATCTGAACCAGCCCACCTGCGACCAGGGTCCGCACGCCGTCCGCCACGAATACGAGACGGGCGTGGACTTCGCCGGGCTGCACCCGGAAGACCGGACCACCGAGGCGGCCCTGTCGATGGTGTACGACGAACTCGTCAACTTCGCACGGGTGCGCGGAACCCTGGACGAGCGCGCCACGACGCCGACGACCAAGAATGCACTCCTCACCGACGGCCTCGTGCCGGCGCTCGAGATCCGGGAGCCGGTCGAGCGGCTGAACGCCGTCACCGACGTCGGCTGCCGAGTCGGCGTCCCGGCGTTCCCCGGAAACCCGGTGTGCCGGGATTGATCGCGCCCGTCAGGCGTCAGCTGCCGAAGGGGGATGCGCTGTTGGAGTACCGCGCGAAGTCACCCTGCGCCCCGCTGTAGACGTTGAGGTCGACGTCGCCGTTGACGCCGGCGATGCGACCGGTGCTGGTGTACTGCCAGAACGTCCAGTTGCTCCAGCCACCGGGGAGGGGGCCGGGCGTGTTCTGACCGTTGTAGTCGGCGATCCACAGCGGGTATCCGGCGAACTCGTTGGTGTTCGCCATCGCCGTCCGCCAGAAGTTCGGGTACGTGTAGATGATCGGCTGACGTCCGGTGAGCGATTGGACCGTGTTGAGGTAGCGGTGCGTCCAGTCGATCAGGGCCGCGGGCGGCAGCCCACCGGAATGCTCGATGTCGAGGACCGGAGGCATGTCACCCGGACCGTTGATGCCCAGCACCACTGTCGAGTAGAACGCAGCCTGCGCTTCCGGCGACTGGGTGGGGTCGGCGTAGTGGTACGCGCCCCGGGAGACGCCGGCCACCCGCATGGCGAGGCAGTCCTGGACGAAGAACGGATTGACGTAATTGAGACTCTCGGTGGCCTTGACCATCGCGAAGTCGTGGCCGGCGTTGCGGACGGCGAACCAGTCGATCGGTGACCCGCCCGGGTGTTGCCACGAGGCCACGTCCGGACCTCTGACAGGTTCGGCGGCAGCGTGCCCCGGCACTGCGGCCGCGAGCGCACCGGCGAGCAGTAGTGGTGCGATCTTGGAGAACCTTCGGACCTTCACCCCGATAGCCATGCGCCCGAGGGTAACGTCTTCCCGCTGCCCGCACGTGGCAACGGACGTCACTTCGTCACGTACGCCGCCTGCCGGAGCGTCTCGCCGCGCGCAGCCCGCCCCGGGGCGGACGACGCGTTGATCGCGAGCACCGACAGCAACTCGTACGCGACGTGCGCTGCCGCGATACCGGTGATCTCGGCGTGGTCGTATGCGGGCGCGACCTCCACGATGTCGGCGCCGACCACATTCAGGCCGACGAGTCCGCGCAGCGTGTTCAGCAACTCGCGGGACGTCATGCCTCCAGCCTCGGGTGTTCCGGTGCCCGGCGCGTGCGCGGGATCGAGGACGTCGATGTCCACGGACACATAGACCGGTCCGCCGTCGAGCCGTCGACGCATCCGTTCGACGATGCTGGCGACGCCGTCCACCTCGTAGTCGTCGGAGCGGATGACCTGGAATCCGAGGACGGCGTCGTCCTCGAGGTCCTTCTTGCTGTACAGCGGGCCGCGGATGCCGATGTGCTGCGAACGCTCGAGGTCGATGAGCCCCTCTTCGCTGGCCCGCCGGAACGGGGTGCCGTGCGTGTAGGGGGCGCCGAAGTAGGTGTCCCACGTGTCGAGGTGCGCGTCGAAGTGCAGCACGGCGATGGGACCGTGGTCGCGGGCGAGGGAACGCAGGATCGGCAGGGCGATGGTGTGGTCGCCGCCGAGCGTCAGCACGGTCGAGCCGTCCTTGCGCAGGTCGGTGACGGCGCCGTCGACGGTGGCCAGGGCCTCCTGGATGTCGAACGGGTTGACGCCGATGTCGCCGAAGTCGGCGACCTGCTGCGCCGCGAAGGGGTGCACGTCGAGTGCGGGGTTGTACGGACGCAGCAGCTTCGATGCGGCGCGGATGTGGCCGGGACCGAAGCGTGCGCCGGGACGGTAGCTCACGCCGGAGTCGAACGGGACGCCCATCACGGTGACGTCGGCGCGGGACACCTCGTCGAGCCGGGGGAGGCGAGCGAATGTGCTGGGTTCGGCGTAGCGCGGCGTGCGGGTGGCGTCGACGGGGCCCTTTATGTCATCTGTACTCATCGGAATCCTTCGGTGTGTGCCGGAGACGTGGCGTCGTCGTATCGTTTCCTTGGAACGCATTCTTGTCAACACCTGTTTCCTATACGAGACACAACGAAGGATCGATGCATGGCGAACGAGCTCGCAACCGAAGGCGCGTCGGGCGTCGACGCGCCACGGATCGGCCCCCGGCTCAAGGCGGCCCGGCAGGCCCAGCGCCTCACCCTCGACGACCTGGCCGCGAGCTGCGGCATCACCAAGGGCTACCTGTCGAAGATCGAACGGGACCACGCGAGCGCCTCCGTCGCCACGCTGGTGCGGATCTGCGCCGCCCTGAACATTCCCGTCGGGTCGCTGTTCGAGAGCTCCGCCGCAGGTGAGGTGGTACGGGCCGACAACTACCCGCCGATCAGTTTCGGCGGGGAGCGGATGGCCGAGTTCCTGTTGACACCGTTCGGCGAGCGCCGCATCCAGTCGCTCCTGAGCCGGATCGAGCCCGGCGGCGGGAGCGGCTCGGAAACGTACGAACTGCCGGTCGACGTCGCCTTCGTCTACGTCGTCTCGGGCCGGATCTGCATTTCCTTCAACGGTCCGGGGGCCGGGGAGGACGTGTCGCTCGCGACCGGGGACGCGTTCACCTTCTCGCCCCAGCTGCCGCACAGCTTCCGCGCGCTCGGCGACGACACGGCGACCGTTCTGTGGATTCTGGCCCCCGCACTACCGGACGACGTCCGGCCCACCTCCCGCTAGGAAACCGTCAAGCGGTTTAGGAAACATGTGTTGACAGTCACGGCTCGCCCGTTCATTGTTGTCCACATCACTCCACCGCTCAGGAGCTCAACGTTGGACATCACCAAGATTTCTCCGCGCCCGCCGGGACTGGCCGGCGCACTCCGCGCCCGCAAATCGGTCGACGCGATCGTGGCGCGCAACGACCAGGAACCCGGTCACGGCCTCAAGCGGTCGATGGGCCTGGTGCACCTCACCGCACTGAGCATCGGTGCGTCGCTGGGAACGGGCATCTTCGTCATCCTCGGCGAGGCGACACCCAAGGCCGGTCCCGCCGTCGTCCTCGCCTTCGTGCTCGCGGCGTTCACCGCCCTCTTCTCCGCCCTCTCCTACGCGGAACTCGCAGGCAGCATCCCCGTCTCCGGTAGCTCCTACTCGTACACCTACGCGACGATGGGCGAACTCTTCGCGTGGATCTGCGGCTGGTGCCTGATGCTCGAATACGGCGTCTCGGTCGCGGCCGTCGCCGTCGGCTGGGGCGAGTACATCAACGAACTACTCCACGGCATGTTCGGCATCGCACTACCCGCCGCGATCAGCGAATCACCGGGCGCGGGCGGCATCGTCAACGTGCCCGCCATCGTCATCGTGCTCGTCGCGGTGGCACTGCTGACCCGGGGAGCGTCCGAGAGCGCCCTGGTGAACACGGTCATGGTCGCCCTCAAGATCCTCGTGCTCGTGTTCTTCTGCGCGGTCGCGTTCACCGCGTTCCGCGCCGGAAACTTCGCACCGTTCATCCCCCTCGGCGCGGCCGGCGTGACGGCCGCGGCGTCCCAGGTGTTCTTCGCCTACATCGGCTTCGACGCCGCGTCGACCGCAGGCGACGAGGCGAAGAACGCGAAACGCGACCTTCCCCGCGCGATCATCCTCTCGCTCCTGATCGTCACGATCCTCTACTGCCTGGTCGCGATCGCCGCCGTCGGCGCGATGCCCTGGCAGGACATCGCGGGTGAGGGCGCCGCACTCGCGACCATCCTCAATGCCGCGACCACCAGCACCTGGCCCGCCATCCTCCTGTCCGCGGGCGCGGTGATCGCCATCGCCAGCGTCGTCCTCGCCGTGATGTACGGGCAGACCCGGATCCTGTACGCGATGTCGCTCGACGGTCTCGTTCCGCGGGTCTTCTCCCGCGTCAACCCGCGCACCCGGGTGCCCGTCGTCAACATCGTGGTCGTCGGCGGTGTCGTCTCCGCGCTCGCCGGCTTCGTGCCGCTGGGCGAACTGGCCGACGCGACGAGCATCGGCTCGCTGTTCGCGTTCATGCTCGTCAACATCGCCGTGATCATCCTGCGCCGGCGCCATCCCGACCTGCACCGCAGCTTCCGGACCCCGCTGTTCCCGCTGATGCCGGTTCTCGGCGTCGTGTTCTGCGCGCTGCTGCTGTTCGGCCTGGGCGTCTCGACGTGGGTGGCGTTCGCGCTGTGGATGGCAGTCGGGCTCGCGATCTACTTCGCGTACGGCGTCCGCAAGTCCGAACTCCGCAACAGCCCGGAAAGGGTGCCGGCACCATGAGGGCAGCGCTGTTCCAAGGTCCCGAACTGTCCTTCGACGTCGCCGCGAACCTCGCCGCCATCGCGTCGGCCGCGCAGACGGCGGCGGCAGCCGGGGCGTCCATCCTGGTCTGCCCGGAGATGGCGGCCACCGGCTACAACATCGGATCCCTGATCGCGGAGCGGGCCGAACCCGCCGACGGACCGATCGCGGCGCGGATCG
This sequence comes from Rhodococcus sp. IEGM 1307, assembly GCF_030056915.1. Taxonomy (NCBI): domain Bacteria; kingdom Bacillati; phylum Actinomycetota; class Actinomycetes; order Mycobacteriales; family Nocardiaceae; genus Rhodococcus; species Rhodococcus sp. IEGM 1307. The sequence goes on from NZ_JASHKW010000017.1 coordinate 14,914, forward strand.
CGGAGATCGCACGCGAGTCCGGGATCGCCGTCGTCTACGGATACCCCGAGGCGGATGGGGGCGTCGTCTACAACAGCGTGCAGGTGTTCGACCCGTCCGGGACGTCGCTCGCCAACTACCGCAAGACCCACCTGTTCGGTGAGCTCGACCGGTCGCACTTCGCCGCCGGCGACGAACTGGTGGTCCAGTTCGACCACGCCGGAATCCGGTGCGGACTCCTGATCTGCTACGACGTCGAGTTCCCGGAAGCCGTTCGCGCACATGCCGACCGGGGAATCCAGTGGCTCGTCGTCCCCACCGGCCTGATGAGCCCGTACGAATTCATCGCGGAGAGCGTCGTCCCCACCCGGGCCTACGAGAGTCAGCTGTTCGTCACGTACGTCAACCGGTGCGGCACCGAAGCCGACCTCGACTACTGCGGATCCAGTTGTGCGATCGCGCCCGACGGCACCGAACTCGCCCGCGCCGGCCGCCACGAAGAGCTGGCCATCGTCGACCTCGAACTCGACGTCCTCCGCCGATCCCGCCGTGAGAACACCCATCTCGACGATCGACGCGTCGACCTCTACCCCTTCATGCAGGAGAAGACTTCATGACGATCCCCGTCACCCCGGACAGCACCGCCGCGGACACCGATCCCCGGCCGCTCACCATGTTCGGCCCCGACTTCCCGTTCGCCTACGACGACTACGTCACGCACCGCTCGGGTCTCGGCGCGGTGCCCACCGATCGCCACGGCACCGAGGTGGCAGTCATCGGCGGCGGACTGTCGGGGATGGTCACCGCGTACGAGCTGATGAAACTCGGCCTGAAACCGATTGTCTACGAGGCCGATCAGATCGGTGGCCGGATGCGGTCGCATCCGTTCGACGGGCACCCGGACGTGGTGGCCGAGATGGGTGCGATGCGGTTCCCACCATCGTCGACCACCCTGTTCCACTACCTCGACGCCATGGGACTGCGGACCGAAGCGTTCCCGAACCCGCTCGCCGACAGCACCCCCAGCACGGTCATCGACCTCAAGGGCGAAAGCTACTACGCGCAGCACCTCGACGACCTGCCACCCGTGTTCCGGGAGGTCTCGGATGCGTGGCAGCGCACGCTCGAGGATCACGCCGAGCTGATTCCGCTCCAGCAAGCAATCCGCGACCGTGACACCGCCGAACTCAAGCGCATCTGGAACGACCTGGTGGTCCGGCTGGACGATCAGACGTTCTACGGCTTCCTCGCCTCGTCGAAGCACTTCGCGTCGTTCCGGCATCGGGAAGTGTTCGGGCAGGTCGGTTTCGGAACGGGTGGCTGGGACACCGACTTCCCCAACTCGATCCTCGAGATCCTGCGCGTCGTGATCACCGCCGCCGACGACCACCACCGCGGCATCGTCGGCGGGTCGCAGCAACTGCCCCTGCGCCTGTGGACCGACTCCCCGGCGGGGATGGCGCACTGGCCGGACGGCACGTCGGTGCGCGCACTGAACGGCGGAAGCACCCGTCCCCGCGTCACCGAGGTCCGGAGGACCGCACCGCACCAGGTGACGGTCACCGACTCGTCCGGGGAAATCCGCACGTACCCCGCCGCGGTCTTCACGGCGCAGAGCTGGATGCTGCTCAACAACATTCACTGCGACGACGACCTGTTCCCGATCGACCACTGGACCGCCATCGAACGCACCCACTACATGGGGTCGACGAAGGTGTTCGCCCTCGTGGATCGCCCGTTCTGGAAGGACAAGGATCCGGTCACCGGCCGCGACCTCGTCAGCATGACCCTGACGGACCGGATGAGCCGCGGCACCTACCTCCTCGACCACGGTGACGACAAGCCCGGCCTGATCTGCCTGTCCTACACGTGGTCCGACGATTCGCTCAAGCTGCTGCCGCTCGACGCGACGGAGCGGATGAACCTCATGATCAAGTCGCTCGAGGAGATCTACCCGGGAGTCGACTTCCGCAGTCACATCATCTCGACCCCGGTCACGCTGTCCTGGGAGACCGAACGCGACTTCATGGGTGCGTTCAAGGCGAACCTCCCCGGCCACTACCGGTACCAGGAACGGCTGTTCAGCCATTTCATCCAGGACGAACTCCACCCGCGACACCGCGGCATCTTCCTTGCCGGAGACGACATCTCGTGGACCGCGGGCTGGGCGGAGGGCGCCGTGCAGACCGCGCTCAACGCCGTCTGGGGCGTGATGCACCATCTGGGCGGCGCCGCCCCGGCCGACAACCCCGGCCCCGGCGATCGGTACGCCGAACTCGGTCCGATCCGCTTGTGCGACTAGCACCTGTGAGTACTTATTAACGTCCCGCGGCTAATAAGTACTCACGGGGGCGTCAGCCCAACCAGTCCAGGACCGCGGCGGCCGTCCACGACTGCTGCATGCTGCCGAGGGGCTGACCGGTGAACGGCTCGTAGTATTCGGCGAAGCTGCCGTCGCTCGCCTGCCGCAGCCCCTCGGACCGCAGCAGGTGCGCGCGCTCGGCCCACCCGCGCCGGGCGAACGCCCAGGAGAACAGCCACGTCATCACCGGCCACACCGGACCGCGCCAGTACTCGCGCGGCCGGAAGTCGCCCGACACCGGCGACGTCGACGGCGGCACGGCGTACCGGAGGTCGGGGTGACCGCAGAATTTCGGTCCCTCGAACGTGCGGAGCAGGGCGCGTTCGGCGTCCCGGCTCAGGCCGCCGCACAGCAGGGGCGAGAACATGGCGAGGGTTTCGGTGGAAATCCACCGGCCGCTGCGCAGATCGAAATCGCGTGCCGCCCCGGACCGTTGGTCGGTGGTGGTGAGGACGCCCTGCCGGAACCGGGCCGCCCACCCGTGCAGTTCCCGGACGTCGGAGTTCGGCATCGAGTGTTCCTCGCCGATGGTCGCGAGCACCTCGCACGCCATCGAGAACACGGCGCTGACGAACACGTCCTCCACCGCGAAGCTCATGGCGGTGGCCAGTTCCGCGTCGTCGTAGCGGACGGTCTTCATTTCCTCGAGCAGCCACAGGTAGCGGTCGTACTCGCCGTTGGACGGCCGCTGTCCGGTGTCGGCGACGTGGGACAGATCCTCGCGCAGATACGTGGGCATCACCCCGGCCACGACGTTGGCGTACGAGTGGTCCCAGCGCGGCGAGTTGTCCATGCCGGACTCCCAGCCGTGGTACAGCGCGATCCGGCCGTTGCCGTCGAGGTCGCGGGCGTTGGCCAGCCAGCGGTGCCAGCGCACGAGGTCGGGCCAGCGCCGGTCGAGGAACTCCTCGGCGACGGCGCGGGTGCTGCGACCGTGCCTGCGCGAGTGGTCGAGGATGCGCTGCACCGCGATGGCGTGCACGGGCGGCTGGGTGATCCCCGACGTCTGCGTGCCGCTCGGCGCGTGCGCCGCGAGGGTCCCGCACTCCCACCTCCCGGGGCCGGGGAAGTACCCGTCGACGCCGTTCGCGAAAACGATGTGCGGGATCATCCCGTTCTTCCACTGCGCCGACAGCAGGGTGTCGAGTTCGACGACGGCCCGCTCCACGCTCAGGGGCGCCAAGCCGACCGCGACGAACGCCGCGTCCCAACTCCACATGTGCGGGTACAGGCGCGGCGCGGCACTCGTCATCGTGCCGAGGTCGTTGCCGCGAAGCAGGTACGCGGCACGAGCCGCGAGCTGTGTGGGGGTGAATCCGCGGTCCGCCATTGCACCATTCTGCTGCGGGTCGGCCCACATCGCTCGTCGGACGGGTTCAGCCCGCGAATCCGCACAGGGTCAGCGTCGGACGCGAGTTGCGCAGCGGCCGCAGGTCCGACAGCCTGCGGAGCAGGGTCGACCCCCACAGGCCCCGGCCGAGGGGCAGCGTCACCTCGCGGGTGAACGCGAGGTCCGGCACCTGTCCGGGCAGGTCCGCCGCGTCGCCGGCGGAGAGGTGGAACGGCATCGGAGGGACGGTGTAGTCGCCGTGAATTCGCAGTCCCTTCTGCGTCTTGCGGCTCAACCATTTCGGTATCGAATCGAACATCATCCGGCCGCCGGGGAAACGCCGGGCGCAGTCGCCGATCAGGGACAGCGACTCGTCGGCGGGCAGATACATCAGCAGACCCTCCGCCGAGACGAACACGCCCCGGCCGGTGTCGACGTGGTCCATCCACGAGCGGTCCAGCGCGGACACCGTAAGTGTGGTGACGTTCGGCTCCTCCGGCAGCAGTTTCCTGCGCAGCGCGACCACCTCGGGCAGGTCGATCGATACCCACCGGACGTCCGGGTCGCCGATCCGCCAGTAGCTGGTCTGCAATCCTTCACCGAGGGCGACGACCGTTCCGCCGGGGTGGTCGGCGAGAAACGCCCGTATCTCGTCGTCGAAGGCCCGAGCGCGCAGGGCGTGGGATTGGCTCGGTTTCCCGAAGTTCTCGTACGGATAGTCGAGGGTCTCGTAGAGCCTCACGGCGAGCGGGTCGACCAACGTGCCGCCCGGACTCGACGCCTCGACGGCACGGTTGCGGAGGGTCCACATCATTGTCGCGGGAACGCCGGTCAGGGCGGTCGCGTCCACCCGTTCCCGGTTTTCGTCAGCCACGCGGCACCGGCTCTGCCTCTTCGAGCTTTGAGTGCTTGCGGGAGTAGAAGAAGTACACGATCAGACCGAGGATCAGCCAGATCCCGAAGCGCAGCCAGGTCTCCCACGGCAGCGAGAGGATGAGCCAGCCGGAGAACACGACGCCGATGATCGGGATGACCGGCATGAACGGAAGCGTGAACGTGCGCGGGACCTCGGGGCGGGTGCGCCGGAGCACCGTGACCGCGATGCAGACGACGATGAACGCCGACAGGATTCCGATGTTGGTGAGTTCCGCGACGGTGTTGATGGGGAAGAACCCGGCCAGCAGAGCCGAACCGATGCCCACGATCCAGGTGACCCGCGTCGGCACCTTGCGGACCGGGTGCGTCTTCGCGAACCATTCCGGGAGCAGGCCGTCCCGGCTCATCGCGTACCAGACGCGGGTCACGCCGAGCATGAAGGTGAGCACGACGGTGATGATGCCGACGATGGCCCCGACCGCGATGATGTTCGCGACCCCGGGCATGCCGACCGAATCGAAGGCGGTGGAGAAGCCGCTCTCGGGGCTGATCTCGGTGTACTTCTGCATTCCGGTCAGCACCAGGGTGACCAGGACGTACAGGGTCATCGCGATGCCGAGGGAGTACAGGATCGCCTTCGGCAGGTGTTTGGTGGCGTCCTTCGATTCCTCGGCGGCGGTGCTCATCGCGTCGTATCCGAACACCGCGAAGAAGACGGTGGCCGCGCCGGTGAACACGGCGGCGGTGCCGAACGGGAAGTAGGGGGTGTAGTTGGCGCTGTCGATGTGGAAGACGCCCAGCACGATGATGAGGACGACCAGCGCCACCTTGATCGCCACCGCGATCGTCTCGAATCGACCGACGCTGCGGATTCCGCGCGAGAGCACCCAGGCGGTGCCCAGGCAGAACAGGGCCGCGAAGACGTCGAACACGTGCCCGTCACCGGTGCCCAGCGCGCCCATCATCCAGTCGGGCAGGCTGATGCCGATCTGTTCGAGGAGAAACCGGAAGTAGCCGGATACGCCGATGGCGACGACGGCCGCCACCGCGATGTATTCGAGCAGCAGGTCCCAGCCGATGAACCAGCCCACGATCTCGCCGAGCGCCACGTAACCGTAGGTGTAGGCCGATCCTGCCTTGGGGATCATTCCGGCGAACTCGGCGTAGCACAGTGCGGCCGCGGCACTGGCGACACCGGCGATCAGGAAGGAGATCAGCACGGCCGGACCGGTGACGGAATGCGCGACCGAGCCGGCGAGTGAGAAGACGCCTGCGCCGATGATGCCGCCGACGCCGATCGCGGTGAGTTGCCACAGGCCGAGCGATTTGGTCAGACGCTCGTCGGGCGGAGTGTCCTCGTCCACCTCGGTGAGGGGTTTGCGGCGCAGCATTTGGGTGCGCAACTTGTCCATCGACATTGCCGGGCTCCGTTTCCCAGTGGGGTGAGATGCGGTATCTCACTCAATCACCTTTCGGGGCCCGCGTGGGCGTGGAACACGGTACTCGGTGGCCGCCGTCACCCTTGCGGTAATACGGTAGGGGGGTATGGTAGTTCTCAGAGACGACATCGACCCCCGAAGAGAGGCAGACCCGTGAGCACCTCGAGCGTCACCGTCACCGGCATGACCTGCAACCACTGCGTGTCCTCGGTCACCGAGGAGATCAGCGCACTCCCCGGCGTCACCAACGTGAACGTCGATCTGACCACCGGCAAGGTCGTCATCGACAGCACCACCGACCTCGATCCGAGCGACGTCGCGGGTGCCGTCGAAGAAGCCGGGTATTCAGTCGCCGGCTGAGCCGGCACCTCCAACGCGGCCGGCTGAGCCGGCACCTCCACCACAGGAGACCCATCATGAACGCAACCGGCAAGTTCGCCGGATTCACCGTCGGCCTCGTCGTGATCTTCGGCGCCGCGCTCGCACTCGGGTCGGTTGCCGGCCCGGACGTGGCCGAGCCCGCCGCGCACACGGCCGAGGACGACGGGCACGGAGCGGGAGGCCACGACGCCGCCGCCGACCCGACCCCGGGCGGACTGACGCCCACTGCGGACGGCTACACCCTCGAACTCGCATCCGACCAGGTCACCGCCGGTGCCGCGGTCCCGGTGCAGTTCCGGATCACGAACCCCTCGGGGGTACCCGTGACGGACTACACCGTCGAGCACGAGAAACTGCTGCACCTGATCGTCGTCCGCCGGGACCTCGCCGGATTCCAGCACGTGCACCCGACGCTCGACGCGGCCGGAACGTGGAGCGTCCCCCTCGACCTCACCCGCGGCGGCGACTACCGCGTGTTCGCGGACTTCACCCCGGCAGGCGGCGAAGGCGTCACCCTGGGCACGGACCTGCGCGTCGCGGGCACCTACGACCCGCAGGAACTGCCGGCTCCGGCACCGACCGCCACCGTGGACGGGTACACCGTCACCCTCGGCGGGGCGCTGCGACCGGGAGAGACGTCGAACGTGACCCTCTCGGTGAGCCGCGACGGACAGCCGGTCACCGATCTGCAGCCCTACCTCGGCGCATACGGTCACCTGGTGGCGTTGCGCACCACCGACCTCGGATACCTGCACGTGCACCCGGACGGACATCCCGGCGACGGCGTCACCGCGGCGGGCCCGGGAATCGACTTCGCCGTCGCCGCACCCAGCGCGGGCGACTACCGGCTGTTCCTGGACTTCCAGCACGCCGGCGCCGTCCACACCGCGGAGTTCACCGCCTCCGCCGGACCGGAGGAGAAGTGATGACCCGCGGGACCGACATTGCTGCACCACCCGATTCCCAGATCGAACTGGCCATCGGCGGGATGACGTGCGCGTCGTGCGCCAACCGCATCGAGCGCAAGCTGAACAAACTCGACGGCGTCACCGCGACCGTCAACTACGCGACGGAGAAGGCCCGCGTCCATTACGACGCCGCCGACGTCTCGCCCGAAGACCTGGTCGCCACGGTCGAGCAGGCCGGGTACACGGCGCGACTGCCCGAGGTGAAGCCCCCGGCCCCGGAGGAAGAGGACCCGGCGGCGGAACTGCGGCAGCGGCTGCTCGTGTCGGCGGTGCTGACGGTTCCCGTCATCACGATGGCGATGATCCCGGCGCTGCAGTTCACGAACTGGCAGTGGCTCTCGCTCACCCTCGCGGCCCCGGTCGTGGTCTGGGGTGCGTGGCCGTTCCACAAGGCCGCCTGGACGAACCTGCGGCACGGCACCGCGACCATGGACACCCTGGTGTCGATGGGCACGCTGGCCGCGTTCGGCTGGTCGCTGTACGCCCTGTTCTGGGGCACCGCCGGCATGCCGGGAATGACGCACCCGTTCGAGCTCACGATCGCGCGGGTCGACGGCACCGGCAACATCTATCTGGAGGCCGCGGCCGGTGTCACCACGTTCATCCTCGCCGGCCGTTACTTCGAGGCCCGCGCCAAACGGCGGGCGGGAGCGGCACTGCGGGCGCTGCTCGAACTGGGCGCCAAGGAAGTGTCGGTGCTGCGTGACGGCACCGAACAGCTGATCGGCATCGACCAACTCGACGTCGGCGACCTCTTCGTGGTCCGTCCCGGTGAGAAGATCGCCACCGACGGCGTCGTCGTCGAAGGTTCGTCGGCGGTGGATGCGTCGATGCTGACCGGTGAATCCGTGCCGGTCGAGGTGTCGCCGGACTCCGAGGTGGCGGGTGCGACGGTCAACGTCGGCGGCCGAATCGTGGTTCGCGCCAGCCGGATCGGCGCCGACACCCAGCTCGCGCAGATGGCGTGGATGGTCGAGGACGCGCAGACCGGCAAGGCCGAGGTGCAACGCCTGGCCGACCAGATCTCCGGCATCTTCGTCCCGATCGTGATCGCGTTGTCGGTCGCGACCCTCGGTTTCTGGATCGGGACCGGCGGTTCGATCGCCGCCGCGTTCACCGCAGCCGTCGCCGTCCTGATCATCGCGTGCCCGTGTGCGCTCGGACTCGCCACCCCGACCGCCCTCATGGTGGGCACGGGACGCGGGGCCCAGCTGGGCATCCTGATCAAGGGACCCGAAGTTCTGGAATCGACGCGGCGGGTCGACACCGTGGTCGTCGACAAGACCGGCACCGTCACCACCGGCACGATGTCGCTGCACGACGTGGTCGCCGCCGACAGCCAGGACGAGGAGCAGGTTCTCCGGTACGCCGGCGCACTCGAGGACGCGTCCGAGCATCCCATCGCGCGGGCGATCACCCGCGGCGCGAAGGAGCGGCTGACGACGCTCCCCGAAGTCGAACAGTTCACCAACATCGCCGGACTCGGCGTCCAGGGCATGATCGACGGACACGCGGTGGTCATCGGCCGCGCGAAACTGCTCCGCGACTGGTCGCTGCAGCTCACCACGGAACTCCAGCGCGTCGTCGACGCGGCGGAGTCGGAGGGCAAGACCGCCGTCGGGATCGGCTGGGACGGCCATGCGCGCGGCGTGCTCGTGGTCGCCGACACCGTGAAGCCGACGTCACGCGAGGCGGTGGCGCAGTTCCGCGAACTGGGCCTCACCCCGATCATGCTCACCGGCGACAACACTTCCGCGGCCCGGGCGATCGCCGCCCAGGTCGGCATCGGCGAAGTCGTCGCGGAGGTACTGCCCCAGGACAAGGTCGACGTGATCAAGCGTCTGCAGGCCGACGGCAAGGTGGTCGCGATGGTCGGCGACGGGGTCAACGACGCCGCCGCCCTCGCGCAGGCCGACCTCGGTCTCGCCATGGGAACCGGCACGGACGTGGCCATCGAGGCCAGCGACCTCACGCTGGTGCGCGGCGACCTCCGGGCCGCGGCCGACGCGATCCGGTTGTCGCGCAGGACGTTGAGCACGATCAAGGGCAACCTGTTCTGGGCCTTCGCCTACAACGTCGCGGCGTTGCCGCTGGCCGCGGCGGGCCTGCTCAACCCCATGCTGGCCGGTGCCGCCATGGCATTCTCATCGGTGTTCGTCGTGAGCAACAGCCTGCGACTGCGCCGCTTCCAGCCCCTGACCACTCCCACCCGAGGGGAACACTCATGACCGAGCAACCGACCACCGACCACGCTGACGACCACACAACCGGCCACGGGTACATCAGCGCCAAGGACGACTACCTCAAGCGCCTGCGCCGCATCGAGGGCCAGGCGCGGGGTCTGCAGCGGATGGTCGAGGACGAGAAGTACTGCATCGACATCCTCACCCAGGTCTCCGCGATGACCAAGGCGTTGCAGGCCGTGGCGCTGGGTCTGCTCGAAGACCACATCAGCCACTGCGTCGTCGACGCCGCCGTCGCGGGCGGCACCGAGGCCGACGCGAAGATCAAGGAAGCCACCGACGCCATCGCACGACTGGTGCGTTCCTGAAACCGGACCACGAGAGCAGCTTCCGAGGGAGCAGGCATGTCTCACGATCATCAGCAGCAGGAAGTGGAACAGGTCCGGGACACCGGGCACGACGCACACAGTGAGCACGCGGATCGGCATGCCGGTCACGGCGCGCACGGTGAGGTGTTCCGGCAGAAATTCTGGATCAGTCTCGCGCTGTCGGTGCCGGTCGTGGTGTTCAGCCACATGTTCGCCGACCTCCTCGGCTACCCCGTCCCCGACTTCCCGGGTGCGTCGTGGATTCCGCCGGTGGTCGGCACCGCGATCTACTTCTACGGCGGCGCGCCGTTCCTCACCGGCGCATGGGGTGAGCTGAAGTCGCGGCGGCCCGGCATGATGCTGCTGATCGGCATGGCGATCACGGTCGCATTCCTCGCGTCGTGGGTGACGACCCTCCAGATCGGCGGATTCAACCTCGACTTCTGGTGGGAGCTCGCGCTTCTCATCGTCATCATGCTCCTCGGACACTGGCTGGAGATGCGGGCGCTGGGGTCGGCGTCCGGTGCCCTCGACGCACTCGCCGCGCTGCTGCCGGACACCGCCGACAGGGTCACCGACGACGGCGTCACCGAAGTGCCCGTCTCCGAACTCGCCACCGGCGACCTCGTGCTGGTGCGGGCCGGTGGCCGCATCCCGGCCGACGGCACCGTCGAGGACGGCCGCGCGGAGGTCGACGAATCGATGATCACCGGCGAATCCAACCCTGTCCCACGGTCGGTCGGCGACACCGTGGTGGCCGGCACCGTCGCCACCGACAGCGCGCTGCGCATCCAGGTGGGCGCGGTGGGGGAGGACACCGCCCTCGCCGGCATCCAACGACTGGTCGCCGACGCGCAGTCGTCCTCGTCCCGGGCGCAGGCCCTCGCCGACCGCGCCGCGGCGTTCCTGTTCTACTTCGCCTCGATCGCAGGGCTTCTCACGTTCGTGGTGTGGTCGCTGCTCGGCAACGTGGACGAGGCCGTGGTGCGGACCGTCACCGTTCTGGTGATCGCCTGCCCGCACGCGCTCGGCCTGGCGATACCCCTCGTGATCGCCATCTCCACCGAGCGCGCCGCAAAGGCCGGTGTCCTGGTGAAGGACCGGTTGGCACTCGAACGCATGCGCAACGTCGACGTCGTCCTGTTCGACAAGACCGGCACCCTGACCCAGGGCAGGCACGCCGTCACCGGGGTGGTCACCACCGCGGGTGTCACCGAGACCGAACTGCTCGCGCTCGCCGCCGCCGTGGAGGCCGACAGCGAGCACCCGGTCGCGCGGGCCATCGTCGCCGAGGCGGCGTCGAACGTGCCCGCGGACGAGCGGCGCACCGCGTCCGACTTCCGGTCACTGCCCGGACGCGGGGTGCGCGCGAACGTCGGAGGCGTGGAAGTGGCCGTCGGCGGACCGGCGATGCTCACCGAACTGAACGTGACGGTCCCCGGTGACGTTGCGGCGCAGACGACACGGTGGGTCGAACGCGGCGCCTCCGTCCTCCACGTGGTCCGCGACGGACGGGTGCTCGGCGCGGTGGCGCTCGAGGACGCCGTCCGCGAGGAGTCGAGGCAGGCGATCGACGCCCTGCACGAGCGGGGTGTGAAGGTCGCGATGATCACCGGAGACGCCCGTCAGGTGGCCGACACCGTCGCCGCCGATCTCGGCATCGACGAAGCGTTCGCCGACGTGCTGCCGGAGAACAAGGACGCCGAGGTCGCCGCACTCCAGGCCCGCGGTCACCGGGTGGCGATGGTCGGCGACGGCGTCAACGACGCGCCCGCACTCGCCCGCGCCGACGTGGGCGTCGCGATCGGCGCCGGCACGGATGTCGCCATCGAATCGGCCGGTGTCGTCCTCGCCGCCGACGACCCCCGCGCCGTGCTCTCGATCATCGACCTGTCGCAGGCCAGCTACCGCAAGATGTGGCAGAACCTGGTGTGGGCCACCGGATACAACGTCATCGCCGTCCCCCTGGCCGCCGGGGCCCTCGCGTTCGCCGGGGTCGCGATCTCACCCGCGGCCGCCGCGATCCTGATGTCCGTCTCCACCATCGTCGTCGCCCTCAACGCGCAACTGCTGCGCCGACTCGATCTGGATCCGGAACGGCTGGCACGGAAGTGAGCACGGTGACGAGGGGTTCGGTGATTCGGTGCAGCGCGGACACCAGCCCGTCGACCGTGTCGGTGACCGCCGCGATGTAGGCGTCGGGGCGGATGACCCACACCTCGCCGGGCTTCGCGTCCAAGGCGGCGGTGAGGACGCCGGTTCCGTCGATCTCCGACAGCCGGACGAGGCGGATCGGCGTGTGCACCGCTGCGAGTGCCGCGCTGCGGATCGCGTCGACGTCCACGCCGTCACCCGCGAGAAGCAGGATGCCGTGCCGGGCGATGTCGCGGAGCCGGCTGCCGGCACCGCCGCGCAGCGTCACCGGGGTATCGGGCACGAGGATTCCCGGCGCGGCGGCCGGGGTGCAGCCACGCTCGGGGCGCCCGGCGAAGGGTCGTTCCGGATCGGTTGTGGTCAAGGGTGATTCGACGTACCAGAACGGCTCGGCGAGACGACCGCTGTCGACGTGTGCCCGCGCCTGCGGGTCGGTGACCGCCGCAGTGAGCACGTCGTGCCGGTGCCGGTGCTGGTCCTCGGACTGCGGAACGAGGAAATCCATCGTCGCCGTGGTGACCGCGATGTTGTCGACGGCAGCCGCGTGCCGCTCGGTGTGATACGTCTCGAGCAGCGACTCGTCGGCCCAGCCCCGCAGGACGAACGCGAGCTTCCACGCGGCGTTCTCGGCGTCGGCGACACCGGAATTCAGGCCGCGCGCCCCGAACGGGGACACGATGTGCGCGGCGTCCCCGGCGAGCAGCACCCGGTCGACGCGCATCCGGTTCGCGACCCGGGAGTGGAAGCGGTACACCGATTTCCACACGATCCGGTAGTCGGTGTCGCCGATGATCTTCCGGATCCGCGCGTCCAGCGCACCCGACTTCTCCTCGGCCTCGAGATCGTACTCGCCGGGCACCTGCCAGTCGATGCGGAACGTCGAGTCCGGGCACGGGTGGATGAGCACCTGCCTTCCCGGGTTCCACTCCGGGTCGAAGTAGAAGCGGCGCTCGTCGGCCCAGCCCGGAATGTCGGCGGCGATGTCGCAGATCAGGAACTTGTCGTCGAACGAACGACCGTCGAACGTGACACCCAGCTGGCGCCGGATCGCGCTGCCCCGCGACCCTACGGCCACCACCGCATAGTCCGAGGTGACGGTCTCCTCGCCAGAGCCGGTGCGGCAGGTGATGGTCACGCCGGTCTCGTCCTGATCCACGGACGTGGCCTCGTATCCCCACCGAACGTCGATCGACGACGTGGCCGCGATCCGCTCGTCGAGCAGTTCCTCGGTTCGCGCCTGGGAGATGTTGACGAACGGCGGGAACGACGAGATGCCGCGGTCGACGAACGTCTGCGCGAACAGTTCGTGGTCGCGGTGGAAGGTGCGTGCGCACCCCCACGTCACGCCCTCGTCGGCCAGCTGCCTGCCGACGCCGATCGCGTCCCACACCTCGAGGACGTCCCGCTGCTGGCAGATGGCTTTCGATCCGATCGGGTCACGCTCAGCCCGCGCGTCGAGCAAAGTCACCGGTATTCCCCAGCGCGCCAACAGCAACGCCGTCGTCTGCCCCACCGGGCCGTTGCCCACGACGGTGACCGTGCCGCCGCGGGTGTGTCGTCTTCCCATGATCCTCGCCTTGTCAGTGTGAAACGGTGACGGATGTCAGCCCTGTGAAACGGTGACGGACGTCAGCCCTGCAACTGGTCCCAGACCTCGCGGTCACGCTCGGCGGTCCAGATGACGGGCCGTTCGATGCCCGACAGCTCGTCCCACACGCGGGAGACGTCGAAGGGGAGGCAGTGTTCGAAGATCGGCCAGTGCCCGTACTGCTCGTTCAGTGCGGCGTGGGTGGCTTCGAACGCTTCCTTCAGGGTGCCCCCGCGCTGCTGCACCGCCCCGACTTCGGCCAGCATGACCTCGATGAAGTGGCGGGTCTGCTCGATGGCGGCGTCGACGGCGTCCCGCCCGTGGGAGACGGCGCCGCGTCCGCCGATCAGGACCTCCGCGCCGAGCGCCTTGATCGCATCGAGGGTGCCGGTGGACCAGTCGCGGTGGAAGGCGTCGCCGGTGTAGAGCGCGGCTTGCGCCTCCACGAGGTCGCCGGCGAACAGAATCTTCTGTTTCGGCAGCCACGCGGTGATGTCGCCCTCGGTGTGCCCGCGTCCGAAGTGCTGGAGCACAAGGTCGCCGCGTCCGCCGCCGAGGTCGATGGTGAGCTTGTCGGCGAACGTCAGGGTGGGCCACGTCAGTCCGGGCACCGAGTCGGCCGCCTTGGCCAGGCGCGGCATTCGGCCGAATTCGCTTGCCCAGTCTTCCTTTCCACGCTCCTCGATGAGGGCACGGGTGGTCTCATGCGAGACGATGGTCTCGGCGTCGAACGCGGACGCACCGAGCACGCGGACGGCGTGGTAGTGCGAGAGCACCAGGTACCGGACCGGCTTGTCGGTGTGCTCGCGCAACTTGCGCAACCAGTCCTGCGCGGCCACCGGGGTGGCGAGCGCCTCGAAGCAGACGACGAAGTCCTCGCCCTCGATGGCGCCGATGTTCGGATCCCCCTCGGCGGTGAGGGCGTACACGCCGTCGGCGAGGACCTCGAGGGTCTGCTCCTTTTCACCGAGGTCGGCCGACGAAGCGAAGCTTGTGGGGCTCATGCGATCCACCTAACTAATCAAAGGTTTGATTGATGGTGGCCACAGTAACCCGGATCACAAAATAATGAAAGCCTTGATCAAAATTTGGTCTCTCGACCGGGCCCCGATCGAACGAACGGGACGCTCGTTCGATCTGACGCAACGAGCGTCCCGTTCGTCGCGACGGGGGCGACGGGGGGAAGTGGGGGCGACGGGGTGGGTAGCGGCATCACCCCGCGAGCAGTACCCCGACCAGGGCGATCGACGCCACCCAGACGGTGGAGATGCCCGCGAGCACGAAGGGTCGTGCGCCGACCTTCTTGATCGTCGCGATCTGGACACCGGCGCCGAGGGCGAACATCGCGGCGGTGAGGAGGGCGGTCTGCACGATCTTGGCCTCGGCGAGCAGGCCCGTGGGCAGCAGGCCGGACGACCGCAGGCCGACGCAGGCGAGGAAGGCGAGGACGAAGAGCGGGACGAGCGGCGGCCGCTTCACGTCGGCGTCGGTGCCGGCGAGCCTGCGCTGGCGCACGCTGAGGACGGCCATGACCGGGGCGAGCATGAGGACGCGGGCGAGTTTGACTACCGCGGCCACGCCCAAAGCGGCACCACCGATCGCGCCGCCCGCGGCGACCACCTGGGCGACCTCGTGGATGGAGCCGCCCGCCCACAGGCCGGCGTCGGTGTCGGAGAGTCCCAGCGCCCGCGACAGCAGCGGGATCGCGGGGATCATGAGCGTGCCGAAGATGACGACGAGCGCGACCGCGGTGATCACCTCTTCCTCGTCGGCGTCGACGACACCGTCCACCGCTGCCACCGCGGCCGCGCCGCAGATCGAGAATCCGCAGGCGATGAGCAGTCGCTGGGTCCAGCTGAGGCCGAGCAGCTTGCCCGCGAACATCGTTCCCACGATGCCGAGACAGACGATCGAGACGACCACGACGATGACGCCCCAGCCCAGTCCGAGGATGTCGCTCAGCATCAATTGGAGTCCGAGGAGGGCGATGCCCACCCGCAACAGTTTCTTGGCAGAGAACTGCAGTCCCGGGCGCAGGCGTTCGGGCAGATGCACGACGTTCGACAGAACGGCGCCGAGCACGATGGCGATGAGCAGCGGGCTCACCGTCGGAAGGAACCGGCCGACACCCATGGCGACGGCGGTGGCGACGGCGCACAGCGCCAGACCCGGCAGGAGAGTGGCCGTGGCGGTCTGCAGTCGCGGCAGCGTTGCCGGGCTCTCGACGCGCTGTTCCTCGGACTTCTCGCTCAGTTGACTACTCATGGATCCACGGTCCGTCACGGTGGCCGTCTCCGGTAGCCGTCATCTCGACATGAACACATATCATCGTGATATGTCTTGCGCCGGGGTCATATACTCGATGCATGTCCCGCAGATGGCCCGAGTTCCCCGTTCTCGAGTTGCTCGTGGGCGTCGACGACCACGGAAGCCTCAGCGCTGCCGCCAGAATCGCCGGAATGGCGCAGCCGAATGCGAGTCGCGCCATCAAGCAACTCGAGCGCCAGTTCGGCATGACGCTGTTGCAGCGCAGCCCGACGGGCTCGATACTGACACCGCAAGGTACCGTGATCGCGCACTGGGCACGCCGGGTGCTCTCCGACACTCGCCGGCTGCTCGACGTGGCCGAGGGACTGCGCGCGGAACGCGCCGCCGAGTTGACGGTGGGTGCCAGCATGACTGTCGCGGAACACCTGATGCCGGGGTGGCTGGGGCAGTTTCGCCGTTTGCACTCCGACGTGACCATTCACCTGCAGGTGCACAACTCGACTCAGGTGTTCGAGCGGATCAACAGCAGGATCTGCGACGTCGGGTTCGTCGAATCGCCGACGGTGCCGCGACCGTTGAAGAGTCTCACGGTGGCGCGTGACCGCCTGGTCGTCGTCGTTCATCCCACCCACCCGTGGGCCCGGCGACGGAAGGCGCTGACCGTCGCCGAGTTGGCGCTGACACCGCTCCTGGTCCGCGAGCCGGGATCCGGCACGCGAACCACCCTTGACGTGGCATTGCAGGAATACGACCGGGCGGCACCGCTTCTCGAGCTGGGCAGCGCCGCCGCGATTCGCACCAGCGTGCTGGCCGGGGTCGGTCCCGCGGTGATGAGCACCCTGGCGGTGGCGGAGCAGGTCGGCGCCGGAGAGCTGAAAGTGATCGACGTCGACGGTCTCGAGCTCGACAGGGTGCTGCGCGCCGTGTGGCGGGGCGCGCGTCAGCTCGAAGGTCCCGCAGGCGAACTGGTGCGTCTGGTCCGCCGGGTCGGTGCCGAGCCGTGAGCGGCTGTCACCCGAGAATGCAGGTCGCCGCACCGGCGGCGATCACCAGTACGATGACCGCGGAACGGAACACCCCCGGCGGGAGTCGTCGGGCGATCGCGAGCCCGGTGACGTTGCCGATCAGCGCGGCGGCGACGAAGACCGGGAGTCGCGGCCAGAACATCGATTCCGTGATTTCGTCGTGTAACCACAGGACAGCGAGCGCCATCACGTTCGCGATGATGAAATAGCCTGCGAGATCGGCGATGAAAGCCATCGGTGGCAACCGCGCGCGCATCAACAACAGGACCGGTGGCGGTCCGTTGAGCGATGTCGTCGTTCCGAGGTAGCCACCCACGGAACCGGTGAGGAGGTGCGCAGTCGTGGACGGCGCACGCGTGACTTCCGCCCGGTTGGGGAACGCCATCGCGAGCCCGCACAGCATCACCACAACTCCCGCTGCGGGCTTCAGATACTGCTCCGGCAGCAGACCGAGGGTGACCGCGCCCAGCCAGGCGCCGGGCAGACTGCCACCACCGAGCAGCGCCACCCGTCCCCAAGTGATGTGTTCTCGCAACTGGTACGCGGCGCCGATCCGCGTGATCAGGCCCGCCACCAGATTGACGAATACCACTTCGGGAACGGCGAATCCAACCATCAGCATCACCGGCGTCGCGATCAGTGCCGTCCCGAACCCGGTGGCGCCGCCGATGACCGACGCGATGCCGATGCACAGGGCACCGATGAGGAGCATCGTCATCGCGACTCCCTTCCCGATCCGGTGGCACGTTCCCGTGCAGGTCTGATGTTCAGGTGGCCAAAGATTGGACTGCGCTCACCAGAGCCATCAGTTCGATGTCGCTGCCGGTGCATCCTCGGGACAGGTCGTTCCACGGTGCGGCCAAGCCTTGCAGGATGGGACCCAAGGCTATTGCACCGCCGAGCCGCTGAGCAATTTTGTACCCGATGTTGCCGGCATCGAGATTGGGGAAGACCAACACGTTCGCCCGGCCGGCGACCCGTGAACCGGGCGCCTTGGACGCGCCGATCTCGGCGACCAGCGCGGCATCGAATTGCAGGTCACCGTCCACGTGCAACTGCGGGTCCCGGACGCGCACCAGTTCCGTGGCCTCGCGGACCTTCTCCACTCGCGGGTGGCTGGCGCTGCCCTGGGTGCTGAACGACAGCATCGCCGCGATCGGAGTCTGCTCGGTGAGCTGGAAGTGGGTGGCGCTGGCGGCCAGCGCGATGTCGACGAGTTCCTCGACCGTGGGGTCGGGTACGACGGCGCAGTCGGAGAACGTCAACTGCCTTCCGTCCGACAGCAACATCAGAAACGAGCTCGACAGGATGCTCGAACCCGGCGCGAGACCGACGATGCGCAGCCCGGCCCGCAGCACATCGGACGTCGGCCTGCTCGCGCCCGCGACGCAGGCGTCGACCACTCCGGCGCGCAGTGCCCCCGCGGCGAGGCACACCGGGTCGGACAGCGCCGACTCGATCCGGTCGGGGTACCTGGCGAATCCCGATTCGACGGCGTCCCGGATCGCGGGGTCGGCGGCCGCCTCGTCGAGGTCGACGACGAGTTCCTCGGCCAGCGGGATACCCGCGGCCTCGGCGATGCGCCGGATGGCGTCCCGCCGCCCGAACAGCCGCGGGGAGACGACACATTTGTGGTGCAGATGGTGGGCCGCGCGGATCGCGCGCTCGTCTTCTCCGTCGGCGAGACCGACGACGCGGCCCTCCCCACGCAGGGTGGCGACCCAGTGGTCGATCAGCGACGAATCATTCAGTCGTGCAGCGTCGGTGGGTGGTACAGCGGTGACGCCCGGGGCCATGGCCTCGCTCTCCCATCACTACGAAGAAGGGTGGCGGTCGTCGATCTCGACGACCGCCACCCGCTGGAACTCGGGGAACGTATCGTTCCCTACGGCTGGATTGCCTTTTCGATGTCGGTGAGCATGCTGTCGATGCCGTGGAGCAGTTCCGAGAGCACCTCGTCGTCGGCCACGAGGGGCGGTGAGATCATCAGCATCGTGGCACCACGGTCGTCGCCGCGGAGAATCACCTTGGTGCGGGCGAACGCCTCCGGCAGTACCTTGCGCAACACCGTCAGCGATTCCTGCTCGGTGAACTCGCGGCCGCTGTCGCTGTCGGCCATCAATTCGATCGCGTAGAAGAATCCGGTGCCGCGCACGTCCTTGACGCAGCGGTGCGAGCTCATCAGCGAGTCGAGTGCCGACTTCAACTTCGGTCCGCGCGCGGAGACGTTGCCCAGCACGTTCTCGTCGCGCATCGCGGTGATGTTCGCGACCGCCACCGCCGTAGACACCGGGTGTCCGCCCCACGTCGCGCCGTGTGTGAACACGCCGCCCTTGGGCGAGTCGTAGAGCTCGCGAACCAGCTGCTCACGCACGATCAGGCCGCCGAGCGGGGCGTATCCGGACGTGGAACCTTTCGCGAACGTGATCATGTCGGGAACCACACCGGTCAGCCCGTGCCCGAACCAGTGTCCGAGGCGGCCGAACGAGCAGATCACCTCGTCGGAGACCAGCAGGATCCCGTGCTTGTCGCACAGCGCGCGCAGCGCGGCCCAGTATCCGTCCGGCGGGACGAGGGCGCCGCGCCCGTTCTGAACCGGCTCGGCGAACACAGCGGCGATGGTCTCGGCGCCCTCTTCCTCAATGACGGCTTCGATCGCGGCGATGCAGTCGAGCTCGTTCGCCGGGCCGCAGTCGCCGAGGTAACCGAGGGTGTTGGGCACGGAGCGTACCCCGGGCAGCAGCGGTCCGAACGGGTCTTTGATCTTGGGCAGCTGAGTTACAGAGAGCGCGCCGAGAGTGGTTCCGTGGTAGGCCATCTCGCGGCTGATGATCTTGGTGCGCTGCGGGTTGCCCTGGCTGCGGTGGTACTGCCGGGCGAACTTGACGGCCGTCTCCACGGCCTCCGAACCCGAGTTGACGAAGAAGGTCGTCCCGAGATCACCGGGCGCCAGGTCGGCGATGAGCGCGGACGCCTCGATCGCGGGAATGTGGGCGCTGCCCCAGTTGGAGGCGTACGCCAGCGTCCCGATCTGCTCGCTCGCCGCCTTGGCGATGTCGTCGCGGCCGTGACCGATGTTCACGCAGAACAGGCCTGCCAGACCGTCGAGGAAACGGTCCCCCTCGGTGTCGATCAGATAGCTTCCCTCGCCACGAACGAACACCGGAAAGTCGCTTTCCCAGGTGTCCTTACGGGTGAAATGAGGTCCGAGGTGCCGGCGGGCCCGTGCTCGCAATTCGGTGACGTCCACGACCATCTCCTTCGTTGTCGAATGGCTGTGATCCACAACATACCGACGGGGCAGACCGCAGGTCAGGGCCAGAAGAGCGGTATTCGATGGGTCCAGTCTGGTCCCCGTAGACGGCGCTCAACTGGTCCTTCTGGTCCCATGCCAGAGTGATCCAGACTTCGGTATCGAATCGCTCGGGCACCACGACGTGTGGTCGGAGCGGCGAACAGCCCCAGCTAACGGAGGTCTCAGATGAGGATCGGTATCCCCAAGGAAGTCAAGAACCACGAGTACCGGGTGGCGGCCACTCCCGCCGGTGTCCACGAAATGGTCGCCCACGGGCACGACGTGTTCGTGGAACGCGGTGCGGGGGAGGGCTCGTCGATCGGTGACGACGCCTACGGCGCCGCCGGCGCGAAGATCCTCGACTCCGCCGACGCGGTGTGGCAGAGCGCGGAACTGCTGCTCAAGGTCAAGGAGCCCATCGCCGAGGAATACCACCGGATGCGTTCGGACCTCACGTTGTTCACCTACCTGCACCTCGCTGCGGGTGAAGAGTGCACCCGGGCACTGCTCGCCGCCGGTACCAATTCCGTTGCGTACGAGACTGTTCAGCTTCCCGACGGTTCCCTGCCCCTGCTGTTCCCGATGAGTGAGGTCGCCGGCCGGCTCGCACCGCTCGTCGGTGCACAGGCACTCATGCGCCCGGAGGGTGGCCGAGGCGTACTGATCGGCGGCGTGTCCGGTGTGTTGCCGGCTCGCGTCGTCGTGATCGGTGCGGGTGTATCGGGCATGAACGCCGTCGCCGTCGCCGCAGGCACCTGGGCCGACGTGGTCCTGTTCGACAAGAACGTCGACAAGCTGCGCGCCGCCGACCGGATGTACCAGGGCCGGATCCGCACCCTCGCCGCGAACGCCTACTCGATCGAGCAGGAGGTCATGCAGGCCGACCTCGTCATCGGTGCCGTGCTCGTCCCGGGCGCCAAGGCACCGAAGATCATCTCGAACTCGCTGGTCTCGCGGATGAAGCCGGGCAGCGTTCTCGTCGACATCGCGATCGACCAGGGTGGTTGCTTCGAGGATTCGCGTCCCACCACCCACGCGGAGCCCACGTTCAAGGTTCACGACTCGGTGTTCTACTGCGTGGCGAACATGCCGGGAGCGGTGCCCCACACGTCGACGTACGCACTCACCAACGTGACCTTGCCGTACACCCTGCAGATCGCCGAGAAGGGCCTCGCCCGCGCGGCCAGGGAGAATGCCGCACTCCGGGCCGGTGTCAGCACCGTCGCCGGGCGCCTGACGAACGATGCCGTCGGTGAGGCACTCGGGATCGAGTCGGTCAGCGTCGACGACGCGCTCAACCTGGTTTGATTTCGCCGCCGGCCCGGCATACTGAGAAGTGCTCGTTCGAGAACTTCTCGGCGTGCCGGGTCGGCCTACCTCTGGCCACTCTTGGATCCACAGGAGGCGATGCGTGCCGAGAACACTGATCGAGGTCGACCGCAATTCCGCCGAACCGCTCTACCGCCAGGTTCGACGGGCGATCGAACACGGCATCGCCAACGGACTGTTCGATCCACGCCACCGCCTTCCGAGTTCGCGGGAACTCGCGGTCGATCTCGCGATCTCCCGGAACACGATCAACCTGGCGTATCAGGAACTGATCGCCGAGGGACTCGTTCAAAGCCACCAGCGCTCGGGCATGTTCGTCAATCCCGACATGATCGAGACGCTCGCAACGGACGCCCGCGCGACCATCCCGCGCATCGACTGGTCGTCCCGCATCCGGAGTTACCCCGACGCCGACGTCCCGCACATCGAGAAGAACGTCGACTGGCACAGCTATCCGTACCCGTTTCTGGCCGGGCAGATCGACATCCGCAGTTTCCCCGCCCGCGCGTGGGTGCGTTGTCTCCGCGACGCGCTATACCAACCCCACGCCTACGCGAGCCTCCAGGACAGCGTCGGTGCGGACGACCCGATGCTGATCGACATGATCCGCCAGCATCTGCTGCCCTCGCGCGGCATCGAGGCGAGTGCGGACGAAGTTCTGGTGACGGTCGGTTCCCAGCAGGGGCTGGACCTCGTCGGCCGGGTGCTACTCGGACCCGAGGATCGGGTTGCCATCGAAAACCCCGGCTATCTCGATGCGCGACACATCTTCCTGCGCACGGGCGCCCAGGTGTACGGCATCGACGTCGACGATCGCGGCCTGCGCCCGCCGGAGACTCTCCGCGGCACAGACCTGATGTATCTGACACCGAGCCATCACCATCCGACCAACGCGACGCTCGGCATCGACCGTCGTCAACGTCTGCTGCAGCTCGCCGCGGAGTCCGGCACCGTGATCGTGGAGGACGACTACGACAGCGAGTTCCGCTATCACGGCAGCCCCAGCCCGGCGCTGAAAGCGCTCGATTCCAGCGGCGACGCCGTGTACCTCGGCACGTTCTCGAAGTTCCTGGCCCCCGGTCTGCGTCTGGGCTACCTCGTCGGACCTGCGGACCTGGTGCGCGAACTGCGGAAGGCCCGACGGTACGTGCTCCGTCATCCCCCGGGTCACCAACAACGGGCCCTGGCCATGCTCATCGACAGCGGGGAGTACCACCGCGCGCTGCGCCATCACCGCACCCAGATGAAACACAAATGGGAGCGTCTGTGTGCGGCCGTCGACAAGTACCTTCCGTGGCCGCAGGAACCCTATCCGCCCGGTGGCGTCAGCTTGTGGATGACCGGTCCGGAGAACCTCGACTGCCGGGTGCTCGTGCGCGAGGCGGAAGCCCGCGGTGTGCTCATCGAACGGGGCGACATCTTCTTCACGCAGCCGGTCCCGCCCCGCAACCACTTCCGCATCGGCTACGGCGCGATCCCCCTGCGGTCCATCGAAGAAGGCATCGCACTTCTCGGCCAGGCGTGCCAGGCGAGTTTCCGCTTTGGCAGGTAGACCCGATAACACCCGCGCCTGCGCGCATCCTGCCGCCCAGACGGCGGCCTGTTCGGCCGGCTTCCTCGCAGCCGCAGTGGCCCACGGCCCGTGGTCAGAACATATTGGAGGCGCGTCGGCTCGGGGACTCTAGGGTGGTCAGCACATGACTACAGCAGAATCCTTGTTGGCCGGCCCACGTGGGCGTCGGATGCTGCTCGCCTACGCGAGGGACGCCGAACGAACTCTGCACTCCGAGTTCCGCAGTGACTCGTTCGATCACGCCGTATTTCTGGCGTCGTATCACCTCGAGTCCGGTCGCGAAGGCGCACGCGTGCTGTTCGGGCCCGGCGCTGAAGAGGCTCGGCGGACCGTCCTCACTGCAGACGATGTGGCGCATCGCCTGTCCCAGGTGCCGCTTCCCGAGGTGACAGCGGTTGCACTCCGTTCGGCCCTCGCCGACGCGGTGGACGCGGCGCGCTACTGGCAGGACCCGGACGGTGAAGACATCCTCGTCGATACCGAGCCGGTGCGCCGTGAGCTTCGACGGGTCGCCGAGCACATCGCACGATCCCCGCACGCGCAGTGGTGGACGACGCCCGCTGCGACCGATCAGTGGTCGGTGGGCTGGAGTGAGGACGATACGGATCCCGTTGACTCGACTACCACAGAACTGTTGCGTGACTACCGTGATCGGACTGCCGCGGAGGAAGTGCGAGCAGAACGCGATCGTCCGGCGGATCCGTCGGCGAACTGGTCCGGCTGGTGGTGGTCGACTCCACCCACACGGTGTTCGTCCCGGCGGCTGTTCGACGGGACCCCGGCCGGTTTGTGGTTCGTCGAGGACAGCATGGGATGGGAGCGCGCCATCACGCGACGAATGAACATCCCCGCCGGCGCTCGCGTGTACGAGGTCGACGGTGCGCAGGCGTGGGCAGAACTGTGCAGACAGTTTCCCGTCGAGGTCACCGCGCAGAAACGACACGATTGGTACCGCACCACCGGACGATCTGGACGATGGGTCATTCCCGACTGGCCGCGGCTCTCCGAACGGTACGAGGGCGTACACCTCACCGTGGCGGGATATCTCGCCGCGGCGGGCACCGCGATCGCCGTCGACACCGACACCGACACCGACACCGCGAGTGTCATCGCGGGATGGGCGCCCGACGACACCTACTGGCTCACCGACACCGTCAACCTCGACAGTGACGATTCCCGGACCTGGGTGTGCGACACCAGTGGAAGACATCCTTCCTGGGTCGGCGAAACTCACCGCTGAGGACTGCTGTCCTTGAGCCGCAGGCGGATCCGCGAACGCGATGCCGGCGGGAATCCGCACGCGACACGCTAAATTTGGGGCACCCCTACGTAGAGGAGAGCCCCATGGGCAAGGTGGTCATGTACAGCTCGGTGTCGGTGGACGGCTTCATCGCGGACGAAAATGACCAGCCCGGACCGCTGTTCGACTGGTTGTCCAGCGGTGACGTCCCGTTGGACGAAAGCGGCGAGCTGAAGGTGTCGCAGACGTCCTACGACTACACCCGGTCGTACTGGGACCAGATCGGGGCGACACTCGTCGGCCGCCACGTCTTCGACATGACCGACGGCTGGGACGGAAAGCCTCCGAGCGGGATCGACCACGTGGTCGTCGTGACGCACCGGCCGAAGCCCGAGGGCTGGGACCCCGAGGCGCCGTTTCACTTCGTCGACGGCATCGAGGCAGCCGTGGCCAAGGCGCAGGAGCTCGCGGGTGACCGCATCGTCGAGGTCGCCGCCGGCGACGTCGGTGGCCAGGTGCTTGCCGCAGGCCTGATCGACGAGGTGCGCATGGACGTCGTACCCGTCGTGTTCGGGGCCGGCAAGCGCTACTTCGGGTCGGTCCACGCACAGCACCTGTTGGAGGATCCCGACGAGGTGATTCAGGGCAACCGGGTGCTTCACCTGCGCTATCGGGTGCGCCGTCGACCGATCTGAGCGGACTGCGAACGGTGACACAAGATCGGGTCTCAGGCTGCGTTTGCGCATCGCTGTCCCTGGTCGGGCAGCCGACGCCGATCCGCCCCATCACCTCACCTGCGGCAAGTTCAACTCGAGATCACTGGTCGCCGGCTTCCGTCCAGGCGCCGGTTGTCGCGTTCGAGTTCGCCGGTCCGGTGTTCGCGGTCGAGGACGAGGCCGATGCCGACGACGTTGACTCTGGCATCGATGAGTTCGGCGACGCGTTCGAGCCGGGCCAGTTCGTGGTCGCCGTACCGGCGGGTGCCCGCGCCGGTACGGAGGGGAGTGATCAGCCCGTACTCCTCCGCGCGGGACCGGCGGCAGTCGACAAGCACTGGCCAGGAACGCCCGCGGGACTCGCGGCGGTGCGCCGTCTGGTCGGGATCCGGCCGGCATGAGCTTCGCGTAGTCAACGGGATAAGTCCGCCTCACGCTCGGGCAGCGCACCGGAGCGCCCGCCACGTGCGATTGGGGACCGGGCACACGGGGTAGTCACGGTATACGCCTCGCGCGCACCGGCGCGCCATGTTCCACATGCTCCCGACGCCCGACGCAGTGCGTGGCGACGACACACAGCAGGTGGGTTCGATGATGAAAATAGGAAAGACCAAAACCAAAGTTGAAGTTGCCGCAGCGGTCGGCGCCGGATATCTACTGGGGCGCACACACCAATTGAGGATGGCCGTGAAGATCGCTGGTGCGGGCGGGCGGTCCCCCAAGGGGCCTGAGGATCTGCTCGTACAGGGATCCGAGTTTCTGGCCTCGTCTCCGGAGATTGGGGAACTGGGCGATTCGGTTCGGGACGAGCTACTCGACACGGCGGCCGCCACGGCTGAGGCCAGCAGTGGGCACGTCGATTCGTTCCGCGACCGCCTCCGGTCGGGCGGTGCGCACGTCGTGGCCGGCGGCGGACATCTGGTCGCGGGGGTGAAGAGGATCGGTCGGCGCGGGCACGCCCACCCGCGGGACCCCGAGGATTCCACCGTCGACGAGATATCGGAGCACGGAAAAGACGAGGACGGACGTTCGTCTCCCACGGTCGAAGAAGAACAACAGGCGAAGCCGCACAGACTGCGCAAACGTCGGGTCACGACACCCAGTGATTCGGCGGGGGAGTCCCGCGACCAATCCGCACAGAAAGCACGACCGGACACAACCGCACGCAGGAAGGGGACGGCCAAGGCGCACTAGCCTCCTCACCCGTTGGGGCCCGGTGCGCATCGATCGGCGCCGAGTTGTGCGTGTCCGCGATCCCGTTATCGGTGCTCGTGGATTCGCTCCGACCGGCGCCGAAACCGCACACTCCGTCATGCAGCAACTCCTCGCGGACAACGAACACTTCCTCACGGTCGTGATGTGCGTGGTCGTGGTGGCACTCGCCGCCGCCGCGGTGTGGACGATCTTCCGCTGACGGACAGGATTCCGGGGGTCCGGCAGGCGGGAATCTCGTTGTTCGGCATGAAATCCCGTGTCCAACGGGCCCGCGCCGCCCTCCAGGCCCAATTGCACGACTTCCAGCCCCGCAGCGGATCGTGCGCCTGCGGAGCGACGTCATCGGAGGACGAGCACACCGCGACCGCACCCTCGGCCTATCCCGAGATCCACCACGCGACGTCGCCGCTGCGCAACGCCGCGCGTGAGAGCGGAGACAGTGAAGCGGTGAAGTGTCGAACTCCCGCGTCACCTGATCGAGCTGCCACAGCTCTCGTAGTCCCACGGGTACCCACAGTCCCCGCTGGACCTCACGAAATTACTGATACTGCCAGTACTGTTATCTGGTCCGTACTGGAGAGCTGAGGAGTGACATCTGTGGCACGCAAGGTTGTAGTTGAGATGGTCGACGACATCGACGGCACCACCTTTGGTGAGGACGGCGAGAGCATCCACTATGCAGTCGAGGGCGTCGAGTACGTGATCGACCTGAAGGACGAGCACGCGAAGGAACTCCGAGAGACCTTCGAGTACTACATCGCGCACTCCACCCGCGTCGGCGGCCGCAAGCACCGCTCGGACCGAACGGTCAACCCCACTGCCGAGAGACGGCCGTCGGGCGAAACGACGAAGATCCGCGCCTGGGCACTCGAGCAGGGCTACGAACTGTCCTCTCGTGGACGTATCCCCACCGAGATCGAGCAGGCTTTCCACGACGCCCACTGAACCTGCGCAGCGCCTTCCCCGTCGCGGTGGTCGATCGTGGCAGGCTATCGGTATGTGTGGTCGTTACGCCTCGACGACGAGCCGGGGAACGCTGCTCGAGACCTTCGATGTCGCCCCTGAACGGGCCGACCCGGAGATGGCGCCGGACTACAACGTGGCGCCCACGAAGACCTCCCCAGTTGTGATCGCGCGGGTACCGAAAGACACCGACGACGAGCAACCCCAACGACAGCTGCGCAACCTCAAATGGGGCCTGACACCGTTCTGGGCCAAAGATCCGAAGATCGGCTCACGCATGATCAACGCCCGCGCCGAGACCGTGCACGAAAAGCCCGCGTACAGGCAGTGTTTCAAGTCTCGGCGCGGGATCGTCCCGGTGTCCGGGTTCTATGAGTGGTTCCCGACCGACGAGGTCGGCAAGTCCGGGAAACCCCTCAAGCAGCCGTACTACATCCACCCGGCCGAGAGCGACATTCTCCCGTTGGCCGGCATCTTCGACTTCTGGCGCAACCCCGACGTCCCCGACAACGATCCGGACGCCTGGCTGATCACATTTTGCGTGATCACAACCAACTCGACCGACGATGTGGGGCATATCCACGATCGGATGCCGATGAGCGTCGCCCCGGAGAACTGGGCGGACTGGCTCGACCCGACCAACACCGACGTCGACCACACCCGATCCTTGATGGCACCGCCGGCACCGGGCAGCCTCGAGACCTACCCGGTGTCCAAGGCCGTCAACAACGTTCGCAACAACGGTGAAGACCTGCTGAAGCCGATCACTCTCGAGGACGCCCACTGACCACTGGTGCGACCCGCGCAAGCACCACGCACTGCCGGCGGACACACCGCCTCGGAATACCACCCGATGGTCCGCTGTTGAACAGGCTGACGGTGGCGCACATACCCCGGGTACCACACCAGAAAAGTCGCTGCGAGCGACCACTTGCCGAGAGGCGATATGGCGTCACCGTCCCGCTGGCCGGGTAAGACCTACAGTGCGTAGCGTTCCCGAAAAGGAAACGAAGCCGCTGTCACCGGGGAAGGCGACAGCGGCTTCCCTTTGATCGGATACGTTCCGTCACAGCGAATCCCGTGTGACCGACCCCGGATCGAGGTCTCCGCGCTGACCCGGTAGATAGGGCGACCCCACCCGTTTGAAAACCGCGCCCTCCATCCCGGAATTCCTGGCGGCCCCCAGAATGACGGCACCGTCCACTCCTACGCAATGCGGCAAGATCTGCACGGGCACGCCGAGCCCGCGTAACTCGTGACCGAGGTCGGTGGGAGCGGCACGGCGCTCCAGATACCGCGTCGCCATCAAATCGGAACCGTCGGCAGACAGAACGTCGAACGGGAGGTAGGTGACCGGCACCTGCCGTCGCAGGGCCGTAGTCGGGCGCAGGGTGTTCATCCGCTTCTGCAAGCGCGCGAACGACAGCCGACCCTGGGAGAGGGCCACGATCTCGCCGTCGAACACGATCCGGCCGCGACCGCCGAATGCTTCGGTCAACGCCTCGGCCACCTCTGGGTACGAGGAGGTGACGACGTTGGGGTTGCGGGTCCACAACACCGGCGGCTCGCCGCCGCCGACCGCAGCCACGACGCGGCACCCGTCGTACTTCATTTCCGCCGCCCAGCCACCGTCCATTTGCTCCGGAGGTTCACCCGGGGTGGCCAACATCGGCGCAATCAGCCGCATGGGCCGATTGTGCGCCCATTTGCGCAGCCCGGGCGACCCTTACGGTTCCGGTATGCGGAAGACCAGCCGATTCGTCAAGCGTATGTTCACGCTGCTCACGTGACGCTGAACCACCAGTACGCGATCTGTGCCAGACCGTTGGCGATCGCATAGAAGGCGGGCTGCGCCCACTCGGGAATGCCCCAAAGACTCAGGTCGTCCATGGCGTCCTCCACACGTTGAAGTTGGCCCCGACAACTACGCATCGCTCGCGGTTACGGCGGATCGGAATCACGTCAACACCTCCGGGGTTAGTTGAATGGAAGCGACTGCCACCACTGGATCGCGTTGCCTAGTGCCACCCACGCGTCGAGGAGCTGAGGGAAAGCGTAGAAGAATCCCAGGTCCAACATGGCGAACTCCTTGGTCGGAACGGGCTCTGTTGAATGGAAGCGCACCTCCTGCGCTGTGTATCGCCCGCCGGAGGCGGATCGGTACAGCTACCCAATCGAGTGGGGCCCGTAGGTGCAGGCCGAGTGATGGCGGGTTCACCCGCAGATCGCAAAGAGAAACAGGCCGCCACACCTGCCAATCCGCGGAACACCGTAGATCAGGACCGTGATGATCACCGGTCTGGGCAGTGAGTGGCGACCTGTTGCTCGTCGCGGTTGTCAGAGTAGATCGTCCCTGTGACAGAGACGATCAGGACTTCGCCGGGACGAGAAACTTCACCGCGACGCTGAACGCATATTTTCCTGGGTTATGGATAGGGACTCGATGAGTGCATGGCCGTCCTCATCGATGCTGAGGATTTTGAACTTCGAGACCCCTTGAGCGTGGAGCATCACCGTGTCGCCAGTTGTCAAACCCGCGCGAGTTCCGGGATTCTCGGTCATACGCCACACCGAGCCCGTACGGGTTCGGTGTGCAAGCCGCCGATATTTGCCGGATTCGATCGATCGTGGCTCCGACTGCCGCAACGGGCGCCACAGTGCTGTGCCGATAGCGGATCGCTGACCGGTGCGAACTTCCTGCATCATCGGGAGATGACTGCGCCCAGACCCCCGGTGGCTGCTGGGCGCACTTCAGCGAGCTCGACATCGCTGGATTCAGAAAGCTCGACCCTGGTCAAGAGGTCGACTTCGAGTGGCAGAAGCCGACTGGTCCGGTAGAGGGTAGCGACTCCGGTTCGGTGGCCTGGCGAACGGTCCCGAAGGTCCAGGCAACCGGCCACGCCCCACTGCGAGCTGCGCTGTGATGAACACCGACAGTTGGACCGAACGATGGCCAGAACACCCGGCCATCAGGACGTTACCCGCCGCGGTCAGTGCAGGTGGACATCGGCAAGGCGTTGCCGCTCGGGCGTGGGGAAGCGGCGCGCGCCGATTACGTCGGCATGGGGGTGAACGTCTATCTGTCGGGTCTGCGGCCAGCGCCTCAAACGCATTGGTTTCAAATCCATTCTCTGCACTTCGCAAGTGCCCGGGCGGAGTGGTACCCGGATTGGGCGGCTTTTCAGAGGTCGAAGATTAGTTAGGGTGTTCGTCAACGGGCAACTGCGCTAGCCAGGCCGGCGACGCGGGCCGCGATACTCTCGCTGAGGTCACGGATCTCTGCGGCGAGGGTATCGCGGCTCTTCGTGTCCGACTCGTGCACGAACGTCGTCGATCCCATTGTGGCACCGCAGTATTCGACAATGCCGCGCTCGATCTGCGTTCGAAAGGCCTCGTACACACCGTGGCGCTCGAAACTCTCCGCGTCGTCGCCCGCAACGGGGATCAGATGGACGGTGAGTCGGTCCAGCTTCTTCACGAATTCGCTTCCCGGGGTGAATTCGTATGCCCACCCGCTGACGAAGACGCGATCGATCCAGCCTTTGAGTAGTGCGGGCATCGACCACCAGTACATCGGAAACACGAGAATCAGATGTTCTGCACGATCGATTCGTTTCTGCTCGGCTACCACGTCAGCAGGCGCAGACCCGTTGCCGCGGAACAGGTCCAGATCGGCTTCGGAGAATCGGGGATCGAAGTTCTCGACTCCCAGGTCGGCGATGTCAACTTCACCGCCCGTGGCGCGGATCGCGTCGGCGGTAGCTCGGGCGACATGCTGGGTCAGCGAGTCGGGATCGGAATGGGACACTACGACGAGTGCGGTCATGAGCGTTTCCTTCGGCGAGTGAGACGTCTATGTACCAAGAGTAGGTTACTATTCGTATATAGCGCAAGGAGGTGCCCGATGGCACGCACGAGACTGTCGCGGGCCGACAGATACGACCAGCTTGTGGAGGTGTCGTGGGCCCTGGTACGAGCAGAAGGCGCGGACGCGCTGACCCTCGGCCGGTTGGCCGAACGTGCAGGCGTCGCAAAACCGGTCGTCTACAGCCACTTTGCCTCCCGCGCCGCGCTGTTGGCCGCCCTCTTCAGCGAATTCGACGACCGTCAGACGGTGATGCTCGAGGAGTATCTCGAGGCCGCGGAGGAGTCACTGAATGGGCGCGCGAACGCCATCGCCAACTCGTACGTCGGATGCGCGCTGGCGCAGGGGCGTGAACTGACGGGTGTGCTCGCAGCGCTGGAGGGTTCGCCCGAGCTGGAGCAGGTCAAGCGTGAATCGGAGCACGTTTATTCCGAACGATGCCGGGAGATACTTGCCCCCTTCGGCACCACCGGTGGACTTGCGCAACCACCGATGACGGCGATATTCGGTGCTGCGGAGGCGCTCTCGCACGCGGCGGTAACGGGAGTGCTCTCGTCCGACGAGGCGAAAAGCGAACTCGCCGCGCTGATCGTCGCGGTGGTCGGCAGGGCCTGACGTCACTGGCGTGTCTGGCGTTGCGCTAGGGCCGTCGTCCGAACCAGTCGAGGAGTCGGGTCTGCTGCGAAGCGTCGGGAGGCAATGTGAGACTCGGGCCCTCGCCGTACGCGCCGAAGGCGAGCATGTCGTCCAGATGGGTTCGACCACACGCGACAGCCCGGCGACCACAGGCGGGTCAAGAGTTTCATCGAGGCCCGCCGCACGAAGGAGGTCCCACAAGGTCGACGAGCCGGAACCGCAGGAACGCCTCGGCAGGGACGTCGCAGTTCGGGCCTGGAACTGGCTGTTCCGGTGGTGCGGCGGCGAAGGCCTCGGCCTGGTGTCGTGACGATTCGGCCACCGCAGCGACCGGGTCGTCTCCGAGCTGGTCATCTGCGAGCATGTTCCGGGCTTGTTCACGACCGACGCCGGCAAGCAGGAGCGCAGTGAAGCGATTTCCCACCACGACGTGCTCGACCAGGTCGCGCACCGAAATCTGTGACGGTGTGGGCAGGTCCCATGAGTCCACCGGCAGTTGGCGCACCACGCGCTCGAATTCGGCCGAGGCAGCGAGAATAAGTTCCACCTTTCGCACGGTAGCGGTCGTGGACTGGCTCCGGATAGGTGCGTCGTGGCGGATGTCCTTCTCGGGAACCACCAGCGGGACAGGCCGGCCGACAGCGCGCTGGCGGACAGGTGGTTCCGTAAGCGGATCGCTGACTGGTCACTGATCCTCAATCGGTGCCGTAGATGGATGGCCGTACTGCACATGGAGGTACTTCCCGGACCGGCCTGCGTTGTTGGTCTGTTCGCTTGAGCCAAAAGTGCTACCCGGCTGCGGCGGGACGTCCGTGCGGTTCTCACCGCGCGGGCCTGTGTAGTCGGCTCCGTAGTCGGCCTGTTCGCGGGAGGGTTCCTTCTCTGCCCTTCGTGTCCAGATCTGGAGTAAGTACCGCTCGGGGTATCCGGAGTCGGCTACCCAGCCGAAGGCGCGCACGAAAACCGTAGCCGGTCCTGGCTCAGTGAGAATTTCGTCGAGCTCGCCCAGGTCCGATCCGAAATCTCCGTCGAGAATCCGCTGGGAGCCGTTGTTGGTGTGATAGCTGGTCTCCGCTGTTCTGTCCCAATCCTGAGGCGATGGTGTGCCGGTCGGCGGACCATCATGTACCTCCACCGTCACCTGTACGGGTCCCCATCTGACTTCGGTGGTGATAGCCAGCACGCCCTGGCCAGGCTGCAGGAAACCCGCAGTCCCGTCGATCGTCGATGCTTGGGCCGCGAAAAGGTCGTCGAACAGGAAGAAGTTGCTGTTCTCGCTGTGGACCTGTCCACTGAGTCGTCGTCGCATCGTCGGCTCCTGTCTCCCGTTATCCGCTCCGTCAGGAACGGTGCCCATGATTCCGGCAGGTGATGACCAACTGTCGACCGTCGCATCCGCTCAGGGATCCGTTTTCGGAACAGGTCACCTGCGGGGTTACGCAGCTGCCACCATGATCAGATGTACGAGTCGACGTTCGAGCTTGTCGACCGGTTCGCGGCCGCCCTTCCACGATCCGAGGAGCTTGCACAACCGGTGGACTCGATCGTCCAGCAGTTGACCGCGCGGGTCGCACGGCTCGGGCGCATCGCACAGAGGATTGAGGCCAACTCCAGCAACGACACGCACGAAGTCCTCCAGAGTGTGCGCGCTGAGCTCAAGGCCACCGAAGCAGAGCTCCTCCACTGGCGAGTTGTCCTCGCGCGGCTTACCGGCAGCGAAGTGCCAGCCGATCCAGAACCCGTTCCCAAGGGAGAGTGGGTCGCTGAAGCACCGCACGACGAGTGAGGCGTCCGGTGACGGATCGGCTACCGGCCAGGTATGCGGAAACTAGCTGCATCGAACTCAATGCTCGTCATCTTCAGTCCGAACTCGGGGTAAGCCACCGTGACGTGGATTGTGCCTGTGGTGGGCACCGGGCTGAGGAAGTAATGCGCCCTCGTCTCGATGACACCCAGCTCGTGAACACGACCGCGAGAGTCTCCACCCCCGTAGAGCCATGGCTCGTTCGGATCGTCAGGGAAGTCGTCCGGTTTGAACGAGTTGGACAACACCGTGCCCCCATAAGCGCCGTGTTCACCACGAGAGGGTGAGACAGCAACGACCAGTCGAATTCTGGTCTTGTGGGCCTTGTCCGGCCTGATCCTGAAACCAAGATTGATGGTTTCTGTGTCGAACGGGATACCGGCGGTGGGGTCGGGGTCCGGTTCTCGGGCGACCAGATCAAAGCCCACCCCGTTCTCGTAGACCTTCACTCGGGTGAATTGGAGGTCGAGCCCGTTGTTTGTTCTGAACGGGATGGACAACGTCGGCTCATGGAGGACTGGATCCTCGTCCTCCGTTGTCAGGAAAGCGTCCGGTCGTTTCCGGAACTCCGGTACATCGCGGCGACCCGGTGGGCGTTGAGCCCGTTTGTCGCGTTGTTCTTGCTCCTCACGTTCCAGTTCGCGCTCAAGTTCTTTGTCCGAGATGGATTCGCCGACCAGTCGTAAGATCCGGGCGCGCCACACTAGGTGGGCAGTCCACCCAGGCGGTGGATCGCCAACGTAACCAAAGTTGATTCGCTTTCCAGACATGGCATCGATACTTGCATGTGCTAACCGATGAACAGCACAGATCGAACATCGACGACGTCGATCGCGAACGTCCGAAAGACGAACGCTGACCGGCACGTCCCGAAAGCCGGGCCCTGACTGAAACTCACTGACCAGTAGGAACCCGATAGCACCGTCCGGTGAGATTCTCATTGCCGGGGCGCTAACCGGGTCATTGTCGAGTCGGTAATTGGGTGAGCGCAGACCGCCCCTCAATCCTCGAAACAGGTCTGGAATCGCCGTTCTACGACGGCTAGGACGGTCGATGCTGCACCGGATCACCCTCGGCGCCGACGGTGTGCTCGTCCGGTTTCGACTCGCGTCGACGAACGCACACATTGCGATAGTTGCTACTACGCGACGCCCTCGATCAGGTTGCAATCGGCGCTTGGTATCTCGCCTCATCGAGGCAGGCGATGGGGAGTAGCCCGTAGTCCGGTAAAGAACGCCGAAAGGAAGGTAGGTCACCGGCACCTGCCGTCGCAGGGCCGTAGTCGGGCGCAGGGTCTTCGGCCACCTCCGGGTACGAGGAGGTGACGACGTTGAGGTTGCGGGTCCACAACACCGGCGGCTCGCCGCCGCCGACCGCAGCCACGAGGCGGCACCCGTCGTACTTCATTTCCCCCGCCCAGCCGCCGCCCATTGCCTCCGGGAGCTCACCCGGAGTTTCCGCCGGTAGCCGGAACCCGCCCTCGCCTGATCGGCGAGGACGGGTTCCGTTTCAGCTGAGGCACTTACGTTCGGACTTAGCGCATGTCCGCCGCTTCTCCGTCGATCATGACCATTGTGGGACGGGGGATTTCGGTGGTGCCGTCCGCGAGATCCCCGAGGCTGCCGTCGAGCGCCACCAGGTCCGCACGGCGGCCCGCCGTCAAGGTTCCGACACGGGTCTCGTCGTGCACCAGGTACGCGCTGTCGATGGTCATGGCCCGGATCGCGCGATCCACTCCGATCCGCTGGTTCCCGCCGAGCACGGTGCCGCCCCTCGTCATCCTGGTGACCGCGGTCCTGATGGTCGCGAGCGGGTCCATCGGGGTGATCGGGCAGTCCGAATGCAGTCCGAATCGCAGCCCCAGTTCGTCGGCGCAGGCGAGGGGATCCATCTCGGCGGCGCGCTCGGCACCGAGGAACCGGTCGCGGTGGCGGTCGCCCCAGTAGAAGACGTGGTTGACGAAGAAACTCACCCCGAGTTCGGCTTCCCGGATCGCGGCCAGGTCGCTGGGCGCGCTCACCTGGCAGTGTTCGATGCGGTGCCGTCCCACCCGGCCGTCGGTGGCTTGCGCCCTCCGCAGCGAGGTGATCGCGGCACCGACCGCCGCGTCGCCGTTGGCGTGCACGGCGACCTGACCGCCCGCACGATGCACCCGCAGGATCATCTCGTCGAGTTGCGCCTGCGGGTAGAGCAGGTCGCCGTGATGGCTGGGGTCGCACGCGTACGGCGTGCGGAGTGCGGCGGACAGCCCCTGGATCGATCCGTCGGCCCAGAACTTCGCGCCGGCCAGCCGGAAGCGTGCGCCGGCCCCGGGTGTGCGCTCGAACGTGACTCCGCGGTCGTCGAGGGCCTCGAGCGCCATGTCACCGCGCAGGAACCCGACGACGTGCACCGGTAGCTCACCCGACGCGTCCAGTGAGCGGTAGGCGGTCAGCTCCTGCTCGCCGGCCGAGAGACCCACCCCGAGATCGTGGATGGTGGTGATGCCCCGCGACCGCGCCGACAGCAGGCTGCGAAGCAGGGCGCCGTTGACCTCCTGCTCGGTCAGCGCGGGAACCGCCGCGGTGAGCCTTGCCACCGCATCGATTTCCCACGCCATCCCGGTCAGACGGCCGTCGGCCCCGCGGGGGAAGAGCGGGTCGTCCACCGGCACCGTGGATTCGTCGATGCCTGCGGCCGCGAGTGCGGCGGTGTTGGCGACGGCGAAGTGCCCGCAGATGTGCAGGACGATGACCGGACGATCGGTGCTGACGGCGTCGAGATCCGTCCTGGTCGGATGCCGTCCTTCGGCGATCTGGGTGTCGTCGTAACCCCACCCCCTGATCCATCCGCTGCCGGCGGCCGCGGCGCGCAACGCCTGCTGGATGTCGGCGATCGACCGGCACGGTGGTGTCCGGCAGTCCGCCCAGCCGTCGGTGAGGCCGGCGTAGGTGGGGTGGATGTGCGATTCGATCAGTCCCGGGATCACCGTGGCGCCGGGCAGGTCCAGGCGGCGGGCTCCGGTGCCTGCGTAGTCGGCCATGTCCTTCCTGGTGCCGGTGGCGATCACGTCGGCTCCGTCGATGACCAGCGCTTCGACGGTCGGTGACGACGGGTCCTGGGTGTGGATCGAATCGGCGGTGAGCAGTGTCCTGAACATCAGGCACCCACTTCGCTGCGTGCGGCCACGGATCCCGCGGCGGTGCCGGACGTTCGGCCGTCGGCGCGAAGGCCGCGGACGGGATCGGTGGGTGGCCAGAACACCCGCGTCGACACCACGAAGAGGATGTTGAGGACCAGGGCAGCCGCGCCGAGATTGACACCGTGCTCGGCGAGCCACACGGACACCGGGCCGTGCTTGTCGAGATACAGCCACAGCACCACGACGTCGCCGAGCACCACGCCCATGGCGAGGGCGGCGGGTCGCAGCTTCCATCCGAAGACCATCGTCGCGAAGACCACCGCGGCCTGGGTGACGCCGTAGTACGCCGTGTTGACCAGGGTGAGCAGGAGCTGAGGTGTCGCGAGGGTGAGCAGGAGCGAGATCCCGAGGTACGCCACGACGACTCCACGCACCCAGACCCGTTGGCGGGATTCCGGGATCCCGGGAATGATGTTGCGCGACACGATCGCGCCGATTCCGAGGGCCGCCCCGCACAGGACCACGATCGCGCAGAGGGCCGCGCCGCCTGCGACGACGCCGGTCAGCCAGTCGGGCAGCAGTTGTCGCGACAACTGCAGGAGCACCTGGTCGGATTCCGTACCCTCGAGCTTCGTGGGCAGCAGCGTGATCGCCCCGAAGGCGGCGGCGACGAGGAACGGGTACATGAGCATGTACAGGGGATTGAACTTGGCGACCCGCTTGATCGTCGCCTCGGACTTCGCCGCGAGCACGGCCTGCACGATGATCGGGAAGATGAAGAACCCGACCGATTGGAACACGATCGTCGTCAGGACGAACGTCAGTGACGACCCGGTGACCGTGGAGTGTGAGGTCGAGCCGCCACCACTGGCTGCCGCTGCGGCGAACAGTTTCTCGGTGCCACCGGTCTCGATCACTGCCGCCAGTCCGATCAGGACGGCGCCGAGCAACAGGGCGGTGTCCTTGACGTAGGACACGAACGCGGGGGCGCGCACCCCGGACAGCATGAGGAACAGCAGCGCGAGGGCCGCGCCTGCGAAGACCGCGACGGTGGGGTCGATGGAGATACCCAGACCGGTCAGCGCGATCTGCAGTCCGGCGAGCTGAAGCTGGCCCCACGGGATGAGGAATACGACCGAGGCGATGGCGATCGTCAATTCCAGCCCACGCGACCGGAAGTGGCGCCCGGCCACATCGGGCAGGGTCATGGCGCCGTATCTCTTGCCCGCGCGCCAGAGGTAGGGCGCGAAGAAGTATCCGATCGGGTAGGCCAGCAGGATGTACCCGATGAACCAGACGCCGTAGCTCGCCCCGTGCGCGTACACGCCGCCGGGGAACCCGATCAGGGTGCCGATGCTGTACGCCTCGCCCGCTCCCAGGATGAAGACCAGCAGCGGACCGAACGACCGGCCACCCACCAGGTAGTCGGAGATCTCCTTCTTGCTGCCGCGCCGCGACAGCACGCCTGCCCCGAGGGCGAGGACGAGCACGAGGGTGAAGAAGGCCGCGGTCATGACTGGTCTCCCATCCCAGCGTTCGCAGCGGCCGATTCGGCGTGCTCGGCAGCTTCGAAGTCCTTGCGGTCGAATAGCTTCCAGGCGAGATGGAGGCACAGCGAGGTGAGCGGCATCCACAGGAACAACCACGCGAACAGGATGGGGACTCCGAAGACCGTGGCCGTGGATCCGGACAGGGCGACGATGCCGCCCAGGACCCCGGCGAACGGGACACCTATCGCGAGTAAGGCGCTTTTTGCCTCGTTGGACATGATTGTTTTGTCTCCTATTCCGACTGCGTCCACCGGCGTCGCGGGTTGGGTCCGGTGCCGGTCGACGTGCACTCTGGCACTAGTGTGGTCTGAATCACTCCCCTCGGGCCATGGGCGAATCCCGGAAAACGTCGAGGCGGTTCGTGAATTTCACGGGAGTGCGGAAACCGAGGGAGAGGGTGCCCGAGTCCGTGGGTGAAGACACGATCCAACGGCTGTGCCGGCAGGTCTCGGAGGAGATCGAATCGGTCACCGACCGAGCGGTGGGTCAGATCCGCGCAGAATTGCAGTCGTACGCCGCCGTACCGATCGACGAGCAGCGCGGATACATCAGTCGCCAGCTCGCGGCGACGTTGCGCGCCCTCGCGGAGAGCGAGCCTCTCGCCGACGACGTCCTCGAGCGTTCGCGTCAGCTCGGCAGGCGCCGGGCCATGCAGGGGTTGCCACTGTCCGACGTCATCGAGACGTACCACATCGCGTCCCGCGAATTGTGGAACACGATGGTGGCCACCGCCGCCGAGCCGACAACCGACCTGCTGCGCGCGGGCGGCATGATGTGGGATCTCGTCCACACCGCCACCAGCGCGGTCGCCGTCGGACACACCGACGCGACCCGAAGCGAACAGGCCATCCGCGCGGGGGTGCGATACCGGTTCTTCGAGGCCCTCGCGAGGTCGGTCGACGGCGACCACCGCGATGTGCGCGAGCTGGCAGAGGCGCTGGGTTTCACACCGCAGCACGAGTTCCAAGCGGTGTGCGTCGCCGCGGAGGAGTGGTCGGAAGCGCAGCTCGAACGGCTGCAACGCACCCTGGACACGATCCCGGGCACCACTCAATGCAGCGGGCACGGCACCGTCATCATCGCCCTGAGCCAGCGCGCACCGGTCGACGACATCATCCGCGAGGTTCGGCTCGGTCACCCGGGCACCACGGTCGGAGTCGGATTGGGCCGCCCCGGCCTGGCCGGCGCGGCGATGAGCATCACGGACGCGCGCCGCGTCCTGCATCTGGCCTCGCCGACCGGCGAGGTGGTCCGTTTCGCCGACGAATGGGTGGCCGCCACCCTGGCGGATCATCGCGACGAGCTCGCCACGCTGCTGGAGCCGGGTGTCGCCGTCGCCGCGGACCATCCGCACCTCGTCGAGGCGGTAC
Organism: Rhodococcus sp. IEGM 1307; assembly: GCF_030056915.1. Classification (NCBI taxonomy): domain Bacteria; kingdom Bacillati; phylum Actinomycetota; class Actinomycetes; order Mycobacteriales; family Nocardiaceae; genus Rhodococcus; species Rhodococcus sp. IEGM 1307. Next base: position 54,512 of record NZ_JASHKW010000017.1, read on the forward strand.
TGGCCTTCGCCCGCAACGAGTTCTCCATCAGCGCGGCCGGGCGGGACATCCACCTGCATGCGAACTCGATCACCTACCGGCTCGACCGCTGGCAACAGCTGACCGGCTGGGATCCCCGGACCCTCGACGGCCTGCAGCGCTCGGTGTCGAGTCTGAGTCTGTTCCAGCGCGATTCGGGCGATTCGAGCTCACGGGATACGCGGTCAGCGCAACGCCACCTGCACGAGGACGGCGGCGCCGAGGAAGCCGAGTAGCCACAGCACGCGTTGACGGACCTGCTGGGCGGTGGTGCGGTCGAACAGCCATTTCCCCGCGGCGGCGCCGAACATGCAGAGCGGCGTGAACAGGGCGATCTGTGCGAGGACGGGCACGGTGAGGAGACCACCGGCGGCCGACCCCGCGGCGCCGAACGCGTCGATGACGAGGAAGAACACGACGAGCGAGGCGCGTCCGGCCGCCACGTGGGTGGACGCGGAGAAGTACATCAGGACGGCGGGCGGGCCACCGAGGGCGAAGCCGCCGTTGAGGAGACCGGACGCCACGCCCGTCACCGTGGTCACCCCGGGGCCGGGCAGCGACTGCCGGTCGGGGACGGCGGCCATGGCGACGGCGGAGCCGATGATCGCGACGCCCAGCAGGACGCGCACCAGGTCACCGGACAGTTGCGTGAGCGCCCACATCCCCAGCGGCATTCCGATCAGGGTGCCGGCGAACAACCAGCGCAACGACTTCCAGTGCACCTGCCGCCACACCTGGGGCAGCATCGCGGCGCTCGCGACGACCTCGAGGACGAACACGGTGGGGATCACCGACGTCGGGGGGAGCAGGACGACGAGTCCCGCGACCCACACCATCGCGCCACCGAACCCACCGAAACCGCGGACGACACCGCCGGCCACCACCACGCCGAGCGCGAAGAGGAGGGCAGGCAACGACAGATCCCACACTGTTGCCGCCATACCCTGTTGCACCGCTTCCGTTCGCCGTTTGTCTCCGTCAGAAGTGTGGGGGTCGCGGCGTCGAAGCGACAGGTCCAGACGACGGCGAATCGTCGGTACCAGCACGGCACGGGACGTGGCCCCCGGCGACTGCGCCGGGGGCCACGTGCTCGCAGGGAGCGGACTACACGTAGTCCTTGTACTTGTCGAGCAGGCGAACCGGCTTCGACAGCGCGTCGCGGCGGAAGGGGTCGCCGAGTTCGCGGGTGCACATGATCTCGATGACCGTCGTCTTGCCCTCGTTCATCTGGGCGGCGACCGCGCGCTGCAGTGCGGGACCGACCTCTTCGAGCTTGTCCACCACGATGCCCTCGGCGCCCATCGCCTGTGCAATCCCGGCGAAGGACTCGCTCTCGAGCTCACCCGCGACGAAGCGGCGGTTGTAGAAGTCGACCTGGTTCTTCTTCTCCGCACCCCACTGCCGGTTGTGGAAGACGACGGCGGTGACCGGGATGTCGTGCCGGACAGCCGTCATGATCTCGCCCAGGCTCATCCCCCATGCGCCGTCGCCTGCGTAGGCGATGGCGGGCCGTTCCGGTGCCGCCGCCTTCGCGCCGATGATGGTCGGCAGCGCGTAACCGCAGTTACCGAAGCTCATCGGGGCGAGGAAGCTGCGCGGCTTCTCGAACCGGAGGTAGCTGTTGGCGACGGAGTTGATGTTGCCGATGTCCGTGGACACCATCACGTCTTCCGGCATCGCCTTCTCCAGCTCGCGCAGCACCTGACGCGGGTGCAGCCAGTTGCCTTCCTCGCCTTCCTGTTCGGCGATCATGTCGAGGCTGAACGCATCGCGCTCGTGCGTCCATTCGTCGAGTTCCGTCTCCCACGCGGCCTTCTCGGCGTCGATCTTCTCGCCGCGTGCCGCACGATTGCCGTCGCAGACGAGGGACTTGCCCTCGAGCCGCTCGGTGAGCGCGACGGCAGCGGCCTTCGCGTCACCGCAGATCCCGACGGAGATCTTCTTGACCAGACCGAGCATCTTGTGGTCGGCGTCGATCTGGATGATCTTGGCATTCTTCGGCCAGTAGTCCATGCCGTGCTGCGGGAGAGTCCCGAAGGGGCCGAGGCGGGTGCCGAGGGCTAGCACCACGTCCGCCTGGCTGATCAGCTTCATCGCGGCCTTGGACCCCTGGTAGCCGAGCGGTCCGGTCCACAGCGGGTGGCTGGCGGGGAACGAGTCGTTGTGCAGGTAGCTGTTGACGACGGGGGCGCCGAGACGCTCGGCGAGTGCCTTGCACTCCTCGACACCGTCGGCCATCACCACGCCGCCGCCGGACACGATGACCGGGAACTCGGCCTGCGCCAGCAGTTCAGCCGCCTCGTTCAGGCTCGTCTCGCCACCGGGACCGCGGTCGAGGCGGGTGGGCTGCGGGATCTCCGTCTCGATCTCACCGTAGAAGTAGTCGCGCGGAATGTTGAGCTGCGTCGGGCCCATCTCGGACATCGCGCGGTCGAAGCAGCGGCCCGTGAACTCGGCCATGCGCTTCGGGTTGTTGACGTGCCCCTGGTACTTCGTGAACTCCTGGAACATCGGCAGCTGGTTGGCTTCCTGGAAGCCGCCCAGGCCCGTTCCCATGGTGCCGGCCTCGGGAGTGACGATGACGACGGGGCTGTGCGCCCAGAACGCGGCGGCGATCGCGGTGACGCAGTTGCTGATACCCGGACCGTTCTGCCCGATCACCATGCCGTGCCGCCCGCTGACCCGGGCATACCCGTCGGCCATGTGTCCCGCGCCCTGCTCGTGCACGACCGGGACGAGTCGAATCCCGGCGGGAGCGAAGATGTCCATCGCATCCATGAAGGCGGATCCCATGATGCCGAACATGTCGGTGACGCCGTTGGCGACCATCGTCTCGACGAACGCCTCCGACGGTGTCATCTTCTGTACACCGGAGACAGCGGTGCGATCGGCACCGTTCTTCTTCTTGCTCATGTGTGATCCTCCTTCAAGGGCGCGCCGGAACCGGCAGAGAATGTCAAAAATCGGAACGTTTCGTTCGTGATTTTGTGATCTGCAACGACAGTAGGCCACGTCACACACTTCGTCAATGAATGTTCCTAAAACTGGAACGGGATGTATGATTTTTCGATACACGATGCGAATGCGTCGCCGTTTCGGCCAAGGAGGAACCGTGGGTGAGATTCACCGGATCGACGAGTCGAACGGACACCCGACTACGGAGCTACCCGGAGACACACCGACGCTCCGCCTGTTCGCACTGCTCGAGATGATCGCGTCCAAGGACCAGCTGTTCACGTTGCAGGGGCTCGTCGAAGAGACGGGCATGGCCAAGCCGACCCTGCACCGCATGCTCCAGCAACTCGAGGGCGCCGGACTCCTCACCCGGCAGAACAACGGCAGGCACTACGGCACCGGCGTGCGCCTGCGACGCTTCGCCGAAAATCTGCTGCTCAACGACACCCACCACGGCGCACGACACGCCATCCTCCGGAACCTCGTCGCGGAACTCGGCGAAAGCTGCAACGTGACCACCCTGTCGGGTAGCGAAGTGGTGTATCTCGACCGCGTGGAAACCTCCGAGCCCCTTCGCTTTACACTCCATGCGGGATCGCGGGTGCCCGCGCACTGCTCGGCCAGCGGCAAGATGATCCTGTCGCAGCTCAGCCCCGCCCAGCGCCGGCGACTTCTCGGGCGGATGCCGCTCGAGAGGTACACCAACAAGACGGTCACCGACGTCGAGCTGATCGAGACCGAACTCAAGCAGGTCCGCCGCGACGGTTACGCCATCGACGACGAAGAGTTCCTTCCCGGCCTCGTGTGCGCTGCGGTACTCGTCCCCTGTGCCACAGGCAATTCCAACCTCTGCATCGCAGTCCAGGCCCCGGTCATGCGACTCACCCCCGACAAGGCGCTCAAGCTTCTGCCCGCGTTGCGGCGGGCGGCCGACGCCATCGGTGAGATCGAGAACAAGGTCACGGACGACGGTTCGCCAGACCTGAACTGAAGGAGGGCGCATGCCCGAAAAGACCACTGCGACACCCAGCCACGTGCTGTCCGCACGCGAGCTGTTCGGACTCGACACCGACCTGACGGTGCGCGCCTTCCGCGAACCCGCCGACCACGTCCCCGACGTCGACCCCGCGTACCGGTTCGATCACGCGGTGACCACGGCCCTGCTCGCCGGGTTCGACCGCAACCGCCGGGTGATGGTGCAGGGTCTGCACGGTACCGGCAAGTCCACACACATCGAACAGGTCGCGGCGCGGCTCAACTGGCCGTGTGTGCGGGTCAACCTAGACGGACATCTCAGCCGGCTGGACCTGATAGGCCGGGACGCGGTGGTGCTGCGAGACGGCAAGCAGGTCACCGAATTCCAGGAAGGCATCCTGCCCTGGGCATTGCAGCGACCCGTCGCCCTCATCCTCGACGAATACGACGCCGGCCGCCCCGATGTCATGTTCGTCATCCAGCGTCTCCTCGAACGCGACGGGAAACTCACCCTGCTCGACCAGAACAGGGTCCTGACTCCGCATCCGGCCTTCCGGTTGTTCGCCACCGCCAACACCGTCGGCCTGGGCAATCTCAACGGGCTGTATCACGGTGTGCAGCGGCTCAATCACGCGCAGATCGATCGCTGGAACATCGTCGCGACGCTCGATCACCTCCCCGCGGAACAGGAAATCGAGATCGTGTCCGCGCGGGTGCCGTCACTGAGCCGGGAGCTGATCGGGTCGATGGTGGCCGTGGCCAACCTGACCCGGAGCGGTTTTCGGGTCGGCGACCTGTCGACGCTGATGTCGCCGCGCACGGTGATCACCTGGGCCGAGAACATCGAGATCTTCCACGACCCGGCGCTGGCATTCCGGTTGTCGTTCGTCAACAAGTGCGACGAGGCCGAGCGCCCCGTCGTCGCCGAGTACTTCCAGCGATGCTTCGATTCGGAACTGGAGCGGTCGGCGATGCTCGCGACGAGCACGGCCTGAGCGGGCGGTCATGACAGAACTGCCTGTGCGCCCCGCGGCGGTCCGCCGTCAGCAGGAGGTGCACGAACTCTGTGCCGGCACGATCCGTGCCCTCGCGGGCCAGGGCGGGTTGCACTTTCGCGGACCGGAACTCCACCGCGGACATCGGCGCGTGCCGATGCCCGCCCCACATCTGCACCCGTCGTTCGACGGCGCCGACTTCGCGTCCTTCCGCGGTGCGGCGGACGGCATGGCGTCGCGCCTCCTCCACACCGACCCCGTCCTGCATCGCAGCCTGTGCCCGGACGCCACGGCGGGTCGGCTGATCTTCGAGATCCTGGAACAGTTCCGCGTCGAGTCGCTGGCCGCCGACGCGTGGGGTGGCGTGCGCGCCAACCTCTCCCACCGCTTCACGCAGTGGTCGCAGGACTACGTGGCGTCCGGGCTGACCGAGACCGTGCACGGGATGCTGCTGTTCACGGTGACGCAGATGTGCCGGGCCCGGATCACCGCCGAGCCGATACCCGAGGCCACCGAGGACCTGATCGAATCGACGCGGTTCGCTCTCGCCTCCGTTCTCGGCGACCACCTCCCGTGGCTGCGTCGAACCCGTTTCTCGCAAAAAGACTTCGGGGTCCACGCACAGGACGTCGCCGAGCTGATCGGCCGTCACCTGGAGTCACCCGCCGGCACGGACGTCTCGGCCGACGACGGGAGCGACGGCCGGGCGGCGTTCTCCCTCCTGTTCGACTTCGACCCCGACGACGACGAGACCTTCACGACCGCGGTGTCGGGACGCAGTCGCGCACTGGGGGAGGGCGGAGACGGATACCGGGTGTTCACCCGCGCCTACGACGAGACCCGGCAGATCACGTCCCTCGTCCGGCCCGAGTTGCTCCAGGACTACCGCCGGCGACTCGACGTCATCATCGACACGCAGCATCTCAACGTCCGGAGACTCGGACGGCAGCTGAAGGCGCTGCTCGCGGAACCGGTCCCCGACGGATGGGAAGGCGGCCGGGAAGAGGGATACCTCGACGGTCGCCGGCTCGCCCAGCTGGTCACCTCGCCCACCGAGCGCAGACTCTTCCGGGCCGAACGCACCGAGCCGCACACCGACACGACGGTGACCTTCCTCATCGACTGCTCGGGTTCGATGAAGGAGTTCGGCGAACCGGTTGCGGTCCTGGTCGACGTGTTCGCCCGGGCACTCGAACTGGCCGACGCCCGGTGCGAGATCCTGGGTTTCACGACCGCCGCTTGGAACGGGGGACGGGCCCGCCGAGACTGGCTCCGGTCCGGCCGTCCGCGCAACCCGGGACGCCTCAACGAGGTCCGGCAGCTGGTGTTCAAGGACGCCGAGACTACCTGGCGCCGAGCCCGTCCCGCGATCGCGGGACTGCTGAAGAACGACCTGTTCAAAGAGGGCGTCGACGGTGAGGCCGTCGACTGGGCGTGCTCCCGGATGCGGGACCCCCAGGGCCGCAGGCTCCTGTTCGTGATCTCGGACGGAAGCCCACTGGACGGCGCCACCGCCCTGGCCAATGACGAGTTCTACCTGGACCACCACCTGCAGGACGTGGTCGAGCGACACGAGGACGAGCGGGCCGTCGAGGTGTACGGACTGGGAGTCGGGCTGGATCTGAGTCCGTACTACGACCGCTGCCGGACACTCGATCTGTCGCGCGGTACCAACAGCGACGTCATTGCCGACGTGCTGTCGATGATCGGCCACTGACAGCCATCACCTGCCAGTGGCTCAACAGTGAGGAGTCATACCCATGACCGCACACGGGGTTTCCCTGGTCACCTTGGACATTGCCGGAACGAGCGTCGACGAAGGCGGCGCCGTGTACGTCGCGTTGCGCGACACCGTCGAGAAGCACCTCGGCGAGCCGATTCCGGACGATCGGTTCGACCGGTGGAAGGGCACCGGCAAGCGGCAGGCCATCGAGGGACTGCTGCGGGAGAGCGGCGTGCCGGCCGGGAAGAATGTTCTGGATTCCGTCGAATCCGATTTCACCGCAATGCTTCTGGCTGCGTACCGGAAGACACCGCCCACCGCACTGCCCGGGGTTCACGACGCCTTCGGTGCGTTGCGGCAGAACGGCATCAAGATCGTTCTCCAGACCGGCTATTCACGCCAGATCGCGGAACCGCTACTGGAGCAGGTCGGGTGGGAGATCGGGCGGGACATCGACGGTGTGATCACGAGCGACCAGGTGCGGATGAGCAGACCGTCGCCCTATCTCATCTTCCGCGCCATGGAGCTCACCGGAGTGCAGAGCGTCGACGAGGTGCTGGTGGGTGGTGACACCCCGAACGACCTCCGGGCGGGGACGAACGCCGGGGCGCGGTACGTGGTGGGTGTCCTGACCGGCGCGCACGACGCGGCGACGCTGCGTCCGGAGCCCCACACGCACATCCTGGAGAGCGCAGCGAAGATCCCCGAACTGCTGGGCTGAACGACGACTGTGGGCCGGTTCTGCTGCACGACAGCGGAACCGGCCCACAGTGGTTCCGGAAGAGCGGGATTACCTACGTCACCAGCCGCGTTCGGCGAGCCGGTGCGGGAGGGGGATGTCGTCGACGTTGATCCCGACCATCGCCTCACCCAGCCCACGGGAGACCTTCGCCAGCACGTCCGGGTCGTCGAAGAACGTGGTCGCCTTCACGATCGCCGCGGCCCGCTCCGCCGGGTTACCCGACTTGAAGATCCCCGACCCGACGAACACACCCTCCGCACCGAGCTGCATCATCATCGCCGCATCCGCCGGGGTGGCGATGCCACCGGCGGTGAACATCGTGACCGGCAACTTCCCGGCCTTGGCGACCTCGACGACCAGATCGTACGGGGCCTGCAACTCCTTCGCCGCCACATACAGCTCGTCCTCGCTCAGCGAGGTCAACCGGCGGATCTCCCCACCGATCGTCCGCATGTGCGTGGTCGCGTTCGACACGTCACCGGTACCGGCCTCACCCTTGGACCGGATCATCGCCGCACCCTCGGTGATCCGCCGCAGCGCCTCACCCAGATTGGTGGCACCACACACGAACGGGACGGTGAACTGCCACTTGTCGATGTGATTGGCGTAGTCGGCCGGGGTCAGCACCTCCGACTCGTCGACGTAGTCGACCCCGAGGGACTGCAGAATCTGCGCCTCCACGAAGTGCCCGATCCGGGCCTTGGCCATCACCGGGATCGACACCGCGGAGATGATGCCGTCGATCATGTCCGGATCACTCATCCGGGACACCCCACCCTGCGCCCGGATGTCCGCGGGCACCCGCTCGAGCGCCATCACCGCGACCGCACCGGCATCCTCGGCGATCTTCGCCTGATCGGGGGTGACGACGTCCATGATGACCCCGCCCTTCAACATCTCGGCCATGCCACGCTTGACGCGTGCCGTACCGACGGCGGAACTGTTCACGACTGTCTCCTCTGATGACGATGGGTATGCGGCTTCTGTTGCGCAGCCGCCAGCAGTTCGATGTCCGAGCCGCCGAGCGTCTCCACGGACTCGATGCGCTTCTCGGCCTCCGCTACCGACTCGTCCGCGGAACCGATCGGGGGAGCACCGGATAGTGATTCGTCGTCGCGACCGCCCTTGCCGAGCAACTTCCGCACCTCGTAGCTGATCAGGATGACGATCAACGTCAGACCGCTCATGAGGAACTGGGAGCGGGTGGTCGGCAGGAACGCCATCGCGAGGATGACGGTGGCCATCAGGGCGATGGTGGCGTAGCTCAGCCACGGGAACAACCACATCCGCAGTTGCAGTGCGGCCGGGTCTTCGCGCTCGAGTCGACGCCGGAGCACCACCTGCGAGATGGCTATGAGGAGGTAGACGAAGAGCGCGACAGCGCCGTACGAGTTGACGAGGAAGCCGAAGACGACGTCGCCCCACACGTAGGTGCAGGCGACGGAGACGTATCCGACGGTGGTGCCGAGCAGGATCGCACGACGGGGCACGCCGTTGCGGGACAGCGTCGTGAAGAACTTCGGGGCGTCGCCGTTGCGGGTGAGCGCGAACAGCATTCGGGACGTGGTGTACAGCGCCGAGTTCAGGCAGGAGAGAACTGCGGTGAGGACGATGAAGTTCATGATCGTCGCGACACCGGGAATTCCGAGGACCTCGAGCACCGCGGCGTACGGACTCACCCCGACGCTCTCGGTGTTCCACGGCTGGATCGTGACGACCACGAGAATCGAACCGACGTAGAACGTCACGATCCGCACCACGATCGACCGCATGGCGTGGGCGACAGCACGCTTCGGCTCCTCCGACTCGGCGGCCGCGATCGTCACGATCTCGGCTCCGGTGTAGAAGGCGACGCAGGGGACGACCGCGGCGAGCACCGCGCCCCAGCCGAGCGGGGTGAAGCCGCCGTGGTTCACGAGGTTGCCGAGCCCGGGCGTCGAATCGGGCCACAGTCCGGTGATCCAGAGGGCGCCCATCCCGAGAAACAGAACGATCGCCACGACCTTGATCGACGAGAACCAGTACTCGAACTCGCCGTAGGAGCGGGCGGACACCATGTTGGTGGCCGTGAGCAGGAGCATCAGCCCCAGGCTGAGGAGCCACAGCGGGATCATCGGCAGCCAGAGCTGCAGGATCCGGCCACCGGCGATCGCCTCGACGGCGACCACGATCACGAAGAAGTACCAGTACATCCACCCCGTCGCGAACCCGGCGCGACGCCCCAGGGCCTGGCGGGCGTAGACGTAGAACGATCCGACCACCGGCCGGGCCACCGCCATCTCCGCGAGCATCCGCATGATCAGCAACGTGATGATGCCGGCGATGAGGAAGGAGATGATCGCGCCGGGGCCGGCCCCGCCGATGACGACACCGCTGCCCACGAAGAGACCGGCGCCGATCACCCCGCCCAGGGCGATGAGGTTCATGTGCCTGCGTTTCAGGCCCTTGCCGAGACCTGAACTGTCGGTGTGTCCGGGAACGGTACTGTCCACATTTTCCTCCAGAAGGCGCTGCCGGGACCCTCGACCGACACGACCTCGTCGGTCGTACGTCGATGCGGGCACCCACCGGTTCAGCGACCCAATCGTATGTGTGATCCACATCACTTATTTCAGTGTTCACCTCACACTACGACTGGCGCCAGAACTCGCCCAGAGCCAGTTGCCACGCAAGCGATGGGACCAGTTCGACCGCGGAACCACCGACGGAGAACGCCCCTGAACTGGGCGGACAGCGATCGCCACCGGGAGGTGCGTGTTCACACGGCCCGGCGGCACGGGTTCCCGGCACATCTGGATCCCCCGGCGCCGGCGCTCATCCACGAGGCCGTGCACACGCCCTTACCCTGTGACCAGTGGTAACGAACTGGTCCTCAGACGTGCCGTCGAACTGGCACTGTGCTGCCCACCAGACCCTCCATACAGTGTTGTGCATCACATCAACAGTTCAGTTCGCGGTGGATCGTCTCCCGTATCTCCGCCGGCACTGTTCTCCGTTCCAACCGCCCGACGATCCGGCCCCGGATCGCGATGGCGACCTGACGATTCCGGTCAGCGCACAGTGGAGGAAAACGTGACTTCAACACCACCCCCGGTCCAATCCCAGGACTCCGGCCTCGGAAAGGGCCTGAAGAAACGGCACATGAACCTCATCGCCCTGGGCGGCGTGATCGGTGCCGGACTGTTCGTCGGCAGCGGCGTCGTCATCGAGAGCGCAGGCCCGGCGGCGATCGTGTCGTTTCTCATCGCGGGGGTCATCACACTCCTGATCATGCGGATGCTGGCCGAGATGGCGGTGGCCCGGCCGGTGGTCGGATCGTTCTACGTGTACGCCAGGGAAGCGCTCGGCAATCGCGCCGGCTTCTCCGTCGGCTGGATGTACTGGTACTTCTTCGTCATCGTCGTCGCCGTCGAAGCCATCGCCGGCGGCCGAATACTCCAGCTCTACCTCCCGTCCGCGCCGCTGTGGATCCTCAGCCTCGGCCTCCTCGTCATCCTGACCTGCACCAATCTCGTGTCAGCGCGGTCGTTCGGCGAATTCGAATACTGGTTCTCGTCGATCAAGGTGATCGCGATCGTCCTCTTCCTCGGATTGGGCGCACTGTGGATCACCGGACTGTGGCCGGACTCGACCCCCGGAGTGGCGAATCTCGTCAGCCACGGCGGATTCGCTCCGCTCGGCTGGGGCGCGGTGCTCGCCGCGGTCGTCCCCTGCGTGGCCTTCTTCACCGGCGCCGAGATCGTGACCATCGCGGCCGCCGAGTCCGCGGAACCCAAGAAAGCGGTCGCCCGGGCGATGCGCTCCATCGTGGTCCGGATCATCACCTTCTACGTCGGTTCCATCTTCGTGGTCGTCGCGGTGGTGCCGTGGAGCACGGAGGCCGTCGGCGTCAGCCCCTACGCGGCAGCCCTCTCCGCCCTGCACATTCCCGGTGTCGCCACGATCATGAACGTCGTCATCCTCACCGCGGTGCTGTCCTGCCTGAACTCCGCGCTGTACACCTCCTCGCGGATGCTCTTCGCCCTCACCCGCAACGGCGACGCCCCGCACATGTTCACCCGCCTGTCCGGCGGCGGCGTGCCCCGGCGCGCCATCCTCGCCGGAACGGTGATCGGCTACGCGTCGGTGATCGCGGCGTTCGTCTCCCCGGACCTCGTGTTCTCGTTCCTGGTCAACTCGTACGGCGCCGTGGCGCTCTTCGTGTACCTCATGATCGCGATCTCCCAGGTCGCGCTCCGCAAGAAGCTGGAGGCGCGAGATCCCGAGGCCCTCAGCCTGAAGATGTGGCTGTTCCCCTGGCTCAGCTACGCGACCATCGCCCTGATGGGAGCCGTGATCGCCGCCATGGCCGTGCTCCCCACCACCCGTTCGCAGTTCTGGCTGAGTGTGGTGACTCTCGCCTTCATCCTGATCGGGTACGAGTTCCGCCGACGCAGCCGGACCAACGCCGAACGCCTCGACACCGTCACACCGCCCGCGGCCTCGCCCGCCGACGGATCCGACGCGGAACAACTCGTCGGAGTCGTCACCCGCGAGCAGCCCTGACGCACCCGCCGTACCGAAGGACAGGGACCGCACCAGCGGTCCCTGTCCTTCTCTGTGCGTCCGATGCGACATCGGCTTTTCCGGCACGACCCGCCGGGAATCGGGGCACACTTGCAGAAGACCTCGGCGGAGGAGGGCACCGTGTTCCACCGCGGAGACGACGCCGTCACCGAAGAACACTCGCTGGACGAGTCCCTGCTCGTCGAGCCCGAATCCCGGAGCCGGCCGTGGCGGGAATTCCTCGTCTCGACCCCGGGACGACTGTCCGTGCTGGGGATCGCCCTCGTGACCGCCGCGCTGGCGACCGGGGCGATCACGTCGGCGGCGATCGGTGCCCGGCAACAGCGCATCGAGACCCTGCGAACACACACCGAACCCCTCACCTACGCGGCCGAACGGCTCTACAGTTCGCTGTCCATCGCCGACGCCGCGGCCGCCACATCCTTCATCTCGGGCGGTGTCGAGCCGATCGCCGTCCGCAATCGGTACAACCAGGCGATCGGGGACGCATCGAACGCGCTGGTCACCGCGTCGAACGGCGTAGCCTCGACAGACGCCGCGGCCCTCGCGCTGCTGTCCGAAATATCGCGGGACCTCGCCGACTACACCAGCCTGATCGCCACGGCCCGCGCCAACAATCGGTCGGGCAACCCGGTCGGCGTCGCCTATCTCAGCGACGCCTCCACGATGATGCAGGACACGATCCTGCCCGCAGCCGAGAGCCTCTACTCGGAGCAGTCGAGGACCGTCGCCGACACCCAGGTCCTCACCGCGCGGCTCCCGAGAGCCGCATCCGCCGTCGCCGTCGCCCTGCTCGTCGCGCTCGTCCTCGCGCAGGTGTACCTGGCGCGCAAGAGCAAACGCCGCGTCAATCCCGGCCTCGTCCTCGCCTCCCTCCTCGCCGCCACCCTCCTGATCTGGCTGGCCGCCGCCACCCTGGTCTCCACCGCGGCCACGGACCGGGCGAGAACCGAAGGGGCGCAACCACTCGGCACGATCACCCAGGCGCGGATCCTCGCCCAGCAGGCCCGGGCGGACGAGACCCTCGCGCTGCTGCAGCGCGGCTCCGACGAACAGTCCGAGGTCGACTACGCCCGGCGGTCGGCCGAACTCGCCGACATCCTCGGGGGGCTGCAGGACGGCGATCACGGTCCGGCCACGACACCGCCGATCGACGCCGCCGTCACCGCACTCGGCGACTGGCGGCGCGCGCACACCATGCTGCAGGAGAAGCTCGACGTGGGGGACTACCCGGGTGCGAAGGCCATCGCGATCGGCCCCGCGGACTCGGCGTCCCCCGCCACGTTCGCGGCGCTCGACCAGTCGTTGCAGGACGGCATCGACCGATTCCGCAGCGAGGAACTCGACGGGATGGCCGACGCATATCGCTCGTTGTCGCTGCTCGCGGTGGGTAGCATGGTGATCGGCGTCCTCTGCGGGTTCGCCGTCGGTGGGGGGATCTGGCCCAGACTGAACGAGTACCACTGATGACGCGGGTGATTCGACCGAGACGGCGGACGCGCCAACGCGCCCTCCTCCGCTCCGCTGCCGCGGTCGCCGTCCTCGCCGCCGGATGCGCCACCCCGCAACCCCTCACGCCCACCGTCAGCGGCGACTACGCACAGGTGCCGTTGACGAGTGGGGCCGAGATCCTTCTGCCCACCAGCGACGTGCCCGAGGAGCCACCCGCACCCGACTCCTGCGGTGCGATCGCGAGTCTCCGCCCCGCCGCCGCACCGGACGTCCGGGCGCCGGGAAGCTCCCTGGCCGAGATCACCGCCCGCGGCCGGCTGATCGTCGGAATCGATCAGAACACCAACCTCTTCAGCTTCCGGGATCCGACCACCGGCATGCTGATGGGATTCGACGTCGACGTCGCGGGAGAGATGGCGCGGGACCTGTTCGGTGACCCCTCCCGGGTCGAATTCCGCCTGCTCACGTCCGGCGACCGTTTCGACGCCCTCCAGAACGAGGACGTGGATCTCGTGGTCAAGAGCACGTCGATCACGTGCGAACGGTCCGAGCGTGTCGCCTTCTCCACCGTGTACTTCCAGGCCTATCAACGTCTGCTGGTGCCGAAGGGGTCCGGTATCTCCGGCCCGGAGGATCTGGCGGGCAAGCGCGTCTGCACCGCCGGCGACACCACCTCACTGGACACCGTTCGCCGCGTGCAGCCCGAGGCCACGATCGTGGCGGTACCCGACTGGGACGACTGCCTCGTGGTCCTCCAGCAACGGCAGGCCGACGCCGCGAGCACCGACGACTCCATCCTCGCCGGGCTCGCCGCCCAGGACCCGAACCTGGAGATCGTCGGCCCGCCGCTCGAATCGGAGCCGTACGGCATCGGGGTCAACAAGAACCACGACGATCTGGTGCGTTTCGTGAACGGCACACTGGATCGGATGCGTGCGGACGGAACCTGGACGAGGCTCTACGACAACTGGCTGACGGTTCTCGGTCCTTCCGCCGGACCACCCGCCCCCACGTACCGGGACTGAGGTGACACCGAGTGAGCGACGAAACCAGGCGAACACCGATGGACGACCCGCAATCCACCAGGGGTGTGCGGTTCGATCCGTTCGCGGACGACGACGATGACGACGTCCCCTCCTCACGCACGGTGCCGGACGCCGCCCACACCTCCGACCTCTCGATGCTCCTGACCAATCCCGTTCTGGCGGAGCACAAACGTTACTGCGACCGATGCAAGCGTCCCGTCGGACGATCCACCGCCGCGCGGCCGGGCGACACGGAGGGGGTGTGCACCCACTGCGGCACCGTCTTCTCGTTCGCCCCGCAACTCGAGGCGGGTGAACTGGTCGCGGGCCAGTACGAGGTCCTGGGGTGCCTCGCCCACGGCGGTGTCGGCTGGATCTACCTCGCGCTCGACCACAACGTCAGCGACCGCTGGGTGGTGCTCAAGGGCCTGCTGCACTCGGGCGACCCCGTGGCCCAGGAGGTGGCTCTCGCCGAGCGCCGGTTCCTCGCCGAGGTGACGCATCCGAGCATCGTGAAGATCTACAACTTCGTCGAACACCCCGGGATGGACGGCAATCCCATCGGGTACATCGTCATGGAGTACGTCCGGGGCAGAACCCTGCGCGACCTGCTCACCGAACTGAAGGAGGACGCCGGACCCGACGACCCGAAGCCGATGCTGCCGGTGGAGCACGCCATCCGCTACCTCCTCGAGGTCACGCCCGCGCTCGGATACCTGCACTCGATGGGGTTGGTGTACAACGACCTCAAGCCCGAGAACATCATGATCGGCGACGACTACGACCAGCTCAAGCTCATCGACATGGGCGCGGTCGCCAGGATCGGGGACCACGGATACATCTACGGCACACAGGGTTACCAAGCCCCCGAGATCGCCACCACCGGTCCGACCGTCGCCTCCGACATCTACACCGTCGGGCGGACGCTGGCCGTGCTGACCCTCGACATGCCCACCGTCGGCGGCTGTTACGTCGACGGCCTGCCGACACCCGAGGAGGCGCCGCTGCTGGCGGAGTACGAGTTCTACCACCGGCTGCTGCTCCGGGCCATCCACCCCGACCCGGCCCGCCGGTTCGCGTCGGCCGAGGAGATGTCGACGCAGCTCGAGGGTGTCCTGCGCGAGGTGCGGGCCCAGCAGACCGGCCACCCGCAGCCGGGACTGTCCCACCGGTTCAGCCCGCAGCGCACGACGTTCGGGACCGACCTCACGATCAGCCGCACCGACGTCTACGTCGACGGGCACCGCCGGGACGAGCGGATCAGTGCGATGAGTATCGTTCGAGCACTGCCGATTCCGTTGGTGGACCCGGACGACCCGGCCGCCCCGTTGCTCTCCGTCGTCCACAGCCGACCGAGGGAGCTCCTCGATTCACTGCGCAGGGCGAAGGAGTCGGCGGACGACGGCGTGGCGTCCACGAGCATCGAGATCCCGCTCGCCGAGGTACGCGCGCACCTCGACCTGGGGCAGCCCCGTGATGCCGCCACCATTCTCGAATCCCTCGACCACCAGCGTGAGGACACGTGGCGCGTCGACTGGCACACCGGACTGTGTGCGCTGGTGGGCGGCGACTTCGAGGCGGCGTTCACCCGGTTCGATTCCGTCCTGACCGCGCTACCGGGCGAGGAGGCCCCGAAGCTCGCCCTCGCGGCGACGGCCGAGATGTGGTGCGAATACCGCTCCGGCGAGGACATCGGGCGGTGGCGCCGGACCGCCGAAAAGTACTACTGCACAGTGTGGCGCACGGATCACGGCGCGGTGAGTGCGGCGTTCGGTCTGTCGCGGCAACTGGAGCACCGCGACGACCGGGCGGCCGCGGTGGAGGCGCTCGACGAGGTGCCACCGACATCCCGGCACTATGCCGAGGCCCGGTTGACGAGTGTGCTGATGCTCGTCCACGATCGGCCGCTCGCCGAGGTGAGCGAACGGGATCTGCAGGAGGCCGCCCGGCGAGTCGAACTGCTCGCCCACGACGAGCGCCGCGCACTCCAGACCCGGGTGCTCGTTCTCGGCGTGGCCGTCGACTGGCTGCACGCCGGCGGCATCCCCGAGACGACGAGGATCCTCAGCGTGCCGTTCACCGAACGCGGTCTGCGTACCGGGGCGGAGTCGGCGCTCCGGGCCCTCGCCCGCAAGGCACCCGAGCGCAGGCATCGGTACACCCTGGTGGATCTCGCCAACCTGATCCGCCCGACCACGTGGCTGTGACTCCCGGACTCGGGTCACCGCACCCCGAATCCGGTGTGCTCGCGGCCCCACCGGGCATTCCACGCCATCACCTGCATGCGGTCGCTCAAAGCATCACGGCTGCGGACCGTTTCGGCCAGCTGGCCCATGAGTTCGATGATGCGGCGGCGGGCGTCCTCCAGTTCCGTTGCCAGGCGCTCCTCCTCCCTCGACCTCGCGGTGCGGTTTCTGCGCGCGACCATGGTGTTCATCTCTACTCCGATCGTGACGACGTGGCGTTCGGCTCCTCGCACCGACAACTCTGGGCCGTCTGGTACGGGTCCAGAAGATCCAGATAGACAACGAGACAGGGGTCCAATCTGGACCTATGACGTAGCGCACAAGTGGTTCTGACGTCGGAGACGATTCGGTCGTAGGGTTCGAGTGCTCGCCGAAATCTCGACCGGAGGTACCCATGCGCATCCACACCGACGCACTCACGATCGCGGGCCGGGACTTCTCGTCCCGCCTCCTCATGGGCACAGGCGGTGCGGCCAACCTCTCGGTACGGGAAGAGGCACTCGTCGCCTCGGGCACCGAACTGACGACGGTGGCGATGCGCCGAGTGGACGCCGCAGGGAGAACCGGGCTGCTCGAACTGCTGGATCGACTGGGTATCGCGTTGTTGCCGAACACAGCCGGCTGCCGGGGCGCCACGGAGGCGGTGCTGACCGCGCGCCTGGCCCGTGAGGCCCTGGGCACCAACTGGGTCAAGCTCGAAGTGATCGCCGACGAACGCACGCTCCTGCCCGACGGGATCGAACTCGTCGCGGCCGCAGAACAACTCGTGGACGACGGATTCGTCGTGCTGCCGTACACCAACGACGACCCCGTGCTCGCGCAGCGCCTGGTCGACGCCGGGTGCGCCGCCGTGATGCCACTCGGGTCGCCGATCGGCACCGGACTCGGTATCTCGAACCCCCGCAACATCGAGATGATCGTCGCGCGCACCGACGTCCCGGTCATTCTCGACGCCGGGATCGGCACCGCCAGCGACGCAGCACTGGCGATGGAACTCGGCTGCGACGCCGTACTGCTCGCCACGGCGGTGACGAGGGCGTCGGACCCTCCGCTGATGGCCGCGGCGATGGCCGCAGCGGTCACGGCCGGGCACCTCGCCCGGAATGCCGGACGGATACCGAAACGGTTCTGGGCGCAGGCGTCGTCACCTGTCGCGGTGTAATCGGCGCCCCGCGAACACCGACTCGGCTAGCGTGAGCCCCCATGCGGGTACACCACCTCAATTGCGGCTCGTTCTCCTCGGCGCTCATCGGACGGTTGGTGTGCCATGTGCTGGCGTGCGAAACCGACGCGGGCATCGTGCTGGTCGACTCCGGCTTCGGGCTGGCGGACGTCGCCGATCCCACCGGACGCGTCGGCCGGTACGCGAACCTGATGGGCGCCCGGTTCCGGGAGTCGGAGACGGCGGTCCGCCGGCTCGAGAAGCTGGGCCTGAATCCCGCGGACGTGACCCACATCGTCGCGACCCATCTCGACTTCGACCACATCGGCGGCGTCGCCGACTTCCCGAACGCCACCCTGCACACCACCGCCGCGGAACGAACGGCGTCAGAAGGACGTTCGTCGTTCCGGGAGAAGGTTCGCTACCGTCCCGCCCAGCTCACCCCCGAACCCACGCTGCACACCTATTCGGGGCCGGGCGAATCCGTGCTCGGGTTCTCCGACACCTACCCGATCGCCGGTGCCGCCGACCGCATCGTGCTCGTCCCGATGCCCGGCCACACCCGCGGTCACGCGGCGGTGGCCGTCGACACCGGCGAGAAGGGCTGGCTGCTACACGCGGGCGACGCGTTCTACCACCGCAGCACCGTCGCCGCCCCCGGACAGGTGTCGCCGGGAACCGAGGGTCGCGCCCTACGGGTGATGGAAGAGCTGATCGCGGTGGATCGTTCGAAGATCCGCGGCAATCATCGCCGGCTCCGGGAACTGAACAATCAGGTGGCGCCGCGGGTACGCGTCTTCTCCGCCCACGACCCGACACTGTTCGAGGAACTGGCCGGAGAGCGGGGCTAGGCCTTCGGCCCGTGCGCGGTTGACGAGTCCCTGCACTCGTCAACCACGCACGAGCGCTACTTTGCCCATTCCAGCAGGTCGTCGGCGGACCACGTGTTCACGACCCGGTCGGCCTCGACGCCGCACCGCATCGCCCGCTCGCATCCGTACCCCTGCCAGGCGAGTTGCCCGGGGGCATGCGCGTCGGTGTCGATCGAGAACAGGCACCCCACGTCGATGGCCAGATCGATGAGACGGCTCGGCGGGTCGCGGCGTTCGGGACGGCTGTTGATCTCGACGGCCGTGCCGTGGTCGCGGCAGGCGGTGAACACCTGCTCCGCGTCGAACGTCGACTCCGGCCTGGTCCCGCGCCCGCCTTCGACGAGGCGGCCGGTGCAGTGTCCCAGCACGTCCACCAGCGGATTCTCCACCGCCCGGACCATCCTGCGGGTCATCGCCCCGCGCTCCGCCCGCAACTTGGAGTGCACGCTGGCGACGACGATGTCGAGTTCGTCGAGCAGATCCGGATCCTGGTCGAGTGAACCGTCGTCGAGGATGTCGACCTCGATGCCGGTGAGGATGCGGAACGGTGCCAGTTCCTCGTTCAGCGCGGCGATCACCTCCAGCTGAGAACGCAGCCGCTCCGCCGACAGCCCGTTCGCGACCGTCAGGCGTGGGGAATGGTCTGTGAGAGCGCAGTATTCGTGACCCAGAGCGGCCGCGCTGCGCATCATCTCGTCGATGGGGCTGCCGCCGTCCGACCAGTCCGAGTGCGTGTGCAGGTCGCCTTTCAGCGCGTCGCGCAGCGCGCCGCCGCCGATCGGCTCCGCGTTCTCCCGTAGTTCCGCAAGATAGACGGGCACACCGTCGAGCGACTCACGGATCACGGTCGCCGTCTTGGGTCCGATGCCCGGCAGATCCTTCCAGCTGTCGGTGCGCCGGCGGACGTCCCGTTGCTCCTCGGACAGTTCGGCCACCACGTCGGCGGCACGCCGGTACGCCTTCACGCGGTGCGTCTCCGCACGCGACCGTTCGAGCCAGAACGCTGTTTCTCGCAGGGCCTGCACCGGGTCCATCGGGCTGTCGGCGTCCATGACTCCAGTGTTGCGCCCACCCCGACATCACCGCAACGCTTCGCGCGCCCCGTCCCGGACCGCGGTGGTGAGCGCCGCGAGGATCGGCGAATCCAGCTTCCACCGCTGCCAGTACAGCGGGACATCGATCGGGCGGGACGGGTCGAGTTCGACGAGCCCGTGGTCGTCGCCGGTGTGTAATTCCGGCAGCAGTCCCCAGCCCAGTCCGTGGCGGACGGCGTCGGAGAACGCCGAAGACCCGGGAACGAAGTGCCGCGGCGGCTGGAGCCGGCGCCGCGTGAACCCGCGCAGGAACCGGGCCTGCAGTTCGTCCTTGCGGTCGAAGTCGAGCATCGGTGCCACCGCGAGGGCGTCCGCCGTCGGACCGTCGGGGAGCCAGCGGTCGGCGTAGTCGCGGCTGCAGAGCGCGCGGTACCGCATCGACCCCAGCTTCTCCACGGTGCAGCCCTGCACCGCCTCCGGGACGGACGTCACCGCGGCCATCACCGTGCCCTCCTTCAGCAGGGTGGTCGAGTGGAATTCGTCTTCCCGATGCAGATCGAACAGCGCCCGATGCTCCGGCGCCAGGCGGGCGAGGGCCGGAATCATCCACGTGGACAGCGAATCCGCGTTGACGACCAGCGACAGCGTGCTCGTCGTCGCCTCCTCGGGGTTGAGGGACGACATGGCCTCGCGCTCGAGGTGGGCCATCTGGCGGGCGAGCGTGAGCACGACGTGTCCGGACTCGGTGGCCCGGACCGGCTTGGCCCGCTGCACCAGGACGCGCCCGACCTGCTGCTCGAGTGCCTTGATCCGCTGGCTCACCGCGGACGGCGTGATGTGCAGTACCCGGGCCGCGGCGTCGAAGGTGCCTTCGTCGATCACGGCCGCGAACGTGCGGAGAGAGGCAAGGTCCAGATCCATATGAAGCGATGCTAATGGCAATGAAGGATAATTAGCTGGATTGATGCTCGCGGGGTTCGTAGCGTGGTTCTCATGCACTTCACCCCTGCCCTGCTCACGGCGGCCGCCGGCTTCGGTACCGGCCTGTCGCTGATCGTCGCGATCGGCGCGCAGAACGCGTTCGTCCTGCGACAGGGGATCGCGCGCAGGCACGTCCTGCCGGTGGTCGTGCTGTGCGCGGTGTCGGACGCCGTGCTCATCGCGGTCGGGATCAGCGGGATCGGCGCCGTACTCGCGCACGCTCCGGCTGCCATCACCCTGATCCGCTGGGCGGGTGCGGCATTCCTCGTCTCCTACGCGGTGCTCGCCGCTCGCCGCGCCCTCCGCCCCGGAACGCTCGACGCCACGCAGGAAATAGGATCGGCGACCCTCGCGACGTCGATCCTCACCTGCCTCGCACTCACGTGGCTCAACCCGCACGTGTACCTCGACACGGTGCTGATGCTCGGCTCGGTGGCCAACAACCAGGGCGAGTCGGGCCGATGGCTGTTCGGTCTCGGTGCCGCCACCTCGAGCGTCGTCTGGTTCCTCGCGCTCGGCTACGGCGCCCAGTTCCTGCACCGGGTGTTCGCCCGCCCCGGAGCGTGGCGCGTGCTCGACGCCGGGATCGCCGCGCTGATGCTCACCCTCGGCATCACCCTCGTCGCCAGTTAGTCGCCAGCTTGTCAACATTTTGTTGACAACGGAACTCTTGTCAACCAATACTTGACACATGCCGGATGCCGCGCTCACCCAACTGCTGTCGGACGCGATCGCCAAGGCGGACCCCGAGATCGACCCCGGACTGGACCACGACCCCGCCGCTTACCTGGCCCTCGTCCGGCTCACCTCGCAGGCACGGGAGTCGGTCGACGAACTGCTCGTCTCCGCGATCGCTGCCGCGCGCTCCGCCGGACACAGCTGGGACACGGTCGGCGCCGCACTCGGCATGTCGCGGCAGGCGGCGCAACAACGCTTCGGCAAACGGATCGGCGACGCCCCCGACACGGACCCGGACGGCCGGACCCGCCGGCTCACCCCGCTCACCGCGTTCAACGAGATGCGCATCCTCAACCACGCCGGCTCGTACGGCTGGCACTCCGTCGGATTCGGCACCCTGTTCCACACCGTCCGCAAGTCCGAGGAGCAGTGGGAGCACACCCGCGTGTCGGCGCCGGCGAGCCGCCAGAAACTCGAGGCCGACGGCTGGCAGAAGGTCGGGACGTTGTGGTTCCCGTGGGCATACTTCAAGCGCCCGTTGGGCATTCCCGCCCTCCCGGAACCGGTGAGCGGCGACTACCTGATGGAACCGTGATGGACGTCGTCGCGCGATTCGCGGCCGCCCGCATCGCGCGGCTCGCCACGGTCGGGGCGGACGGGGTGCCGCACCTCGTCCCGCTCGTCTTCGCACTCGACTCCGACACGATCTACTCCTGCGTCGACCACAAACCGAAGCGCACCACGGCCTTGCGACGCCTCACGAACATCGCGGCCAACCCCGCGGTCACCCTGCTCGTGGACCACTACGACGAGAATTGGGACCACCTGTGGTGGGTGCGGGTCGACGGTCGGGCCGAGGTGCTCGCCCCCGACTCCCCGGCGGGCGGCGCCGCGATCGACGTTCTTGCCGCGAAGTACCCGCAGTACGTCGACCGCCGACCCGACGGACCGGTGATCGCGATACACGACCTGACGTGGCACCACTGGAGTGCCCTGTGAGTACTTGTTAACCGCCCGACGTTAATAAGTACTCACGGGCGTTAGCCTCGACAGCATGCCCACAGCCCTGATCACCGGCGCGAGCCGTGGCCTCGGAGCCGCCATCGCCCGCGAACTCGCACCGACCCACGACCTCCTGCTCGGCGCCCGGTCGGCCGGGTCGCTGACCGACATCCTCGACGAACTGCCGGACGCAACGCCCTGGCCGGTCGAGCTGACGGACTACGACGCGCTGGCGGCGGCGTGCGCCCCGATCGAGCGGCTCGACGTGCTCGTCCACAACGCCGGCGTTGCCGATCTCTCGACCGTCGCGGAGTCGGCCGTCGACCAGTGGCGGCACACGCTCGAGGCGAACGTCATCGCGGTGGCCGAACTGACACGGCTGCTGCTGCCCGCTCTCCGCGCCGCGGGTGGGCACGTCGTCCTGATCAACTCGGGCGCCGGGCTCCGCGCGAACGCCGGCTGGGCGTCGTATGCGGCGAGCAAATTCGCCCTGCGGGCGTTCGGTGACGCACTGCGGCTCGAGGAGCCGTTACTGCGCGTCACGTCAATTCACCCCGGCCGGATCGACACCGATATGCAGCGCGCCATCGTGGCCGGCGAGGGCGACGAGTACCGGCCGGAGAAGTATCTGAAGCCGTCGACCGTCGCAAAAGCCGTGCGCAACGCGGTGGAGACACCGGGTGATGCGCACCCCACAGAAATCGTGCTGAGGGTCCGCTGACAGCGAAGAAACCTGCGTGAGATAGATCACAGATTGATCTCACAGAAAGGCTTTAAGCTGCTCACAATTAGTCGCCCTACAGTTCTTCTCATCAGCAGAGGTCGCAAACGTGAGTCAGGTTCAACGAGCTGACTCCCAGGAGGTATCCCCACGATGAACACCGACCAGCGTACGTACAGCGACACCGTCGTCGCCGTCGACGGCGACGTCTTCGCGACGATGTTCACTCTCGATCTCGGTGACGGCGAGGTCGATCGCGAAGCAGTCGAGCGGATTCACGGCGGCGACTTCGACGAGTGGATCGAGGCGGCAGCGCGGTCCGGTCTGTTCACGCCGCAGGCGGTCGCGGGCCTCGTTCAGACGTGGCAGGACAACCCGAAGTCGTTGTTCGACGCCCTGCTCGTCGATGCCGACGAGATGACCCACAAGCGCTACGCGATCATCTGGGACGCGCTCGACGACGCCGACACGTTCGAGAACGTCGAGTACGCCTGACGCTCAGAACGGCCACGCGGGCACGGGCGGCAAGCCCTCCCGCGTGGGGCGCCCGATAACCCACGCCAGCAGTTCGGTGCGCGGAAGTTCCGGCACCCCGACGTCCGGATGCCTGGCCGCCAGCTCGGGCAGCTCCGATTCCAGCGTGTGCTCCACGAAGGCCGCCGGCCAGTCGGCCGCCGAGTAGCCGAGCCCCAGGTCGACGTGGTGGATCTCGAGCTCACGCCACCGCAGCACCGGCACCTGCCGCGCAGGCACCCGCTGACGCCAGTTCACCGGCGTCTCGTACAGATCTTCGGTGATCCGCCGCAGCGACTCGAGCACCCGCCGTCCCGCGAAGCGGAAATCGGCCACCAGTAGTTCGGCCGGACGCCCGGCCCCCTCCTCGATCGCCGCGGCCCGCGCGGCCGGACCGCCCGGATACATCTCGGGCGCGGCCTCCCCGGTGATCACCCCGACCGCGAACCGGTTGAGCGCGTCCGCATTCCTCGCGAGGTGCGTGACGACGTGCCCCCGGCTCCACCCCGGCAGCAACGACGGCTCCCGCGCCTGGTCGTCGGTCAATCCCTCCAGCGTCGCCTCCGCCGCCCGGTGCGATTCGGCAACCGTGTCGAGCAGTTCGGCATACGACAGTGCGGCACTCGGCGACGTCATGCTGACGATGCTAGGCGATGCCACCCACAGCCACCTCACGACGAATCCCCAGGATCCCGATAACGGAACGGTGACGATCGGCATCCGGCGGGTGCAAATCGGACAATCGTACTGATACTGAGATCGACTGTCGGACAACGTGGTTGAAGGGTGGTGTGTGATGTACAACGAATCCGCTACGTGGGGGATACCGAGCGAGACCTTTCTGGTGGTCTACGTCGCCGCCGCCGTGCTCGCGGTCGGGCTGGCGGTGTTCCTCCGGTCCCGGGGCACCGCATCCACCCCGACCTCCGGTGTCCGCCTCGATCCGGTGCAGGCCGGGATGCTGACCAGCGACGATCGCGCCATCGCCGCATCCCTGACGCTGCTACGGGGAGCTGACCTCATCTCCGCCGACGGGACGGTCCTGCGGGCGTGGGGAGTCGCCGACAACGCCCTCGGATCGTTCACGCGGGCCGTCTACGAGGAACTCGCCTCCGGGCGCAGCGCCCTCGGCAACCTGCGGCTCCCGGGCCGGTTGCAGGCCCCGCTAGACCACCTGCGGTCCACCCTGGTCGCGCAGGGGCTGCTCACGGGTCCCGCGCAGAAGGCGTGGAACCGCCGCGCGAGCCTCCCGATCCTCGTCGTCGTGGCCGTCGGCGTCGCACGCCTCGTCGCCGGGTTCGCCGGCGGCAAGCCGATCGGCTTCCTGCTGGTCGCGGTGGTTCTGCTCTCGGCCGCGCGGGAGCTCGTTCGCCGGACCGGTCGCAGGACGCCCCAGGGCACGGCGGAGCTGCAGCGCCTGCGCCGCGACCACTCGTACCTGTCGCCGCGGATGCGCCCGTCGCTCACCGCATACGGTCCGACGCCGATCGCGCTGTCGACGGCACTCTTCGGGATGGGGGCCGTCGGCCTGTTTTCCCCGGGGTTCGCGAGCGCGGCCGGTATCACCGACAGCGGCAGCGGGGACGGCGGCAGCAGCGGTGGAGGCGACAGCTCCTGCGGCGGCGGCGGAGGGTGCGGCGGCGGTGGGGGGTGCGGGGGATGACCACCCTGATCGAGCCGGGCCTCGGCATCGGCTGGCGGCCGGAGATCTGCGGGATCATCGACCGGCTCGACGGCCTGCGGTTCTGCGAGGTGATCGCCGAATCGCTGCCCGCCCGCCGGCGCGGAGTCGGGTTTCCGGACGAACTTCGGTCGCTGGGCGTTCCCGTCGTCCCGCACGGCATCTCGCTGTCGCTGGGTGGCGCGGACGGCGTCGAGCAGCACCGGATCGACCATCTCGCTCGGTGCGCCGACGCGCTCGGTGCGCCGCTCGTCAGCGAGCACGTCGCGTTCGTGCGGGCGGGCGGAATCGAGGCCGGGCACCTGCTGCCGGTGCCGCGCTCGGCGGAAGCCCTGGACGTGCTGGTGCGCAACATCCGGCGCACGCAGGAGTGCCTGCCGGTGCCCCTTGCCGTGGAGAACATCGCGGCCCTGTTCGACTGGCCGGACGACGACTACTCCGAGGGCGAGTTCCTGGCCGAACTCGTCGAACGCACCGGCGTGTACCTGCTGCTGGACGTCGCCAACGTCTACGCGAACGCCCGCAACCGCGGCCGCGACGCCGGTGAGGAACTCCGGCGGCTTCCCCTCGAACGTGTGGCGTACGGCCACGTCGCCGGGGGATCCGAACGGGACGGCGCGTACCACGACACCCACACCGACCCGGTGCCCGGCGAGGTGCTGGACCTGGTCCGGCAGTGGGCATCCGCGGGTGCCCCCGCGATGATGCTCGAGCGCGACGGGAACTACCCGCCCGCCCGGGAGTTGTTCGCCGAGCTGGATGCGATCGCGGATGCGGCCGGCGTCGACCGGGTCACCGGGGACGCCGTGTGGAGTCTGCCGTGACGAGGCTGGCGGAGCGGCAGGCGGCACTGGTCCGGGCTCTCGTCGCGGCGGGGGAGCTGCCCGCGGGATTCGACCGCGACGCGCTCGACACCGCATCGAAGGCCTTGCTCCGCAAGCGATCCTGGGAAGTCGGCGGTCACCTTCCCCACGTCCGCGCGGCCCTCGGCGACCGATTCTTCGCGCTGTTCGCCGCCTGGGCCGACGGCAGGCCGAAGGTGAGCACCCACGCGGACGCGGTGGCGTTCACCGCGCACCTCGAGTCGACCGGTCACCTGCCCGAGCCGAGTCGCCGTCGTCGCCGCCTGTACCGCCCGCGACGAACGTGAGCAGCAACTCGTTCACCTCTTCCGGTCTTTCCTGCTGGACGAAGTGCCCGGCGCCCTCGACGAGATGGAGTCCGCGCAAGTCGGGGACGGTGTCGCGCATCCGGTCGAGGGCCTGCGCACCACTCATCGTGAGGACGGGATCGTGCGCACCGGCCACGAACAGCGTCGGCACCTCGATGTCGGCTCCGGCGAGATTCCTGGAGCGTTCCCAATTGGCGTCGTACGCCCGGTACCAGTTCAGTCCGCCGGTGAATCCCGTCCGGGTGAAGACCTCCACATAATGGTCGAACTCGTCCTCCGTCAGCCACGACCACGGCAGGGGTGGGGCTTCGGGCAGCACGTCCAGGTAGCCGTTGCCCTCCGAGGGGTGCTGCCAGATGTCCAGATAGCGGTAGGCGCCCGACAACGCATAGAACAGCCGCTGCAGGAATCCTCGGGGATCGGCGTCGAGTTCGCGGTCGGCGACACCGGGTTCCTGGAAGTAGTGGATGTGCAGGAAGTGCTTGCGCGCCATCGACGCATACAGCTCCGACGGTCGCAGCGGGAACCGGTCGGGCGCGTAGGGGACGGCCAGTAGCACCAGCCCGGACACGCGTGCGCGGTGACGCAGTGCGACGGTCCAGGCGACCGGCGCGCCGAAGTCGTGGCCGACGAACACCGCACGCTCGTGACCGAGACTGTCGAGCAGGCCGATCAGCGCATCCGACACCCGCTCGTTCGTGTAGTCGTCGATGTCGCGGGGCACGTCGGTGCCGCCGTAGCCGGGCATGTCCGGGGCGATCGCCCGGTACCCGGATGCCGCGAGAGCCCGCATCTGATGGCGGTAGCTGTAGCCGAGCCCCGGGAATCCGTGGCACAGGACGACGGGCGGCCCGTCACCCAGTTCGGAAATCTGCCAACGGAATCCGTCGACCGTGACCACCCGCTCCGTCGACGACGCCATGCTCCGCATCCCTCCACCGGCTGGAACGTGTTTCAGCACTGTAGCGTAGCGACGACGCCATTAGAATGCACCTGACTCGCAGTGGCGACCGTCGACCGGCGGGGAAGTGGAGTGATGCGCAATGGTGGAGGCACGCTCCCGCCATGAGTTCGTCGCACTCCAGCTCCGGCAGCGCATCATGCAGCGGCAGTACGCGGTGGGTGAGTCGCTGCCCAGCGAGAGCATGCTGTGCGCGGAGTTCGAGGTGTCGCGCGGTCCCGTGCGCCAGGCCCTGGCAACGTTGAAGAACGAGGGGCTCATCCAGCTGTCCCAGGGCAAACCGGCCGTGGTGCGCAGTCACGACATCACGCAGACCCTGGACACGTTCACCCCCTTCTCGCAGTGGGCGCGCCGCACCGGCCGCGCGGCGGGCAGCCGCACGCTCGAGATCTCACGTCGCCGGGTGTCCGAACCTGCCGCCAGCGCATTGGGATCGGCCCCGGACGACTTCGTCGTCGAGGTGCTCCGCGTCCGGCTGCTGGACGGCGAACCGACGATGATCGAGCGGAGCACGTTCACCGACCGCGTCGGCTCCCTGCTGTTCGATTTCGACATCGACACCGGATCGATCACCGATTACCTCACCTCCCGCGGCGTCCGCTTCGAATCGATGGAGCACGTGCTCGACGCCGTCGCCGCGACCGGGGTCGACGCCGAGAATCTCGGCATCGACCCCGGCAGCCCGCTGCTTCGGGAACGTCGGACGTCGCGGGATCAGAACGGCGACACGTTCGAGTACGCGGACGATCGGTACCGCCCCGACCTCGTCGCCTTCAGCATCGTGAACGCCCGCACCATCGACCCCAGGCTTCCGTCGGACGACGGCAACGGAGCCTGATCGGAAAATCAGGTGTTGCGCAGTTCGGCGAGCAGACCGGGCAGGTCCGCGACGCTGTCGAGAACGTGGGTGGCCCCGGCCTCGGACAGCTGGGTGGCGTCGTGGGCGCCGGTGAGCACGCCCACGGAGGCAAGGGCTCCGGCGCGGAGGCCGGTGGTGACGTCCGACGTGGTGTCGCCGAGCACCACCATGGACTGCACGGACGGGGCACCGGTGCGCATCAACGCGGTCAGCGCCAGGTCCGGGAAGGGGCGGCCGCGGACACCGTCTCCGGGGCACAACACGACGTCGGCGACGTCCTGCCAGCCGAGGGCGCGAATGATCGCCACCTGCGTTTCGTGCGCGAAGCCGGTGGTGAGCGCCGTCTTGATGCCCTGCTCCCGCAGGGAGCCGAAGAGTTCCACCGCGCCGGGGATCGCGCTGCACCGCCCGTCGTCGACGAGTTGCGAGTAGCAGCGTTCGAATTCCTTGTTCGCGGCCTGCGCCTGCTCCTCGTTACCGCCGCTGAGATGGCGGAAGACGACGATCTTGGACTGGCCCATGGTGTCGGAGACGTAGTCGAGCATCCGCCTGCGGTCCTCGTCGGTCTTGGACAGTCCGGCATGCGCGTCCGCGGCGAGGAAGGACTGCTGTACCAGCCCGCTGTCCTCCACGGTGGTGCCTGCCATGTCGAAGACGACGAGGCTGATGTCCCGGTGACGTGTTCCCATTGTCTGATTCCTCTCGGTGTTCGGTGAATGTGGTTGTGCTGCTATGCCATTACGGGCAGGGTGTCGCGGCCGAAGACGGAGTCGATGCGGTCCTTCGCCAGACCCATGCTGGTGGTCATGCCGATCCCGGTGGTCACGGTGACGACGTGCACGCCGTCGATCGGCTCCTCGATCAGGAAGTCGGAATCGGGTGCCGAGCTGTACACGCCCTGCCAGCGTTCGGTGACGGTGACGTCCGAGACGCCGAAGAGGGCGGCGGCCTCACGGATCAGCACCTCGAACCCCTTCTCCGACTGGAACGGCTCCGCCGAGATCTCACGGATGTGGGTGTCGCCCAGCAGGATCGATCCGTCGGGCTGCGGTGTGTACATCTGGTGGAGGTCGAGGTCGACGTAGTCGGGGTACTCGTCACGCAGCCTCGCCGCGAGTGCCGCCGTCGCGGGAAGATTCTGGAAACCGCTGTACCGCACGAGCGACCAGCCCGTGAACAGCGGTGCGGGCAACGGCGCGGACAACGGAATCCTCGCGCGCATCATGTGGAGCCGGCACCGCAGGAGCCCCCCGCGCTCGGCCGGCCCCGGGAACAGGCGGTCGATGTCGTAGTTGACGGTGACGAACACCGTCGCCGCCTGCAGATCGCCCCGCGAGGTATGAACGACGCCGGTCTCGAATCCGGTTGCGGCGGTGCGCCAGAAGAAGTCGACACCCGACGCGTCGAGCCACTGCGCAATGGCGGGGGCCGCTTCCCGCGGGTTCACCTGGAGGTCGTCGGCCATGTACATGCCCCCGACGACGCGGTCGCCGACGATGGGTAACGCGCCGAGGATCCGGTCTCGGGACAGCAGTTCCACTTCGGCCGGTCCGCGTACGGCCGCGAACTCGGTCATGACTGCCAGCTCGTCGTCATGTCTTGCCACACAGTATGTTCCGGATTCGGCGGACCAGAACCCGGCCTTGCGTGCCAGGTCGAGCCAGTGCTCCCGGCCCGCTCGGGCGTAGTCGCGGGCGACGCCCGACTGGGCGGTGATGCAGGCGTGGCCGAAGTTCTGGACGGACGCGCCCGCAACGCGGTCGGCGTGGTCGATCACCGCCACGGACAGGCCTCGGTTGCGCGCGTGATACGCGTGCGCGAGGCCGACGATTCCGGCACCGACGACCACCACGTCGTAGCGTCGTTGAGTTGTCATGCGACTCACTGTGGACCCGCTCAGGACAACATGTCAATACAAGTACAAGAAATTTGCCGCAGGTATATATAAGTCGCTTTCCGTTAACCGTCCGTTGTGCGACCCGGCGGGCGCGTCGGGTGGTCGCGGTCGGGGGGTGCTGCGAAAATTGCCGCCCGAGTCCACCCACCTGCAGAGGGGCTGATCGATGAGTAGTGGTTCCGGCCCGAGAGCCGTTCCCGTCCACGAACCGGCGTCGTCCCACGACCGCTTCGGTCCCCTGATCGAGCGCCGTGACGACGTCGACTTCCCCTTCTACAACGGGACGCCGACCACGCTGTCGGTGCGGCAGTGGGTCCTGGCGTGGGCCTCGGTCGCAGTCGGCTTCGCGGCCTTGGTCCTCATCCCGCAGACCGACAACGTCGTTGCGCTGATTCCGCGCATCCTGTTCGTCGGTATCCCGCTCGTCGTGCTGGCGATGGTGACGCGCGAGCACTGGACAGCGTTGTTCCGGAAGGTGCACGGCCGTGACGTCCTCACGATGATCGGCTTCGCCGTGCTCAACCTCGTTGTCACGTCGGTGCTGGCGTTGATCGTGCGCGCCCTGTTCGGGGTGGCGTCCAACGAGGCCATCGACGGTGCGGGCGAGGGCGGTGCGCTCGACACGGCCGCGTTCTACGTGGGAACCGGGATCCAATTGGTCGGCGAAGAAGTCTTCACCATCGTCCCGTTTCTCGCGCTGATGTATTTCCTGTTCGCCAAGGCGAAACTGTCCCGCAAGACCGCGATCATCCTGGCCTGGCTCCTCAGTGCGGTGTGGTTCGGCGCCGCCCACCTGCAAACCTACGACTGGAACTTCGCGCAGGCCTTCATCGTGATCGGCGGGGCCCGGCTGGTGCTCACCCTCGCCTACATCCGGACCAAGAACCTGTGGGTCTCGACGGGCGCGCACATCATCAACGACTGGACGCTCTTCACCCAGGCGATCGTGATCAACGCCGCGCTCGTCACCCTGTAGCCGAGTACTCCGCGGCCGACCCTCAGTTGGGAATGGGGATGACGATGGGTGGCAGACCCGGTATCTGCACCTGAATCTGCTGCGGCGGTGCGGGCGCCGGCGCGGGGGGAGGCGGGTAATTCACCGGCGGTTCGGGTGCGGGCGGCGGGGGAGGTGGCGGCGGTGGGGGCGGGGGCGGAGCCGCAGCGGGCGGAGGCGCAGGTTCCGGGGCGGGAGCCGGCGCGGGACGGGGAGCGGCTTGCTGCACCACCGCGGGCGGCGAATCCACTACCGGCGCCTGGGCTTCCACGGGTGCCACCGGATTCGGGCGCTCCGCCGGCTGCTGCGGGCCGGAACCGATCGGCATCGGCGTCAGTCCACCGGTCATCAGATCCACCACGGTCACTTCGGTCATCGCCAGGTTGGAGGGCTGCACGACGTACAACCTGTCCTGTTGGAAACCCGGCCACGGATCGCCCTGCACGTCCGCGTTCTCGTTTACCACCGGGGAGAGCAGTGGGCTTCCGCGCACACATCGGACGCGGGGGACGCCGTGGTCGTCGATCAACACGATGGTCCCCGCCTCGAGGACGGACTGGAATGCGCTCGCATGCCCGTCGTCGAAGCCGTGATTGGTGACGCGGGTGTCCGCACGGAGCAGCACAGGTGTCAGGGTCCGGACGTAATTCCGCACGTCGTCGACCTGGAACACGCTCGACCAGGCCTGCAGCATCGCGGGATCCTGCTCGAGGTCGTCGACGAGGCGTTGCCGGTCGCAGAGCACCCGGTCGGGGCTTCCGCCGTAGAGACCGGCACGGTCGCCGATCACCCGGATCCCGGCGGCGCGGGGTTCGCTCGGCAGGTCGGTGCCCGGCGGACCGAACGGGACCGTCGTCGGCGTCTGCGGTGGAAGCAGCACTTCCGTCCACGGAAGCTGCCCGCTGTCGGTGGCCCGGTCCAGGCCGACCGGATCGGGGTGGCCCTCGGAACCCGAGGAGCACGCCACGAGCACCGTGGCGGTCAGCGCCCCGGCGACCGACAGCCAGCTACGCGGTGCGCGCCCGGGGCGCGTACCGGCTCGAACGACTGCTCTGCGTCGGGCACGCCGTGCGGCCTGCCCGGCGACGTCGGTGGCCACCACGCCATGGTAAGCACAGTCGCTGATCAGCCGGGCCGAATTGCGGTGTGGTTGCCGGGCCCGGCGTCGGTCAGCTCGTGATCATGTCTTCCTGCGACCAAAATGCGCGCATGGACGTGATCTTGCCGTCGTCGTCGAACGTCATGACGTCGATCGGCGCGATCTCGAGCTTCTGCTCACCCAGGTCGGTGACGAGGGAGAAGTGAAACGCGGCCGAGTTGCCGGCGATCTTCAGCGTCAGGAGCTCGCCGGTCTGCTTCAGCGGTTCGATCACCCCGTAGAACTCCCGCAGCGATTCCACCGTGGTTCGCGGCTCGGTTCCCACCGGATCCTCCACGGTGGCGCCCTCGGCGTACAGTGCGACGACGTCGTCGGCGGTCCCGGTGGCCACCGCCTCGATGTACCTCTCGACGGTCTTGCGGATGTCTTCTGCGGACGGTGCCATGATGCGAACTCCTCAGTCGAATAGAACGTGTTCTAGTGGTGAGAGTAACGCAGCACCGGCCCGGTGGGGAGCCCCTTCTCCCAGGCAGCGGGACATGTTCGCACAGGGGCCCGCCCCTGCCGACGTCGGAAGCCGGCAGGGGCGGGAGGGAACGATCCTCAGGTTCGCGGCGCGGACGCCTCCTCCAACTTCTCCAGCCGGGGAGCGCTCGTCCCCATTACCGGGGCAGCGGACACGGAGGACACCTCTTCCAGCGACTTCCCCTTCGTCTCCGGCGACATGAAGAAGCAGATCACGAACGCGACCGCCGTCAGCACCGCACCGAAGAGCATCGTGGTGCCGGTTCCCAGCGCCGAGATGCTCAGCGGCAGCAGGTACGTGCCCGTCGCGGCGCCGAACCGGCTCACCGCGGTGGCGATTCCCACCGCAGTCGCCCGGAACTCGGTGGGGAAGAGTTCATTGGGGTAGATCCACACCAGGATGCTCGGACCGCCGGAGATGAACGCGTACGCGCAGAAGGCGGCGACGATGAACCAGAGGGGACCGTCCGCCCACAACCACAGCCCTGCCAGCGGAATCACCATCAGGGCCAACGGGACCACGGCGATCGGACGCCGGCCCCACTTCTCGACCAGGAACAGTGCGGGGATGGATCCGGCGACGATGAGCCCGATGATGACGGTTTCGACGATGAGCCCCGCGGAACCGTCACCGGAGATCGAGAAGCCCGACAGGATCGTGGGCAGGAAGGTCAGCAACGCGTAGAGCGGGGTGACGACCGCCAGATACAAAGCGCTGCACATGATCAGCCGGGCCAGGTACTGGCCGCGGAAGTAGATCCGGATGTCGGCCTTCGGCTTGTCCGCCGTGTCCTCGACGGTGACCTTGCTCAGGTCGAGTTTCTCCCCGTAGATCTTCTCGACCACGGCCTCGGCGTCGGCCACCCGGCCGTTCTTCAGGAGCCAGCGCGGCGACTCCGGGATTCCGCGGCGTACCAGGATCACGATCAGACCCAGCACCGCACTGGACGCGAGGAGCAGGCGCCAATGGTCGTTGCCACCGGAGATGCCGACGACGAGCGCACCGACCACGTACGCGGAAACCGCGCCCGCCGACCACGCGACAGCCGACATCCCGACCATGGCGCCGCGCTTCTTGGTGGGGGTGAACTCGGTGAGCAGCGAGGTGGCGATGGGGTAGTCGGCACCGATGGCCGCACCGATGACGAAGCGCAGAACGATGAGCTGCCACGGCAATTGAACGAACACCGACAGTGCACACGCGACGACCAGCACCACCAGGTCGAGGGCGTACATCTTCTCCCGGCCGATCCGGTCGGTGAGGAAGCCGAACACGGTGGCGCCGAAGAAGATACCGATCAGCGAGGCCGCGCCGATCAACCCTGCCTCGGCTGTCGTCGGGTGAAGTTGCTCGGTCACCCCGAGCAGGGCCACGCCGATGATGCTCATGACGTACCCGTCCAGGAATGGTCCGCCACAGCACGCGACCAGGAGCTTGGTGTGAAACCCGCGTTTGGCGGGTCTGTCCATCACGTCGAAGGAACTCATGTCGTCTCCACTACGTAGATTGGTGCCGTCACCCTGGGGGTGGCGGTCGAGTCGGCCGCACTCGGCCGGTACCGCTAAGAGGTTGTCTTGTTCAGCGCCGAGTAGGCGAGCTGCTCGAGCAGCAGCGAAGCATGATGCGGGGAGTCGGCGCTGACGTCCAGCACCTGCTTGGTGATGCTCAGCGCCAGTGGCGAATACGCCGCGAGTTCGTGCGCGATGCTCAGCGCCTGCTTCACGTGCTCCGCGGAAGGGGCGATCTCACTGACGACGCCCCAGCGTTCGGCGTCGGTGTGATCGAAGCGCCGTCCGCGCAGGACGAGGTCGCGGGCACGGCCCGCCCCGACGATGCGGGTGATGCGGGTGACCCCACCGGAACTGGGGAGGATCCCGATTCCGATCTCCGGGAACCCGAAGACCGCGGACGGATCGGCGACGCGGATGTCGGTGGCGAGAGCCAGTTCGAGCCCGCCGCCGAGGCAGTAGCCGGTGATCGCGGACACGGTGGGTTGCGGGAGAGCCGCGAGCGCCTCGTACACCGACCCGGAGGTCCGGTAGTACTCGGCGATCGCCTCCGGCGTCATCTCCCGCAGTTCGGTGACGTCCGCGCCGGCCGAGAACACCGAGTCGCCCCCGGTGAGGACCACCGCACGACTGGACTTCACCTCGGGTGACCCCAGTGCGCCGAGCAGTTCGGCTTCCATGTGCGTGGACAGCGCGTTCCGCTTCTGTTCGCGCCTCAGGGTGACGACGGCGACGTCGCCGTCGCGGCGCACATCGACGGTCCCGGCGTTCTCGGTCGACATCGTGCTACTTCTCCCCGGCCTCGTAGCGGAACGACAGCAGGTTGTCGAGACCCCGCTTGTTGGCCTCGTTCGCGATGACCAGGCGCTGGATCTCCGACGTGCCCTCCCAGATGCGGTCGACGCGCAGTTCGCGCCACAGCCGCTCGACGGGGTAGTCGCGGATGTAGCCGCGCCCACCGAAGATCTGGACGGCCCGGTCGACCACCCGGTTCGACGCCTCGGAGGCGGCCAGCTTCACGGTCGCTGCCTTGGCGTGCAGCGTCTTTCGCAGATCGGCATCATCAGGGTCGGCCTGGTCGAATTCCCACGCCACCTGGTGGGTGAGCGCCCGGTTGGTGGTGATGTCCACGACGGAGTCGGCGATCATGCCCTGGATCAGCTGACGGTTGATCAGCGGCTCGCCGCCCTGCACCCGCTCCCGCGCCCAGTCGACGGCCAGGGTCAGCGCCCGCTCGGCGGCACCGATCGTGCGTGCGCCGATCATCAGCCGCTCCTCCGTGAACCAGTCGCGGGTGAGGTCGTGGCCCTGCCCGATGCCGCCGAGCACGGCGTCGGCTCCGACGCGCACGTTCTCGAACGTGAACTCGGGGTGCTCGTAGACGAAGGTGTGCGTGTAGCGGGGGATGTGCTTGATCTTCACACCCGGGGTGTCGACGTCGATCAGGAAGATCGTTGCGGCGTGCTCGGGTTCGACGTTGGCCAGCACGATGAGGTAATCGGCGACGTCACCGACCGTGACGAACCACTTCTCGCCGTTGATGATGTACCCGCCGTTGCCGTCGGGGGTCGCGGTGGTGCTCGCCGCGGAGAAGTCCGAGCCCGCGTTGGCCTCGGAGATCGCGACGGCGTCGCGACGGTCGCCGCGGGCACCGGGAATCAGGTAGCGCTCCCGCTGTTCGGGGGTCGCGTGGGTCAGCGGGTTCGCGGGCCGCCACACCGTGTCCCACAGCGCGTTGGTGAGCTTACCGAGTTCGTCCTGCACGACGGCCTGCTCGAGCACCGTCAGTCCGGCACCGCCGTACTCGACGGGGGTGTTGATCGCCTGCAGTCCCGATGCGAGGACGGCCGCCTTGATGGTGGCGTGGGATTCGTCGGAAATTCCGTTGTTTCTTTCGCACTCGTCCTCGAACTGCATGATCGTGTCGGTCAGGGCGCGTGCGCGCTCCTTGAGGTCGGCGAGGCGGGGGCTGTATGCGAATTCCATGATGAAAGAACTTCCTTGTGTCAGTTGATGTTCGATGAGCTGAGGACTATGCGTGCGTCGAGCCCGAGGGCGTGCTTCGGAGTGACGAACAGTGGGTTGATCTCGAGTTCCGCGATCTCGGGGTGTGCGGTGGCCACAGCCGTGACGGCGGCGATGGCGTCCGCGGCCGCGTCGAGGTTGATCGGGAGCCTGCCGCGAACCCCTCGGAGCAGAGCGGACGCCCGCAGATTGTCGAGCAGACCACGGGCGGTCTCCGCATCGACGGGCGCCAGCGCGAAGGCGACGTCGGCGAGGACCTCGGTGAAGATACCGCCGAGACCCACCATCGCCACGGGACCGAACCGCGGGTCGGTCTGGACGCCCACGATGAGTTCGACTCCCTCACTGAGGTCCGCCATTCCCTCCACGCAGTAGGCGGGCGCGGCGAGCGAGTCGTCCATCCGCGTGAACGCGTCGGTGAGTTGCTGCGCGGTTTCCAAACCCAGTGCGACCCCGCCGGAGTCGGACTTGTGCAGCAACCCCATCGCCTTCAGAACCACGGGGTATCCCACCTTGTCTGCCGCTGACACCGCCTCGGCGCACGTCCGCACCAGTTGCGCTTCCGGGAACTCGACGCCCGCACCGCGGAAGAGTTCGCGGGCGTCCCAGTAGGCGTCGCTGGTGACCGGCTCGGCCGGCTCACTCTCCCCGCCCGCAGGATGCTGCGGCGCAGCGGTTTCCGCGATGACCCCGAGCGCACCCGCGGCATCCTCGACCGCCCGGAAGACCGGGACTCCGCTGTCGGCGAGGACCCGGGCCGCGGCGCTGTCGGGATGCATCGTGTGCACGACGACCGGCTTGCCGTGGTTTCGCGCCGTCTCCGCCATCGCACGGGCGGTGTCGACCTCCGCTCGCGCGAGGTTCTCACCGTAACTCCCGTAGCCGCCGAAATATCCGGTGAGCAGGACGGAGTCGACGGCCGGACTCTGCAGGATGGTGTCGAGGACCGAGACGAACGAGGTGATGTCCTGTTCCCCGGCGCCGGCGAGGTCGACGGGGTTCGTCACCCCGGCGGACGGCGGCAACAGGGCGCGCAGTGCGCTGCTGACATCGGCCGCGAACTCGGGCACCGCGAGTCCGGCAGCCTCCACGACGTCGGACGCGACACCCGCGTGCCCGCCGCCGTCCGCGATGACGCCGACCCGGCGCACCTCCGCGGGTCCGTAACCGAGGAGTGAGGCCGCCACGTCCGCGAGCTGCCGTGGACTCGACACCCGGTACACCCCGGCGGCCCGGCAGGCCGCGTCGATGACCGCGCTGTCGGATGTCAGCGATCCCGTGTGCGACTGTGCCCCGCGGATGGATGCCTCGCTGCCACCCACCGTCAGCAATAAGACCGGCTTCCCGGCCCGGGATGCCTGGGCGGCGGCGTCGACGAACGCCCGCCCGTCACCGAAGTCCTCGCAGTACACGGCGATGAGATCGGTGTCATCGTGCTCCACGCAGGAGCGGATGAGGTCGGCGGCGCCGAGGTCTGCCTGGTTCCCGAGCGAGGCGAACCGGGAGAACCCGTGGCCGCGGGCCTCGAGGAATTGGCTGAGTTCGAGTGCCATGTTGCCGCTCTGGGAGAGCAGCGCGACCCGTCCGGCCGGAAGCGGGTTCGAGGCCAGCGTCAGCGCGGTGCTCGAGTCCAGCACACCCAGGCAGTTCGGCCCGAGCAGGACGGCTCCGGCCGCTCGCACCCGCTCCACGACCCGATCCTGCACAGCCTTTCCGGCAGCACCGAGTTCGGCGAAACCGGCGGTGACACCGACGATCGCGGTGGCGCCCGCCGCGAGGGCGTCGTCCACGGCCTCCTCGAAACCCTGTGCCGGAACGGTGATGACGACGAGATCGACTCGTTCGTCGAGTTCCGACAGGCTGCGGAGCGAGGGGTGTCCCAGGATGCGCTCACCGCGCCGGTTGACGAGGTGGACCGACCGGTTGCCCGTCATGCGGAGGGCCTGAACGCTGATCCAGTTGCCGTACTTCGTCTCGTCGTTGCTGGCACCGAGGACGGCGACCGACCGGGGGTCGAACAGTGCCGTGAGGTCGCGGTCGGTGATCGCGCTCATCGCGTCTCCTCGACCTTCGGAGCGGGATGGCCCGTACCCCAGGCGTCGGCGCCGCCGTCGATCACCAGCGTGGTGCCGGTGACGTAACTGCCAGCGGGGGAGGCGAGGAATGTGACCACTCCGGAGACGTCCTCGGCCGTACCCAGGCGACCGAGCGGAACCGCGGACGTCCACTGCGCGCGGGCCTCTTCGGTGTAGTTGCCCTCCATGCCCTCCGTCGCGATGGTGCCGGGGGCGATGCAGATCGACCGGATTCCGTACCGGCTCCACTCCAGCGACAGTCCGGAGGCGAGGTTCTCGAGGGCGGCGCGAGCGGAGGTGGCATGGACCATCGATGCGATTCCGCGACGCGGGGAGAACGCCATGAAGAAGATGCATCCCGACCGCTGCGGAATCATCGCGCGAACGGCGACCTCCCGGGTGACCGCCCAGGTGGCGTCGACGGCGAGGCGGTGCACGGCGCGCCATCCCTTGCTCGTGATGTCCTCGGCCGGCGCCGCGAACTGGCCGCCCGCGTTGTTGACGAGGATGTCGATCCGGCCGAACGTGTCGAGCGCGCGGTCGACCAGGTCGGTCACCTGCTCTTCCTCGCGAATGTCGGCGGGCACTGCGAGCACCCGGGCGCCCAGCGCCTCGATCTCGGCGGCGGTCTTTTCGAGGGGCTCGGACCGGCGGCCGCTGATGACGACGTCGGCTCCACACCTCGCCATGTCCAGTGCGATCGCGCGTCCGATCCCGGTGCCTCCACCGGTGATCAGTGCCACCCGCCCGCGATGGACGTCGGGGCGCAGCACCTGCCCGGCGCCTCCACCTGGGTTCTCACATTCCATCGAGCGTTCGCCTCTCGTCGCTGCCGTTCCGACCCGGGGGTCTGACTGATGCATCAGTTATACCGTGACGCAGCCCACAGATGTCAAGAGTTTGCCGAAAACTGACGCGACGTCCGAATGTTCCCCGTGCCTGTTAAGGCTGTTTGAGCTGCGGTTATGCCTGAGAACGTCCGACTCCGACCCCTTCCGCCCAAGCAGCGCGGCGTCTGACTAATGCGTCAGTTTGAGGCGTATGATTTGATGGATCAGTCAGATGACCATCGAAGGAGGGACAGTGACCGCTCAACTCACCGAGGACGCGCGCCGAACGGCGATACTCGATGCCGCGGCTCAGCTGATCGCCGAGCGCGGATACCACTCGGTCCGTATCTCCGATATCGCACAGGTCGTCGGCACCAGCACCGGGGCGGTGCACTACTACTTCCCCGGCAAGAGTGACGTCCTCACGGCGGCCCTCCGCCACGCCATCGACAACGCGTTCGACCGGCAGAGCCGCGAACTCAAAGCGATCGACAACGCCCACGAGCGGCTGCTCCGCTTGATCGACATGCAGTTGCCCCGCGTCGGGCCGCTGCGCGACGAGTGGTCCATTTGGCTGCAGTTCTGGGCCGAGGCCACGCTGCGACCCGAACTCCGCCCGTTCCACAACACCTACTACGCGCGCTGGCACGAAACCGTCGTCAAGATCGTCCGGCGCGGACAACGCCAGGAGATCTTCCGCACCGACGTCGACCCGGAGACCATCGCGCAGCGGCTGACCGCGCTCACCGACGGAACCGCCATCCAGGTACTCACCGGCGCACCCAACATGACCGTCGCCGCCATGAAAGAGGTTCTCGTGCAGTTCGTTCACGACGAACTCGTCGCGCCGCGGACATGGTGACCCGACCACCGCGGACCGCTCGACGCGTTCGAGTCCATGGGCGATAGCACCACCCGCGGCCGCAGTGCCGTCGCCTGGGGATGCGGTGCGGCCTCCGCGGTCGCCTACGGACTCACCCCGACGTTCGCCGCGATCGGCTACGCCGGTGGAGTGTCGCCGGCCGTCCTCGTCTGCCTCCGCAGCCTCGTCGGTGCCGCACTCCTGCTACTCCTGGCCTGGTCCACCGGAAGACTGACGGGCGTGACCTGGAAGTCCGCTGTCGGGCTGTGCGTCGTCTGCGGCCCACTGTTCGGAATCCAGCTTCTGTGTTTCTTTGCGGCAGTGCGGGTTACCGGTGCCCAGATCGCGGTCGTGATCGTCCACATCTACCCACTGTTCGTGATGGCACTGGTCTGGGTGCTCACCCGGAACAGGATCCACCGCGGTCAGTTGGTGCTGGCCCTCGCGATGTCCGGCGGCATCGCGCTCGTCGCAGGCGCGGGCGGCTCCGCCGTCGCCCTGAACGGGGCGATACTCGCCCTCCTCAGCGCCGCCGGGTACGCCGTGTATCTGGTGGTCGGGGAACGATGGGTGCACCAGGTCAGCCCCGTCGCCGCCGGCGGACTGGCGTCACTCGGCGCCGGAATCGCCACCGGCACGATCGCCGTCGTCGACGGACAGTCCTGGACGTTCGCACCCAGCGGGTGGGGGTCCATTCTGTTCCAGGGGCTCCTGCTGATGCCCATCGGGATCGGCTGCTCCTTCATCGCGGTGCGCGCGCTCGGCTCGGCCTCGGTCAGCCTCCTCGGACTGCTCGAACCGGTGGTCGGGGTGCTGGCCGCACAGATTCTGCTGGGCGAGCAACTGTCGCCGGTGCAGTGGGCGGGAATGGCCGTCGTCCTGATCGCGTCCGCAGCACTGCCGTGGATGCGGGAGAAGCGTCCCCGTCACGTCGATCGGTCACCGGCCCTCCACGACGCCGAGAGTCGATAGCGACTACTGGTCCGGAGCGAGACCCACAGCCCTCTTCATCGCCTCGAAAGCGTTGTCGGCGTCGGTATTGGGCCCGACGATCAAGATGTCGAGGCGACGTCCGTCGGTACCGAAGACGTACATGATGTCGGTCGGCTGATCCGGATCCGGGCCGGACACCTCGATGCCGTCCCGCCGGTCGATGCCGCGTTGCGAGATGCTCAGCGAGTTCCAATCGAAGGCGACGCGTTCGGTCGTTCCCACTCGATCCGTCAACGCGCTGATCAGGTCGTGCAGTTCGGTGGTCAGATTGGTGGTTCGGGGCCACCACGCCCCGTCGACGCCCTCCGACACCTCGCCGCGAGCGCGCAGGAGCAGCCTCGGGGTCCGGGTGGGTGCGTCGAAAGGCTGCCCACCGTCGGCCGGCCGAGAAAGTCCCAGCCCACGACCGGAATGCGTGATGTTGTCGTCGTGCGTCATCGTTCACGTCCCTTCGCGCTCGCAGTGCGGTCGAAGCCATCCCTGATGCCCGACATCAGCAACTCGTCGGCGGTCAGGGCACTGTTGGGGTTGGCGGCCGTATGCATCGTCGAGTCGGCATAGCGGGCATCGGCCTCGGGAGGCACCACCAGGAGCGTCAACCTCGTCCGCTTCAGACCGCTCACGTACAGGGTGTTGAGCGGCTGGTACTCGTAACCGTCGAGATGCACCGATCGTCCCGCGACCATGACCCGGCGCGGCGCAGGAAGCCAGGCCTTGAGGTCGTACACGACTCGATCGACCACACCCATCCGAACCGCCACCAGCGCAACCAGATCCGCAATCTCCACGGTCAGGTCACGGGACCGGGGCCACCAGGCGCCGTCCACCGTGCCGGCACCGGGCGCTTCCGGCTTCAACCGAAGCCGCGGCGACTGCGCCGGGCCGCCACGAGTATGGGCGCCGTGAAGACGACCGGGAAAGTTGCGATCCTGTTGTAGCGTCATGACGACGCTCCCGCCTCGGCCGCAAAGCGGCCGATATCTCTGTCGGCGGCGACGCGATCTCGGGCGTTCGCGTACGAAGTGCCGCCGATACCCTCACCCTACGCGCAGGGGGTACGGCGATCGGCTACGCCGACCACTCGACCAACGGCGGACGCACCGCCGCGCACAGCGGGTTTCCCCGGGCGTCGGTGAGCCCGAGACGCGCCGTGATGCGGCCGGCAGCCGACGCCGCGTCCGCAGTCGCCGGATCCACCGCGTCCCACATCAACTTCGCCCGGCGGAACATGTCGAATCGGCCGTCGGCATCGAGCGTCCCCCACGACAGGTAGACGAACCGCGCGCCCGGCCGGCCCTGCACGTACGGTCCGGTGATGTCGAGACCCGTCGGCGTCGGGGTCGCCGTGCAGTCGAGAACCCAGCGCGCCGCGGTCGCGTCTCCCGGATGCAGACCGAGTAGGTCGCCGTGTGCACCGCGGCGTTGCACCGCCACGTGGATGTTGTCGTAGCCGGGGAAATTGGTTCCCGGCGGGCACGACGATCCGGGAAGGTCGGTTGCCTCGATCACGAGTTGCACCCATGTATCAAACCACCCGTGAGTACTTGTTAACCGCCGGTGGTTAATAAGTACTCACGGGCGCGTCAGCGCACTATGTTGACCATCCTGCCGGGAACGACGATCACCTTGCGGGGATCCTGGCCGTCGAGGAGCGCCACGATCTTGTCGTCGGCCAGCGCGATCTTCTCGATCTCCTCGCGCGGGGCGTCGGCGGCGACGGTCACGCGGCTGCGGACCTTGCCGTTGACCTGGATCGGGTACTCGACGGTGTCTTCCACCAGCCACTTCTCCTCGGCCACCGGGAACGGTCCGTGGGCCAGGGACTTCTCGTGCCCGAGCCGCGACCACAACTCCTCCGCGAGGTGCGGGGCCAGCGGTGCCAGCATCAGCACAAGCGGCTCCACCACCGAGCGGGGGGCACCGCCGGGGTACGCCTTGGTGAGGTGGTTGGTGTACTCGATCAGCTTGGCCGCGGCCGTGTTGTCGCGCAGCGCCGTGTAGTCCTCGCTCACACCGGCGATCGCCTTGTTCAGCGCGCGCAGCGTGTCCTCCGTCGGGGCGTCGTCGGTGACGCGCACTGCACCGGACTCCTCGTCGACGACCACACGCCACGCACGCTGCAGGAAGCGCTGCGCACCGACGACGTCCTTGGTCGCCCACGGGCGGGACGTGTCCAGCGGACCCATCGACATCTCGTACACGCGGAGCGTGTCGGCGCCGTACTCCTCGCAGATCTCGTCCGGCGACACGGAGTTCTTGAGGCTCTTGCCCATCTTCCCGTACTCGCGGTTGACCTCGATGCCCTGGTGGAAGAACTTGCCGTCCTTCTCCTCCACCTCGTCCGCGGGTACGTACACGCCGCGCGCATCGGTGTACGCGTACGCCTGGATGTAGCCCTGGTTGTACAGGCGGCGGTACGGCTCGCTCGAGCTGACGTAGCCGAGGTCGAACAGCACCTTGTGCCAGAACCGCGAGTACAGCAGGTGCAGCACCGCATGCTCGACTCCGCCGACGTACAGGTCGACGCCGCCGGGATCGTTGGGTCCGTGGATCTCCGGGCGCGGACCCGTCCAGTACCGCTCGTTCTCCTTGTCGCAGAACACGTCCGGGTTGGTGGGGTCGATGTACCGCAGCTGGTACCAGGAGCTGCCGGCCCACTGCGGCATCACGTTGGTGTCGCGGCGGTACGTCTGCAGTCCGTCGCCGAGGTCGAGTTCGACGTTGACCCAGTCGACGGCCTTGGCCAGCGGGGGAGAGGGCTCCGAGGACGCGTCGTCCGGATCGAACGACACGGGTGCGTAGTCCTCGACCTCCGGGAGCTCCACCGGCAGAGACGATTCCGGCAGGGCGTGCGCGTTGCCCTCGGCGTCGTACACGATCGGGAACGGCTCGCCCCAGTACCGCTGGCGGGCGAACAGCCAGTCGCGCAGTTTGTAC
Source organism: Rhodococcus sp. IEGM 1307 (assembly GCF_030056915.1). Taxonomy (NCBI): domain Bacteria; kingdom Bacillati; phylum Actinomycetota; class Actinomycetes; order Mycobacteriales; family Nocardiaceae; genus Rhodococcus; species Rhodococcus sp. IEGM 1307. The sequence continues at coordinate 98,590 of NZ_JASHKW010000017.1, forward strand.
TGGATGGTGCCCTTGCCGGTGCCGTCCGCTTCCAGACGGTCGGTGATCGCCTTCTTGGCGTCGGCGACGCTCATCCCGTTCAGGAAATCGGAGTTCACGATCGTGCCGTCGCCGGTGTACGCGTCCTTGGTGAGGTCGCCGCCGGAGATGACCTCGACGATGTCGAGACCGAACTCGGTCGCGAACTCGTAGTCGCGGTGGTCGTGACCCGGGACAGCCATGATGGCGCCCGTGCCGTAGCCGGTGAGGACGTAGTCGGCGATGAACACCGGCAGCTCGAGCCCGTTCAGCGGGTTCACCGCGTAGGTACCGAGGAAGACGCCCGTCTTCTCCTTGTACTCCTGACGCTCGAGATCCGACTTGGCCGCGATCGACTTCCGGTACGCCGCAACCGCTTCGGCAGGCGTAGCGGCACCACCGGTCCAGCGCGAATCGACACCCTCGGGCCACTGGGCCGCGACGATGTCGTCCACCAGTTCGTGCTCCGGCGCCAGCGTCACGTACGTCGCGCCGAACAGCGTGTCCGGACGCGTCGTGAACACCTCGATCTCATGACCGTCCGCCTGGAACTTCACCTGCGCACCGTGCGAGCGCCCGATCCAGTTGCGCTGCATGGTCTTGACCTTCTCGGGCCAGTCCAGGTACTCCAGGTCGTCCACCAGACGGTCCGAGTACGCGGTGATGCGCATCATCCACTGCTGCAGGTGCTTACGGAACACGGGGAAGTTGCCGCGGTCGCTGCGACCGTCCGCGGTGACCTCTTCGTTCGCCAGCACCGTGCCCAGACCGGGGCACCAGTTGACCATCGAATCGGAGTGGTAGACGAGGCGGTAGGAGTCGAGGACGGCCTCCTTCTCGGACACGGACAGCGACGCCCAGTCCCGTCCGTCCTCCAGCGACCGCACGCCCGACACGAACTCGGCCTCGAGCTCCGAGATCCGCCGGGCCTTGCCCGCCTCCTTGTCGAACCACGCGTCGTGGATCTGCAGGAAGATCCACTGCGTCCAGTGGTAGAAGTCGGTGTCGGTGGTCGCGAATGTGCGGCGTTCGTCGTGGCCGAGCCCGAGGCGGCGCAGCTGCCGCTTCATGTTGACGATGTTGGCCTCGGTGGTGGTCCGCGGGTGCGTACCCGTCTGCACCGCGTACTGCTCGGCAGGCAGACCGAACGCGTCGTAGCCGAGGGTGTGCAGCACGTTGTGGCCCTGCATGCGGTGATAGCGGGCGAACACGTCGGTGGCGATGTAGCCGAGCGGGTGACCCACGTGCAGACCCGTCCCCGACGGGTACGGGAACATGTCCTGCACGAACAACTTGTCCGCGGGAACGTCGCCGGCGAGGGGACCGACCGGGTTGGGCGCGTTGAACGTGCCCTCCTCGCTCCACCGGTCCTGCCAGCGCTGCTCGATCTGGCCGGCGAGCTCCGCGGTGTAGCGGTGCTGCGGGGTCGCGTCGGACGGGTTGGCGGGCTGCACGTGCTCGGTCACTGTGGTCGCTATCTACTTGGCTGACATTCTGAATTAGGGGGATACCGTCAACCAGGGTAGAGCCTCACCCCACCCGGGCTCACCTGCGCGTCCGGGTCCGCCGTATCCTGGTCTCGTGTTGATTGCCTCCGTCGTGCTGTTCGTGCTCGCCGTCGCTGTCTCCGGTGTCGCCGTTGCAGGCCTCGCCGAGCGCCTCCCGCGCAACCGGTGGGCGGGTGTCCGCACCCCCGAGACGATGCGCGACGATCAGACGTTTGCGCTGGCCAACAAGGTCGCAGGGCCCACCCTGCTCGCCGCGGCCGGGCTCCTCGTCATCGGCGGAATCGCCGCAATCCTGATCGGTGGAGTCTTCGGAATCGGTGCCGTCCTCGTCAGCGTCGTGGCCGCCGCTCTCACCGCGGCGACGGGCGGATCGCTCGGTGCCCGTGCCGCCGCGGCGGTGCCCGCCGCCGACACCGGCGAGTGCGGCAGTTCCTGCGGTGCGTGCACGCTGAAGGGCGCCTGCCAGCCGTCCTGACCGGCTGCCGACGGCCCGTCCATTGAAGTCCTCGCGCGTCGTCGACCCCGCAGGCGCAGTGTTCGGTCTCCTGCTGCCGGTCGTCGCCGCCCTGTTCGGGGTGATCCTGACGAAGGTCTGGGAACCGCGGCTTCCGGTGGAGATCGCCACCCACTGGACCACCACCTCGCCCGACGGCTTCTCCACCCCGATGTCCAGTGCCTGGACCTTTGCCCTGGTGACAGTCCTGTTCGGTGGCGGATGTGCCGCGATCGCCGCACTGGCCCAGGCGATGCTGATGATGCGCCGCACGATGCTCGTCGTCGGACTGTCCGTGGTCGGTCTGATCCTGACCGTGCAGGTGGTGCTGCTCTACGTCCAACTCGACGTCACCGACGTCTCGAGTACCGAACTTCCGTTGTGGTCGCTCGGCGTCGGTGTCGTGATCGGCGCGATTGTCGGCCTGCTCGGCGCCGCCCTGCTGCGCGACTACCGGCCCCGGGTGTCCGCCACCAGTCCTCCCGACCCCCGGTTGCCGCGCGCCGACGACCCGGCGACGGTCGCGGACACGGTCGGTTTCGGCACCGTCGGCTCGCTGGTGCTGCTCCTGCTGCTCGGTGTCGCGCCCGCTGTCGCCGTCTGCCTGCTCGTCGACGGGTGGTGGCCGCTCGCGGTGTTCTTTCCCGTCGGGCTGCTGATCGTGAGCCTGCTCCGCTTTCGGGTGATCGTCGATCCGTCCGGCATCCGGGTGGTGAACATGGGCATGACCGCCCTGCAGTACGGCATCGACGAGATCGAGGGCGCCCGCGTCGACGTGATCAAGCCGTTCGACGACTTCGGCGGCTGGGGACTCAAGGTGAAGGGCCGACGGAACTACGGCGTCGTGACGAGGACCGGTCCCGCCGTGATCGTCACGACCGCGTGCGGCGACCGGCTGACCGTCACCAGCGCACGGGCCGAAGAGCTGGCCGGTGCGCTCAACACGTTCGCCGACAGGCGGCTCCGCCACCCGTGAGTGGCCCGGGAGTGCAGGGACTCGCTAACCACTCACGGGCGGGAGGCCTGGTGCACCGCGTCGAGCACGCGGTCGAGGTAGCCGAGGGCGGCCCGGACCGCGGCGTCCTCGTCGCGGGCGGCGATCGCGTCGATGACGGCGCGATGGTCGTCGGTGGTCAGCGACGGGGGGTGGACGCCTTCGGTGAAGTCGTAGGTGGCGCGGGTGGGTTCGAGGATCCCGGCGAACAGGTCGGACAGCACCGGATTGTGCGCGGCCTCCACGACCCCGAGGTGGAACGCGAGGTCGGCGTCCGCGAATCGGGACGGCTGATCCGTCGTTCGCTGCCGCTCGTCCAGTAGCGCGGACAGGGACCGCAGGTCGTCGTCGGTGCGGCGACCGCACGCGAGCCGGACGGCCTCCGTCTCGAGCGCCCGCCGGACCTCGAAGACGTTCAGCATCTCGGCGACCGCGACCTGCCGCCCGAGCAGCCCGCCGATGTCGGTGCGGGCCCGCACGAACGTCCCGGACCCGCGCCGGATCTCGAGGATGCCCGTCGACGTCAGGGTCTTGATGGCCTCGCGCACGGTGTTGCGCCCGACCCCGAGCAGCGTCATCAGCTCGGGTTCCGTCGGGATGCGCTCGCCCACCGTCCAGTCGCCCTGGGCGATCCGGCCACGCATCCAGTCCAGGGACTGCTGATACGCGGATTCGCGCCGAACCACTGTCATGTACTCATCCTCACACCTCGCCGGCTCGCGACTCACGACCGGCCCGCCTAAACTACGTAGGACGTCCCATGTATTCGGACAGCCCGAGGAGGCGACCCCACACGTCCACGTCAACCGCTCATGCCGACACCGTCCCGACCTCCACCGCCCGCACCAGCCGCCACTTCCATGGCCTGAACTACCTCCTCGTCGTGCTGCTTCTCGGCGCCAACATCCCCACGGCGCTGTACTCGCTCTACCGCCACGAGTTCGGATTCACTCCGCTGGTCCAGACGCTGATATTCGCCGTCTACGTCGCCGGACTGCTTCCCTCGCTGCTGTTCTTCGGCCCGCTGTCCGACGCACTCGGACGCCGTTTCGTGTTGCTGGCCGCCATCTCCTTCAGCCTGCTGGGCGCCGTGGTCCTCGCGTTCGCCGACTCGACCATCTGGCTGTTCTTCGGCCGAATCGCCCAGGGCATCGCCGTCGGTGCGTGTTCGGCCGCCGGGTCCGCCGCCCTCATCGAGCACGAACCGGCCCGGAACCTCCGCCGCGCAGGTCTCGCCGCCACCCTCACCACCGCGCTCGGTGCGTCGCTGGGCCCGCTGTTCGGCGGGGCCGTCGCGCAGTATCTCCCGCACGCCCTGGTCCTGCCGTACGTGCTGTTCGCGCTGGCGCTGCTGCCCGCGCTGATCATGGTGCTGCTGCTCCCCGCACCCACCGGCGGGCAGTCCCACCCCACCCAGTTGTTCCAGGTCCCGCACGTCCCCGCACCCATCCGCCAGGTGTTCTGGCTGTCCTCCCTCGGTGTCGCCCTGGCGTGGGGCGCCGTGGGCCTGTTCCAGTCGGTGGTCCCGACGTGGATCATCGGCCTGCTCGGCGTGGACAACCTCGTGGTCGCCGGCGGTGCCGCCGCACTGGTCATGATCTGCTCGGTGACAGCGCAACTCGTGGCCAACCGGCTCGGAACCGTGCTCTGCCGAACCCTGGGCATCGGTGCCGTCGGTGCAGGCATGATCGGGTTGCTCGTCGTCGACTTCGTGCCGTCCCTCGCCCTGCTGTGCGTCGTGACCGTCATCGTCGGTGTGGGGCACGGACTCTCGTTCGCCGGAGCGATGCGCGCGGTGGGTGCCGCCGCCGCGGAGCACGCCCCCGACGCCCAGGGCGGGACGCTCGCCGCGTTCTTCACCGTCGGCTACGTCGGCCTCGCCGTGCCGTCCATCTGCGCGGGCATCGCCATCACCGTCCAGGGCATGCACGTCGCCATCATCGAACTCGCGATCATCGGCGCCGTCCTGTGCGGCGTCCTCGCGGTGCTGAGCGTCCGCACGAAGGGTCGTGACCACGCCGTTCTACCCTTGATGCAGTGAAATTTCGCAGCCGGTTCCACCTCGACGGGTTCGTCCTCGGCATCGTCGCCGTGGCGATCCTGGGGAGTGTTTTCCCGTGTCGGGGACCGGTCAGACCGTGCTCGAGTGGGCCACCCGGATCGCGATCGGCGTCCTGTTCCTGCTGTACGGCGCGCGGCTGTCGCCGCAGGAGGCGCTGAAGGGACTGAAGCACTGGCGGCTGCATTCCGTCGTGTTCGCCGCGACGTTCGTGCTCTTCCCGCTGATCCAGAAGTATTCGAGGCGCAGCCGCGAGGAGTCGGCCAGTACTGTGGCATGAGGGATGTGAAATGCCGATGCCCGGGCCGCTTCGTCACTGCGAGTTCCGCTTCTACGAGGAGCTGAACGACTTTCTGCCGCCGGTACGGCGCAAGCACACGTTCGAGCACGAATTCGACGGCACCCCGTCGGTGAAGGACCGGATCGAGGCGCTGGGCGTCCCGCACACCGAGGTGGATCTGATCCTCGTCGACGAAGTGTCGGTCGATTTCGCGCACCTGCTGCGCGGCGGCGAACGGGTCGCCGTGTACCCGATGTTCGAGCGACTCGAGCTGACCGGAGTCACGAAACTGCGTCCCCGACCGCTGCGGGACCCGACGTTCGTGCTCGACGTGCATCTCGGCCGACTCGCCCGCTACCTCCGCCTGCTGGGATTCGACACCCGCTACCGCAACGACTTCGCCGACCCGGAACTGGTGGACATCTCCCTGTCCGAGCATCGCATCGTCCTGACCCGGGACACCGGCCTACTCAAGAGGTCGGCGCTCACCCACGGTGCGTTCCTGCACGAAACGAACCCCCGCAGGCAGTTGCGGGAAGTGCTGGACCGCTTCGACCTTCGGTCGCGAATCTCACCGTTCACGCGGTGCGCGCGGTGCAACGGACTTCTCGCGCCCGTTCCCCGTGCCGAGGCGCTCGCCGAGGCACCACCGGGCGTCGCGGGCAACGAACACGAGTTCAGCCGGTGCCGGGACTGTGCGCAGCTGTACTGGCCGGGCAGCCATCTTCCGAAGCTGCGCCGACGCCTGTCGGAGGTCGGGGTGACGCTCGAGGTGGATTCTCAGGATGCGTGACGCAGCTGCTCGGCGAACTCCGCCGAGCACACGCAGTCGCCGAATTCGTCGCAGTCGATGATCAGTGCGTGCCGGACCTCGGACAACTCGACGCACGACTCGTCCGTGCACTCTGCTCCGTAGAGCGCGTGCACGATCAGTGTTCCGTGACAGGTGTCGATCACGTGTGCTGTCCTCCTCACTTCGTTCCCCACCTCTGTTGATACCACCCGTCCCCGACAGTCCAGGGACGTGCGCGGGGTGTGTCGGCTAGTTGCGCTCGACGTCGATCGGGTGAGTGGCGAGCAGGGCGAGGGGGAGCGGCTGCCGGCGCAGCACCTGCGCCCACACGTCGACCCGGGCGGGAGCGACCACGTCCGACGCGAGCGCCGAGATCACGATCCAGTCGTCGCGCTGGAGTTCGGAGTCGAGCTGGCCGTACGTCCAGCCGGAGTAGCCGGCGAAGATCCGGACACCCTCCACCAGCGGGGCGATGACCTCGGGGTCGGAGTCGAGATCCACCATCACCACGCGGCCGTGGACCCGGCGCAGACCCGCGACACCGTCGGCCTGCGCACCGGTGCGCAGCGTCGCCAGGCACAGTGCGGCGTCCCGTTTGACGGGGCCGCCGACGTACAGCGCGGAGGGGCGCGCGGCGAGCGGCGCCCACTGTGGCAGCACGTCGTGCACCGCGGTTTCGCTGGGACGGTTGATGACCACGCCGAGGCTGCCGGCGTCGTTGTGCTCGATCACATAGATCACGGTGCGACGGAATGCGGGTTCGACGAGATCTGTGGACGAGACCAACAGGCTGCCGGGCCGGACCACCGGTTCCGTCGACGCCGTTCGATCTTCGGGTTCTTCTGCGTGCGCCACCTGAACATCATCCCACCGCGGCGGACGCGATGTGACGGAGGACGCGACGTGCGTCCGGTTCGCCGCTTTACGCCGCGGGCAGCCCCGCCGTCTCGGCCAGAACCGCGAGGTGGTGCTCGAACAGTGCCCCCGGTGTGGTGAACGTGTCGGCTCCGTACTGCCCGAACACCTCGAAGTTGACCGCCCCGAACAGCGCCGACCAGACCAGCACGCCGCGGGCGAGCAGAGGGTCGGGGGTGGTGAGTCCGAGTTCGGCGCGGATGCGGTCGAGGTCTGCCGCGAGCTCGTCGTCGATGGGCGCCGCCGCGGCCGCCTCGAGCCTGCCCACCCGGAACGCATTGTCGAAGATCCCGACGAGTGCGTAGATCACCCGCGTCCCCGGAGTCGTGGTCTGCTCGCCGGGCGCCTGGTAGCCGGGAACCGGGCTGCCGAACAGCAATCCGTAGCGGGCGGGCTCACGCAGCGCCCACTCGCGCACCGCCCGGCCGAGTGCCAGGAACTGTTCCCGCGGTTCGGCGGCGGACGCGACGGCTGCCTCCGCGGCGTCGCCGAGTTCGTTGTATCCGTCGACGACGAGCAGCGTCAGCAGTTCGTCGCGGCTCTTGACGTACCGGTAGACGGCGGAGGACACGACGCCGAGGTCCCGCGCGACGGCCCGCAGCGACAGGGCCGCGGCGCCGACCGCGGCCAGCTGTTCGCGTCCGATCCTCGTGATGTCCTGCAACGTCTGTTCGCGGGCGCGCTCCCGTGGTGTTCCTGGCATGGGGTCCAGGGTGGCAATTTCAGAGAGCGGTGTCAACAAAGGAGAGCAGTGCTCTTGACAATGAGGTCGAGGGGGAGCATTCTCGAATCAGACAGAGAGCAGTGCTCTCGAATCGTCGAAATCGACTCACACAGCAGGAGCGGACATGTCGAACATCGAGATCGTCACCGGAGCAGGACCCGTCGGCTGGACCGTCGCCCTGCAGCTCGCCGAGCAAGGGCGCCAGGTGCGGGTCCTCACGCGGTCGGGCAGCGGCCCGGACCATCCCCTGATCGAGCGGCGGAAGGTCGACGTCTCCGACGCCGACGCACTGCGTGAGGCATTCGACGGAGCAGTCGCCGTCTACCACTGCATCCACGCCGCCTACAGCGCGGACGCGTGGGAGCGCGAACTCCCCGCCGCCGAGCAGACCGTGCTCGAGGCCGCAGGCCGCGTCGGCGCCGTCGTAGTGTTCCCCGAGAGCCTCTACTCCTACGACACGTCGCACCAGCCGATGACCGAGCACACGCCGCGGTCGGCCGACTCCGGCAAACGCGGCATCCGGACCCGGTTGCTGAAGGCCCGCGCCGAGTCCTCGACCCCCACCGTGAGCGTCGTCGCGTCCGACTTCTTCGGACCGCAGGTGCTGAACGCGCACGCCGGCGAGCGCATGGTGCCCGTCGTCCTCGCGGGCAAGACGATGCGCGTCCTCGGTTCCGCCGACCTGCCCCACTCGTTCACGTACGTTCCCGACTTCGCGGCCGCGATGATCGTCGCCGCCCACGACCCCGCGCTGTGGAACTCGGTGCTGCACGCACCGACGGTCCCGGCCGTCACCCAGCGGCAGATGGTCGAGGCCTACGCGAAGGCCGCCGGGGTTCCCGCCCCGAAGGTGAGCACCCTGCCCGGCTGGGTGATCCGCGGCGGCGGGCTCGTGCACCAGGGGAGCCGCGAGCTGGCCGAAATGCTGTACCAGTTCGAGGAGCCGTTCGTGATGGACTCGTCCGAGAGCGAGGCCCGGCTCGGGCTGACCCCGACCCCGCTGGACCGTGCCGCCGAGGAGACCGTCCGGTGGTGGCAGGACAGGTCGGTCGCGGCCGCCGGATAGGGTCCTGTGAATGGCGAAACAGCTCGGCAACCGGCGCGAGGCGTGGCGCAGAACGGCGTACACCCTCCGGCGGTCGCCCGGGCTGGCCCGCCTCGCGACGGTGCGATTCGCCAGTCAGCTGGGCGACGGCATGTTCCAGACGGCACTCGGCGGCGCGATTCTGTTCAACCCGGAGCGCGCAACGGATCCCGTCACGATCGCCGCCGGTTTCGCGGTACTGCTGCTCCCGTACTCGGTGATCGGACCGTACGCGGGCGCGCTCCTCGACCGCTGGGACCGCCGCGCCGTGCTGCTGTGGGCGAATGTTCTGCGCGGACTGCTGATTCTGCTGACCGCCGTGTTGCTGGAGACCGGGACCGGTGAGTCCGCGCTGCTCCTCCTCGCCCTCGCCGCCATCGGCGTGAGCCGGTTCGTTCTCGCGGGAGTCTCGGCGGCGCTGCCGCGAGTGGTGCACCGGTCCTGGCTCGTGGCCACCAATTCGGTGCTCGCCACCGCCGGCTCCGTCGTCGCCGCACTCGGAGCCGCGACGTCCGTCGCCATCATCTCCCTCGTGGGCGCCGGCGACCGCGGCTCGGGAATCGCCGTCGCGACAGCCGCCTGCGGTTCCGCGGTGGCCGCGTTCGCGGCGTCGCGCTTCCACCATCGGCTGCTCGGCCCGCACGCCGACGAGAAACCCGAATACGGGGCGGTCCGCGCCGTCGCGGCCGGACTGCGCAACGGGGCGGTCGCCGTGTGGCAGTCACCGGGCGTCACGACGGCGATGATCGGAATAGGCACGCACCGGATCGTTTTCGGTGTCAACACGCTGATCATGGTCCTGGTGCTCCGGGACACCGCCACCGTCAGCGCCCTGCCCGGCGGTCTGGCCGGTTTCGGCGTCGCCGTCGGCGCCACCGCCGCGGGCATGCTGCTGGCGGCGATCTCGACGCCGTTCCTGATTCCGCGCGTCGGACGGTCCCGCACCATCGTCGGCGGCCTGATCCTCGCCCTCGTCGTGCAGTGCACGCTTGTCGCGACGCTCACGCAGGCGTCGCTGCTGTGCGGTGCGCTCCTCCTCGGATTCGCCGGGCAGTCCATCAAACTCACCGGTGACGCGGCAATGCAGATCGAGATCGAGGACGACCGCCGCGGACAGGTGTTCGCCCTGCAGGACACGGTGTTCAACGTGGCGTTCATCGCGTCGATCGCCGCAGCCTCCCTCGTGATCGCCCCCGACGGCCGGTCACTCGGGCTGGTGCTGGCGGGTGGTGCGGTCTACGGACTCGGACTGCTCGACGTCCTGTTCAACTCCCGACGCGAACCCGCCTGACAACCGAGCTATTTCGACCCCGGCATCGGCACGTTCTGCAGCCGCACCTGACCGCGGGCCACCTCCTTGCCGGTGTCGGTCGCGGTGATCACCACCGACCACAACTGCTGCACCCGACCCTGCTGGATGGGCACCGCGACCACGTCGACCCGTCCCTCGGTGCGGGCCCGCAGGAAGTCGGTTCCGTTGTGCACACCCACCGCGAACTCACCACGGTCGGCGACGGCAGTGCTCGCACCGATGCTCGCGGCCGATTCGACCGCCGTCGTGTAGACGCCGCCGTGCACGACTCCCCACGGTGTGTGGTGGTCGGCGGACAGGTCGATGTGGCCGACGACCTTCGTCCCCGACACCTCGTCGAGTTCAAGGCCGGCAGCGGCGACGAAGGCGCTCGCCGCCTCCCGGGTCAGATCGGTCATGATGCGTTCTCCTCGTCGAACACTCGGTTAGTTTGAAATCCCAACCCACTGTGCCCGGCTTCGGCACCGACGTCAATGGTCCGGTAGTACCGGTTCCACCTACGCCCGATGAAATTCACCTGTGCGACAGTGAGACCGCACTGTGACCGGACGGGCCGGGCTCGTGCGCCGAGGATGCCGTCGCCGGGTGTTATCTTCAACCCGAACGTGCAGGTCGGTCCACCGTTACTCCGACCACCGATCTGGAGGGGTCCCGTGGTCGAGAAGTCATGGTCTGTGGCCGGAGTGCCGCTGTGCGTCGCGGCCGTCGTGGCCGCGACGATCGGCTTCACCGCCGCCCCCGCCGCGGCCGAGACCACTCCGTGGCTGCCGGTGAATGCCTGCGGCGAGACCGGGTTCAACCCGGCAAAGGAGCCTCCGAGTCCGGGCGGCGGCCCACTGCTGCCGCCCCTTCCCCCGACCGTGAGCATCCCGATTCCGTACCCCGACTTCGTGCCGGTGCCGGTCCCCGGACCGACCGCCGACCAGACGCGTGTCGCCCAGGACCTTCCCGCCGACCCGTGTGCGGACCCGTGCCCCGACCTCACCGATCCGGTCGACGAACCGGAGACCGAGCCCGGGTCCTCGGGTTCTGCAGGCTCTTCCGGTTCCGCGGGGTCGTCGGGTTCTGCGGGGTCGTCGGGCTCGAGTGCGCTGACCATCCCGAAGATCTCGATCGATCCGCGTCCCGAGACCATTCCCATCCCGGTTCCCGGCGGCCCCGGACCCGAACCGCAGCCGGCGCCTCCCGTCGAGATCAACCCCGCCGAACGTGGTTCCCTCACCGCACCCGTGGCGAAGCCGGAGGTCGGCGACGTCCGGTTGGTGTCGCAGCTGACGGGCCGCGGTTCGGAGAACCGCACGGACAAGCGCTGGCAGGTCGACGGCACCGACCTCGGCATCACCTGGGAGACGAAACCCGGTGAGGTCGCGGTCGCGTTCGGCGACACGTTCGGCAAGGACTGGGCTCCGCCCGGCGCGTTCGGCGAGGACTGGCGGAGTAACGTTCTCGGCCACAGCACCGACACCGACCTGTCCGACGGCATGACCATCGACAGCATGGTCCAGGACAGCCGGTGCCATGCCGCCGAGATCATCGACAGCAGGCACATCAACAACTTCGAGACCACCACCATCCCCACGTCGGGGTTCGCGATCGGTGACCGTCAGTACCTGAGCTACATGTCGGTGAAGCGCTGGAGCATGGTCCCCGGCATGTGGTACACGAACTACGGCGGCATCGCGTACTCCGACGACAACGGGCAGACCTGGACCAAGGACCAGCACGCCAAGTGGGACAACATCTTCGGCGCCCGCTTCCAGGTGTCCGCGATGGTGCCGCAGGGCGACTACGTGTACATGTTCGGCACCCCCAACGGGCGGATCGGCACCATCGGCCTGGCCCGGGTGCCGGTCGATCAGGTCCTCAACACCACGTCGTACCAGTACTGGTCGGACGGCACGTGGACCCCCGTGTCCCAGCACCTCGCGACCCCCATCGTCGGTGAGGTGGCCAGCGAACTGTCCGTCCGCTACGACGCGACCGCGGGCACCTGGCTGATGAGCTACCTCGAGCCCGTCGGCGGCTCGATCATCCTGCGGCAGTCGTCGAGCCCGCAGGGTGTGTGGTCGGACGGCGCGACGCTCGTCGACACGGCCGACTACCCGATGGCGTACGGCGGCTTCATGCATCCGTGGTCGACGGACAAGGATCTGTATTTCACGATCTCGGAGTGGGACAGCTACAACGTCTACCTGATGCACGCGTCCCTGCACCCGTGAGTACTTGTCAACCGCCCGTGGTTAACAAGTACGCACGGCATGGAGGGCGACCTCGGTGGCCTTGACGACGAAGAACACGTCCAGCCCCGGAACCAGATCGAGTTCCGCGACGGACGCCGCCGTCACGTCGGCGCTGAGTTCGAACCTGCCTCCGGCTTCGGCGGCGCGCACCCGGACCGTCGGCCCACGCACCTCGATCTCCGAGATGGACACCCGGAAGACGTTGCGCGGACTGCCTTCCGGAGAGCGCCGGTGGACGGCCACCGAGTGGGGAGCGAACACCGCGACCGCCGGCGCACCCGGCACGAAATCGGCGTCGGGCAGACCGTGCAGCCGAACACCGGTCTCGGTCTCGAAGCCGTCCTGCGCCCCGAACACGGGAACGAGGTTGAGCCCGGCGATCCGCGCGGCGAACGCACTCCGGGGGCGGGTCAGCACGTCTCGCACCGAACCGAATTCGACCACCTGACCGCCCTCGACGACGATCACCCGGTCGGCCAGCGCCAGCGCGTCGAGGATGTCGTGGGTGACCACGACGGCGGTCCGGTCGCCCTCCCGCAGCACCCGTCGGAGCAGGACGCGCAGGGCGGGCGCCGCGGCCACGTCGAGGGCTGACATGGGTTCGTCGAGCAGGAGGGCCTGGGGTTCGGCCGCGAGGGCCCGCGCCACCGCGACCCGCTGAGCCTGCCCCCCGGACAGCTCGTGCGGACGGCGGTCGGCAAACTGCGTCGCATCCACTGCGTCCAGCCATTTCTCGGCGATCGCCCGCGCCTCCCGACGTCCCCGGCCGGCACTGCGCGGGGCGAATGCCACGTTGGCGGCCACCGTCAGATGCGGGAACAACAGCGCCTGCTGTGCGAGCAGCGCGATGCCGCGCCGGTGTGGGGGCACGGCGACGCCCCGGGCGGTGTCGGTGAGCACGCGACCGTTCAGTTCGACGCGTCCGAAGTCTGGGCGAACCAGGCCGGCGACCACCGAGAGTGCCGTCGACTTGCCGGCACCGTTCGGCCCGAGCACCGCCAGCACCTCGCCCTCGCCGAGGTCGAACCCCACGTCGACGCCACGCGCATCCACCCGCGCCTCGACGCTCAGGCCGGTCATACGGCAGCCCTCGACGCCCAGCCCCGCGAGCCCACCACGATGAGCACCGCGACCACGACGAGCACCAGCGACAACGCCACGGCCGCATCGGCATCGGTCTCCCGCTGCAGGTAGATCTCGAGCGGCAGGGTTCTCGTGACGCCCTGCAGGCTGCCCGCGAACGTCAGTGTCGCCCCGAACTCGCCGAGCGCCCGCGCGAACGACAACACGGCCCCGGACACCAGCCCGGGCAGCACCAGCGGCAGCGTCACCCGCCGGAAGACGGTGGTGGGGCTCGCACCGAGCGTCGCGGCGGCGTGCTCGTACCGGCTGCCTGCGGTGCGGAGCGAACCCTCGAGGCTCACCACGAGGAACGGCAGCGCGACGAACGTCTGCGCGAGCACCACGGCCGTGGTGGTGAAGGCGATGTGGATGCCCGCGACCTCGAGGTGCTGCCCGATGAGGCCCTTCCGGCCGAACGTGTACAGCAGGGCGATACCCCCGACCACCGGTGGAAGCACGAGCGGCAGGAGAACCAGCGACCGCAGCACGTGCAGTCCGCGAAAACTGCTGCGCGACAGCACGGCCGCCATCGGGACACCCAGCAGGACGCACAGCACGGTGCTCAGGGCTGCGGTCCGCAGGCTCAGTTCCAGCGCTGCGAGCGAGGATTCGGACGTGACCAGCTGGAAGAACCGCGACCAGTCGACGCTCGCGAGCATCGCGAACAGTGGCAGGACGACGAACAGTCCGCCCAGTGCCGCCGGAACGAAGATCCAGCCCGGAAGCCCGGACGGGACTCTGACGCGCGTCGGCCGGATCACGGCTGGGCGAACCCTGCCTTCGCCAGCACTGCCTGGCCGTCGGGTCCCGTGACGAGGTCGACGAAGCCCTGCGCCGCGTCCGGTGTTTTCGAAGCGGACAGCGTCGCAATGGGATAGTTGTTCACAGCCTGCGCGGCCTCGGGGAACGCCACGGCCGTCACCTTCTCACCCGCGCTCGCCGCGTCCGTGACGTACACCAGTCCGGCGTCGGCCTGGCCGGCCGTCACCTTGTTCAGCACGTCGGTGACCGACGACTCCTCGCTGACCGGGGTGAGGTCGACACCCGACGCGGTCTCGACCTTCTGCGTAGCGGAACCGCACGGAACCTGCGGGGCACACGTGACCACCAGCGTCCCCTCACGGTTCAGATCCGTGAAGGACGTGATGCCCTTGGGGTTTCCGGGTGCCGTCACGATGGTCAGCGTGTTGGCGGCGAAGTCGACGGGACTGCCCTCGACGAGTCCGGCGTCGACCACCTTCGTCATGTTGGTGGTGTCGGCGGACGCGAATACGTCGGCCGAGGCGCCCTGGTCGAGTTGAGCGGCGAGGTCGGAGGATCCGGCGAAGCTGAACTCCACGTGGGATCCGGGGTTCGCGGTCTCGTACATCTGGCCGAGTTCCGTGAACGTGCCCTTCAGCGACGCCGCGGCGAACACCGTGATGCCGCCCCCCTGCGCGGACGCGGACGCCGCCTCGGCCGAACCCGAGGCTCCGCTGTCGTCGTTCGAACCGCAACCGGTGAGAAGACCGAGACCGAGTGCGGCCGCAGCAGCCCCCGTCGTGGCCCGCCGCCAGGACATCCTCATGAAACTCCTCCCGGTGTTTCGACGATCACCGTGGTCGACTTGACGACGGCTACCGCGACCTTGCCGGGCTCGAGCCCGAGGTCGCGGACGGCTTCGCTGCTCATCAGGGATACGACGCGGAAAGGCCCGCACTGCATCTCGACCTGGGCCATCACCTTGTCCATCACCACCGCGGTCACGATGCCGGTGAATCGGTTACGCGCCGAGGAGTCCGATCCGAGCAGATCGGGCGACTTCGAGGCGTTGGCGCGCGCGAACTCGGCGAGCGCGGGGCCGTCGACGACCTTGCGGCCCGACTCGTCCTTCTCCGCCGCGAGACTGCCGTTGTCGATCCACCGCCGGACCGTGTCGTCGCTGACGCCGAGCAGTTCTGCTGCCTGTCGTATCCGGATACCCGTCATCCGAGAATTGTCCGCGCATGCGTCATGACCGACATCCTATGTCGGCAAATACGGACTGATCAAGTGCGCCTCTCCGCAGATGCGGATCAGTACACGTCGCGCACGTAGCGCTTGTCGGTCGCGAGCTGCTTCATGTACAGCTCGGTGTCCTCTTCGTCCAGGCGCCCATGCGTGCGGACGACCTCACGGACCGTCTCGTCGACGTCCTTCGCCATGCGGCTGGCGTCGCCGCAGACGTACAGGGACGCACCCTCCTGCATCCAGCCCCACAGCTTGGCGCCGTGCTCGCGAATGCGGTCCTGCACATAGATCTTCTGCCGCTGGTCCCGGGAGAACGCCGCATCGAGGTGGGTGAGAAATCCGTCGCGGTGCATAGCTTCCATCTCCTCGCGGTAGTAGAAGTCGGTAGCCTCGTGCTGCTCACCGAAGAACATCCAGTTCTTGCCCGTGTGACCCAATTCCCGGCGTTCGTGCAGGAATCCGCGGAACGGAGCGATGCCGGTGCCGGGACCGACCATGATCATCGGTGCATCGGCGGCCTGCGGGGGACGAAAGTGCGCCGACTTCTGCACGAAGATCGGCACGTCGGCCTCGTCGCAGTGATCGGCGAGGAACGTCGAGCAGACCCCGGAGCGGTTCTTGCCCTCGTGGTTGTAGCGCACCGCGGAGACGGTCAGCTGCACCTCACCCGGATCGACCTTGGGGCTCGACGAGATCGAGTACAACCGCGGCTGCAGGCGCTTGAGAACGCTCAGCCACTCGTCGGCGTCGGCGTCGACCCCGTACTCCGCCAGCACGTCCATCGACTGCCGCCCCCACAGCCACTGCTGGAGCGCGATCTTGTTCTGCGGGCGCAGCAGCCGCGCCAGCTCGGTGTCCTGGGTGCGGCTCTGCACGAACCGCAGCAGCTCGGGGGTCACCTTCGTGATCTCGAGCTTCGTGCGCAGCGCCTCGCGCAGCGTCATCTCCGGCAGGTCCGGTAACGTGACGGGCGTGTCCGGGATCGACCGGGTGACCTTCAGCCACTCGTCGACGACGGCGTCGCTGTTGGTCGGCCAGACACCGAGAGCGTCGCCCGCCTCATAGGTGAACTCCGGATCGCTCACTTCGAAACCGAACTGCCGCACGTCCTTCGACGATCCGGCCGCGCTGAGCGGAATATTCTTCGTCAGCCGCGTGATCAACGGCGTCTTCCGCGTGAACGTCGCCGCCTTCTTCGCCGCGGGCCGGGCAGGCGCGGGTGCGGACGCCACCACGGTCGCACCGTCGGCCGCCGCACGCTCCCGGACCAGCTTCTGGACCTGGGTCAGCCACTGACGTGCCTGCTCCTCGTAGTCGGGTTCGCAGTCGACCCGCTCGGTGAGACGCTTCGCCTCCAGCTGCTCCAGCCGGGCGTCGATCCGCTTGCCGTGCCCGCAGAAGTCGTCGTAGTTGGAATCGCCGAAAGCCAGCACGGCGTAACGGGTCTGCGACAGCTTCGGGGCCTCGTCGCTGCTGAGCGCGGACCAGAAGCTGCTGCCGTTGTCGGGGGCGTCGCCGTCCCCGAACGTGCTGGTGATGATCAGGAGGTCGCGGACGTCGGCGAGGCCCGCGACGTCGTAGTCGTCCATGCTCATCAGGCGGGTGCCGTGCCCGGCCGCTTCGAGTTGTTCGGCACATTCAGCGGCGAACTCCTCGGCGTTGCCCGTCTGCGACGCCCACACCACCACCACGGGGTGCTGAACCGATTCAGTGTTCGCGTCCGGCACCACGACGCGGTGCGGAACGTCGGAACGGGAGAACAGCCCCGCCATCAGACCGTCCAGCCACACTCGCTTGGACCCGGAGATCGGTGCGCTTCGCGGAAGGACCGGAACACCCTGGATCTCGGTGGACTGCAGCCCCGACAGCAGCCCGGCGAGGTACATGCGTTCGTGTTCGTCGAAGGTGGGGGAGGCGGAGTCGTCCAGGCCCAGGATGCGGCTCATCTCCGCGGCGGGCGAACCCTGCGCGAGCGTGAGCGCCCCGCCGGATTCCGGGACCTCCGGCGTCGACACCGGGGCCACCCGGGTCAGGGAGACGGCGCACGCCTTGAACTCCGGCTGGAAGGACACGGGATCGACGGCGTCGTTGGTGACGGCGTTGATGCTGAGGTACTCGCCGAAGGAATCGTTCCAGTGGAACGGGGCGAAACACCCGCCGGCGAGGACGCGGTCGCTGACGACGGCGGGAAGGACCGCGCGACCGCGCCGGGACGCCACCTCCACCTTGTCGCCGTCGGCGATCGAAAGCTTCTGCGCATCAGCGGGATTGATCTCGACGAACGGGCCGGAGTTCAGCTTGTTGAGCTTGGCCACCTTGCCCGTCTTCGTCATCGTGTGCCACTGGTGCTGCAGGCGACCGGTGTTGAGGACGAAGGGGTAGTCGTCGTCGGGCATCTCGGCGGGCAGCATGTGCGGGCGTGGGAAGAACGCGGCCTTGCCGCTCGCGGTGGCGAACGCCAGGCGGGGGAGTGAACCGTCGGGAGCCGACAGCAGGTTCTGGCTCACGCCGTCGTTGACGTAGCGGAGGGGGTTGCGATCGGTGCGGTTGCCGGGCGGGCTCGGCCACTGCACCGGTGTGTCCCGCAGACGGTCGTAGGTGATGCCGCGAAGGTCGTAGCCGGTCTTGGGATTCCAGGTGCGTTTGATCTCCTCGAACACGTCCTCCGAGGAGTCGTAGGTGAACGCGTCCGCGTATCCCATCTCGCACGCGACGCGGGCGATGATCTGCCAGTCGGGCAGTGCCTGACCCACCGGATCTACGGCCTGCTGCAACAGGGTGAGGTTGCGCTCGGAGTTGATCATCACCGAATCCGACTCCGCCCAGAGCGCCCCGGGCAACAGGATGTCGGCGTAACCGTTGGTCTCGGTGTCGAGGAAGACGTCCTGCGTGATCACGAGCTCGGCGGCCTCGAGACCCTCGATCACCGTCCGCCGGTTCGCCACGGTGGCAACGGGATTGGTGCAGATGATCCAGCAGGCCTTGATGTCACCCGCCACCATCCGCTCGAACATGTCGACGGTTCCGGTGCCGACCTCCGTGCGGATACTCCCCTCCGGCAGCTCCCACAGATCCTCGATGAACGCCCGGTCGTCGGCGGCGAGCACCGACCGCTGCCCCGGCAGGCCGGGACCCATGTACCCCATCTCGCGGCCACCCATCGCATTGGGCTGACCGGTGAGGGAGAACGGGCCGCTGCCCGGACGGCAGATCGCACCGGTGGCCAGGTGCAAGTTGCAGATCGCGTTGGTGTTCCACGTGCCGTGCGTGCTCTGGTTGAGCCCCATCGTCCAGCAGCTCATCCAGTTCTCGGCCTCACCGATCCACTGGGCGGCCTGACGGATGTCGGATTCGGGGATGCCGGTGATCTCCGCGACCTTCTCGGGGGTGTACTCCTCGAGGAACTCCGGCATCACCTCCCAGCCCTCGGTGAACTCGGCGATGAACTCGGGATCGGTGTGCCCGTTCGTCACGAGCAGGTGCAGCAGGCCGTTGAGCAGTGCGAGGTCGGTGCCCGGCGCGATCTGCATGAACAGGTTCGACTTGTCGGCCGTCGCATTGCGGCGCGGGTCGACCACGATCAGCTTGGCGCCGGCCTTGACGCGGTCCATCATCCGCAGGAACAGGATGGGGTGACAATCCGCCATGTTGGCGCCGATCACGAAGAACACGTCGGCCTTGTCGAAGTCCTGGTACGACCCGGGCGGGCCGTCCGCACCCAGCGACTGCTTGTAACCGGTGCCCGCACTGGCCATGCACAACCGCGAGTTGGACTCGATCTGGTTGGTGCCGACGAAGCCCTTCGCGAGCTTGGTGATCAGGTACTGCGCCTCGATGGACATCTGACCGGAGACGTAGAAGGACAGGGCGTCCGGTCCGTGCTCGTCGAGTTGTTCCCTCAGCCGGCGCGCGGTCTCGCTGATGGCGGCGCCGACCTCGATCGAGGTGGGTGCTTCCCCGCGCTCGTCGCGGACGTACCCGGTTTCCATCCGGCCACCGGCCACCAGCATCTCGGCGCTCGTCGCACCCTTGGTGCACAGCCGCCCGAAGTTGGTGGGATGGTCCTTGTCGCCGGACGCCTTGAGCACGCGGCGTGCATTGGTCTCGGGATCGATCCCGACTTCGAGCACCATGCCGCAGCCGACACCGCAGTACGAGCAGGCGGTCTTCACTGTGGAAGTCCCGGCTTTCTGCTGCTGCATCGACTAGCTCCTCACCTGCACGGTCGCAGCCTGTCCACCCGGCTCACGACCTGTATCAATGCTGCCGTGAACCGTGTTTCGTCGGGATTAACCCCCGTGAGCGTTCGGTGACGTCTCTCGCACCCGGGCCCGGGCACGGTGGTGATGTCGAGGCAGAAACAACCAGGTCGTGTGACTGTCGTCACTTCAGGTGAGTGGCCGCCCGAAAGCGGAGTAAGGAGAACCGAGCGGATCGACGCTCGGTCAGCCCTGCTGCGTGGCCCACCACGACAGCAGTTCGGCCTCGGCCTCGTCGCGACTGAGGGGGCCGCGATCGAGCCGGAGCTCCTTGAGGTACTTCCACGCCTTCCCGACGTCGGGGCCCGCCGGAATGCCGAGCAACTCCATGATCGCGTTGCCGTCGAGGTCGGGGCGCACCCGCGCGAGGTCTTCCTGCTCGGCGAGCCGGGCGATCCGCTCCTCGATGTCGTCGTATGTCGCCTGCAGGGCGGCCGCCCGCCGCTTGTTGCGGGTGGTGCAATCGGCGCGGACCAGCTTGTGCAGCCGCGGCAGCAGCGGGCCGGCATCGGTCACATACCGGCGCACAGCGGAATCGGTCCACTGACCCTTGCCGTAGCCGTGGAACCGCAGGTGGAGGAACACCAGCTGCGAGACGTCGTCGATCATCTGCTTCGAATACTTCAGCGCCCGCATCCGCTTGCGGACCATCTTCGCGCCGACCACCTCGTGGTGGTGGAAGCTCACACCACCGCCCGGCTCGTTGCGCTTCGTGTCCGGTTTACCGATGTCGTGCAGCAGCGCCGCCCACCGCAACACCAGGTCGGGGTCGCCGTCCTCGAGGTCGACGGCCTGCTTCAGCACGGTCAGCGAGTGCCAGTACACGTCCTTGTGCTGGTGGTGCTCGTCGATCTCGAGCTTCATCTGCGGCACCTCGGGCAGCACGAAGTCGGCGAGACCCGTCTCGCACATCACGTTCATACCGTCGATCGGGAATTCGCCGAGGATCAGCTTGTCGAGTTCGGCCCGCACGCGTTCGGCCGTGATCCGCTCGATCTGCGGCGCCATGTCGACGATGGCCTGATGCACGCGCTCGTGGAGCGTGAACCCCAGCTGAGACACGAACCGGGCGGCCCGCAACATGCGCAGCGGGTCGTCGTTGAAGGAGTTCTCCGGCGCCGACGGCGTGTCCAGCACCCCGGCCAGCAGGGCGTTCATGCCGCCCAGGGGGTCGACGAAGTCCTGCGATCCGTCCGCACCGATCCGCACGGCCATCGCGTTGACCGTGAAATCGCGCCGAACCAGATCGTCCTCGAGCTTCGTCCCGAACTGGACGACCGGATTGCGCGACACCCGGTCGTAGGCGTCGGCGCGATACGTCGTGATCTCGATCTGCTGGCCCGCCTTGGCGGCGCTGATCGTCCCGAACTCGATGCCCGTGTCCCACTGGTTGTCGGCCCAGCCGGACAGCAGCTTCTGCACCCGCTCCGGGTGAGCGTCGGTGGTGAAGTCGAGGTCGGTGCCGAGGCGGCCCAGGATCGCGTCCCGGACACTGCCCCCCACCAGGTACAACTCGTGACCGGCGGCAGCGAACCTCTCACCGAGCGGCGTCAGGACTTCGGACAGCTCGCGCAGCGTCACCGCGGCGCCGGCAAGCAGTCGCGTACGGCGCTCGTCGTCGAGAGAAGGGGCAGTCACGTCCAGGAAGCTTACCGAGGTGCGCAAATAGCGAGATACGCATACACGCTGTCACCTCGCCGTTCGGTTCACCACAGGTGTGTCACGAAGCGTCTCGGTTCGGGTGCGGCGTTCCGGTGGAGACGGCAAAGCCAACTACTATCGATGGGGTGTCTGCTGCCGAACGTGCGAACAGGAGTCGCCGCAACTCGCGGCGGCGCGGCGCCGTCGGCAAACCCGCGAAACCCCACATGAGGACGGTTCGCGAAACCTCGGCGGGCGGGCTCGTCGTCAACGGTCTCGGCGGACCGCGGGAGAATCTGTGCGCCGCGCTGATCGGACGCACCGACCGACGCGGGCGGCTGCTGTGGTCGCTGCCCAAGGGACACATCGAGCAGGGCGAGACCGCCGAACAGACCGCGATGCGTGAGGTCGAGGAAGAGACCGGCATCCAGGGCACCGTCCTCGCGTCGCTCGGCAGCATCGACTACTGGTTCGTCACCGAGGGCCGACGGGTCCACAAGACCGTCCACCACTATCTGCTGAGATGCCTCGGTGGGGAACTGTCGGACGAAGACGTGGAAGTCACCGAGGTAGCGTGGGTGCCGCTCGCCGAGCTGGGATCACGCCTGGCCTACGCAGACGAACGGAAACTCGCAGAAATCGCCGGTGACTTGATCTCCAAGATGACTACCACCCCGACCGCCCCCGACCTGAAGCTCCAGAAGGGGCCAGACGCCGGATGAGGATGGCTTTGCGTCGGGTCGGTGCCGTGACGTTGACCGCACTCGCGGTCGTTCTGGCTCCCACCAGCACCGTGGTGGCGGCGGCCCAGGACCCGGTGCCGCCCGAGAGCGCCGGGACCCAGACGGTCGACGAGGACCCCGAGTTTCTCGAACTGCACATCGACAACGTCACGCCGTCCACGGTCACCACCACCAGCGACCCGTTCGTCACCGTCACGGGCTCGGTGAAGAACGTCGGCGACCGCACGGTCCGCGACGTCAGCGTGCGGTTGCAGCGCGCCCCCGCCGTCGCGAGCAGCGAGGGCCTCCGTACGTCTCTGACCCTCGATCAGTCGCGGTACGACACGGTCGGCATGTTCGACACGGTCGCGGGCCGCCTCGACGAGGGGCAGAGCAAGCAGTTCACGCTGTCGCTGCCGCTGCGGTCCGACACCGACATCTCCCTCGACATCACCGAACCCGGCGTGTATCCGCTGATGGTGAACGTGAACGGCACCCCCGAGTACGGCGGGGCGGCGCGTCTCGACGACGCCCGTTTCCTGCTCCCCGTGTTCGGGGTCCCCGGCACGCCGGCCGTGCCCCCGGACATCTCCAGTCCCGTCGCGGTCACCATGCTGTGGCCGCTCGCGGACCGGCCCCGGCTCGCGGCGGGGGTGCCCGGCTCCGTCACCGAACCGGTCCGTCTCGTCGACGACGACCTCGCGACGTCGCTCGCGGACGGCGGCCGCCTCGACGAACTGCTGGGCGCGGTGGAGTTCGCCACCCGGGAGAGCGTCGACCGCGACCACACGCTCCGGGACAGTCTGTGCCTGGCCGTCGACCCGGACCTGCTGATCACCGTCGAGAACATGACGCGCGGATATCTGGTGGTGGACGACCCGTCCGATCCCACCGGTTCCGCGCACGAGGGCACCGGTAAGGATGCCGCGTCGGCGTGGCTCGACCGCGCCCGGTCGCTGGCCGCGTCCATGTGCACCACGTCGGTGCCGTTCGCGCAGGCCGACCTGTCCGCGATCACCGAGGTCGCGAACCCGGACCTGACCGCGACGGCCGTCGAAGCCCCCGCGGACATCGTCGACAACGCTCTGGGTGTCACGTCGCTGCGCAATTTCGTATGGAGCGACGCCGGGGTGCTCGACGACGCGACGGCGCAGATGCTCCGCGGAGACGAGGCGACCACCACGCTCGTGGCCGCCAATTCCGTCGACACGACGACACCCCGCGACAGCGCCCACGTCATCGAGGCCACACCGCCCCCCGCGCCCGTTCCCGCGAACGGGGAGACGACCCCGGCGGCCACCGAGACGCCCGCGGCCACCGGAAGCGTCGACGCGCTGCTGTTCGATCCCTCGGTCGGCACGGCGCTCGCGGCCATGGGGACGACACCGCAGACCCCCTCGTACACCCCGCAGCGCGCGCGGTACGACCTCTCGGACGATTCGCAGACCGCCCGGCTGCAGGACGCGCTCGGTGCGGTGTCGTGGTCTGCCCTCGAACCCGAGGCCGCACGGGCTGCCGGCACCCCGCGTTCGCTGATGGTGGTGCCGCCGCAGCTCTGGACGGCGGGCGCCGAGGACGCGAAGACACTGCTGTCCACGGTCTCCTCGCTGATGCGCTCGGGCCTGGCGACGCCCCGGCCGCTGCCCGCGATGCTGGGACGACAGCCCGGATCACCCGAGGTCGCGACCCTGGAGTACCCGGATCAGGCCGCCGAGGACGGCGTCCCCGCCCATATCCGCGACGCCGCCGGCACGCAGACACCCCGCATCGAGGCACTGAACGCCGCGCTGGTCGACGACCCGCAGGCCCCGCTCACCCCGGAACGCTTCACCGCACCGCTGCGCGAGGACCTGCTGCGCTCGATGAGCCTCGCGCATCGCCGCGACGACGAACGGCGGTCCGCGGAAGAGGCGTCCGACGTGCGCGCCGACGAGGTGGCCGAAACCATGGACGACCTGTTCGGGGCAGTCACCGTCGTGTCGCCGGGCGGCGTCTACACGCTGGCGTCGGAACAGAGCCCGCTGCTGCTGGTGGCCAGGAACGACCTGCCGGTCGGGATCACCGTCCGTCTCCAGGTGGATGCGCCGTCGGGGATGACCATCACCGACATCGGCCCCACCACGCTGCCCCCGCGGGGCAGTCGCACCCTCACCGTTCCCACCGAGGCCAACGACTCCCGCAAGCTCGTCGTCCAATTCTCTCTGACCACCGCCGATGGACAGCAACTGGGAGAGCCGACCAGCGTGACGGTACGGTCCAACGCGTACGGGCAGGCGTTGGCGATACTGACAGCATGCGCGGGTGCTCTGCTGCTGTTCCTCGCCGGCCGTCGGCTGTGGCATCGATTCCGCGGCCAGCCGGATCCAGCTGACGAAGGGTACGAACGTTCATGACCGGGAACTTGCCCAGTAGGGGCCAGAGGCTTCCCGATCGCTCCCATCCCCGGGTCGCCCCGTGGGAGCGGGACCACTGGGCTCGGGAAATCCGGCCGGACGAGGCACCGACGGTGCAGTTCGCGGCCATCCGTGTCGACCCCTCGCCGCCTCCGGTCCGGGATTCCGGGCCCTCGACCGCGCCGCAGAAGCAGAGCAACTCGCGACTGCTGGCGTCCACCGGTTCGATCGCGGTGGCGACGCTCGTCAGCCGCATCACCGGATTCGCCAAGCAGCTCCTCGTCCTGACGCTGCTGGGTGGGTCGGTGGCCAGCTCGTTCACGGTCGCCAGCCAGATCCCGAACATGATCTCCGAGCTCGTGCTGGGAGCGGTGCTCACCGCGATCGTGGTGCCCGTCCTGGTGCGCGCCGAACGTGAGGACCCGGATCAGGGTGCGGCGTTCGTGCGACGCCTGTTCACCGCCACGTGTGTGCTGCTCGGCACAGCGGCGTTGCTGGCGACCGCCGCCGCACCCGTACTCACCACCCACGTCTTCCTGTCGGCCGACGGCAAGGTGAACACGTCCCTCACCACAGCTCTGTCCTATCTCCTCCTGCCCGCGATCCTGTTCTACGGACTGTCAGCGCTGCTCACGGCCATCCTCAACACCCGGCAGGTGTTCAAACCCGGTGCCTGGGCTCCGGTGCTGAACAACGTCGTGATGCTCACCGTGCTGGTGATCTACTACGCGACACCGGGGGAGATCACCCTCGATCCGGTGCGGATGAGCGACCCGAAACTGCTGGTCCTCGGTGTGGGCGTCACGCTGGGTGTCGTGGTGCAGGCGATGAGCCTGGTGCCCGCGATCCGGCGCGAGGGCATCTCGCTGAAACCGCTGTGGGGCCTCGACGACCGGCTCAAGCAGTTCGGCGGGATGGCCGTCGCGATCATCCTGTACGTGCTGATCAGCCAGGCGGGCATGATCGTCGCCACCCGCATCTCGTCACACGCGGACGCGTCGGGTCCCGCGATCTACAACAACGCGTGGCTCCTGCTGCAGCTGCCGTACGGCGTGCTCGGCGTGACGGTGCTGACGGCGATCATGCCGCGACTCAGCCGCAACGCCGCCGCCGACGACACCCCCGCCGTGGTCGACGACCTGTCCGTCGCCACCCGCCTGACGATGATCTCCCTCATCCCGATCATCACGTTCCTCACGTTCGCCGGCCCCGAGATCGGCCAGGCGCTCTACGGGTACGGCAACTTCGGGACCGGTGATGCCGAACGCCTCGGCCAGGCCGTCAGCTGGTCCGCGTTCACGCTCATTCCCTATTCCCTGGTACTGATCCAGCTCCGCGTGTTCTACGCCCGCGAGCAGGCCTGGACCCCGACGTGGATCGTCCTGGGCATCACCGCGGTGAAGATCGCGCTGTCGGCGCTCACCCCGATGATCGCCTCCAGCGACGACCAGGTGGTCATCCTGCTCGGCGTGGCCAACGGCCTCGGCTACATCACCGGCGCGCTCGTCGGGGGCTGGCTGCTGCACCGCAGTCTCGGCAACCTGCAGATGGCGAACGTCGGCAAGACGGTGTGGGTGGTGGTGCTCGCGTCGATGGCGGGTGCGCTCGTCATGCTCGGCGCCGACCGCCTCCTCGGGCTCGACCGGCTCACCAGTTTGTTCGGCGGTCCGGGCTCGATGGTCCGGGTCATGATCAGCGGCGTCCTCATGCTCGTCGTCACCTTCGTGATCCTCTGGTTCGCGAAGATCCCCGAAATCGTGTCCATCACCGTCGCCGTCGCCCGCAAGGTTCGCGCCCTGCGCGGTCGCGGCGCCGCACCGGAACCGGAGGCTGACCCGCTCGCAGAAGCCGAAACAGAACTGATTCCCGTGGTCCGCGCCACACCGCACGACTTCGGGGGACAGCCGCGTGGTATCGAACGACCCGGTGGACTCCCGTACCCTGGACACGAGCGGGTCGGATCGCCGCCCGGTACTGGTCGGAGTTGGGCATTCGAGAATGAAGGAGTGAGGGTGAGCGACGACGACGTGGCCGGCAGCAAGAGAGCCGGAGGTTCTACGGTGCAAGCGTCCGAACGCGATTCGGCCGCCGCCCCCAACGGCGTCGACGCCCCGACCACCCGGATCTCGTCCGAGTCGGCCTCCACCGACTCCGCGAAGTCCGGCAAGCAGGCCGGCGCCGCCGCACCGCAGAAGAAGGACGCAGACACGTCCGCGGGCTCCGCAGACACTCCGAAAACGGGGCAGAGCAAGGAGACCGGAGATCCTGCGGATGCGCAGACGAAGGCTGCGCCGAAGACTCCCACCAAAGACTCCGGCGAATCGCGCGGAGACACACGTCACATGGGCGCGGCCCCCGCACGGGATCTCAGTTACGACACCGGAGTGATCCCGATCACCCCCGCACCCGGACGTGAGCCCGGCGCAGGCCCGCGTCGTACTCCCCGTGGCCCCAAGCTCATTCCCGGCGCGTCCGTCGCGGGCGGTCGGTACCGCCTGCTGACACCGCACGGCGGTTCGCGGGGACTGCAGTTCTGGCAGGCACTCGACGTCAAGCTCGACCGCGAGGTGGCGCTGACGTTCGTGGACGCCGAACAACGCTCCACCTCGGCCGGTCCCGAAGGCCCGCAAGCCATTCTGTCGCGCACCCTGCGACTGGGCCGGATCAACTCGCCCGGTCTCGCCCGCGTGCTGGACGTGGTCCGCGGTAGCTCCGGCGGCATCGTCGTCGCCGAGTGGACCCCGGGACGCTCGCTGCGGGAGATGGCCGACACCAAGCCGTCTCCGATCGGCGCCGCCAGTGCCATCCGCGCACTCGCCGCGGCCGCCGAGACCGCGCACCGGGCCGGTGGGGCACTGTCCATCGACCACCCCGACCGCGTCCGTATCAGCATCAACGGCGATGCCGTGCTGGCGTTCCCGGCCACGCTCGCCGACTCCGACTCGAGTACCGACGTGCGCGGACTGGGCGCCATGCTCTACGCCCTCATCACCGCCCGCTGGCCGCTGGGCGACCCGTCCGCTCCCGCGGGTGACCCGTCGGGTTCGCACCGTCCGGGCAGCGTCGGCGGTATGCGACTGGCCGACCGCGACTCGAGCGGGCAGCCCATCGGACCGCGGGTGATCCGCCCGGAGGTCCCGTTCGAGATTTCCGCGGTGGCGCTGCGCTCACTCGAGCCGAACGGGGGAATCCGCACGGCGGCCACCGTGCAGCACATTCTCGACCAGGCGTCCGTCGTCAACGACAAGACCGAATTCATCCCCGTGCTGCGGCTCGGGCAGCGGGCCCCCGGCACGACCGGTCACGCTCTCGCCGACCCGGAAGCACTGGAGGCGGAGAAGAAGAAGTCCAACCGGATGATCGCGGCGCTCGTGGGCCTCGCGGTCGTCACGATCATCGTGCTGGCGCTCCTGGGCTTCTGGCTCGCGACGTTCCTCACGGGCAGTAGTTCCGACGCGCCGCTCACCGAACAGGACTTCGGGCTCACCACGTCGGCCGAGGCCCCGCCCAACCCCGAGTCCCCCGCCCCCGCGCCCGCCCCGGCGGCGAACGTCGCGCCGGTCAGCCCCTCGGGGGCGACGGTGTTCTCGCCGCAGGGCACCCCCGACTCGGCCGCGAACGCCCGGCTGGCCGTCGACGGCAACACGTCCACCGTGTGGAGCACCGACTCGTACTTCCAGCCGTTCCCCGCGCTGAAGAACGGTGTGGGCCTGATGGTCACGCTGGACGATCCGGCGACACTGTCGAGCGTGTGGATCAACTCGCCGACACCGGGCACCAACGTCGAGATTCGCAGCGCCCCGTCGGAGAACCCGACCCTCGACCAGACGCAGGTGCTCGGTTCGAAGGTCCTCGGCAACGGTGTCACCGAGATCCCGGTGAAGTCGGAGGGACCCACCAAGAACGTCCTGGTGTGGATCACCGGCCTGACTAATTCCGGTGGCAAGAACCAATCGTCCATCGCCGACATCGGTTTCAACGCCGCGACGTAGTCGGCACCCGGTGCTCGCGGATCGGCGACCTGAGCTAACATCCGCCGGTGCGAATCTTCCGGGGGGATTCCGAGGGTGAGCCCTCGGACGTCGACCTGTTGGCTGCGCACGTCGCCGGCGATCGGCACGCCTTCGAGACACTGCTCTCGCGGCACTACGACCACCTGTGGCACGTCGCCAAACGCACCAGCTACACCACCGAGGACGCGGCGGACGCCCTGCAGGAGGCGCTGCTGTCCGCGCACCGTAACGCGGGCTCGTTCCGCCGGGACGCCGCGGTCCGGAGCTGGCTGCATACGATCGTGGTCAACGCCTGCCTCGACCGCATCCGCCGGAACAAGGCTCGTCCGGCGGTGTCCCTGTCCGCGGACGAGGACGACGAACCGAGCGATACCCGCGACTACGTTTCCGAGGTGGAGCTCAGCATGGTGGTCGAGCGCGCACTGGCGCAGCTCCCACCGGATCAGCGGACCGCGATCGTGGCCGTCGACCTCGAGGGCCGTTCGACGAGTGAGGCGGCCGCGCTTCTCGGGGTTCCGGAAGGCACCGTGAAGAGCCGCTGCGCCCGCGGCCGGAAGAAGCTGGCCGCCTCTCTCGAATATTTTCGGGTGGAGGGGAACCGATCATGACTCCGGGGCGTCAAAACGTAGTAGGAGCGGGGAACTGTCCTGTCGTCCCGGACCACAACGACTCGGTGAGGAGGTGCCATGGCCGACCGTGAACCCGATCCGTCCGATGCCGCGCTGCCCGCACCGCCGTACTCCGAGGACCTACTGGCCGATCTGCACGCCGGGGTGCTGCCGGACTCGGTGAGCGATCGCCTGTGGCCGCTCGTCCGGAACGACCCGCAGGCGATGGCCGTGATCGACGCCCTCGACCGGGTCACTGATCAGTTGGGCGCGCTCGGACGCGATCATTCCGTCTCGACCCCGATTCCCGCCGACGTCGCCGACCGCATCAACCGTGCTCTCGCCGCGGAGCGGGACACACCTGCCGAGGCCACCGTGGTCCCACTCACCCGGCGACGGAAGTGGGCTGCCGCGGCCGCGGGGACGTTCGCGGCGGCGGCAGCGGTCGTGGTGGCAGTCGCGGTCGTCACGCCGGACAGGCAGGAACCCGAGACCCCGGTCGTCGCCCTGCCCAGTTCCGAAACCTCGCCGGCACCAGCCGTTCTCGATCTGGGCACCGGTCTCGACTCAGGACGCCTCCTCACCGTGATCGGTTCGCGGCAGCTCGGACCACTCGAGGATCCCGCACAACTGTCGGAATGCCTGCGCGCCAACGGTATCGAACCGTCCCGCCCCCTGCTCGGTTCCGGCGAGGTTCGCCTCGACGGTGTTCCCGGGGTACTACTGCTGGTGGCCGCGCCGCGTCCGCCGCAGATCACGGCCCTGGTGGTCGGCGGTGAGTGCGGCGCGGGAGATCCGGCGACGATCGCCGTCACCGAGATCGGTTGATCCTCACGATCGTTCCCGCTCCGAACGGGCGACCGGCAGGAGTAGCTCGAGGATCTTCCCACGCAGTTCCGGAGTGTCGTCCTCGACGGCGATCAGGCTGGTGAACAGCGCGGCGCCGGCAGCGAGCACCAGCACGGCCGTCGCGGTGCTCGACCCGGCCGGGTCCACCTCGCTCTCGAACAGCTGAGTACTCGGCCCGCTGAATCCCCGCCACAGCGCGGTACGGAGGTCGTCGTGGTCGCGGATCGCTGCCAGCAGACCCGGCGTGGCCGCTCGCACCTCCGGTCGCGAGAACAATTCGGCACTGCCGGTCACCACCCAGCGGATCCAGCCTTCGCGGTCGGTGCCCTCGAACGGTGTCAGGTCGGGTGTCGCACCGAGGATGGCGTCGAGAACCAGATGCGCCTTCGATGGCCATCGTCGGGTGATGGAGGCCCTGCTCACCCCGGACCGCGTCGCGATGGCCCGCATGCTCAGTTGATCCCAGCCCGATTCCACGAGCATCGCCCGGGTGACCGCGAGGACGTCGGTGTCGATCCGCGGGTCGCGGGGGCGGCCGGTTCCAGTTGCATTCATTGGTTCGAATTGTGGGACAGAAGTGCCTTCCGCGCTATATCGTACCTATTACGAGTCCAGTGGCACCGTAATTGAAACGGACGAACACATGAAGATCGCGGTCACCGGCGGCACCGGATACGTCGGCGCCCACACCACGCTGGCGCTCCTCGCCGCCGGCCACACGGTTCGACTGCTGGTGCCGCCCGCCGAATCTCCCGACACCCTGCTCGTGGCAGCCGGGGACGACGCCGCGCGGATCGAGCAGGTGGTCGGCGACATCCGCGACGCCCAAGTGGTCGCACGCCTCCTCGACGGCTGCGACGCGCTACTCCACGCCGCCGGGGTAGTGGGCACCGACGATCGTCGCGAACAGCTGATGTGGGAGATCAACACGCAGGCCACCGCCGCGATCCTCACCCGGGCGGCCTTCCTCGGACTCGACCCGATCATCCACGTCGCGAGTTTCAGTGCCCTGTTTCCGTCACCCGACGCCGTCATCGGACCGGACAGTCCGACGGCGTCTGGCCGTAGCGCGTACGGCCGCACCAAAGCGGCCGCCGACCGCATCGCCCGCGCACTCCAGGACGCGGGCGCCCCCGTGGTCATCACTTACCCGACGAGCGTCGTCGGTCCCGGGCTCGGATCCACCAAGGGCGTCACCGAACAGGGATGGGGCGCGATCGTCAGCGGCGGGGTGGCGCCCCGATTCGACGGCGGCATGCAGATGATCGACGTGCGCGACGTGGCCGCGGTCCACACCGCCGCGATGCACCCCGGCCGCGGACCCCGGCGATACGTCTGCGGCGGCGAACTCGTCGAATTCAACCACCTCATCGACGTCCTCGAACACTCCTCGGGCCGTCGCCTCCGACGCATCCCGTTGTCGGGCAGCACCTTTCGCGCGCTCGGACGGATCGCCGACGTGGTCGGCAGGTTCACGCCCCTCAGCGCGGGGCTCAGCTACGAGGCAGCGTGGCTGCTCACCTCGGCGACCCCGACCGACGACTCGCGAACCCGCGACGAGCTCGGGCTCACCTGGCGGCCTGCCCGCGCGGCGCTGGCCGCGACCTTCGCCTAAACGCCCTCCCACCACCACCCTCGAAGGCAGACCACCATGACCGTTCCACCACCCCGGCCCGGGATCTGGGAGCCGGCCCGCCTGGGTCCCCTGACGTTGCGCAACCGCATCGTGAAGGCAGCCACGTTCGAGGGCGTCATGCCCCGCGGCCGGGTCACCGACCAGCTCGTCGACTTCCACGCCGAGGTTGCTCGCGGTGGCGCCGCACTGACGACCGTCGCGTACTGCGCCGTCTCACCCGGCGGACGCGTCCACGCGAACACCCTCGTTCTCGACCGCGCCCGCGTCCCCGACCTACGCCGACTCACCGACGCCGTTCACGCCGAAGGCGGGTTGGTCGCGGCGCAGATCGGTCATGCCGGTCTGGTCGCGAACACACTGTCCAACCGCACCAAGACCCTCGCGCCGTCCACCCGCCTCAGCCCGCCCGCCATGGGTCTGGTGAAGGGTGCCACCCGAGAAGAACTCGACCAGGTCACCCGCGACTTCGAGGACGCGGCCCGGAATGCCGTCGAGGCCGGATTCGACGCGATCGAGGTCCACCTCGGGCACAACTACCTTCTCAGCTCGTTCATGAGCCCCAACCTCAACAAGCGGACCGACGAGTACGGGGGCAGCCTGGAGCGGCGGGCGGCGTTCCCCCGACGGGTGGTCGAGCGGGTGCGCCACGCCGTCGGCGACTCGGTGGCCGTCACGGCCAAATTCAATATGACGGACGGTGTCCCGAAAGGGCTGTGGCTCGACGACAGTCTCCGCATCGCGCAGCTCCTCGAAGCCGACGGGCATCTCGACGCACTGCAGCTCACCGGGGGCAGCTCGTTGCTCAACGGGATGTACTTCTTCCGCGGCGAAGTCCCGATGGCGGAATTCGTTGCCTCACAGCCCAAGCTGGTGGGCTGGGGTCTGAAGGTCTACGGGCCGCGCATCTTTCCGACGTACCCGTTCGAGGAAGCGTTCTTCCTCCCGATGGCCCGGCAGTTCCGCGAGGCCCTGTCGATGCCGCTGATCCTCCTCGGCGGCATCAACAGGCTCGACACCATCGAGAACGCACTCGGCGACGGGTTCGAGTTCGTCGCGATGGCGCGCGCCCTGCTCCGCGACCCGGACCTCGTCAACAAGTTCCGCGACCGGCACGTGGCCGAGGGACTCTGCATCCACTGCAACAAATGCATGCCCACCATCTACACGGGCACCCGCTGCGTCATCCGGGAGACTCTGCGCTGATCAGGGCGCCTGCGGGGGGAGCGACCGGTATCACCTGCAGTCGGGGAACAACACCCTTTAGTCTTGTGTTGATCCATACGACTGAGCACCCCTCACTACTGGAAGGCCCGCATGACCACTCCATCGACGGTTCATGAACTCATCATCGTTGGTTCGGGACCTGCCGGATACACCGCTGCCGTCTACGCGGCGCGCGCGGAACTCGAACCGCTGCAGTTCGAGGGGACCCAGTTCGGTGGCGCCCTCATGACCACCACCGAGGTCGAGAACTTCCCCGGATTCCGTGAGGGAATCATGGGACCCGACCTGATGGATCAGATGCGGGAGCAGGCCAAGCGCTTCGGCACCGACATCCGCACCGAGGACGTCGAGGAACTCGACCTCACGGGCCCGATCAAGAAGGTCGTCGTCAACGGCGAGACCTACCAGGCGCACGCGGTGGTGCTGGCAATGGGCGCCGCAGCCCGTTACCTGGGGATTCCGGGTGAAGAGAAGTTGCTCGGCCGCGGCGTCAGCGCCTGCGCCACGTGCGACGGATTCTTCTTCAAGGATCAGGACATCGTCGTGGTCGGCGGCGGCGACTCCGCCATGGAGGAGGCCACCTTCCTCACCCGCTTCGCCCGCAGCGTCACCGTGGTGCACCGCCGCGAGGAGTTCCGTGCGTCCCGCATCATGCTCGAGCGCGCCAAGGCGAACGCGAAGATCCGGTTCGTGACCAACGCGGCGCCCGTCGAGGTGCTGGGCGAGAACAGCGTCACCGGCCTCGTGATCCGCGACACCGTCACCGGTGAGACCTCCACGCTGGACGTCACCGGCATGTTCGTCGCCATCGGTCACGACCCGCGCAGCGAGCTCGTCAAGGGACAGGTCGACCTCGACGACGCCGGCTACGTGATCGTCAAGACGCCGACCACCGCCACCTCCGTGGACGGTGTCTTCGCCGCCGGCGACCTGGTCGATCACATCTACCAGCAGGCGGTCACCGCCGCCGGCACCGGTTGCTCCGCGGCGATGGATGCCGAGCGCTGGCTGGCAGAGCGCGGCGACATCACCGCCAACACTGTCGCCGCCGCCGGCTCGCCGGTCGACGCCTGACCTCACCCACACACACCCACCTCGAGTAAGGGAAATCCCCGTGTCGAATACCGTCACCATCACCGATGATTCGTTCCAGCAAGACGTCATTTCCAGTGACAAGCCTGTCCTCGTCGACTTCTGGGCCACCTGGTGCGGCCCGTGCAAGATGATCGCCCCCGTCCTGGAGGAGATCGCCGGTGAGCACAGCGACAAGCTGACCATCGCGAAGCTCGACATCGACGCGAACCCGGGCGCTGCCCGCGACTTCCAGGTCATGTCGATTCCCACGCTGATCCTGTTCAAGGACGGAAAGCCGATCAACACGATCGTCGGCACCAAGGGCAAGGCTGCGCTGCTGAAAGAGCTCGCCGACGTTCTCTGATCGACACCCGAACACCCGGCACGATTCCCGATTTTGTGGGAATCTCTGAGACAATCGATCGATGTGCTCCAGTCGCATCAGCTAGACCGACCGGAACACATCGATCGTTTTGTTTGTACCGAGACTCGTATGTACTCGTTGATTCGGACTGAGAGGCCCTGAAACATGCACCGACTCCGTCACGGCGACCATGGTCCGGCCGTTGCTGAGATTCGGGGCACTCTGGCCGGTCTCGGTTTCCTGCACAACGGCATCGCGGACACCCGGCGCGAAGGCACCAACGGTTCGCACTGGATCGCCCCCGACGCCGTGTTCGATCATCACCTGGACAGCGCCGTACGGGCCTTCCAGCAGCAGCGTGGGCTTCTCGTCGACGGAATCGTGGGTCCTGCCACCTACCGGTCCATGAAAGAGGCGTCGTACCGCCTGGGCGCGCGCACGCTGATCTACCAGCTGTCCGCACCGCTCTACGGCGACGATGTCGCCACCCTGCAGACCCGCCTGCAGGATCTCGGCTTCTACGTCGGGCGCGTCGACGGCTTCTTCGGACCGCAGACCCACGATTCGCTGTCCTCGTTCCAGCGGGAGATCGGGATCGCCGCCGACGGCATCTGCGGTCCGGCAACCCTGCGGTCGCTCGAGTTGCTCGGCACCCGCGTCACCGGTGGTTCACCGCACGCGATGAGCGAAGAGGAAATGGTTCGCAGCTCGGGACCCCAGCTGAGCGGCAAGCGGATCGTCATCGATCCGGGCCTCGGCGGCGACACCTACGGCACCATCGTCCGGTCCGCGTATGGCACGATCTCGGAGTCCGACATCCTGTGGGACCTCGCCAGCCGCCTCGAGGGCCGCATGGCCGCCACGGGCATGGAGACGTTCCTGTCCCGCCCGCACCACGCCAATCCCACGGACATCGAACGCGCATCCACGTCGAACGCCTTCGATGCCGACCTGATGATCTCGCTGCGCTGCGATGGCAACACCAGCCCGTCCGCCAACGGTGTCGCGAGCTTCCACTTCGGCAACTCGCACGGTTCTACGTCGATGATCGGTCAGGTTCTCACCGGATTCATTCAGCGGGAGATCGTGGCGCGCACGCCGTTGCAGGACTGCCGGACCCACGGTCGCACCTGGGACCTGCTGCGCCTGACGAACATGCCGACCGTGCAGATCGACCTCGGGTACCTCACCAACGACCTCGACGCCGCGGTGCTCTCCAACCCGCGGGCGCGCGACGCCATCGCCGAAGCAATCCTCATCTCCGTGAAGCGTCTGTACCTGCTCGGTCAGGACGATCAGCCGACCGGAACGTTCACGTTCGCCGAGTTGCTCGCCGAAGAGCTGTCTTCCTCCGAACGTTCCTGACGTCTCGTTCCCGAACGCTCAGTGCGCACCGACGGGTGTGCGCTCCCCGATGTCGACCATGCTCACCGTCGCGGTGTGGATGAGACGCTCCAGGGCAGCCTCGACGTCTTCCTTCCACCCGTGATCCCGATTCAGCTCGAGCCGTAGGCGCGGGAACCGATGATGGGGCGCGACGATTTCGAAGCCGTTGTCCTCGAGGAATTCGGCGGGGATCATGCACTCCTCGGGGGAGCACTCGCGGGCCGCTGTGGCTGACGCCATCCCGTGTGTGTCGATCGGCCCGGTTCCGTCGGTGTTGCGGATACCGAACGCCTCGAGCGCGCGAACACCGCGGCGCACCAGATCGGCCACCACGGCTTGGATCAACGTGGTTCCCAGATTCTGTTCTTCACCGGCCGGCTCGAGCCGAAGGCTGGTGAGGAGGACGGCGTCGGCACCGACCGGAGCGGTCGGGAGAAGCTGCGCGCGCGGCACGGTCCGCGGGGGAGCGTAGAGGGCGCTGCCGACCGGCTTGCCGTCCATGACGGCCACCTGTCCGCACGATCCCCATTCGAGCATGACCATGGAGAGCCAGGCTTCCTTCTCGAACTCCTGATCGCAGAATCCGCGCGAACTGTGGATCGCCGCGGGATCCATTTCCCAGAAGACACAGCGACGAGCGTGGGCGGAGAGCTTGTCCAAGCCGTCGAGAGTGAGCGATGTGACGTGAGTCGACACTGGCTAGCTCAGCCTCCATATGTCACTACCGCAGATCATTCGACATCCTCTGGTATTCAACGTTTTTCGCCCCCGATAGTTCTGCTGGAGTCGGTCCGTCAGCGGCCACTGTCACAGTGACGGATCACCCGCGGGTACTTCTACCTCTCTCAGGCGCTCATGAATCGGCCTTCTGTGCCTCCATCATCCCAACGATCCTCTGAAGATCGTCCACCGAACCGAACTCGACCACAATCTTGCCCTTGCGCTTGCCGAGGCTGACCGTGACCCTCGTGTCGAACGAATCCGACAGCCGCTCGGCGACGTCCTGCAGGCCCGGCATCTGGATCGGCTTGCGGCGCTGGGCGGGCTGCGCCGCCTGGTCGTCGCTGCGGTTGGCGAGCGTCACCGCCTCCTCCGTCGCGCGAACAGACATGCCCTCCGCGACGATGCGTGCCGCCATCACCTCCTGCGCGTCGGCTCCGGCCTCGAGCGACAACAGGGCGCGAGCGTGCCCGGCCGACAGCACACCCGCCGCGACGCGGCGTTGCACGGGAATCGGCAATTTCAACAGTCGGATCATGTTCGTCACCACGGGACGCGAGCGACCGATCTTCGCCGCCAGTTCCTCGTGGGTCACCTCGAACTCTTCGAGCAACTGCTGGTACGCCGCAGCCTCTTCGAGCGGGTTCAGCTGCACGCGGTGGATGTTCTCCAGGAGCGCGTCGCGAAGCATGGCGTCGTCGCCGGTCTCGCGAACGATCGCCGGGATCGTCTCCAGCTCGGCTTCCTGGCTGGCACGCCACCGACGCTCGCCCATGACGAGCTGGAACTTGCCGTCGTCGAGCGGACGCACCACGATCGGCTGCATCAACCCGAACTCACGGATCGAGTGGACGAGTTCGGCGAGAGCGTCGTCGTCGAACACCTGACGCGGCTGCTTGGGGTTCCGCTCGATCAGGTCGGGGGCGATCTCCCGGTACACCGCCCCGGTGGGGGAGGGGAGGGGTTGAGCACCGTTCCCGGATTCGCCGTCGGCGCCGTTGCTCCCTCCATTGTTTCCCGTGGACGCGGGAGCGGTCTTCTCGTCCGTCGCAGAGTCCGACGAGTTCGGCGCGGGAGCGGTCAGTACGGTGCGTCGGTCCGTGCCGATCACGACGTCCGCGGCGGCGTTGCCCAGCCCCGGTCCCGTCGTGGTCGGTCCCGTAGGAATGAGCGCGGCCAGTCCACGGCCAAGTCCACCCTTACGCGTCTGACTCATCGCTGCTCCTGCTTCGTGATGTGTGCGGTGCGTGCTGCGAGTTCACGTCCCGCGTCGAGGTAACTCATGGCACCCCGCGAGCCGGGGTCGTAATCGAGCACGGTCATGCCGTACCCGGGCGCTTCGGACACCTTCACGCTGCGGGGAATGACGGCACGGAGGACGGCGTCACCGAAGTGGGTGCGGACCTCTTCGGCCACCTGGTCGGCCAACTTGGTGCGCCCGTCGTACATCGTGAGAAGGACCGTCGACACGTGGAGATCCGGGTTGAGATGTGCCTGCACCAGTTCGATATTCCGCAGCAGCTGTCCCACACCCTCGAGGGCGTAGTACTCGCACTGGATCGGGATCAGAACTTCCTTGGCCGCGACCATCGCGTTCACCGTGAGCAGTCCGAGCGAGGGCGGGCAGTCGATCAGGATGAAGTCGGCATCCACCTCGCCGAGAGCCTTCTCCGAGAGCGCGCCCTTGAGCCGTCCCTCGCGGGCGACCATGGAGACCAATTCGATCTCGGCGCCGGCGAGGTCGATCGTGGCCGGAATGCAGAACAGCCGGTCGTTGTGCGGACTCTTCTGGATCGCCTCCGCAGCCGTCACCTCACCGAGGAGAAGCTCATAGCTGGACGGCACACCGGAGTGGTGGGCGACGCCCAACGCCGTGCTGGCGTTGCCCTGCGGGTCGAGGTCGATGACCAGAACGGTGAGTCCCTGAACCGCGAGGGCGGAGGCGAGGTTGACCGCACTCGTCGTCTTGCCGACGCCGCCCTTCTGATTGGCGATCGTGAGGATCCGCCGTTCGGGCGGCTTCGGCAGACTCACCGAGTGGGGGTGCAGCACCTGACTCGCGCGGTGCGCGGCGGCACCGATCGGAGTCTCCTCGACGGAGATTCCGTTGTAGGGGGCCGTGAATCCGTCGTCTCCGTTCCCGGAGCTCGTCGCCTGGTCGGATTGATGGTCGGTTTCACGTGAAACTGTTTCACGTGAAACGGCGGATTCAGGCCCACCCGACATTGACTACTCCTTCAATTGGGAATCGCTCGTTACTCGACATATTCACTCCCTAGTCACCGTGGACATCGTCATCGACGCTGACGGCGTTTCGGTACACGTTCTGCCCGAACGACAACGGTGGGGACAGGAAGCAGGCCCACTCCGCATTCCACGATATCCAGCTTGCCAGCACCCAACCGAGTCAGGGAAGCGCGATCACGGGAAATCTCTTCGGCGGCGCTCGAACCTTTCAATGCGAGCATTCTCCCATGCTCGTGGATAAGCGGCAGCGACCACTTGGCCAACTTCTCCAACGGCGCCACCGCGCGGGACGTCACGACGTCTGCGCCGCCGGCTTCCTTCACCACACCCGACTCCTCGGCCCGGCCCCGGACCACCAGCACGTCCAGACCGTTCGACTCGACGAACTCGGCGAGGTACACCGACCGTCGCAGCAGCGGCTCCACCAACGTGATCCGGAGATCGGGTCGGGCGATCGCGAGTGGGATACCGGGCAACCCGGCACCACTGCCGACATCGACGACCGAC
Organism: Rhodococcus sp. IEGM 1307; assembly: GCF_030056915.1. Classification (NCBI taxonomy): domain Bacteria; kingdom Bacillati; phylum Actinomycetota; class Actinomycetes; order Mycobacteriales; family Nocardiaceae; genus Rhodococcus; species Rhodococcus sp. IEGM 1307. The sequence goes on from NZ_JASHKW010000017.1 coordinate 137,764, forward strand.
TCACCCTCGGCGATCAGTTCACCGACGACGGCACAGTTGAGGAGATGGCGTTCCCAGAGTCGCGGAACCTCCCGGGGCCCGATCAACCCCCGCTCGACACCGTCGGTCGCCAGCGACTTGTAGTAGCGCTCCGCGATATCGAATCGTTCACCGAACACCTGGCGTGCCGCCGCTTGTTCGTCCCATTCGGCCGGCTCTCCACCATTCGGTTCCACGTGAAACATCCTCCCGCGAATAACGCGAAATCAACAAACACAGCTTCTTTATTATCCGCCCTCCGTCACGACTATGTCCCTTAACTCGAACGCGCAACGCCGGAACAGTGTCGAGCCGCACCCCCTTCCGGTGGGGGAGGGGAGGGGTTGGGTGTGCACTGGCGGTGAAGCACCCGTTCGACTCGGCGGTCCCGCCGTCGCCTCGCCGGTGAACCCTCTCTGCGATGGATCTCGCGCACATCGCGTCATCTGGTTCTGCGGATCAACAGCGGGGCGATCGACGCGCGCATGTTTCACGTGGAACAGGCGACGGATCGCAAGGGGTCTATCTGGGGCCGGCCGTGTCCCGGCCCGAGATTGTTCTGCGCCGGTGCACGCCCGGGACGTTGGTCCGTCTGATCGCATTCGGCGCGGGCGGTTTCACGTGGAACAACTGTCCTGTGTTTCACGTGGAACAGAACCGACCCCGTCCGTGCATTACCCGGCCGCCGTCCCAACTCGGCAGACGCAAGGGTCCAGCGAATGGCCGACCTCCCAACTAAGGCGAAGCCATCCACGCCTACTCGACGCTAGCTCTCGGCAGCTTCACTCCGACGAAGCCCCAGTTTTCAATCATCACAGTGACGAAACTCCCGGGTGTGGTTGGGTGGGTGAAACTACAACCTAAATTCCTTCGAAAACGTCCGAAATGGACGGCCCGTGGACTCCACATACGCGATGGGTCAGACCGTGGTGTCCGGGAAGGAGTGGTGCTCGTGAGCGACGAGCCAACGACCGTCTTCCTTTCGCAACCCCACTGTGAGGCGGAGCCGGTTCTCCGGATTGTCGGCGAGCTCCGCTTCCATTCCACAGCGGAGGAGCGCATGGGCGAACGCAACATCCTCGCCGGCCGTCACATCCAATGACAGCATCTCGAACCTGGCACCCTGCGACTGCCATTCGAAGAACGGCGGCCATGTCTCGCGATACGCATCGATTCCACGAGCGCCCTCGTATGGCGGTGGCACGTCGAACATCACGATGTCGTCGGAGTGGTCCGCGAGAACCCCGGCCATGTCGCCACTGTGCACAGCCTCAGCCCAACGGTCGATCAGATCCCGGATCTGTCGTTCGTCCTCGCTCATCATTCACTCCATCCAGTCGACGGCACCGCTTCGGTCGCTTCAATGATGTGGACTTCGAGAAGCATCGAAACTCATCGCACCGAACCACTGACGCGTGAGTGGTATGTCTCGAGACATCGCGGACACTTGCGGATCGTTCCGCTCACCATCGCCGGATGAGCGGAGAAGAGCTTCGATGGACCCCGCACCCTTCTCCACGATCCCAGCAGTCGTCGGCGGCAGGAGAGTAAGCCGATCGCTTCGCCCACAGCGCCCCGACGGATTCACGTGCGGGCGGCCCCCTCAAAACTGAGCGAGGTACGGCATCCCAATCTTGACCCCCGTCCATAGACCCGGGCTCGCGTCCACTCGGCCTGGGCCGCCGAGGTTGTTGAAAGAGTTCCAGACGATGCCGGCGACCCCACCTACTTGCGGGGGATATCGTCAGCGATTTCCGCTTCCCGCCGCTGATCGATGGGGCGCATCGCCGGGTGGACTCGGCCGCCTCCGGGACGTCCGAGACGGGGAAGAGTCATCTCGTCGAAGCGCTCGCGCGCACGCCGCGATCGAGACCGAGCTGCGGGTGGCCTGGTCCATCCTGGAAACCCTCATCCGGAAGGTGAACAAGGCGAAGGTAGACGGCACGATCGGGGGCGACGGTCGGCGGACCGGTGGCGAAGTTACCCGCCCGCACTGTCCACGAAGTCCTGAGACAGCGCAGTCACGCGACGGTGGCGCACGAAATCTCGCCGCGAACACCCGACCTCTCGGTGGGGGAGGGGAGGGGTGCGTGTTTCACGTGAAACGAAACTAAGCCAAAGTGACGGATCGCGACATACGGACAGTGAAAAGGCGGGGCTCCCGGAGATGGATCCGGGAGCCCCGCCTTGGTGATGCTCTGTGGATCAGTCCTTGATGACGACCACGCGACGTGAAGGCTCGGCGCCTTCGCTCTCGCTCGACACGCCATCGACCTTCGCGACCGCGTCGTGAACGATCTTGCGCTCGAACGGCGTCATCGGAGCGAGCTCCTCGCGTTCACCGCTCTCGAGTACGCGGCGGGCAGCCGAGGAACCCAGCTCGGTCAGTTCGGCGCGGCGGCCGGCACGCCATCCGGCGATGTCGAGCATCAGGCGACTACGTTCGCCCGTCGCCTGCTGCACGGCGAGGCGAGTCAGTTCCTGGAGTGCGTCCAGCACCTCACCCTTGCGCCCGACCAACTTGGTGAGATCGTCTCCACCGTCGATGCTGACAACAGCACGGTCACCCTCGACGTCCAGGTCGATATCGCCGTCGAAGTCGAGTACGTCGAGCAGCTGCTCCAGGTAGTCGCCGGCGATTTCCCCTTCCTCGATCAGGTAGTCGTCAGAATCGGAATCCACCTCGGTGTCCGGGTTCTGCGTCGTTGCAGTCACGTCTGTCTCATCTCCGTCCACTGCGATGTCAGGCTCACTAGCCATGCTCGTTCTCTTTTCTGAATCAGCGCCGCTTGCGCTTGGGGGACTTTCCGCGGTTGGACTGGGGGCGGGCACCGGGCTTCGGCTTCGACGTACCCGCAGCCGAACCGTCACCACTCACCTGATCGGAGGCGCTGTCTTCGACGACGCCCTCGACGATCTCCGGCTCGTCCGCTGAGGAAGAACCGTCCGTTGCGGTCGCGGACTTCTTCTTTTTCTTGGTGAGATCGGGACGTGCACCGGGCTTCGGAGCGTTGTCCGCCCGGCGTGCGATGGCAGCCTGCTTCTTCTCTTCCTCTTCTTGGTCGATGCGACGGAAGACGATGTGCTGCTGCGCGTACGTCCAGATGTTGTTACTCACCCAGTACAGGAGGATCGCGATGGGGAGGAACGGACCACCGACGAGCACACCGAGCGGGAAGACCCACAGCGCGAGCTTGTTCATGATCGCGGACTGCGGGTTGGCGGCGGCCTCGGGGCTCTGCCGAGCCACAGAAGCGCGCGAGTTGAAGTGGGTCGCGATGCTGGCGATGACCATCAGCGGAACCGCGACAACGGCGATGTTCAGCACGGTGGGGATCGGGCCGTAGGCAGCAAACGCGTCGAGCTGTTCCTTCGGCATGGTGATCCAGGCCGAGATGGGAGCGCCGAACAGTCGAGCACTCAGGAAGGACTGCACGTCCTCGACGCTGAAGAAGTAGTTCGGCGTGTTCGCGTTCGCCTCGACCGACATGCCGAGCTGCCCGAATCCGGTGCCGGTGCGGTTGAACGAGCGAAGCACGTGAAACAGGCCGATGAAGACCGGAGCCTGCGCGAGAACCGGGAGGCAGCCCATGATGGGGTTGAACCCGTGCTCCTTCTGGAGCTTCTGCATCTCGACGGCCTGACGCTGGCGGTCGCCGGAGTACTTCTTCTGCAGAGCCTTGATCTGCGGCTGAAGTTCCTGCATCTGGCGCGTCGTGCGAACCTGCTTCACGAACGGCTTGTACAGCACGGCACGCAGCGTGAACACGAGGAACACCACGGAGAGTGCCCAGGTGACACCGCTGTCCGGCCCGAGGAAGGGAATGGCACCGAATATCTTGTGCCAGACCCACAGGATCCCGGACACCGGATAGTAAATGAAGTCGAGCACGGCTCTATGTACTCCTCTGTTCGTCCACGTTCGCCGGACAGCAACGACGGCCACCCGCATGACGGTCGCGACGGGCAGGGACCGGGTCCCACCCACCAGGGTGCCAGGGGGCACACTTCGCCAACCGAACCACCGTCAAAAAAAGGCCTTTGATCGCCCCGTGGGTACGCAGGGATTCCACCGCATACTCGCTACAGGTCGGCATGAACCGGCAGGTCGGCATCCTCAGGGGCGACACATACGTCCGGTAGAGCTCGATGAAGAAAATGAGAGTGCGCGCCGGTAACGCACGGACCGACTTCCACGCGGAAGAGGCCGAGGAGGTGGCCTCGGCCGTGTCGGCGCGCGACTCGTGGAGTGCGCTTTTCATGCGGAGGTACTCACGGGCGCAAGAAGGTCCAATCGAAGGAGACCTGCACGAAGTTGCTTCTCCAGGTCCCGGCTACTTGCAGTCGCAGCTCCCGGAAGAGCCCGAATCACCACATCGGTTCCCCGTGGAACCACGTCCACGAGGTCGATGCAGATATGACGAAGCCGGCGTGCGACTCGATGTCGAATCACCGCCGGCCCGACAGCCTTACTCACAACCAGTCCGAATCGCGGACCGCCGCTACTCACCAGCTCATCTGCCTGCGCACGGTCGAATGCGTGCACAACCAGGTCGCGTCTTCCCATCCGACGACCACGTCGCACAGTCAACGAAAAATCTGAATGACGACGCAATCGGTGCGGCTCAGGCAACACCCCGAGCTCCCGAACCCAGTGTCGGGATCAGGCGGTGAGAGATTCGCGGCCCTTACGGCGACGCGCCGAAACGATTGCACGACCCGCACGGGTCCGCATACGAAGACGGAAGCCGTGAACGCGCGCGCGGCGTCGGTTGTTCGGCTGGAACGTCCGCTTGCCCTTGGCCACGGTCAACACTCCTCGAAGTTCATCGACGCCTCCCGGCGTCATGGATCTAACATTGGCGAAAACTCAGGTGTTCATCCACAGGGTGGGGATGGAACGACCTCGAAACTGGACTCGAGCCAGCACGAAACCGCCACCTCACCACAGGGTGACTGTTCGAGAGTACTTACCACTCACGGTCAGGTCAAACTCGCTCACCTGCGATTCCCCCGCGAATCGGTTGACCGACACGCCGAGGATCGACAAATGCTTGCACCCCAACTTCCAATGTGCCAAACCGCTGTGAGGTTGCCGACACTGTTGCTAGCGTCTATGCATGGTCTCGCCGATGAACCCTGATCGAGTGCCCGGCTCTCGACTTCACCGTTCTCATCTGCATATTCACCACAATTCATCCACAGGGCACAGATGGTGTGCCGCTTCGGATCGCCACGAGGGTTGTTGACACCCTTCACTTCCCGGGTCCGTGAACCCGCCCATCCAGGTTTCGCATGCATAAGCGCAGGTCAGCGCGCTGGATCTGGACTCCTCTCCATGCAACGGCGTCTCGACAGGGGGCGTCTGCACTTTGTCCACATCTGTGGATAATTGTGTGGAAACACAGTTCAGATGGCATATTCGTAGGTCCGTACGGGGTCCATCCTCAGGTCGGGGAAGTTACCGATTCCACCTCGACGACGGCACCGACACTCGACTCGGCACCGCTGGCGCCGAGTCCGCGAACACACTGGGGAGGAACCACGTGAACGACGATCCGAATGCGCTCGCACGGATCTGGATCGACGTCGTCGCAGACCTCACATCCGATTCGCCCGGCGGCGATCTGCCGCCGCTGACGAGGGGACAGAAGGCGTGGTTGGCGCTCGTCAAACCGCTGACGCTCGCACAGGGCTTCGCGCTCCTGTCCGTTCCGTCGCCCTTCGCGCAGGAGGCGATCGAACGGGATCTCCGTGAACCGATCCTCCACGCCCTCGGCCGGCATCTCGGTGAGCAGGTCGAAGGCCTCGGTGTGCGTATCGCGGCCCCGGTCGACGACGAGCCCGAATCCGATCCGCCGAGCCGGGACCACCGGCCCGAACCGGAACCTCTCCACACGCCTCGCCACCTCGAGCCCTCCGTCACCAGTTCCGGGTCGTTCCGCAGGCGCCGGTTCGGTTCCGGAGAGGATCAGCCCTACTCCGACACGACGGACTTCGAGGAAGTCGACGACGACCGCGAGGCCCTCGCCAGCGTCCACGAATCCTGGCCGTCGTACTTCACGAAGCCCCCGTCCGGCCCGGCACCGTCGGCGACCGGGGGGAACAGCCTCAACGCGAAGTACACATTCGACACGTTCGTGATCGGCTCGTCCAACCGATTCGCCCACGCCGCGGCGGTCGCCATCGCCGAGGCGCCGGCACGCGCGTACAACCCGTTGTTCGTGTGGGGAGCGTCCGGCCTCGGCAAGACGCACCTCCTGCACGCCGCCGGCCACTACGCCCAGCGGCTGTTCCCGGGGATGCGGGTGAAGTACGTCTCCACCGAGGAATTCACCAACGACTTCATCAACAGCCTCCGCGACGACCGCAAGGTGGCGTTCAAGCGCCGCTACCGCGAGACCGACGTGCTGCTGGTCGACGACATCCAGTTCATCGAGGGCAAGGAAGGTATCCAGGAGGAGTTCTTCCACACCTTCAACACCCTGCACAACGCGAACAAGCAGATCGTCGTCTCGTCCGACCGGCCGCCGAAGCAGCTGGCGACACTCGAGGAACGACTGCGTACCAGGTTCGAATGGGGCCTGATCACCGACGTTCAGCCACCCGAACTCGAGACCCGCATCGCGATCCTCAGCAAGAAGGCCCGGATGGACCGGCTCGAGGTGCCCGACGACGTCCTCGAGTTGATCGCCTCCCGGATCGAACGCAACATCCGGGAACTCGAGGGTGCCCTCATTCGTGTGACGGCGTTTGCGTCCCTGAACAGGCAACCCCTGGACCTCACGCTCGCCGAGGTGGTGCTGCGCGACCTGATGCCGGACTCGTCGAGTCTCGAGATCAATGCGGCGACGATCATGGCGGTCACCGCGGAGTACTTCAACATGTCCATCGACGACCTCTGTGGCCCCGGTAAGGCACGTCCGCTGGCGTCCGCCCGCCAGATCTCCATGTACCTGTGCCGCGAGCTCACCGATCTGTCCCTGCCGAAGATCGGGCAGACTTTCGGCCGCGACCACACCACCGTCATGTACGCGGACAAGAAGATTCGCAAGGAGATGACGGAGCGGCGGAAGGTCTACGACCAGGTCCAGGAGCTGACCGCCCGGATCAAGCAGCGCTCCAAGAGGTAGTCACCGACACCTGCCTCCCCTGTGCCCCTGGTAGCTCGCCTACCGGGGGCACAGGTCGTTTCGGGGGAACCGCAGTCTCGCGGGTAACTCGAGGGGCTCCTCGAGCCGGTCCTCGAGGGTTGGCTCGAGCGGGTCCTCGAGGTACCGCTCGAGGGTCTACTCGAGGCTTGCGCGAACCCCCGCCGACGCGACACGCCGACGCAACACGCCGACGCCGGGACCTGGGATAAAGCATGCACACCTGTGGATAAGTGTGGGGATGAGGTGGAATCTCTGTGGACAGAACGTGCAGAACTTTGAACAACCTCGAGTAGTCCACATGGGTGCCGGATTGGTCCTCGAGTTTGTCCTCGAGAATTCCCCACACGACGACGCGGACGGACCAGCGGCTACACGCCTTCGTCCACAGATTCCACAGGACCTAATAGTACTTCTCATTAATTCTTATAAAAACCTCTTTGAAAACAGGGTTGGGGACAGCGTCGGTTCACAGGCCTCGGTCGGCGACTCGAGGACGCGACGGTTCCGCTTTCAACTTCGTCCTCGAGGGCATACGGTTATGCATCGCCGCTCTGTGAAAGACTGCAGTGCTGTGGTCACGGCCCGACCGTGGCGAACAACCGTGCCTACCGAGAGGAACAACCCGGCGATGGAGCTTGGAAGCCTGAAGTTTCGTGTCTCCCGGGAAGAATTCGCTGATTCAGTGGCATGGGTCGCTCGCAGTCTGCCGTCGCGGCCTCCTGTCCCCGTTCTCGGCGGTGTTCTCCTGGACGCGACCGAGCAAGGGTTGACGGTTTCCGGATTCGACTACGAGGTATCGGCCCAGGTCAGGGTCGCAGCCGAGGTCGGAAGCGCCGGTCAGGTCCTCGTCTCCGGCAAGCTTCTCGCCGACATCACGAAGTCGCTTCCCAACAAGCCGGTCGACGTGACCCTCGAAGGCACCCGCGTGCTGATCACGTGCGGAAGCGCCAAGTTCTCCCTGCCCACCATGCCGGTCGAGGACTATCCGCAGCTTCCGCAGCTTCCGCAGCAGACCGGCTCGATTCCCGCCGACGTGTTCTCCGAAGCGATCAGTCAGGTGGCTGTCGCGGCGGGCAAGGACGACACCCTGCCGATGCTGACCGGCATCCGCGTCGAGATCGAACGCAACGCGATCGTGCTCGCCGCCACCGACCGGTTCCGTCTCGCAGTCCGTGAACTCGAGTGGTCGCCGGCGAACCCCGACACCACCGCGGCCGTCCTCATCCCCGCAAAGACGCTCTCCGAATCGGCGAAAACGCTTGCAGGAGATGCCACTTCGCCGGTCGAGCTGGCGCTCGGTTCGGGTTCCGCGGTCGGCAACGACGGGCTCCTCGGCATCGTCAACGACGGCCGCCGCACCACCACCCGGTTGCTGGACGCCGAGTTCCCGAAGTTCCGGCAGCTGCTGCCGTCCGAGCACACGGCACTGGCCACCGTCGAAATCGCTCCGCTCGTCGAGGCGATCAAGCGTGTTGCCCTCGTCGCCGAGCGCGGCGCGCAGGTCCGACTGCAGTTCTCCACCGAGGGACTTCTCCTCTCCGCGGGTGGCGACGATGCGGGTCGCGCAGAGGAAGGCTTGAACGCGGTCTTCCAGGGTGAGCCGCTCACGATCGCCTTCAACCCCGGCTACCTGATCGACGGACTGTCCTCGCTGCACAGCGAGCAGGTGCTGTTCGGTTTCACGACCCCCAGCCGCCCCGCCGTGCTGCGCCCGGCCACCGAGGACGAGATCGAGCCCGACGATTCCGGCAACTTCGCGGCGCCGGAGAGCGCGTACACGTACCTGCTGATGCCGGTGCGTCTCCCGGGCTGACGGTTTCGCGGAAGCGAAACCAGCACTGCCGAACGAAATCTCACGAGTGGACGGAGATCACGATGCAGATCGGGTTGGTCGGGCTCGGAAAGATGGGATTCAACATGCGCGAGCGGTTGCGCGCGCACGGGCACGAGGTGGTCGGTTACGACCCCCGCCCCGAGGTCACGGATGTGGCGTCGCTCGCGGAACTCGCGACACGACTCGAGTCTCCCCGAGTCGTGTGGGTGATGGTTCCGGCGGGAAAGATCACCCAGGACACGGTGACCGAGCTGTCGTCGGTGCTCGAGACCGGCGACCTGGTGATCGACGGCGGCAACTCGAGATACACCGACGACAAAGTCCACGGTGAGCTGCTGGGTTCCCGCGGCATCGGCTACCTCGACTGCGGTGTGTCCGGCGGGGTCTGGGGACTCGAGAACGGCTACGGCCTGATGGTCGGCGGATCGGAGGCGGACGTCGAGCGGGCGCTGCCCATCTTCGACGCTCTGCGCCCCGAGGGTGAGCGCGCGGACGGCTTCGTCCACGCCGGCCCGGTCGGTGCAGGCCACTACGCGAAGATGATCCACAACGGCATCGAATACGGGCTGATGCAGGCGTACGCCGAGGGCTACGAGCTGCTCGAGGCGGAAGACCTCGTCACGGACGTCCACGGTGTGCTGCGCGCGTGGACCAAGGGCACAGTGGTCCGGTCGTGGCTGCTGGAGCTGCTCGTCAAGGCATTGGGTGAGGATCCCGATTTCGCCGAGATCTCCGGTTACACAGAAGATTCCGGTGAGGGTCGTTGGACCGTACTCGAGGCGATCGACCATGCCGTGCCCGCACCGGTGATCTCGGCCGCGTTGTTCGCGCGGTTCGCGTCCCGTCAGGACGATTCCCCCGCGATGAAGGCCGTCTCGGCGCTGCGCAACCAGTTCGGTGGTCACGCCGTGAAGAACGCGGCAGGCGAGGCAGAAGCCGGTTCTGGAACGTAGGTGTTCGTTCGCGCACTCTCGCTCAGAGACTTCCGTTCCTGGGACGCTCTCGGTCTCACCCTGCGTCCGGGCTGCACCGTCTTCGTCGGACCCAACGGTCACGGCAAGACGAACGTGCTCGAGGCGCTCGGCTACCTGTCGACCCTGTCGTCTCATCGGGTCAGCTCGGACGCCCCGCTGATCCGGACGGGTACCGGTCAGGCGTTCGCCGGGGCGACCGTCGTCAACGCCGGCCGGGAACTGACCGTCGATCTCGAGTTGAACGAGGGCAGGTCCAACCGGGCACGAATCAACCAGTCACCCACCCGGCGGCCGCGAGAGATTCTCGGGATTCTGCAGACGGTGCTGTTCGCGCCGGAGGATCTGTTGCTGGTCCGCGGTGACCCGGGGGATCGGCGACGCTACCTCGACGAACTCCTCACGGCCCGTATTCCGCGGATGGCGGCGGTGCGCGCCGATTACGACCGGGTGCTGCGGCAGCGGTCGGCGCTGCTCAAGACCGCGGGCGGCGCGTTGCGACGGGTGTCCCGCGGCAGCGGCCGGCCGAGCGAAGACGGCGCGAGTGCCCTTGCCACGCTGGAGGTCTGGGACGGTCATCTCGCCGCACACGGCGCAGAGCTGCTCGCCGGGCGGCTCCACCTCGTCCACGATCTCGCTCCCCACCTGGCCGAGTCGTACCAATCGCTGGCGCCGGAATCGAGGCCCGCGAGCATCCGCTACCGCTCGAGTCTGGGCTCCTCGCTGCCACCGGAGTTCACCGAACCGGCTCGAGTGCCCGAGGCGGGTGACATCGCGTTTCTCGAGGAGCGATTCCTTCAGGAGCTGTCCGTGATGCGCTCCAAGGAAATCGAGCGCGGTGTGTGTCTCGTCGGACCGCATCGTGACGATCTCGAACTGCACCTCGGCGACACCCCGGCGAAGGGATTCGCGAGTCACGGTGAGTCGTGGTCGTTCGCGCTCTCGTTGCGGCTGGCGGGATTCGCCCTGCTGCGCTCGGACGGCAGCGATCCCGTCCTCATGCTCGACGACGTGTTCGCCGAACTCGACCGTCGTCGACGGCGCGCACTCGCCAAGGTCGCGTTGGACGCGGAACAGGTGCTGATCACAGCCGCCGTGCCGGAAGATGTTCCGGAGGAACTCGACGCCGTCCGATTCGGTGTGGAGGCCCGCGACACCGACCGAGGACGGATATCGCACATCGTGGAAGAGCCGGAGGACCGCAGTGACGGATGATCTCGAACCCACCGCACCGGCTGCGGCCCCCGAACCGGAGGTGAAGGGAATCGACCTCGCCCGCCGCGCCCTCGAAGAGGCGCGTGCCGCGGCGAAGGCGAGCGGAAAATCCGTCGGTCAGGGCCGCCGATCCGGAACCGGTGTCCGGGCCCTGCGCGCCCGGCGTCGACGCGGATGGTCGGGTCCGGGACCGGACGACCGCGATCCGCAGCCGTTCGGTGCACTGACCAACGCGATCGCGAAACAGCGCGGCTGGTCGCCCAAGGTGTCCGAGGGGACGGTCCTCGGTCGGTGGGTGCAGGTGGTCGGTGAGGACATCGCCGCGCACGCCGAACCGACGGGGCTGCGGGACGGGATCCTGAGCGTCTCCGCGGAGTCGACGGCCTGGGCGACGCAGCTTCGGATGATGCAGTCGCAGATTCTCGCGAAGATCGCCGCGGCCGTCGGCGACGGCGTCGTGAAGTCGTTGCGGATCACCGGTCCGACCGCTCCGAGCTGGCGAAAAGGGGAACGGCACATCCGGGGGCGTGGGCCCCGGGACACGTACGGATAGGCCGGAGCGGACGTTCGGTTCCTGGTTTTGTCTATTACCCGGTGTTACAGTTACTCCAGGTTTTCGAGTGAACTGTGCCACAGGCCTCCGTCGTGGCGCAGCCGCCGGCACGAAGGAGTAACGAGATGTCCGCCCCGACTGCACCCCGGAACGCGATCCCCGAACCGGACCACATCCTGTTGCAGGCCAGGAACGTGGAGTTCGACTGGTCGAACCTCCCCATGCACTGGATCCCGGGCGACCCGTTCAGCACGCACGTCCTCAACGTCCTGCACCTCCTCCTGCCCGCGGGCGAGGAGTGGTTCGTCGAGACGTTCAAAGAGGCACTGCCGCTGATCGAGGACGAGCAGCTCCGCGACGACGTCGTCGGGTTCATCGGCCAGGAGGCGATGCACGCCAACGCCCACACCGGCGTCCTGGTGCACCTGAAGGAGAAGGGTCTCGACCCGACACCCTTCACCGAGCAGATGGAATGGACGTTCTCCAAGATCCTCGGCCCGCGACCGCTCACCGGTCTGCGCGAGAAGAACTACCTGATCGAGCGGCTGGCGGTCATCGCCGCGATCGAGCACATCACCGCGTTCCTCGGCGACTGGGTGCTCAACGCCGAGGGACTCGACCGCTCCGGCATGCATCCGACGATGCTCGATCTGCTGCGCTGGCACGGCGCCGAGGAGGTGGAGCACCGCTCCGTCGCATACGACGTCATGCGGTACTTCGACAAGCGTGAGTCCCGGCGGATCCGCACCCAGGTGATCGTCACCCCGGTGATCGTGTGGCTGTGGGTGCGCGGCACCCGTTTCCTCATGCGCAACGATCCGGAGCTCGCCCAGTGGTCGGCGCACCGGCGTAAGCCGCACCTGACCGATTTCTTCGCGGCAGGCAAGCGCGGCACCCTCCCGACGGCCCGGGAACTCGGCAAGCGGATGTCGACGTACTTCACGCGTTCGTACCACCCGAGCAACGAGGGTTCGACGGCGCAGGCCGTGAAGTACCTGGCCTCCTCGCCCGCGGCTCAGGCGGCCGAACGATGAAGCTGTCGCAGGTGCGGGAGGTGCTCACCGGGCAGGGCCTGCCCCGCTACGACGCTCCCCCGGACATCAAGGGGCGACCGCGCCCCGACCGCGCCATGCGGATCACCGAGGCCGTGGCCGCCAAGTACCTCCGCGTTCTCACCGCATACGAATACAACCCGGGCGTCGCCGGTCACAACCCGGACGTGGCGATGAAACTGGTTGTCTCCCAACGCGACGTCGTCGCACGGGACGAGAACGTCGTCCAGTTGCGGTTCGAAGCCGAGGACGGTGCGGAACTGCCTGCGTGGCAGCCGGGTTCGCACCTCGACTTCCACCTGCCGTCCGGGCTGCGACGTCAGTACTCGCTGTGCGGGGACCCGTCCGACCGCACGGGCTACAGTGTTGCCGTCCGCCGGATCCCCGAGGGCGGTGGGGGATCCCTCGAGATGCACGCGCTCGAACCGGGCACCCCGGTGACGGTGCGCGGGCCCCGCAACGGGTTTCCCTTCGTCGGCGAGGGGAGTGCGCTCTTCGTCGCCGGCGGAATCGGTATCACGCCGATCCTGGCGATGGTCCGGGCGGCGCGCGACCTCGGAATGGACTGGCAGTTCGTGTACTCCGGCCGGTCGCGGGAGTCGATGCCTTTCCTCGACGAGATCGAAACATTCGATCGGTCACGGGTTTTCATCCGACCCGACGACGAGTTCGGTCTGCCGACCGCCGGGGAGTTGCTGGAGCGTGCCGCGCCGGGCGGCGCCGTCTACTGCTGCGGACCGACACCGATGCTGGAGTCGGTACGCCGCGCGTTCCCCGGAAGCCCCGCCACCGCATTGCATTTCGAACGCTTCGGGGCACCGCCGGTGCTCGACGGCACCGAATTCGAAGTGCAGCTTCTCAGCACCGGTGAGGTGCTCACCGTCCCCGCCGACGAATCCGCACTGACGGTGATCAAGAAGACGATGCCCGGAGTGGGGTACTCGTGCCAGCAGGGATTCTGCGGCACCTGCCGGGTGAAGGTGCTGTCCGGAACCCCGGATCACCGCGAGACGCGGCTCACCGACGCCGAGCAGGAGAACGAGATGCTGATCTGCGTGTCCCGCGCCGACAGCGGCCGTCTCGTCCTCGATCTGTAGTTCCCACCGTCGTACCCGTACCCGTACCCGAACCCGCACGACCAGAGGACCCCACCATGACTCCATCCACATCCGGTACCGCCCGGCGGATCACCAACGGTTCCGTCGAACTCGCCGTGTTCGAGGAGGGCAACCCCGACGGCGAGACGATCGTGCTGGTGCACGGCTGGCCCGACACCCACGACCTGTGGCACCGGGTGGTGCCGTTCCTGACGGAACGGTTCCGGGTGGTCAGCTACGACAGCCGCGGCGCAGGCCGGAGCACCGTGCCCACCCGGGTCGAGGACTACCGACTGTCCGCCCTGGCCGGCGACCTGTTCGCGGTGATCGACGCCGTCAGCCCGGGCCGGCCCGTGCACGTGCTGGCCCACGACTGGGGATCGGTGGAGGCGTGGGAGGCGGTCTGCGAACCGGGAGCCCGCGCACGGATCGCCTCGTTCACCTCGGTCTCCGGGCCCAACCTCGATCACCTCGGCAAGTGGATGCGCCGTCGCATCGCGGACCGCAGCTTCGGCGGGCCGCTCGCGCAGGCCGTCGCGTCCGGCTACACCGTGCTGTTCCAGATCCCGGGCCTGGCGACGCTGCCGCTGCGGCTGTGGTTCTCCCGGCACTGGCCGGCGTTCCTGAGGTTCTTCGACCGCCTCGACCCCGCGCTGGTGCGTCCGGCGCCGACGCTGGCGGACGACATGGTGAACGGTCTCAAGCTGTACCGCGCCAACATCCGGACGAGTCTGTTGAGGCCGCGCGAGCGGTACACCGACGTCCCCGTCCAGCTGATCCTGAACAAGAACGACAAGGCGGTGCGGCCCGTCGGCTACGAGGACACCGAGAAATGGGCGCCCGACCTGCGGCGTCGAGAGGTCGACGCCGGGCACTGGTCGCCGATCTCGCACGCCGAGGACATCGCGCAACTCGCCGCGGAGTTCGTGCTGGACGTCGAGGACCGGCGGTGGGTGGATCTCCCCGACGGCCCGTCCGAGAGCGCTTCTGCCTAGGTTTTCACTCCCGAGACGCCCTGAAAATTCGTCTACGGGGCGCTCAGGGGTGTCATAGCCCGCTCCTGGCGCTGACGTACCAGTAAGATGGCCGAGGTAACTAGCGGCAAGATTCCCGATTCTCGTCTCCCGCGTGCCCGACCAGGGCGGTGGGCGCCTGCGTCGGGCATTGGACGGAGAAGGAGAGCTACCCACCCGTGGCTGCCCAGAAGTCAGACAAAAGCACCTCCAGCAAGGACTACGGCGCTTCTTCCATCACCGTCCTCGAGGGACTCGAAGCTGTTCGTAAGCGACCGGGTATGTACATCGGTTCCACCGGTGAACGCGGTCTCCACCACTTGATCTGGGAAGTCGTCGACAACTCCGTCGACGAGGCCATGGCCGGCCATGCCACCAAGGTCGAGATCACCCTGCTCGAAGACGGTGGCGTCCAGGTCGTCGACGACGGTCGAGGCATCCCCGTCGGGATGCACGCCTCCGGTGTCCCCACCGTCGAGGTCGTCCTCACCCAGCTCCACGCCGGCGGCAAGTTCGACTCCGACTCCTACGCCGTGTCCGGCGGTCTGCACGGTGTCGGTATCTCCGTCGTCAACGCGCTGTCCACCCGGCTCGACGTCGACATCAAGCGTGACGGCTTCCAGTGGAACCAGACGTACACCGACTCGAAGCCGGGCGAACTCGTCAAGGGCGAAGCCACCAAGGAGACGGGCACCACGGTCACGTTCTGGGCCGACCCGAACATCTTCGAGACCACGGTCTACAGCTTCGAGACGGTCGCGCGCCGCCTCCAGGAGATGGCCTTCCTCAACAAGGGCCTGACGATCACCCTCACCGACGAGCGCGTCAGCGACGCCGAGGTCACCGAAGAGGTCGTCAGCCAGGTCGCCGACGCGCCGAAGACCGCCGAGGACGAGTCCGCCGAGGCGCAAGCGCCTGCCGTGCACAAGGTGAAGACCCGCGTCTACCACTACCCGGGCGGCCTCGAGGACTACGTGCGGCACATCAACCGCACGAAGCAGCCGATCCACAACTCCGTCGTCGGATTCACCGCGAAGGGCACCGGCCACGAACTCGAGATCGCGATGCAGTGGAACTCCGGCTACTCGGAGTCGGTCCACACGTTCGCGAACACCATCAACACGCACGAGGGCGGCACCCACGAAGAGGGCTTCCGTTCCGCTCTGACGGCGACGGTCAACAAGTACGCGCTCGACAAGAAGCTCCTCAAGGAGAAGGACCCGAAGCTCACGGGTGACGACATTCGTGAGGGTCTCGCGGCGATCATCTCCGTGAAGGTTGGTGAACCGCAGTTCGAGGGTCAGACGAAGACGAAGCTCGGTAACACCGAGGTCCGGTCATTCGTCCAGAAGGCGAGCAACGAGCACCTGTCGCACTGGTTCGAAGCGAACCCGGCCGACGCGAAGACCATCGTGAACAAGGCGGTGTCGTCGGCGCAGGCCCGCGTCGCCGCCCGCAAGGCCCGCGAACTGGTGCGCCGCAAGAGCGCCACCGACCTCGGCGGCCTGCCGGGCAAGCTCGCCGACTGCCGGTCCAACGATCCGAGCAAGTCCGAGATCTACATCGTGGAGGGCGACTCCGCAGGCGGCTCGGCCAAGTCGGGCCGCGACTCGATGTACCAGGCGATCCTGCCGCTGCGCGGAAAGATCATCAACGTCGAGAAGGCACGCATCGACCGTGTGCTGAAGAACACGGAAGTCCAGTCGATCATCACCGCGTTCGGCACGGGCATCCACGACGAATTCGACATCGCGAAGCTGCGGTACCACAAGATCGTGCTGATGGCCGACGCCGACGTCGACGGCCAGCACATTGCAACGCTGCTGCTCACGCTGCTGTTCCGCTTCATGCGGCCCCTCGTCGAGCACGGCCACGTCTACCTGGCGCAGCCCCCGCTGTACAAGTTGAAGTGGCAGCGCAGCGAGCCGGAGTTCGCGTACTCCGACCGCGAGCGCGACGTCCTGGTCAAGGCCGGCCTCGAGTCCGGCAAGAAGATCAACAAGGACGACGGCATCCAGCGTTACAAAGGTCTCGGCGAGATGAACGCCAAGGAACTGTGGGAGACCACGATGGATCCGACGGTGCGCGTCCTGCGTCTGGTGACGCTCGACGACGCAGCCGCAGCCGACGAGCTGTTCAGCGTTCTCATGGGTGAGGACGTCGAGGCCCGGCGAAGCTTCATCACCCGTAACGCCAAGGACGTCCGCTTCCTCGACGTCTAGGTATCCGGCACAAGAGATTACGGATGTCATGCAGCCACCGGTGGTCGGAAGACCCCGGTGGCTGCACCCGTCTGGGCCGGTTGCGTGACCGGGTGACGCGGAAATCCGTCCTCGACTGTGAACCGCGATTCTGTGTAGCCTGGTCCGCTGATCCCCCCGCGACGGCAACGTCTGGGATCGGTGGTGCGCATGTTACTTGGAAGTAAGGATCGGGGAATTTCTGTGGTAAGAACGTTCCCCATGGGGATGTGATGAACTCGTTACATTCGGAAATCGGTGCGTCGGGCAGCGCTGCGCACAGCGCAACTGATCGATCACTTTCCTCTGTCGACGCGTGTCGTCCGGACCGGTACGACTGTCCCGCCGCAGACGCGGTCACGAGCACAGAGCGACAAGCTATGAGTGGTTGGAAAGGAAGCGTGGGATGAGCGACGATTCGCCGCCCCGGGCAAAGTTCTGGGATATCGAGGGCTGGGGCCTGCGGTGGAAGGTCACCGCGGTTCTCGCAGTTCCCGTCACCGTCGCCATGGTGCTCGGCGGGCTCCGTGTGCAGGGCGAGCTGAGTAACGCCGTCCACTTCACCGAGGCGGCCGACCAGATCGTCGTCGTCCCGGACATCGTGGCCCTCGAGGCCTCGATGGGTACCGTGACCAGTGGTTACGCCTCGGGCACCCTCACCAAGCAGGACCGCGAGGACGCGGAAGCCCTGATGAACGATGTGTCCGAACAGGCTCGGAACCCCGAACTGGATCCCGCCGTCGCGAGTTCCATCAACCAGACCGTCTCGGACGGCCGCGCCCTCCTGAATCTGATGGATTCCCCGGGCGTCGCCACCGACCTCCTCGCGGAACGCCAGCGCGCGTTCGCCGCGGACTTCATCCGCGAAGTGGACGACATCGTGCGTCCCATCGAAGACAGCGAAGTCGTCGACAAGGGCTACCAGCTGACCAACGCGTGGCAGGCGCAGCGTCGTCTGTTCGAACAGGCCATGGGCCTCGTGATCGTGAAGGACGTCTACGCCGGTCCCGACGGACGGGAGAAGGCCCGCACGGGCGACATCCCCACCTCGGCCGTCGTCGCGGCCGCCGGCGCCGAATCGAGCCTCCTCGACGTCCTCGACCGGTACTACCCCAAGGGTGATGCCCGTCTCGAGACGCTGCGAAACAACATCAACGACCGCAACGCCCTCATCGACCAGGGTTTGGCGGACGCGGCGCGCGGCGGGATGCTGCCCATCCTGCAGCTGCGCTCCTCGCTCATCGCGAGCCGTGACGTCTACCAGGAGCTGACCAGCGAAGCGGCGAAGGACATCGCGTCCACCGTGCAGGTCCGCGCGGCCGAGACCCGGTCCGCCGCGCTGCGTGACACGGCGATCGTCCTCGGAACCCTGCTCGCCGCGCTCGTCCTCGCGCTCCTCGTGTCGCGGTCGCTGATCGGTCCGATCCGCCGCCTGCGGTACGGCGCGCTGAAGGCCGCCCGCCGCGACCTTCCGGAGGCGATCGAGCAGATCAAGGCCAGTGACGATCCGCGGGCACTGTCGTTCGAGCCGGTGGCCGTGCACTCCTCCGAGGAGATCGGCCAGCTCGCCCGCGCCGTGGACGACATCCACGGGCAGGCACTCAAGCTCGCCGGGGAGCAGGCACAACTGCGCCTGCAGATCAACGACATGTTCGAAACGCTCGCGCGCCGAAGCAAGTCGCTCGTCGACCAGCAGCTCGGCCTGATCGAGAATCTCGAGTTCGAGGAGAAGGATCCGAAGCGACTCGAGAGCCTGTTCCGGCTCGACCACCTGGCCGCGCGTATGCGTCGGAACGGTGAGAACCTGCTGATTCTGGCCGGCACCCGCGTGCGTCGTTCGCAGGCGGCGCCGATCCCGCTCGGCGACGTGCTGCGTGCCGCGATCTCCGAGGTCGAGGACTACCAGCGTGTGCAGATGGGTGCGACCCCCGAGGGCGCGCTCAGCGGCACCGTCGTCACGGACGTCGTGCACCTGCTCGCCGAACTCGTCGACAACTCGCTGCGCGCTTCGCCGCCCGACACGGTCGTGACGTTCAGTTTCGCTCGCGCCGTGGACGGCGGGGTGCTGCTCGAGATCGCGGACCGCGGTATCGGTATCCCGGCCGACGACATGCGCGCCGTCAACGAGCGGCTGGCATCGGGTGGTGAGGTCGGTCCCGAGACCGCCCGCCACATGGGTCTGTTCGTCGTGAGCCGGCTCGCGAAGCGTCACGGCCTGACCGTGCGCCTGCGGTCGACGTTCGACACCGCCCGCAACCCGGGCGTGACCGTGAGCATTCACATCCCGAATGCGCTGATCGTGTCGCAGGCCGCCCGGCAGGACACGGGACCGCAACGGAAGATCCCCGCGGCACCGGTCCGGACCGCCATTCCGGCACCCGCGGCCCCGGCACCGCGCAAGGACAACGGACAGCAGCCGGCAACCCGCAACGGACTGCCGACCCGCACCCCGTCCACTCCTCCGCCCGCGCCGAGCCCGGCACCTGCGGGTGCGGTGACGACGGTGTCGGGCACGAGCCTGCCCCGACGTCAGCCCGGTGCCAGTGGCATCGCGGCCGGCGCGGGATCGTCGGCCGGGGCACCGGCCGCGCAGTCTCAGGATACCGTCAACGTCCGTGGATCCGGGGCGATGCCGAAGCTGCCCGTGCGGCGGCCGCAGGCGACGACCCCGGAGACGGCACCGGCGCAATCGCAGCCGCAGCACGCACCGCACGCACCCCGCAGCGAGAACCGCATCGAGGCGCGGACCGCGGAGCAGCCGGCGCCCCCGTCGTCGAACGGCGACGACCAGGCACCGGTGCGACACCGCTACCGCACCAACTCGGCGAAGACCGCGTCGTTCTTCCAGTCGCGGATCGATCCGCCACCGTCCGAGGCCACACCGCGCCCCGGCGGCGGCACCCCGATCTTCTCCGACATGGTGTCCGACTGGCTGACCGATCCGACCGGCGCCGAAGGCGCACCCGGCGTCTGGCATTCCGCCGGCGACGCCGGATGGTCGGCCGCGGAACGGATCAGCGAGACTCCCGTCGAGGTCGACCCGGAGATCGGACTGCCGAAGCGGCGTCCCGGCGACCGGCTGGTGCCCGGCACGGTCGAAGGCGCGCACAATACGGGGACACTGCGCCGGGTGCGTGACCCTGAGACAATTCGCGCGAATCTCAGTCGTCACCAGCAGGGCGTCCGAAACGGCAGGGCCACGAGGCTCGCGGAACGTAACAGCATTGAAGGAGACCGATGAACACCGCTCATGGATCCGACGTCACGCGACCGCTCGACTGGTTGGTGTCGAACTTCGCCAGTGACGTGCCCGGTGTCTCCCACGCCGTGCTCGTGTCCGCGGACGGTCTCCTGATGGCAGCCAGCGCCCATCTCCCCATCGACCGGGCCGAGCAGCTGGCCGCGGTCACCTCGGGGCTGGCCAGCCTGTCGGCCGGTGTGTCCCGGTTGTTCGAAGGCGGCGGAGTGCTGCAGTCGGTGGTCGAGATGCAGCACGGGTACCTACTGCTCATGAGCGTCGGCGACGGCTCGCACCTCGCGACCCTCACGGACGCCGAGTGCGACATCGGGCAGGTCGGCTACGAGATGGCGATCCTGGTCGACCGCGTCGGCGCATCGGTGCAGGCCACGGCCCGCACTCCGCAGGGTCTCTGACCAGCCCATGCCCATGAACGACCACCACTCGGAGCAGCCGGGCCCGAACATCGTGCGCCCGTACTCGCTGACGTCGGGCCGGACCCGGCCTGCGGTCGAGCTCGCCCTCGAAGCGTTGATTCAGGCACTGCCGCAGTCGGTGGACCGGCAGTGGGAACTCGACGACGTCAACGCGGCGATCGTCGCGTTGTGTCAGCAGTCGCCTTCGGTAGCCGAGATCGCCGCCCGGGTGGGCGTCCCCCTCGGGGTGGCACGCGTCCTGGTCGCCGACCTGGTCGAGGCCGGTCATCTGCAGATCCTGGCCACCCTGAAGGAAGACTCGACCGACTCCGAACGTCGTGAACTCATCGAAAGGGTCCTCAGTGGACTTCGCGAAATCTGATCCCCGCAATCGGGTGACCTCGACCAAGATCGTGATCGCCGGCGGGTTCGGCGTCGGCAAGACCACGCTGGTCGGGGCGGTCTCCGAGATCGTCCCGCTGCGCACCGAGGCGCTCGTGACCAACGCCAGCGACGGCGTCGACAACCTGGCTGCGACACCGCAGAAGGGCACGACCACCGTCGCCATGGACTTCGGTCGCATCAGCCTGGCCGACGACCTGGTGCTGTACCTGTTCGGAACCCCCGGTCAGCACCGGTTCTGGTTCATGTGGGACGACCTGATCCGCGGTGCCATCGGTGCGATCGTCCTGATCGACACCCGCCGGCTGGACGAGAGTTTCGCGGCCGTCGACTTCTTCGAGGCCCGGCAGCTGCCGTTCCTCGTCGCGATCAACGAATTCGACGACGCCCCGCGCTACCCCATCGAGGACATCCGTGCGGCCCTCGCGATCTCCGAGGAGGTGCCGATCATCCCGATCGACGCACGTGACCGGGAATCGGCGAAACGCGCACTGGTCGCGATCACCGAATACGCACTGACCAAGCTCCACACGGCCGCGTACTGAGGATTCGAAACATGTCGGACGACTTGCAGCACTTCTCCATGGGCACGTGGATCGTCGCCCTCGCCGCGGTCACGGCGTTCATCGGCGTCTTCGTCGGTATCGCCAGCGCCCGCAAGGCGGTGACCGCGCCGAATCCGAGGCAGCGGTACCTCTGGCTGGCGTGGGGTGCGCTGTCCATCGGCGGCATCGGCGCCTGGCTGCCGCACTACATCGCGATGGTCGGGTTCGAGGTCTACGGCAGTGTGGTGCGCTACGACGTCCTGTGGATCGCGGTCTCGTTCGTGGTGCCCGTCGCGGCCGCCGCGGTGGCGTTGCTGATCATCAGCCCGCCGCCCACGAAACACCGGCTGCCGAGCGCATCGGTGGAGATCGGCCGCCTCGCCGGCGGTGCGGTACTCCTCGGCGTCGGCTTCACTGGAATGGACCTCGCGATCGTCGCCTCCCTCGAGATCCAGGGTTCGGTGGACTCCGACATCGTGCTGACGGCGGCGTCGACCGTGATCGGCCTGGTCGTCGGCGCCGGAATCATGTGGTCGATCTCGGCCCTCGAGTCCCGCACGCTGCGACTCGTGGCGTCGGTGATCGTGGCGGCCGGACTGGTGGCCATGCACTACACCGGGGTGTTCGGGCTGAGCGTCACCGTCGACCCGTCCGTGGCGCGCCCGGACGGGCTCGAAGTGTTCTCGATCCTGTTCCCCGTCTTTGTGCTGGGCATGCTCGTCGTCACGATCCCGATCACCGCCCTGCTGATGGCGCCCGACCGCGTCGCCGCCGAGCTCGAACTCGAGGCCGACATGCTCGCCGCCGAATCCCTCGCCGCCGAAACCCAGGGCAGGGAGCTCGAACTCCAGTAGAACGGACGACTCCTGCGGCACCGATTCATGAGCGCACCCGAGTCCTTCACCCTCACAGCTGACCTGCACCTATAGACTCGGGTGGTTGCGCGACGTCGTGCAGGACCGCGAGTCCGCGAGGAGACGTCAAGCCGAGTAGAAGAAGGAGCTCATGACTGACACAACGTTGCCGCCGGAGGGACCGGGGCACGACCGCATCGAGCCCGTCGACATTCAGCAGGAGATGCAGAGCAGCTACATCGATTACGCGATGAGCGTGATCGTGGGCCGGGCGCTGCCCGACGTGCGCGACGGCCTGAAGCCGGTGCACCGCCGCGTTCTGTACGCGATGTACGACAACGGTTACCGGCCCGATCGCGGTTATGTGAAGTCTGCGCGACCGGTCGCCGAGACGATGGGTAACTACCACCCCCACGGTGACGCCTCGATCTACGACACGCTCGTCCGCATGGCGCAGCCGTGGTCGCTGCGATACCCGCTCGTCGACGGCCAGGGCAACTTCGGTTCCCGCGGCAACGACGGCGCCGCCGCGATGCGATACACCGAGTGCCGGCTCACTCCGCTGGCCATGGAAATGCTGCGTGAGATCGACCACGAGACGGTCGATTTCACCCCGAACTACGACGGTCGTACACAGGAACCGTCAGTTCTCCCCAGCCGTATCCCCAACCTGTTGATCAATGGTTCCGGCGGCATCGCCGTCGGTATGGCCACCAACATCCCGCCGCACAACCTGCGGGAGGTCGCCGAGGCCATCTACTGGGCGCTCGAGAACTGGGAAGCCGACGAGGAGTCCACCCTCACCGCGGTCATGGAACGCGTCAAGGGACCCGACTTCCCGACGCACGGCCTGATCGTCGGCGGCCAGGGCATCCACGACGCCTACACCACCGGACGCGGTTCGGTCCGCATGCGCGGTGTGGTGGAGATCGAGGAGGACGCCAAGGGGCGCACCACGATCGTCATCACCGAGCTGCCGTACCAGGTGAACCCGGACAACCTGATCACGTCGATCGCCGAGCAGGTGCGCGACGCGAAGATCGCCGGCATCTCCGACATCCACGACGAGTCCTCGGACCGCGCGGGTATGCGCATCGTCGTGACCGTCAAGCGTGACGCGGTCGCGAAGGTCGTGCTCAACAACCTGTACAAGCACACCCAGCTGCAGACCAGCTTCGGCTGCAACATGCTGTCCATCGTCGACGGCGTGCCGCGCACCCTGCGCCTCGACCAGATGATCCGGCTGTACGTCGCCCACCAGGTCGAGGTCATCCGCAGGCGCACCGAATACCTGCTCCGCAAGGCCGAGGAACGCGCTCACATCCTGCGCGGACTGGTGAAGGCCCTCGACGCCCTCGACGAGGTCATCGCGCTGATCCGGGCGTCGCAGACCGTCGACATCGCGCGGGCCGGGCTGATCGAGCTCCTCACCGTCGACGAGATTCAGGCCGACGCGATCCTCGCGATGCAGCTGCGTCGCCTCGCCGCCCTCGAGCGTCAGAAGATCATCGACGAACTCGCCGAGATCGAGCTGGAGATCGCCGACCTCAAGGACATCCTCGAGAAGCCCGAGCGTCAGCGCCGGATCGTCCGCGACGAGCTCAAGGAGATCGTCGACAAGCACGGCGACGACCGCCGCACCCGCATCATCGCCGCCGACGGCGACGTGGCCGACGAGGATCTGATCGCCCGCGAGGACGTCGTCGTCACGATCACCGAGACCGGCTACGCCAAGCGCACCAAGACCGACCTGTACCGCTCGCAGAAGCGCGGCGGCAAGGGCGTGCAGGGCGCCGGGCTGAAGCAGGACGACATCGTCTCGCACTTCTTCGTCAGCTCCACACACGACTGGCTGCTGTTCTTCACCACGAAGGGCCGCGTGTACCGGGCCAAGGCGTACGAGCTGCCGGAGGCGAGCCGCACGGCCCGCGGACAGCACGTGGCCAACCTGCTCGCGTTCCAGCCCGACGAGCGCATCCAGAGCGTCATCCAGATCAAGACGTACGAGGACGCCCCCTACCTGGTTCTCGCCACCCGCAACGGTCTGGTGAAGAAGTCCAAGCTCACCGACTTCGACTCGAACCGCAGCGGCGGCATCGTCGCCATCAACCTGCGCGGCGAGGACGAACTGGTCGGCGCGGTGCTCTGCTCCTCCGACGACGACCTGCTGCTCGTCTCCGCGCAGGGACAGTCGATCCGCTTCTCCGCCACCGACGAGGCGCTGCGTCCGATGGGCCGCGCCACGTCCGGTGTCCAGGGCATGCGATTCAACGGCGACGACGAACTGCTGTCGCTGAATGTCGTGCGCGAAGGCACCTATCTGCTGGTGGCGACGTCGGGTGGCTACTCGAAGCGCACCGGTATGGAGGATTACCCGGTCCAGGGTCGCGGCGGAAAGGGTGTACTCACGATTCAATACGACAAGAAACGTGGCACCCTGGTCGGAGCGCTCATCGTGAACGACGACGACGAGCTCTACGCGATCACGTCGGGCGGTGGCGTCATCCGCACCGCCGCCAAGCAGGTCCGCAAGGCCGGTCGGCAGACCAAGGGCGTTCGTTTGATGAACCTCGGGGAAGGCGACACCCTGCTCGCGATCGCGCGCAATGCCGACGAACCCGACGAACCCGACGACAACGCCGAGAGCAGCGGCAAAGGAGCTAAGGAGTCCTAGTGAGCACTCCCAACCAGCCAGGCAGTGACCGGCAGAACCCGGGTTCCGCCAATCAGGCGAAAACCGAGCAGCAGGCCTCCCGCACTCCCGAGAACGGGTCGGCGCGACCGAACCCGCAGCAGGGTTCCGCGCCGCAGGGGCCGCAGGCGTCCGCCGGTCGTGGTCCCGCTCAGGCGGGGCCGGCTGCCCGGCCGGGCGGCGCTCCCGACGCGAGACCGGATCGGCAGGCTCCGGCCGATCCGGCCCGGTCTCCGTCGACGCCCCAGCATCAGGGTCCGCGGACGCAGACCCCGCAGGGACGGTCCGTGCCGCCGCAGCAGGGTCACGCTCCGAATCAGCAGGCTCCCGGGCATCAGGGCCCGCCGCAGCAGGCACCCGGCAACCGGGCTCCCGCGGGTGGTGCTCCCACCGAGGGTGCGCAGTCCATTCGGGGAAATCAGGCTCCGCCGTGGCAGCGCGGAATGCAGCGGGAGCCGCAGACCAACCTGAAGCGGCCCGTGCAGGGCGGGGCCGGTGCCAAGCAGGCTCCGCGCCCAGAGGGTCAGCCGAACGCGTCCAACGGCGCGGGCACAGCGGCTGCGGCGGGTGCCGCGGCAGCGAAGGCTCCCGGCGGCCAGGACGTCCAGAAGCCGCAGACCGCTCCGACGCAGAAGACGCAGCAGCCCCAGGCGCAGGGTCAGCGACCCCAGGGCGCGCAGAACGCGGGTGCGCCCACCCAGGCCGTGCCCACCCAGAAGGCGCCCGCACAGAACCCGTCGGCGCCGGCGAAGGGCCAGCCCGCGCCCAAGCAGGGTTCCGATCGCACACCGTCCTCGACCGCGGCCACCGCAGCGGTCGGTGCGGTATCCGGCGCAGCCGCGGCCGGTGCCGTGACGCAGCGGGAGGCCGCGAAGGCGAAGGCGTCCGCGATCGACGGACCCACCCGGCACATCAACCGGGACGTGCTCCCCAAGGACATGCCGGACCTGTCCGAGGCCAAGCACCCCTTACCGGGGGCGGCGGCCACGGGTCAGCAGCCGAAGATCGCCGTGGCCCCGCAGCGGGTCGAGGAGGGCGAGGCGCTTCGGGCGACGGTGCAGGTCCGCAAGATCGATCCGTGGTCGACGCTGAAGATCTCGTCCGTCATCTCGGTGTCGCTGTTCTTCGTGTGGATGGTGGCCGTCGGTCTGCTGTACATCGTCCTGGACGGGATGGGCGTGTGGGACCGGCTGAACAACGCGTTCACCGATATCGTCGCGGAGTCGAGCTCTGACGGGCTCGTGACGGCCGGTCAGGTCTTCGGATACGCCGCCGTCATCGGTCTCGCGAACATGGTGCTGTTCACCGCGCTGGCGACGATCGGCGCCTTCATCTACAACCTGTGTTCCGACCTCGTCGGGGGCGTCGAAGTGACGCTCGCCGACCGGGACTGAACGCGGAAAACGACGGGGGCTGAGCTGGGAAAAGAGCGTCTCGCCGGACCGGTTTTGGTAGTTGCCGGTCCGGTGGGGTAATCTTCCGACTCGGTTCAGGGAACTGCGCGAGATGAGTTTCCAGACTTCAGGGGCCTATAGCTCAGGCGGTTAGAGCGCTTCGCTGATAACGAAGAGGTCGGAGGTTCAAGTCCTCCTAGGCCCACTCCTGGTGCCGGTGAAAGGTCATTCGCATGAAGGTCCTCCTGTTTGTGGGAGCCGGAGTGCTGGTGGCGATCGGACTGTCCAAGTTGCTCCGCGGCAACGAGGTGTGGCACGAGGTAACGGGGCCTTAGCTCAGTTGGTAGAGCGCTGCCTTTGCAAGGCAGATGTCAGGAGTTCGAATCTCCTAGGCTCCACAAGTACGAATACAGAAACGGTGTGCCCCGGATTCGGAAGAGTCCGGGGCACACTGCTGTGCGGACCAGAGTGGGGTGAGGTTACCCTTACTTCATGACCGCACTCGATCCCGGAGCCCGTGAACGCCTCGAGCCGCGCAGCCGCGTCGCATCCCACCACCGGAACGGTGAGGGAACCGCACGAATCGGTTACCCGATCGGAGTCCGCACGGTCACGGTCCGGGCACGCGAGTACGTCACACCCCGCATGGTGCGTCTGACTATCGGCGGCCCCGGACTCGACGGGTTCCACACCTATCAGGCCGACGATCACGTCAAGATCGTGTTCCCCGATCCGGACGGCACCCGCCGCGTGCCCGTGGTGAACGACGCGATGATGCTCGACTGGCCGCGACCGCTCCCGACCACGCGGAAATACACCATCCGCCGCTACGACGCCGAGGCCCGCGAACTCGACCTGGACTTCGTGCTGCACGACGGCGGGCTCGCGTCCTCCTGGGCGACGACGGTCGCGGTCGGCGACGAGGTGACCATCGCCGGACCGCCCGGCGCCAAGGCCTTCGCCCACAACTTCGACCACTACGTGTTCGCGGTCGATTCCACCGCGCTGCCGGCGGTCGCGCGGTGGCTCGACGAGTCCCCGGCCGACGTCTCGGCGCACGTTGTGATCGAGACCGACGACGACGTCGAGCACGGCTACCCGCTGGCCGTGCGCGAGAACGTGGACGTGACGTGGCTCGTGCGCCACGGCGGTGAGTCCGCTCTGGCGTCGACGGTGCAGTCGCTCGCGCTGCCCGACTGCCGCTGCTTCCTGTTCGCGGCAGGCGAGGCGAATGACATCAAGCCTCTACGCGCGTGGAGCCGGGACCGGATGGATTCGCTGTTCACCGGGTACTGGAAACGCGGAGTCGCCGGGCTGGACGACTGACCGGCCCTACACTCGCACCATGGCCCCGGTCCGGCCCGCAGTCGCCCGCCGCGCGGTCGTCGCCGCGGTGATGCTCGCGATGTTGGCGGTAGGCGGTGCCGTGCCCGCGGGTGCGCAGACCCGTCCCCTGGAACCGATCGCCCTGGCGGTCTCGCTGCGCCTCGCCACGGCAGACGCGGTGGCGGCCGCCAAGTGGGGCACGTCGTCGCCGATCGACGATCCCGCGCGCGAGGCCCAGGTCCTGGGTGCGGTGGCTTCGCAGGCGGCCGACGAGGGTCTGAGTGCGGGGCGGGTGCAGCAGATCTTCCGCGACCAGATCGAGGCCAACAAGGAGGTGCAGCGCGCCCTCTTCGGCTGGTGGAGCGTCGCACCCGGCGCGGCGCCGACCGTCCGGCCCGACCTGACGCAGGTCCGTCCGGTGATCGACCGCCAGAACACGGATATTCTGCTGCAGCTGCGCGAACAGGAGGCCGTGCTCGCCGGTCCGGGCTGCGTGCCCGCTCTGGTGGACGCCGCGGTCGCGGTGACTGCCGAACAGCGTCTCGACCCACTGCACCAGGCCACGCTGGCGCGCGCGCTCGTGTCGATCTGCGGGTCGGTCCGCGAATGATTGGCCGTTTCGACATGGTCCGGCAAGATGTCGCCACTTAGACTGGGGTCATGATCTCCAAGGTCGCAACGCTCCTCCTCGACCGTGTCTCGATGTTCGAGTTCGGGGTGGTCTGTGAAGTGTTCGGAATCGACCGCACCGAACACGGGGTTCCGCCGTTCGACTTCCGGATCTGCGGGATCCGTCCCGGCGAACCGCTCGCGTCGATCACGCCGGGACTCACGCTGTCCGCCGACTACGGACTGGACTCCCTGCGCGACGCCGATCTCGTCGTGGTGCCGCCGCCGGGGGCGCAGTCCGGCTTCCCGGTGGAGGTGCTCGACGCGGTGCGCGGCGCCGCGGATGCCGGTGCCATCGTCCTCAGCCTGTGCTCGGGTGTCTTCCTGCTCGGCGAGGCGGGGCTCCTGGACGGGCGCAAGTGCACCACCCACTGGGAGTACGTCGAAGAACTGGCCACCCGGTTCCCGACCGCGACCGTCGACCCCGACGTCCTGTTCGTCGACGAGGGCAACCTCGTCACCAGTGCGGGCACCGCGGCCGGCATCGATGCGTGCCTGCACGTGGTGCGCCGGGAGCTCGGTTCCACCGTCGCCAACACGATCGCCCGCAGGATGGTCGTGCCGCCGCAGCGCGACGGGGGACAGCGCCAGTTCATCGAGCAGCCGGTGGTCGCGTGCACGTCGGACAGCCTGAGCGAGACAATGGCGTGGATGAGCGAAAACCTCGAGTTGCCGCACACAATCGACGAGCTCGCGGCCCGCTCGTCCATGTCGACGCGCACGTTCGCCCGCAAGTTCGCGGCCGAGACGGGCACCACCCCGGTGAAGTGGCTGACGACGCAGCGGGTCCTCTACGCGCGGCAGCTACTCGAGGGCACCGACCTCGGCCTCGAGGCGATCTCGAGGCGCAGCGGATTCGGGTCCGGCGCGCTTCTGCGCCACCACTTCAACCGGGTGGTCGGCGTC
Source organism: Rhodococcus sp. IEGM 1307 (assembly GCF_030056915.1). Taxonomy (NCBI): domain Bacteria; kingdom Bacillati; phylum Actinomycetota; class Actinomycetes; order Mycobacteriales; family Nocardiaceae; genus Rhodococcus; species Rhodococcus sp. IEGM 1307. The sequence goes on from NZ_JASHKW010000017.1 coordinate 167,353, forward strand.
GCACCCGCCGACTATCGGCGACGGTTCGGCTGCAACACGGCCGAACTCACGCAATGAACGTGCCGATGGCCGGGTTCGCCTGGCAGATCGGGCTGCTGCCGAAGTTGATCGATCCGAACGCCGTCGCCACCACGTTCCCGACGCCGGTGTTCACCGTCGCGGACAGGAAGGGGTAGACGCCGCCGAGGTTCACGATCCCCGAACGTCCGCTGTCGGTGTTGACCCAGGCCACGGTGACCTGCGCGGCCGCCGGGATCGGTGGCGCGGCGGGGCGTGACTCGAAACGGATGTCGCCGTCGGCGATGGGCGGTGACGCCTCCGGCCCGGACTGTCCGGTGAGCGCCGTCAACGACATCAGGCTGCCCTGGTTCGGACATCCGATGGTCAGGGCCGGTCCGCCGAACGGGTGCGGCGGGTCGGCGCCGGCGGGGCCGGCCGTCAGCAGAGCCGCCGTGGCGGCGATCGGAAACGTGACGACGGCGATGCGGTGGACGATACGTCTGGCGGTCATGTCTGCTCCTCGGAACGGATCCTCGCGCTGGTGCGCATCTGCCTGCGGGATACCCCTGGTACAAGCCGTGAAACGAAAGGATTCGCAGATGCCGGAGACCGCGCCCTCTACTGGCCGGGGAGTGACGGATCAGTTGCGGTGAGGGGCTTCGTCGCCGTGGGCGGCGTGGGCTGCTGCATGTCCGCGTTGTCGAGGTCGCGCAGGTTCGGGGGAGCGGAGGCGACCCGCGGCTGCTCGCGGCGGCGGCTCTTGACGAACACTGCGCCCCCGGCGACAGCGGCACCCACGAGGACGACGATCGCGATGCGACGGCCCTTTCGCGACTTCTTCTCCTCGACCGGCGCCACGGCCGAGGTCAAGGGACGAACGACATCCTTGGCGACCTTCTTCACCGGCACCGTCCGGGCGCGTTCGTAACCCTTCTTGGCCAGCGAGGCGCCCTGACGGCCGAGGAACAGACTGAGCCGGCCGGCGCCGCGAGCCGTGGCGAGTGCCGCCGAGCGTGCGTAGCGCCGCGCCTGATCGACAGCCTCGGATTCCTTGACGCGGGAAGCCGAATCCTCGACGTGGGCCAGAGCGGTCTCGACTCGTTCGGAGACCTGCTCCTGCAGGGTCTCGGCGCGTTGGGTCGGAAGCAGATTCGTGAGGGACTCCGTCGCTCGTGTCATGTAACCACTTTGTCACAAGAACCGGGAGCACGAACCGATCCGAAGTACTCGAGTCACCGCGGCGGAACCACACGGAACCCCACAATGGCAACATGGTGGTGTGACTTCACCTCATCAGACCGCAACCGCAACGCTGCACACCAACCGCGGCGACATCAAGATAGCGCTGTTCGGCAACCACGCGCCCAAGACCGTCGAGAACTTCGTCGGCCTGGCCGACGGTTCGAAGGACTACAGCACCGCCAACGCCGGTGGCACCGACTCCGGACCGTTCTACGACGGCGCCGTCTTCCACCGCGTCATCGACGGATTCATGATCCAGGGCGGCGACCCCACGGGCACCGGCGCCGGTGGCCCGGGCTACAAGTTCGGCGACGAGTTCCACCCGGAACTGCAGTTCGACCGCGCGTACATCCTGGCCATGGCGAACGCCGGCCCGGGAACCAACGGTTCGCAGTTCTTCATCACCACCGGCCCGACGCCGCACCTCAACCGTCGCCACACCATTTTCGGTGAGGTCGTCGACGAGGAGTCGAAGAAGGTCGTCGACGCCATCTCGACCACCGCCACCGATCGCGCGGACCGTCCGCTCGAGCCGGTCGTGATCAACAGCGTCACCATCGCGTAGGGAACTGCAGCACATGACCAACCCCGGCTGGGGCGGTGCCGCGAACGAGGGCACTCCGCCCCAGCCGCGGTGCGTCCGCCACCCCGATCGCCCCACTGCGCTGTCGTGCAACCGGTGCGGTCGTCCCGCGTGCCCCGACTGCCTGCGCGAAGCGGCCGTCGGCTACCAGTGTGTCGACTGCGTCGCCGCCGGACGGCGTGATGTCCGCCCGGTCCGTAACGTCGCCGGCGCCGTGACCACACAGCGTCCGACACCGCTTGTGACGTACATCCTGATGGCCGCGAACGTCGGCATCTTCCTGATCACCGCGGCGCAGGCCCGCAGCATCATGCAGAACCAGGCCGGGTCGAAGCTCTTCGCGGACTGGGCGCTGTTCCCACCCGCTGTCGTGGACGGGCAGATCGTCCGCGTGCTCGGCAGCGGATTCCTCCACTTCGGCATCATCCACCTGGCCGTCAACATGTTCGCGCTGTGGGTGATCGGCCGCGACACCGAACTGGTCCTCGGGCGTGCCCGCTACGCCTGCGTGTACTTCGCGTCGCTGCTCGGCGGTTCCGCCGCGGTGATGCTGTTCCAACTCGGCGCGGTCACCGCGGGTGCGTCGGGTGCCGTCTTCGGACTGATGGGCGCTCAGGCCGTCATCCTCCTGCGTCTGCGGCGCAGCCCCGCACCGGTGATCTCGGTGATCGCCATCAACGTGATCATCAGCATCACGATCCCCGGCATCTCACTGTGGGGGCATCTCGGCGGCCTGGTCGCCGGAGCCGCGGCCACCGCGGGAATCCTCTACGGGCCCCAACTGCTGGGCGTCGGGAACAACCGGGAGAAGGCCGTCATCGTCGGCTGGGTCTGCCTCGGCGTCGTGATGCTGGTGCCGCTCGCCGTCATCGCGATCCGCACCCTGCAGCTGCGCGCGAGCTTCGGCTACTGACCCCGGCCCACCAGACGGTGCACCGCGAGGGCATCGAACACGTCCTCCGGATTGGTGCCGAGATCCCACCGGCCGAAGATCAGGAGGCGTTCGGTGCCGTCCTCGGTGCGGACGTCGATCTCGAGCATCGGCACCCGGCGGCCCAGCCGGGGATAGCGCACGAGCCGCGCGCGTTCGATCTCCGAGCGGGCATACCCGTGGCGGCCGCTCAGCCGGTTCACCACGATCCCGCCGCCCTCCTTGTCGATGGCGAGGCGCGGGCGTTGCCGGAGCGCGGACGCGGCGGTCAGCAGCAGCCCGAGGGCGGCGAAGCACACGAGGACACGGCCCGCCGGCTCGGTCGACACGGAAAGTCCCGCGACCCCCAACGCGACTCCGCCCGCGGCGAGAGCGATCACCGCGGCGAGGGGCGTCGACCACTCCAGCGGTGCCTCGTCAGCGGACATCAGCACTCGACCTGCGGCTATCCACAGGGGTTGTCCACATTGGGGATGAATGACATGGGTGTAATTGTGATGGTCAACGCCAGCGCATCGTCATGATCAGACCGACCACCATGAAGCCGAATCCGATGAGGAAGTTGTAGGCACCGAGGTTGTTCATCCACTCGAGCTGGTCGGCGGCCAGGTAGTAGACGAGCAGCCACACCAGGCCGACCAGCATGAACCCGAGCATCACCGAGACGTACAGGGTGCTCGAGGGGCCGGCCTTCACCTTCACCGGGGTGCGGCTCGCAGGGTTGATCGTGTAATCGGTCTTCTTTCGGACCTTCGACTTCGGCATGACGTCCTCGTTCGTGCGGCTCAACAGGAATGTGGGCAGGTAGATTCGGAAATACCTGCGTGTGTACACGCTAACGTAGCCGCGATTCGCGCGGCGAGGACGAGGGGACGGAAACACCGGTGACCAGGTCGATCTTCTGGCGGATCGCGGTGCTGGTGGTGTGTCTCGTGGCCGGTCTGCTGGTGGCCACCACCCGTCAGGTGTCGCACGGCAACGAGATTCGCGCCGGCGATTCCACCCGACTGTCCGACCTCGTGCGCAACGCCCAGTCCGAGACCGAACAGGTCGCCGAGACCCGCGACCGGCTGGCGGCGCAGGTCGAATCGCTGCAGCAGGACGCCGCCGCGTCCGACAGCGGTGTCGCGCAGGCGCTCGCCGACAGCAAGGCGCTCGCCACCGATGCCGGACTCACACCGATGACCGGTCCCGGCGTCACCGTCACACTCACCGACGCCCCCCGCGACGCGGACGGCAAATATCCCGTCGACGCGTCGCCGGACGATCTCGTCGTCCACCAGCAGGACGTCCAGAGTGTGCTGAACGCACTGTGGGTGGGCGGTGCCGAGGCGATCAGCATGCAGGACCAGCGGATCGTGAACACGTCGGCACCGCGCTGCATCGGCAACACCCTGCTGCTGCACGGTCGCACCTACAGCCCGCCCTACGTCATGTCGGCGATCGGGGATCCCGCGCGACTGGAGGCGGCGCTCGCCAACGAACCCGGAATCCGGGTATTCAAGCAGTACGCCTCACGGTTCGGTCTCGGCTACTCGGAGGCGGCGTCCGGTCAACTGTCCGTGCCCGGATACGCGGGGCACTGAGCCCGAACGGTCCCCGGCCGTGCAGAGCGGGAAGCGGGCAGAATACCCTGCTTCCATGAGGATTCTCGTCGTCGACAACTACGACAGCTTCGTGTTCAACCTGGTCCAGTACCTCGGACAGCTGGGAACACGGGCCGTGGTCTGGCGCAACGACGATCCGAACCTCACCGGGCCCGACGCCGTCGCGGCGGCAGCGGCCGAGTTCGACGGCATTCTGCTGAGCCCCGGCCCCGGCACACCGCAGCGGGCAGGCGCGACGATGGACCTGGTCACGGCGTGTGCCGCGGCCAAGACGCCGCTTCTCGGGGTGTGCCTCGGACACCAGGCGATCGGGGCCGCATTCGGCGCCACCGTCGACCGGGCACCCGAACTCCTGCACGGCAAGACCAGCATCGTCCACCACACCGGCGAGGGCGTTCTCGCGGGTCTTCCCGACCCGTTCACCGCCACGCGCTACCACTCGCTGACCGTCCTGGAAGACACCATCCCGGACGAACTCGAGGTCACCGCCCACACCGACAGCGGCATCGTCATGGCGATGCGGCACCGGGAACTGCCGATCCACGGCGTCCAGTTCCACCCGGAGTCCGTGCTCACCGAGGGCGGGCACCGCATGCTCGCCAACTGGCTCGCCGTCTGCGGCGAAGCCCCGAAGGAATCCCTCGTCGCCACCCTCGAGACCGAGGTCGCGCAAGCGTTGGGCGCGTAGCGCCCGTGCGCCTTTTTGGTAGCTACAGCAACCAGAAAGGCGCACGGGTGGCGGAGCCGCCTACCGCGGGATGCCCAGCGCGCCGACACCGACGGAGACGACCCCGTTCTTGGTGATCTCCGATCCCGGCGGCTGTTCCTGGCTGATGATCTTGCCGACCATCTCCGGGTCCAGGGTGGACGTCTGCGTCTGATTCAGCGAGCTCGACGACCCGCTCCAGCCGGCGCTGCGCAGCTCGGCGAGTGCCTGCGACACCGTCTTGCCCGTCAGGTCCGGCATCTCGATGTTGTTGCCGTTCGACACCCGGATCTGGATGGTGTCACCCTTGGCGGCGGTGGAGCCGCCGACGGGGTCGGTGGAGACGACCTGGCCCTTCGGCACACCGGAATCGATGTTCTGGATCTGCACCTTGAAACCGGCGCCCTCGATGTTCGCCTGCGCGACCTCCACCTTCTGGCCGGTCACGTCGGGGATGCGGATCTGCTCCGGCCCGGTGCCCAGCGTGACGGCGACCTCGGAGTCGAGGGAGATGCTCGCGCCGGAGGACGGGTTCTGTTCGATCACCTTGTCGACGTCGGACACGTCGGACGGTGCACGGGCGACAGCGGTGTCGAGCCGCAGTCCCACCGCGTTCAGCTCCTGCTGCGCTTCCTGCTGGGTGAGACCGGCGAGCCGCGGGACCTTCACCTGTTCGGGGCCCGACGACACCTCGAGGGTGATCGTGCTGCCCTCGTCCACCTGCACGCCGCCGACGGGGCGGGTGGTGATGACGTTGCCGGTCGCCACGACGGCGTCCGGTTTCTGTTGCCTGGCGACGCGGAAACCGAGGTTCTGCAGTGTCGTCTCGGCGTCGTCCGCGGCCTGGTTCGTGACGTCCGGCATGGTCACCTGATCGGCCTTCGAACCCGGGCCGACGGACCACAGGAACGCGCCGACGATGCCGACGACGATGAGGGCGCCCAGCGCCATCAGCGCCACCCGCATCGGGTTCTTCTTCTTGTTGTCGGGCTCGCCGCCGTCCGTCTTCGACGCGGTGGCCGGGGCCGGTGACTGCTGGCGCCGGTAGTTTCCCGCGCCGGTGTCGACGGCCCCGAGGATCGTGGTGCGGTCCTCGTCGCTCATGACCATCGGCGCGCTGGGGCGCTGCCCGCCGAGCACCCGGACCAGGTCGCTGCGCATGTCCGCGGCGGTCTGGTAGCGGTTGGCGGGGTTCTTGCTCATCGCCTTGAGGATCACCGAGTCGAGCTCACGCGGAATGTCCGGGTTGACCGCGGACGGTGTCTGCGGGTCCTCCCGCACGTGCTGGTACGCGACCGCGACCGGGGAGTCACCCTTGAACGGGGGTTCGCCGGTGAGGATCTCGAACAGCACGCAGCCGAGGGAGTACACGTCGGAGCGGGCGTCGACCTGCTCGCCGCGGGCCTGCTCGGGCGACAGGTACTGGGCGGTGCCGATGACGGCGGCCGTCTGCGTCATGGGGCTGGACGCGTCGGAGATCGCTCGCGCGATGCCGAAGTCCATCACCTTCACCGCACCCGCACGGTTGATCATCACGTTGGCGGGCTTCACGTCGCGGTGCACGATGCCGTTGCGGTGGCTGAAGTCGAGCGCCGCGCACACGTCCGAGATGACTTCCATCGCGCGGCGCGGTGCCATCGGGCCCTCGCTGCGCACGATGTCCCGCAACGTGTCGCCGTCGACGTACTCCATCACGATGTACGGCAGCGGTCCCGCTTCGGTTTCCGCCTCGCCGGTGTCGTAGACGGCCACGATCGCCGGATGGTTCAGCGCCGCCGCGTTCTGCGCCTCGCGACGGAATCGCAGGTAGAACGTGGGGTCGCGGGCCAGGTCGGCGCGCAGGACCTTGATCGCGACGTCACGGCTGAGTCGGACGTCGCGGGCGAGGTGGACCTCGGACATGCCACCGAAGCCGAGAATCTCACCCAGCTCGTAGCGTGAGGAGAGGTTGCGCGGTGTCGTCATGGCAGTCCTTGTGGGGTCGGAGTAGTTGACTCCTCCGACGTGGTCGTCGTGGTCGTCGTCGTGGGGGCGGTGGTGGTCGTGGTGGTGGTGGTGGTAGTCGTCGTCGGCTCTGTCGTCGTCGTGGTCGGCGGCGGGGTGGTGGTGGTCGTGTACGGCTGGGTGGTGGTCGTCGTGTACGGCGGCTCGGTGGTGGTCGTCTGTTCCTCGGTCGTGGTGGTGGTCGTCGGCCGCGGTGTCGTCGTGATCGTCCGCAGCGACGACGTAATCGCCGGCGACGTCGGTTCCTTCGTGTCACCACCGTCGAACAGGACGAGCGCGAGCCCGATGATCGCCGCCAGCAGGAGCAGACCACCCGCACCCCAGGCCACGGCCTTCTGGCCGCTGGTCAGCCCGCCCTTCTTGCCGTCACCGTTCGAGTCGTCCGGCGGCACCTGCCCGGTGACCGGTCCCGCGTACGCGGTCTGCGAGGGCGGCATCATCTGGGTTGCACCGGTCATCGGCGGCGGCAGAACCCGCGCCGCCCCGGTACCCGACACGCCGGGCGGCGGGGGACGCCTGCCCGCCCGGACCGCCGCGACCGCGTCGGCGAACTCTCCGCCACTGGCGTAGCGGGTGCTCGGATCCTTCGCGATCGTGATGTCGATGAGTTCGCGGATGTTCGGCGGCAGGTCGCTCGGCAACGGTGCCGGCGCCTCTTGGACGTGCTTCATCGCGACGGTGATCGCGCCGTCGCCGACGAACGGGCGACGTCCGGACAGCGCCTCGTAGCCGACGATGCCGAGGGAGTACACGTCGCTCGCCGCGGTCGCGTCCTGGCCGAGCGCCTGCTCGGGGGCGATGTACTGCGCGGTGCCCATCACCATGCCGGTCCGCGTGATCGGCGAGTTCTCCACGGCCTTCGCGATGCCGAAGTCGGTGATCTTCACCTGGCCGGTGGGGGTGATCAGGATATTGCCGGGCTTCACGTCGCGGTGCACGACTCCGGCGTCGTGCGCCACCTGCAGCGCCCGTCCGGTCTGCTCGAGCATGTCCAGGGCGTGCGGCACCGCGAGGCGGCCCACCCGCGAGAGGACGGCGTTGAGCGGCTCACCGTTGACGAGTTCCATCACCAGGTAGGCGGTGGAATCGCCGGTGGCGTCGCGGACCTCGCCGTAGTCGTAGATTCCGGCGATGCCGGAATGGTTCAGCTGCGCGGTGGTACGCGCCTCGAAACGGAACCGTTCGACGAACTCCGGGTCGGACGAGAACTCGGACTTCAGCACCTTCACCGCGACACGACGGTTGAGCCTGTTGTCCGTCGCTTCCCAGACCTGTCCCATTCCGCCCGTGGCGATGAGCCGGATCAGGCGGTATCGATTGGCGATCAACGCGCCGTTGTTCAGTGCCACAATCAGCCCCCTTGTAGTCCGGCTGCGATGACGGCACGGCCGATAGGTGCAGCCACCGAGCCGCCGGTTGCGGCCAGTGCACGATCTCCGCCGTCCTCGACGATGACCGCAATGGCCACGGTCGGGTTCTGGGCGGGTGCGAATCCGATGTACCAGGCGTGGGGCGGGGTGTTCCGAGGGTCGGTCCCGTGCTCGGCGGTGCCCGTCTTGGACGCGATCTGGACGCCCGGGATCTTGCCTTCGCCGCTGGTGTTGTTCTCGGAACCGATCATCAGGTCGGTCAGGGTGGCCGCCACCTGGGACGACATCGCCTGGCCTTCGGACACCGGGTTGGTGGTCGCGAGGTTGGACAGGTCCGGCCCCTGCAGTTCGGACACCAGTTGCGGTTGCATCCGCACCCCACCGTTGGCGACGGTAGCCGCGATCATCGCGTTCTGCAGGGGAGTGAGCGCGACGTCACGCTGGCCGATGCTGCTCTGACCGAGTGCGGCGTCGTCGGGGATCGACCCGATCGTGCTGTCCGCGACGGGGAACGGGACGCCGGGCATCTGCCCACCGATGCCGAGCGCGCTGGACTGGTCGCTGACGGCGTCGGCGCCGGTCTTCACACCGAGTTCGACGAACGCCGTGTTGCAGGACCGCGCGAACGCCTCACGCAGCGACGCGGTGGGGGCGCCGCCACACGTGGAGCCGTTGTAGTTCTCGAGCGTCGTCGACGTGCCGGGAAGGGTGATCTGCGGGGCGGCGGTCAGCTGGGTGTCAGGGGTGGTTCCGGCGGCGAGCGCCGCCGCGGTCACCACCACCTTGAACGTGGAGCCCGGCGGGTACGTCTGCGACACCGCACGGTTGATCAGCGGCTTCTCCGGGTCGGCGTTGAGGGCCTCCCACGCCTGGGTGGTCTCGGTGCCGTCGTGGCTGGCGAGCGAGTTGGGGTCGTAGCTCGGGGTGCTGACCATCGTGAGGATGCGTCCGGTGCTCGGTTCGATCGCGACGACCGAACCGGTGTAGCCCTTCGCCGTCAGCTCGTCGTACGCCACCTGCTGCATGACCGGGTTGATCGTGGTCACCACGTTGCCGCCGCGCGGGTCGCGCCCGGACACGAGGTCGAAGAAGCGACGCCCGAACAGCCGGTTGTCGGAGCCGTTGAGGACCGGGTCCTCGGCCCGCTCGAGACCGGTGCTGCCGTACTGCATCGAGTAGAAACCGGTGACCGGTGCGTTGGCCAGCGGGCTGGACGGTGCCGCCGGGTTCGGCGGGTAGGTGCGCAGGTACTTGTAGCGGTCGTCGGTCGGGACGGACGCCGCGAGCACCTGGCCGGCCGCCGAGATCTGGCCGCGCTGACGCGAGTACTCGTCGAGCAGCACGCGCGAGTTCCGCGGATCGGCCCGCAGGTTGTCCGCCTTGATGACCTGAACGTAGGTGGCGTTGGCGAGGAGGGCGACCACCATCACCATGACGGCGATCGCGACGCGACGCAGAGGTGTGTTCATGAGCGCGGCACCATCTCGGTCGGGGCGTCGGCGATGGGTGCGGGGCCCTTTTTCTTCGGGACGGCCGGCTCACGGGCGGCGTCGGAGATCTTGATCAGGATCGCGAGAAGGAGATAGTTGGCGAGCAGCGACGACCCACCGTAGGACATGAATGGCGTGGTCAGACCGGTGAGCGGGATCAGCTTGGTGACGCCGCCGACCACCACGAACACCTGCACCGCGATCGTGAAAGACAGCCCGGCCGCGAGGAGCTTGCCGAAGCTGTCGCGGACGGCCAGCGCGGTGCGCAGACCGCGGATGACGAGGATCAGGAACAGCATCAGGACGGCGGCGAGCCCGATCAGACCGAGCTCCTCACCGATCGTGGCGACGATGAAGTCGGTCTTCGCGAACGGCACCTGGGCGGGTCGTCCGCTGCCGAGTCCCGTTCCGGCCACACCGCCGGTCGCGAGTCCGAACAGCGACTGCGAGATCTGGTAGCCGGTGTTGTTGTAGTCGGCCAGCGGGTCGAGCCAGGTGCTGACCCGGACCCGGACGTGGCCGAACAGCTGGTAGGCGAAGAAGAAGCCGATTCCGAGCAGTCCGACGCCGATCAGCAGCCAGCCGACGCGCTCGGTGGCGATGTAGAGCATCACCAGCACGGTGCTGAACAGCAGCAGCGACGTGCCGAGGTCCTTCTCCAGCACGAGCACACCCACCGACACCATCCACGCGACGAGGATGGGGCCGAGGTCGCGGGCGCGGGGGAGGTCGATGCCGAACACGTGCTTGCCTGCGGTGGTGAACAGGTCGCGCTTCGCGACCAGCACCGACGCGAAGAAGATGATCAGGAGGATCTTCGCGAACTCGCCGGGCTGAATGCTGAAGCCGGGGAGGCGGATCCAGATCTTCGCGCCGTTCACCTCGGAGAAGCTGGACGGCAGGATCGCCGGGATGGCGAGGAACACCAGTCCGGCCAGGCCCAGCGTGTAGCTGTAGCGGGCCAGGAGGCGGTAGTCCTTGAGCAGCACCAGCACGGCCACGAAACCGGCGATGGCCAGCGTCGTCCACAGCACCTGCTGGTTGGCGTCCGGCGAGGGGACGGGCAGCCCGAAGTAGGCGGCGGACTGTGCGTCGGCGAGGTCGAGTCGGTGGATCAGCACCAGCCCGAGGCCGTTGAGCAGCGCGACGATCGGCAGGATCAGCGGGTCGGCGTACGGCGCGAACCGGCGCACCGCGAGGTGCGCGATCAGGAACAGCGCCGAGTAGGCGGCGGCGTACTTGGCGAGGTCCCAGGTGATGCTCTGTTCCTGGCTGGCCTCGACCAGCACCAGCGAGATCGTCGTGATCAGGATCGCGAAACCGATCAGGATCAGCTCGGTGCCCCGGCGCGTCGACTGGACGGGGGCTGGCGCGAACCCGCCGGGGGGACTGGGAAACTGCGCCCCCGGTGATGCACTTGCGACCGACATCAGCTAGCCGTCCTGCAGTTCTGACCGGGAACCTGGGTCACGGTCGGCGCCGGGGTGGCGGTCGGAGTCGGGGGTGTGCTCGGCGCCGGTGCGGGCGGCACCTCGGCCGGGGGGACAGGCGCGGGCGGCGGCGTGGTCTCCGGGACGGGAGCCGGAGTCGGTGCCGGAGTGGTCGTCGTGGTGGTGGTGGACGACGCCGACTCGCAGACCGGAAGCAGATCGTTCTGAGCGAGCCGCGTCATCTGGTTGCGGACGTCGTCGAGCTTGCCCGAGGGCAGCCCGGCACGCACCTGCTCGCGGGCGGACGGCTGGAGGTCGTCGACCTCGAGGATGGTGCACCCGTTCGGTGATTCGGTCGGCGACATCAATGTCAGGTCGCCGGCATCGCTGACACAGCCGACGAGATTCGCTTCCTGCAGCGAGTAACCCAGCACCGAGCCGGGAACTCCGCGCAGCACGGTGACGCGTTCGCCGTCGGCGCCGACGTAGTAGTTGTTGCGGACCAGAGCCCGCCCCACGAAGGCAGCGACGGCGACCACGACGATCAGACCGAGCGCGAGCGCAGCCCACCACATGCGGTGACGCTTCTTCTTCGTCGGCGGTTCCTCGACCTGCGGGACCACCCGCTTCGGGGTGGCCCGCGGCGGCCGCATCGCGGCGGCGCGGCCCGCGGCCGTGTTGGGCGGCGGTGTGTCCTCTTCGTCGTCGGCGGAGGCGGCACCGGCGACGATGGGGTGGCTCTGCCCGTAATCGAGGTCGATGACGTCGGCGACGACGACCGTCACGTTGTCCGGGCCGCCGCTGCGCAGGGCGAGTTCAATGAGCCGGTCGGCGCACTCGTCCTGCGAGCCCTCACGCATCGTGTTCTCGATGGTCTCGTCGCTGACCACGTCCGACAGTCCGTCGGAGCACAGCAGGTAACGGTCGCCTGCGCGCGCCTCGCGGACCGTCAGCGTCGGCTCGATCTCGTTGCCGGTGAGGGCGCGCATGATGAGCGACCGCTGCGGGTGGGTATGCGCCTGCTCGGCGGTGATCCGTCCCTCGTCGACGAGGGACTGCACGAACGTGTCGTCCCGGGTGATCTGCGCGAGGGAGTCGTCGCGGAGCAGGTAGGCGCGGGAGTCGCCGATGTGGACCAGCCCGAGCTTGTTGCCGGAGAACAGGATTGCGGTGAGCGTGGTGCCCATGCCGTCGAGTTCGGGATCCTCCTCGACGTGGTCGGCGATGGAGTCGTTGCCCTCCCGGGTGGCGGCCTCGAGCTTGCCGAGAAGGTCTTCGCCGGGCTCGTCGTCGTCGAGATGTGCGAGGGCCGCGATCATCAACTGCGACGCGACCTCACCGGCCGCGTGACCGCCCATGCCGTCCGCGAGCGCCAGCAGGCGGGCACCGGCGTAGACGGAATCTTCGTTGTTGGAACGGACGAGGCCACGGTCACTGCGGGCGGCATAGCGGAGTACGAGGGTCACGGGCGCAACTCGATTACCGTTTTGCCGACCCGTACGGGGGTACCGAGCGGCACGCGGACAGATGTGGTGACCTTGGCGCGATCCAGGTACGTGCCGTTGGTCGAGCCGAGGTCTTCGACGTACCAGTCGGCGCCTCGCGGGGAGAGCCGAGCGTGGCGGGTGGAGGCGTAGTCGTCGGTGAGGACGAGGGTGGAGTCGTCGGCCCGGCCGATGAGGACGGGCTGGGTGCCGAGAGTGATGCGCGTGCCGGCGAGGCCGCCCTGCGTCACCACCAGATACTTGGCCGTCTTGGTCTTACCCAGCGACGGCAGCACGTTGCCGCTGCGCGAATATCGGGGCGGCACACGGACGCCGGATCCCGCGTAGATGTCGCCGCGCAACGCCCGCAGAACGGTCCACACGAAAAGCCACAGCAGAAGCAGGAAACCTGCTCGTGTGAGTTGCAGAATCAAACCTTGCACGGCAGTCCACCTCCTTCTGTGGCGGGAACGTTCGAGGTTCCAGCGTCTTTTTCTCGCAGCATCATATGGGCAACCCGCACCCTGGGATCAGGATACGGACAGCCCACAACGATACGGAGTCCCCACCGTGTTACGTCCGACACGGGCTCCGACGCGATGTCGGTCGAGTATCGAAGCCGTCTCGGTTGGGTCTCGGTGAGGCAGTTCGGGGTCGGGTATCGGCAGAACCTACTCGGAGTCCCAACTCGGTGGTGCCTCAGAGGATTCGGACCAGAATCTCCGAATGACCCGCCCGGATGATGTCTCCGTCGGCCAGCTGCCAATCCTGCACGGGGGCACCGTTGACGGTGGTGCCGTTGGTGGAGCCGAGGTCGGACAGCATCGCGACCTGGCCGTCCCAGCGAATGTCGATGTGGCGGCGCGACACACCGGTGTCGGGCAGGCGGAACTGTGCCTCCTGGCCGCGGCCGATGATGTTGTTGCCCTCACGGAGCTGGAAGTGGCGTCCACTGCCGTCCTCGAGCTGCAGCGTCGCCGTGAACGTGTGGCCGTCGGGCGCGTAGGCCTGCTGCCCGTAGCCGCCCTGGTCGTAGTCGGCGTAGCCCTGCTGGTCGTACGCCTGCTGGTCGTAACCGCCCTGCTGGTAGCCGCCGCGGTCGTAACCCTGGTCGTAGCCCTGCGGCTGCTGGTACCCGGCCTCCGCGTAGGAACCGTCCGGGTAGCGGGCGGGAGCCGCCTGCTGGTCGTACGCCTGCGGGTCGTAACCCTGCTGGTAGCCGCCCTGCTGGTAGTCGTAGCCGGCGTCCGCGGGCTGCTCGTAGCCGGGAGCCTGCGCACCCTGGTCGTATGCCTGGCCGTACGCGGCATCCTGGGGGTACCCGCCGCGCTGGTCGTCGGGGTACTGCTGCTGGTCGTAGCCGCCCTGCTGGTAGCCGCCGCGGTCGTAACCGTTCTGGTAGCCCTGCGGGTACCGCTGGTCCTGACCCGCATGGGCATGACCGTTGCGCGCGTACTGCGGGTCGGGATTGCGGTTGCCCGCTGGTTCGCGGCTGGGGTCGTAGCCTGAGTTCTGCGTCATGGGGCCAGCTCCTGGATTCGACGTGACGGGTACAAACGGTGCCTGTGGTCGCGGTGCGGGACCGCCTGGCGGTTCGGGTCGCCCCGGCGTGGCCGCCCCTGGGCGGCCGGCATCCGGATCCACCGAACCCCGGGTGCGGAACTGCCCGGTGTGCAGTGAAGGCGACGGTTCGAACGCGACATGAATGGGACCATACGTCTGCCAGCCCTGGTCGCGAATGAAGTCTTCGAGGTGTCGGGCGAAGGCCTTGACCGTCAAGTCTCTGTCGGCGGCAAGTTCTTCGTGGTCCGAGTTGTTGATGGCGATGACATAGCTGTTCGGCGCGAGCAGGTGCCCACCGTCCAACTGCTGGATTCGGTCGGAGGCTTCCTGCTGAAGAGCGGCCTCCACCTCCTGTGGCACCACGCCGCCGCCGAAGACCCGGGCGAACGCGTCACCAACGGCTCCCTGGAGCTTCCGCTCGAAACGTTGAACTATCCCCATCGGAACCTCCTCACGGTGCCTGGCTGTCGGGCCTACTGTCCTCGGTGCGCGGTGGCTGTGACGAGACATGTCCGTGTCGCGGCACTGCCGTGCGCGTATCCCACGGTACTGTCATTGCCTCGGGCCACGACACGGGTCTACGCCATTGCATGATATCGGTCTTTGCCTGGACGGGTGTTTTTGTGGCCTTTTCGGGTCCTGACCTGTACGAATCGTGATTTCTGGCGACCTCGTGTTAATGTTTCCGGGTCGCTCGGGCGAGTGGCGGAATGGCAGACGCGCTGGCTTCAGGTGCCAGTGTCCTTCGGGACGTGGGGGTTCAAGTCCCCCTTCGCCCACCCCAAGCGGTTCTTCGGAATCGCGACATCGAGGCCACGAACTCCACGAGTTCGTGGCCTTCGTGTTTTCCCCCCAAAGGTGCGCGGGGTGGTGTATCCCCACCCCAGGGTGGCTACCGGGCGCCCCGTCGCAGCCCGACGATGGAGTAGAAGCCTCGTCGCGAACCACCGGCCCTTCGGACCCGAACCCGTCCTCCCGGCGGTCCGTGACGAATGACTCGAGTGTGAACCTGCCGTCCGGCTTCTTCCGCTGGGTTTCTGCGAACGTCGAGAGTGGGTTGTGTATGAGCATCAGCCAGGTCCGGGCCACCAGCTCGGCGAATGTCGGTGAGTACGTCGGTTCCGTCGCGACAACGGTGGGCGCCCAGTCGGTCGACTGGTGGTGCACCCCCGCTTTCGACGCGGTCGTGACCCTTTCCTGCGAGATCCCCTACTACCGTGGCCGGAAGGCCGTACTGGCCTGGAACCGCCACTTCGGGTGGTCGCTCGGGGTACACGGACTCTCCCAGGGGAACGTGCTGGTCGTCGAGGGACTCGGGTTGGGACCGGCACCGGATCCCGCGCACTGCTCGGATCGGGTCGCCGAGTTGCTCACCGAACTCGCCGACTGGGCGCCCCGTCCGGCGTCCGGACAGCCCGCCCCGCGAATCGTGCACGGCCCTGGCGCTCCCCACGCCTGAGCTATAAATCTGGAACCCGTGCGTCGCGGGCGCCGACCGGCTTGGATATCGAGTATGGACGGCAGGAGAGCCCCTGATCCGCTGCGCCTCGCGGCCGGCGTCGCCGCGACCGCCGGCGGTGCGTTGCAGCGTGTGATCGGACTCGGCGTCGGCACGGCGCGACTCCTGCCGGGAGTCGACCCGCTGCTGGTCACCCTCGAGGAACGCGGCACCCAGACGCTCCGCAGTGCCGACGAACTCGCGGATCGGGTGCTGCACGCAGTGCTGCGAAGAGTCGTGCAAGTCGCTCTTCAGGAGGTGGACCTCACCACGATCGTGCGTGATCACGTCGACCTGGACGTGGTCGCCGAAGGCATCGACATCCAGCGCATCATCGACCGCGTCGACGTGGATGCCATCGCCGCCCGGGTGGACATCCCGCAGATTCTCGATCGCGTCGACATCGACGCCGTCGCCGCGCGGATAAACGTGGATGCGATCGTCGACCGCGTAGACGTGGACTCCGTCATCGGGCGGGTCGATCTGGTGGTGCTCGCCGATACCGTGATCGAGGGCGTGGACCTGCCGCGCATCATCCGCGAGTCGACGGACTCGATGTCCAACGAGGCGGTCCGCGGGGTGCGGACCCAGGGCATGCAGGCCGACGACGCCGTCGCCGGGTTCGTGGGCAAGCTGTTCGGGCGCGGGCACGAACCGGACGATGCATGAGCACCCCGGCGCATCGCGCGGCCGGGATCGTCACCCGCGGTCTGGCAGCCGGCATCGACCTGACAGTCGTGCTGGCCGTGATGGGCGGCATCTATGTCGGAGTGTTGTTCCTCCGGTTGCTGTTCTCGCCGCAGGAATTCTCGTTCCCCGATGCCAATGCCGTGCTCTCCGTGACCTTGTTCATCGGCGTGTCGGTGCTGTACCTGACGGCGTGCTGGGCCGTGAGCGGCCGCACCGTCGGTGCCGTGACGATGGGGCTGCGGGTGGTCAGCCGCAACGGTGAACTGATCGGCTGGCTGCGGGCCCTTCTCCGGGCGGTGCTGTGCGTGATGTTCGGGTTCGGATTGTTCTGGGCGGCAGTCGACGGCCGGCGCCGGTCCCTGCAGGACATCCTGCTGCGGACCGCAGTCGTCTACGACTGGGATCCGGATCTGCACGCCGTCGAGCCGGGCACCTGACGTCTGCCTAGCATAGGGTCATGTACGCGGAGCGGCGGTCGGTGTTCCCCGGCGCTGTGGTGTGGCAGAAGACCGCAGCCGGCGGTGAGGCGGCCATCCTGCCCGACGGCTGCATGGACCTCATCTGGATGAACGGTGACGTCGTCGTGGCCGGCCCCGACTCCCGGCCGTATCTGAACCGCAGCCGCGAGGGCGACCGCTACGTCGGATTACGTTGTTCCCCAGGCACTCTCCCGGATCTTCTGGCGACGCCGGCGGAGGAGCTGGCCAACCTTCGGGTGCCGCTCGCCGAGGTGCTGACGGACCGCGCCACCACGGAATTCCTCGGCAGGATCGCCGACGCCGCCGACCCCGGCCGGGCGCTCGAGGAGTTCGCGAGGTCTCGCCGGCTCCTCGGGCCGCCGCCGGATGGCAGGATCCCCGCGATCGTGCGGCTTCTGGAGCAGCAGACATCCGTTAGCGAGGTGGCGGACCGGATCGGTGTCGGCGAGCGCCAACTGCACCGCCTGTGCCGACGGCAGTTCGGTTACGGGCCGAAGATGCTGGCCCGGATCCTTCGATTGCAGTCGGCGCTGGGGTTGGCGGGTTCGTCCATCCCCGCAGCTCAGGCGGCCGGCATGGCGGGTTTCGCCGATCAGGCCCACCTGATCCGTGAGGCACACGAGTTGACCGGCCGCACGTTCGGTCAGCTGGTCACGGTGTGAGCGCGGCAAAGAGGTCGACGGGGTTGCCGTCGGGATCGTCGACGGTGGCGTAACGCTGCCCCCACGGTGCGTCCCACGGCTTCTTCCGACCGTTGTAGCCGCCGCCCGTGAACTCGTCGAACAGCGTGTCGACGTCGGCGGCGGTGCCGCAGTCGAAAGCGAGGGCGAGGCGATGCCCGCCGGCGGGTTCGGTCCAGTCGGGTGTGAACGAGCGGATGGTCTCGACCGTGTCCCACAGCACGCGGATCCCACCGGGAAACTCGAATTCGACGTGCGGTGCCTGATCGGCGTCGGCGGGAATGTCGAGTCCGAGCCGCCGGTAGAACGCGAGCGACGTGGGCAGGTCGTGGACGACCAGTTCGATGGCACTGAATGTTGCGGTCATACCGAGAACGCTAACGACCTCAGACTGACCCGCATTGAAGGTTTCGGACATCGAGCACCGGAGTCCGATTTCTTCAATCACCTGTGCCGTGGAGCGGGGATGCTGGGAGTCATGACCACCGAATCAACTCATGTGAGTGTGTTCATCGCTCGGACCGCCGCCGACGTGTACGCCTACGCGAGCGACCCCGCCAACCTCCCCGCCTGGGCGGCCGGCCTGAGCACCGACATCACCCGGGACGGCGACCGCTGGCTCGCGGACTCCCCGATGGGACAGGTCGCCGTGACCTTCGCACCCGCCAACGACTACGGCATCCTCGACCACGACGTCACCCTCCCCAGCGGCGACACCGTCTACAACCCCGTGCGCGTCATCCCCGACGGGTACCACAGCGAAGTCGTCTTCACCATCCGGCGACGCGACGGCGTCACCGCCGAAGAATTCGCGCAGGACGCAGCAGCCGTCACCGCCGACCTGCAGAGGTTGAAGGGGTTGCTGGAGGCGTGAGGGGGCGCGAGCCTTCGCGTTTGCACACCGATTGGTCAAACGCGCTGCAATTGCGGGTGCAGCTGACTAAACCGTGGGCGGATGTGGGTAAGTGCCTCGCTCAGACCCGTTCCGGACGACCTTCGGCCACGGCCGACGCCGCCGCGGACACCCGCTCGTACGCGGCCCGGGTGTCCGATGCCAGCCGGCTGTGATCGATGACGATTCCCATGCCCAGATGTTCGTCGTAGGGGATGGTCTCGACGCCCCACACCTGTCCGCCCAAGTACTCGCGGAGAAGGTCGACGTCCACCTGCCAGCCGGTGGCGTCCTGATTCGACACGGTGACGACGGTGCGGGCGAGCCCGGGTTCGCCGAGCGTGTCACCGATCGACTGCAACGCGGAGCGCAGGCGGTTGAACGCGTCCGCCCGGCACGGCACGACGAGAACGATCGGTGACGGGGTGGCCAGCAGCGGCGCGAGGTATGCGGCGCGCAACCGGTGACCCAGGTCGTGGACGGCACTCACTCCGCGAGCCCGCAGTAACCCTGTGAGAGTGTGGAATTCGCCGTCCGACGCGGTCTGGTCCCCCAGGCGGTTCAGGATGCGGGTCCCGGCACTCGTGCGGGAGCAGTACCCGTCGAACACGTCGTCCGCGACGGGGCCGGCGGCCACCAGTTGCTCGAGGCCGCTCACGGAGAGCGCAGCGTCGGCGCCACGTTCGGCGACGTCGCCGCCCGCGGGTGTCGCGTCGACGGCCACGACCGCGCCGCCGCGAGCTGCCGCGGTGTTGGCGAGCCCCAGCGTCGTCGTGGTTGCGCCGGCTCCTCCGCAGGCCCCGAGGACGAGGGTCGACACCGGAAGTGGGTGCAGCAGTTGGTCGGTCACTTCGCGTCTCCAATGGATGTGATGTACGTGCGACCGTCGCGGCCGGCGGTGGTCACGACCTGCTCGTACTTCTTCGTCGACCCGTCCGGACGTAGTTCCGACAGCGTCACCGCGTAGCGGCCGGGTTCGGTTTCGGTGATGGCGAGGCAGTGCTCGGTGCCCTCGGCAACCGAGTCGATGCCGCCCTGGATGGACTCGGCGGACCCCAGCGGCGCGTCGGGGGCGACCACCTCGCGGGCCTTCGTGCCACTGCGTGCGACGTAGTACGCATGGTCGAAGGCCAGGATCGCGGCGACGCCGTCGGACGTCCCGCCGGGACCGTTGCCGACAACCGTCGCGCCGTCGCGGGATTCGACGCACCAGCCGGAATCGGTAGCGGCGACGGGAGTTCCGCTCGCATCACCGGACGTCGAGGCGAACACGGCGACCACACCGGCGACGACGGCGATCACCGCGGCGGCGACGCCGGCGACCACGAGCCTCTGATTACCGCGAACAGGTGGTGCGGGATCGGGCTCGTCGCCCGCGGTCAGCCACGTCGGAGCCGGGGGTTGCTGCTCGGGTTCCGCGGCGGGAGCCGTCGACCCCGGTGCCGGGGCCGACGCGAACGGCGGGAACCAGTGCGAGAAGCGGTCGAGGGGTGCCCTGTTCGGCGGTTCGGTCACAGTTGAATCCTCCACACCTCATTCCCTCGCGCGGAGCCGACCCCGGGCGGGCTTCGCGCGAGGGAATCGGATCACACGTGCAGCGTCGCCTGGCTGCGCACGTTCACGCCGCCGATCGTGGTGGTGGCCGGACCGCTGTCGGTCGACTGCAGCTGCGGCAGTTGCGGTGCGGGGAGGGACGCGATCGTCCGAACCAGCTCCCCGAATGCCGGGTACCGGTGGGCCGCATCCGTGATCGCGGCGGCGACGGGGGTGACGTCGACGGGCGCAGACCAATTGGTGGGGTGCTCCGCGTGGGAATCGGCCGAGAACGCGGAGACGGTGGCTGCCGTCGGCGAGGACGGGTCGACGGCGATGCCCGCGGTGCCGGTGGCGTCGCCGACGCGCCAGCCGACGGTGCCGACGTATCCCTCGGGGTTGCCGTACTGGCGTCCGTTGACGGCCACGGGCACCGCGCCGACCAGTGTGTCGACGGCCGCGTTCACCTCGACGACCGGCTTCGGCACCGGAACTACGGGGGCGACCGGTGCCTGATGTGCCTTCGGCATGTCGTCGGGGTCGATCCACACGGTCGCCGGCTGGGCGGCCGGTGCCTCGTCCACGACACCCTCGGCGGCGGGCGCTGGCAGGTCGGGAGCAGTAGGCACGACCGTCTCGGCACCCGGCACCGCCAGCGGAGCCTGCGGGGGAGCGGGCGTCGTCGCGGCCGGAGCCGCCGGGTCGGTGACGCCCGGCTGGGACGTGGTGGGCGGCGTCGTCGGGACCGTCACGCCGGGCTGCGACGTGGTGGGCGCGGCCGAGGGGTCGGTGACGCCCGGCTGCGACGTGGACGGCGGGGTGGTCGGAGCGGCGTGCGCCGTCGCGGCGCCGAGCAGTGCTGCGGCGGACACCGAAACAGCGGCTGCCAGAGCGTGCATGCGGATTCTCAAGTCTTTGACTCCTGAAGTCGAACGGACATGGTGATCGAACGGACTGGTGCTGACGAAGCAAACGCAAGAGTGGTGCAGTTCAGAGGCACCGAAAGAGGGAAGCGAGCACAGCAGAATGCGTCCACCGACCAGGTGGATGTGTTGTTTCCCCGATGAGATACGTCCGTGCTGCCGGCACACTGCCGCAGCCGTCGTCCACCGCCCCCATGACCGCCCCCGGTTCTTTCTCGTCCCCCTACCGCGGCAAAGTACCAGACGGGCAACCGTTCCCGCGCCCCCACATTCCGGTCAGGCCAGGCCCGCGGCCAGTTTCACCGACAGATCGCGCAGCGGACGAAGACGGCCGGTCATCGCGACGGAGGACATGGCGCGCGATCCACGCACCAGCCGCCGCGTCGCCGGGCGCCGTGCGCGGTCGTACCGGCGCAGTGCGGTGTGAATGTCGGTGTCGGCGGTGAGGAATCGGCCGAGCGCGACGGCGTCGACGAGGGCCTCGCAGGCGCCCCGGCCGAGGTTCGGCGCCATCGCGTGGGCCGCGTCGCCGAGCAGGACCGCGTTGCCCGACACGTACGACGGCAGCGCGGGCGACTCGTACAGGTCGTGGTGGAGCATCGCGTCGGGGGTGGCGGCATCCAGTACTGCCCGGACATCGGCGTGCCAGTTCCCGAACCGTGACCGGAGGTAGTCGAGGCCGCCGGGGTGGCCGGCGTCGGTGCGGACGCACGCGAACCAGTTGACGAGATCGCCGTCGCGCGGGGTGATGCCGAAAAGTGCGTCCGTGTCCCAGGTTTCGCTGACGGTGTCGCGATGTCCGGGCACCCACCCGCGCCAGGCGGTCGCGCCTACGTACCGTGGCTCGAACTTCTCGCCGAACAGTTGTCGGCGGGTCAGGCTGCGCAGACCGTCCGCACCGATCACGACGTCGTGGTCCGTCAGCGCGTCGAGGGCGGGTGCCGGTGTGCCGAACGAGATCATGTCGTCGGGCAGGGCCTCGGCCAGTGTGGCCAGCAGGGCGGGCCGCGACAGCAGGTAGGCGGTGCGGTTGCGGTTGTCGATGGTGCCGATCACGGATCCGTCGGGGCGCAGGAGCGAACCGCGGTGCTGGGGTGATCCCAGTGTGCGTACCCGATCACCTGCGCCGATCGCGTCCAGCGCGTCGAGGGCCTGCGGCCACATGCCGAGTGCGGTGCCCGACGTGGGCAGGGTGTCGGCACGCTCGAAGACCTCGACGTGCCAGCCGGCGCGGGACAGGTAGCGGGCGACGGCGAGTCCGCCGATGCCGCCGCCGAGGACTGCTGCGGAGTGCGTCATAACCACCAAGCTACTACGGGTGTAGTGAATTTACTACCGTTGTAGTGTCGGGGTATGGCAGACAAACGGGAGCAGGTGCTCGACGCCGCCATCGCGCTACTCGGCACGAAAGGCGTCCGGGCTCTCACGCACCGGGGCGTCGACGAGCTGGTCGGAATGCCGCAGGGGTCCACGTCCAACTACTTCCGTAGCCGGGGCGCGCTGCTCGAGGGGATCGTCACACGGCTCGTCGAACGTGACCGGGAGGACTGGCAGAAGTTCGCGCACCTCCGGCCCGATAGCAGAGACGCACTGGTCGCGGCGCTGGTCGCCTTTGTGAGTTTCTCCACTGGTCCGGACCGCGTGCGCACGAGTGCCCGCTACGCACTCTTCGTCGAGGCGTCCGTGACACCGGGCTTGGACGCGAAGATCGGGTCGGCGCGCCGAGCGCTCGTAGAATGGGGCGCGGACATGCTGGAACTCGTGGGATCGCGGAACCCGGCTTCCGACGCAGTGGTGATCACCGACTACCTGGACGGTGTAATCCTTCATCAACTCACCGTCCCGGATCCCGATTTCGATCCGACTGCGGGAATTACAGCGGTGCTCAGCGCGCTCACTTAACATGTACTCAGTGCAGTCGGACGAGGTCCGCCCTCGACAATGCCCAGTTCAGAGGGTAAATAGGCCAACCTAAGTTGTGTTTCGTCGGGGGTTCTGAATTATCGTTTTCGTTACACGTTGGACCCACGAAAGTCCGACCCGACCGAAAAGCCACGTCGCCCGGTGCGAGGACCACACCCAGCGTGCTGCAAAAGGGCGATAGCCGATCGGTGGTGCCGATCACGTCGTGACGGCACCTGCTTTGCAAGTTGATGGCCATCAGCGCTGCTGGTCGTCGGTGCATCTTTTGGCATACGAAGGCTAGGTATGAAGCAACTTCCAGGCCCCCAGGGGCTGTATCACCCGTCGAACGAGCACGATTCCTGTGGTGTCGCGTTCGTCGTGGACATGAAGGGCCGCCGCAGCAGGGACATCGTCGAGAAGGCGATCACCGCGCTGGTGAACCTCGAGCACCGTGGTGCCGCGGGCTCCGAACCCAACACGGGTGACGGCGCCGGCATCCTCCTCCAGGTCCCGGACAAGTTCTTCCGCGCCGTGGTCGACTTCCCGCTGCCCGCGGAAGGCACGTACGCCACCGGCATCGCGTTCCTGCCGCAGAGCAAGGCCGACGCGCAGCGCGCAGCCGACGCCGTCGAGAAGATCGTCGAGAGCGAGGGCCTGAAGGTCCTCGGCTGGCGTGAGGTCGCGACCGACGACTCGTCGCTCGGCGCACTGGCCCGCGACGCCATGCCGACGTTCCGGCAGATCTTCATCGGCAGCGAGAACGACGCCCTCACCGGACTCGACCTCGAGCGTCGCGCCTACGTGGTCCGTAAGCGCACCGAGCACGAGCTGGGCAGCGAAGGCGCAGGCAAGGACGGCCCCGGTCGCGAGACCGTGTACTTCCCCAGCCTGTCGAGCCAGACGTTCGTCTACAAGGGCATGCTGACCACCCCGCAGCTCAAGGGTTTCTACCTGGACCTGCAGGACGAGCGACTCGAGTCGGCCCTCGGCCTCGTGCACTCGCGCTTCTCCACCAACACGTTCCCGTCGTGGCCGCTGGCCCACCCGTTCCGGCGCGTGGCCCACAACGGTGAGATCAACACCGTCACCGGCAACGAGAACTGGATGCGTGCCCGTGAGGCGCTCATCGACAGCGACATCTTCGGTGGCCGGGAGCAGCTGGAGAAGATCTTCCCGGTCTGCACGAACGGCGCCAGCGACACCGCGCGGTTCGACGAGGTGCTCGAGATGCTGCACCTCGGTGGCCGCAGCCTGCCGCACGCCGTGCTGATGATGATCCCGGAAGCCTGGGAACGGCACGAGAGCATGGACCCCGCACGCCGGGCGTTCTACCAGTACCACTCGTCGCTCATGGAGCCGTGGGACGGACCGGCGTCGGTGTGCTTCACCGACGGCACCGTCATCGGCGCCGTCCTGGACCGCAACGGCCTGCGCCCCTCGCGCCTCTGGGTGACCGACGACGACCTCGTCGTCATGGCCTCCGAGGTCGGCGTCCTGCCGATCGACCCCGCCACCGTCGTGAAGAAGATCCGGCTGCAGCCCGGCCGCATGTTCCTCGTCGACACCGCCGAGGGTCGCATCATCAGCGACGACGAGATCAAGTCGGAACTGGCCGCCGAGCACCCCTACCAGGAGTGGCTCGACCAGGGTCTGACCCACATGGACGACCTGCCGGACCGCCCGTACACGTACATGTCGCACGAACGCGTCGTGCTGCGTCAGCTGATGTTCGGGTACACCAACGAAGAGGTCAACCTCCTCGTCAAGCCGATGGCGCTGTCCGGTGCCGAGGCGCTCGGCTCCATGGGTACCGACACCCCGATCGCCGTGCTGTCCTCGCGGTCGCGGATGCTGTTCGACTACTTCTCGCAGCTGTTCGCGCAGGTCACGAACCCGCCGCTCGACGCCATCCGCGAGGAGGTCGTCACCAGCCTCGGCGGCACCATCGGCCCCGAGCACGACCTGCTGCACCCCACCGCGGAGTCCTGCCGGCAGATCTTCCTGCCGCAGCCGATCCTGCACAACGACGACCTGTCGAAGCTCATTCACGTCAACGACGACGGCGAATTCCCGAACTTCCGCAGCGTCATCGTCCGCGGTCTGTACCCCGTTGCCGAGGGCGGCGCGGGTCTGCGCAAGGCCCTCGACGACGTCCGCTACCAGGTGTCGGAGGCCATCGCCGGCGGTGCGCGCCTCGTCGTCCTGTCCGACCGTGAGTCGAACGAGACGTACGCGCCCATCCCGTCGCTGCTGCTGACGTCGGCCGTGCACCACCACCTGGTGCGTGAGAAGACCCGCACCAAGGTCGGCCTCATCGTCGAGGCCGGCGACGCCCGCGAGGTGCACCACATGGCGCTCCTCATCGGCTTCGGTGCGGCAGCGGTCAACCCGTACATGGCGTTCGAGACCGTCGACGAGGCGGTACAGAACAACGAACTGCAGGGCATCAGCCTCGACAAGGCCATCCAGAACTACATCAAGGCCGCAGGCAAGGGTGTGCTCAAGGTGATGTCCAAGATGGGCATCTCCACCCTCGCGTCCTACACCGGCGCCCAGCTGTTCCAGGTCATCGGCCTGTCGCAGGAACTGGTCGACGAGTACTTCACCGGTTTGCAGTCCAGCCTCGGCGGCATCGGTCTCGACCAGATCGCCGCCGACGTCGCGGTCCGCCACTCCAACGCGTACCTGGACCGTCCCGAGGAGCGCGCGCACCGCGAGCTCGAGGTGGGCGGCGAGTACCAGTGGCGTCGTGAGGGCGAGTACCACCTGTTCAACCCGGACACGGTGTTCAAGCTGCAGCACTCCACGCGCACCGGGCAGTACGAGGTGTTCAAGGAGTACACGAAGCTGGTCGACGACCAGTCCGAGCGCCTCGCAGCGTTGCGCGGCCTCTTCGAGTTCAAGAAGGGCGTGCGCGAGCCCGTCCCGCTGGACGAGGTCGAGCCCGCCACCGAGATCGTCAAGCGCTTCTCGACGGGTGCGATGAGCTACGGCTCCATCTCCGCCGAGGCGCACGAGACCCTCGCCATCGCCATGAACCGCCTCGGCGGCCGGTCCAACTCCGGTGAGGGCGGCGAGAGCCCGGCCCGCTTCACCCCGGACGAGAACGGCGACTGGCGGCGGTCCGCGATCAAGCAGGTCGCGTCGGGACGCTTCGGTGTCACGTCGCACTACCTGACCAACTGCACCGACATCCAGATCAAGATGGCGCAGGGAGCGAAGCCCGGTGAGGGCGGCCAGCTGCCGGCGCACAAGGTGTACCCGTGGGTGGCCGAGGTCCGGCACTCCACGCCCGGCGTCGGGCTGATCTCGCCGCCGCCGCACCACGACATCTACTCGATCGAGGATCTCGCGCAGCTGATCCACGACCTGAAGAACGCCAACCCGCAGGCCCGGATCCACGTGAAGCTGGTGTCCGAGGTCGGTGTCGGCACCGTCGCCGCGGGTGTGTCCAAGGCACACGCGGACGTCGTGCTGATCTCCGGTCACGACGGTGGCACCGGCGCCACCCCGCTGACGTCGATGAAGCACGCGGGCGCCCCGTGGGAGCTCGGCCTCGCCGAAACCCAGCAGACGCTGCTGCTCAACGGTCTGCGCGACCGCATCGTCGTGCAGGTCGACGGCCAGCTCAAGACCGGCCGCGACGTGATGGTCGCCGCGCTGCTCGGTGGCGAGGAGTTCGGTTTCGCGACCGCCCCGCTGGTGGTGTCGGGCTGCATCATGATGCGGGTCTGCCACCTCGACACCTGCCCCGTCGGTGTCGCCACGCAGAACCCCGTTCTGCGCAAGCGGTTCAACGGCAAGCCGGAGTTCGTGGAGAACTTCTTCCTCTTCATCGCCGAAGAGGTGCGCGAACTCCTCGCCGAGCTCGGCTTCCGCACCCTCGACGAGGCCGTCGGACAGGTCGACGTCCTCGACACCACGAAGGCGCTCGAGCACTGGAAGGGCAGCAAGGCCGGCAACCTCGACCTGTCGCCGATCCTGCACGAGACCGAGTCGGCGTTCATGGACCAAGACCTGTACTGCACGGGCACCCAGGACCACGGCCTCGACAAGGCACTGGACCAGCAGCTGATCGTCCAGAGCCGCAACGCTCTCGACAAGGGCCAGAAGGTCACGTTCGAGTCGCCGATCACCAACGTCAACCGCACGGTCGGCACCATGCTCGGCCACGAGGTGACGAAGGCGTACGGCGGCGAGGGCCTGCCGGACAACACGATCGACATCACGTTCACCGGTTCGGCCGGTAACAGCTTCGGTGCGTTCGTCCCCAAGGGCATGACCCTGCGCCTGCACGGCGATGCCAACGACTTCGTCGGCAAGGGCCTGTCCGGTGGACGCCTCGTGGTGCGTCCGCCGCTGGAGACCGCGCCCGGCTTCGTCGCCGAGGACAACATCATCGGCGGCAACGTGATCCTGTTCGGTGCCACGAGCGGTGAGGCTCTGCTCCGCGGTGTCGTGGGCGAGCGATTCGCGGTCCGTAACTCCGGCGCCACCGCGGTGGTCGAGGGAGTCGGCGACCACGGTTGCGAGTACATGACCGGCGGAAAGGTCGTCATCCTCGGTGCGACGGGACGTAACTTCGGTGCCGGCATGTCCGGTGGCGTCGCGTACGTCTACAACCCGGACAAGGTGTTCGAGGACAACCTCAACACGGAACTGGTGGATCTCGAGGACCTGACGGGTGACGACTTCACCTGGCTGAAGTCCGCCATCGAGCGTCACCGCGACGAGACGGGCTCGGAGGTTGCCGCGCGCATCCTGTCCGACTGGTCGCAGCAGGTCAACCATTTCGCGAAGGTGATGCCCCGCGATTACAAGAAGGTGCTCTTGGCCATCGAGGCCGCGAAGAAGGATGGAAAGAACGTGGACGAGGCAGTGATGGAGGCAGCTCGTGGGTGATCCAAGCGGCTTCCTGAAGCACACGTCACGCGAACTTCCGGTTCGCCGGCCGGTGCCGTTGCGCCTGCTCGACTGGAACGAGGTCTACGAGGAGTTCTCGCCGGACACCCTGAAGACTCAGGCCAGCCGGTGCATGGACTGCGGTATCCCGTTCTGCCACAACGGCTGTCCGCTGGGGAACCTGATTCCCGAGTGGAACGACCTGGTGTACAAAGACCGGTGGCACGACGGCATCGAGCGTCTGCACGCGACCAACAACTTCCCGGAGTTCACCGGGCGGCTGTGCCCCGCACCCTGTGAGGCGTCGTGCGTCCTGGGCATCAACCAGGACCCCGTCACCATCAAGCAGGTCGAGGTCGAGCTCATCGACCGCGCCTTCGACGAAGGCTGGGTCAAGCCGGTGCACCCGACGCGTTCGACGGGCAAGAAGGTCGCCGTCGTCGGTTCCGGTCCCGCGGGTCTCGCTGCAGCGCAGCAGCTGACGCGCGCCGGGCACATGGTCACCGTGTTCGAGCGGGCCGACCGCATCGGTGGGCTCCTGCGGTACGGCATCCCCGAGTTCAAGATGGAGAAGCGGCACATCGACCGCCGTCTCGACCAGATGAATTCCGAGGGCACAGTCTTCAAGACGGGTGTCAACGTGGGCGTCGACATCACCGCGGACGCACTGCGCGAGCAGTTCGACGCCGTGGTGCTGGCCGGCGGTGCCACCGAGGCCCGCGACCTGCCGATCCCCGGCCGCGAGCTGGACGGCATCCATCAGGCGATGGAGTTCCTGCCGATCGCCAACCGCGTGCAGCTCGGCGACCTGGAGAAGCCGACCATCACCGCGGAGGGCAAGAAGGTCGTCATCATCGGCGGCGGCGACACCGGCGCGGACTGCCTGGGCACCTCGCACCGTCAGGGTGCCGAGAGCGTTCACCAGTTCGAGATCATGCCGAGACCGCCCGAGACCCGCGCCGAGCACACCCCGTGGCCGACGTACCCGCTGATGTACCGGGTCGCGTCCGCGCACGAGGAGGGCGGCGAACGCCTCTTCTCCGTGAACACGGAACGGTTCGTCGGTGCCGACGGCAAGGTGACCGCACTGAAGGCCCACGAGGTCGAGATGAAGTCGGGCCGCTTCGAGAAGGTGGAGGGCTCGGACTTCGAGCTCGAGGCCGACCTCGTGCTGCTGGCGATGGGCTTCGTCGGACCCGAGAAGCCGGGCCTGCTCACCGATCTCGGCGTCGACCTCAACGAGCGCGGCAACGTCGCCCGCTCCGCGAAGTGGGCCACCAACGTCGACGGCGTCTTCGTGGCCGGCGACATGGGACGGGGTCAGTCGCTGATCGTGTGGGCCATCGCCGAGGGTCGCTCCGCGGCCGCCGCGGTCGATGCGTACCTCGAGGGCGAGTCGGCGCTGCCGTCTCCGATCGAGACCACCACCGCCCCGCAGCGGTAGCTGTAACTGCTCGTACAACCGCACCCCGGTAGGTTTTCCTACCGGGGTGTCGGTTTATCGTGCGGGGGTCACGTTCGGTCGGTAACGTTCATTTACCGATCGTGCATCTTTAGGTCACGTCGCCCTGGCAGCATCCCGTCTGCAGGACGGCGAAGGGGAGAACAGGTTGAGGCCATGGCAATGAAACGGGTTATTGCACTTCTGACCGCAGTGGCTGCTGCGGCAGCCATCCCGGTGGTATCGGGTGTGGTGGGCACGAGCGCAGTAGCGAACGCGGACCCCTGCCCGAGTCTGTACGTGGTCGCGATTCCGGGGACCTGGGAAACGTCCACCAAGGACAATGTCAGGCCGACGCCGGGTCTGCTGTCCGCGGTGACGAACGGTCTGCCGTCGTCGATCCGCACCGACTACGTCACGTACGCCGCCACGGCCTTCCCGTGGGAGTCCGAGGTGTACGGGCGCTCGAAGGCGCAGGCGGTCAGCAATGCCAAGGGCATGCTGTCGTCGATGTCGCAGCAGTGCCCCGACACCAAGCTGTCGATCATCGGTTACAGCCAGGGCGCCGACGCCGCAGGTGATCTCGCTGCGGAGATCGGCACCGGACTCGGTGTCGTCCCCGCCGACAAGATCGCGGCCGTCGGACTCGTCTCCGATCCGCGGCGGTCGCCGACCGACGCCCTCGTCGGACCTCCCGTCGCCGGCAGCGGCGCCGGTGGTCCCCGCATCGGCGGGTTCGGCTGGGTCAGCCAGAACACGCGGACCTTCTGCGCATACGGCGACCTGTACTGCTCCACGCCGAAGGAAGACTTCGTGACCAGGCTCGCCGGATTCCTCGCGCAGACGTCGGACCCGACGCCGACGCTGTTCGGCCGCTACCAGCAGGAAGCGCTCGCGATCTGGAACGACATCCTCGCCGTCGGCGGTGTGCCGGCCCTGATGGCTCAGCTGGACGAGCAGTCCAACGAGAAGCGCATCGACGAGCTGGAGCAGTTCTACAAGTCGCAGGCTCACCAGGACTACACCCGCTACGCCGTCGACGGGTCGGGCACGCCCGCCACGGCGTGGCTGAGGAACTGGTTGCGCGACATCGCGTGAGTTCGGCCGACGGCGGCAGGGGATGATGTCCGACGTGACTGACACCCCTGCCGCCGTCGTCGGCTACGACGCCTTCGTGACCGTCCGGTGGTCCGACATGGACGCCTTCCAGCACATCAACCATGCGCGGATGGTGACGTTGCTCGAGGAGGCCCGGATCGATTGGCTGCTCAGCGAGGGCAGTGAGAACTCGTCGCTCATCACGAGCGCATTCATCGCCGACATCCACGTGAAGTACCGGGGACAGTTGCGGCACTCCGACAGTCCCCTGCGAATCACGATGTGGATCGCGAAACACCGGGCGGTCGACTTCACGATCGGTTACGAGGTGCGGGGTGCGCGTACCCCGATCACCGATCCGCCCGCCGTCACCGCCACCACTCAGATGGCCGTGGCGGATGTCGATGCCCAGCGGCTACGCCGCATCACCGCCACCGAGCGGGAGTACCTGACCCGCTGGTCCCGCACGTGAGTGGGAAAGTGTGTTCCGGCATGCTTTCCCACTCACGTGCGGAGGCCGTCGGGCGCCGGTAGGGGACTGTCCGGGTCGAGGACCGCGCCGCGGCTGCGCATCGTGGTGTCGACCAGCGCCCACGCCCACGCGGCCAGCTGTTCGGTCAACGCGCCGACGTCGGTGCCGCCCGGGCGGTCGATCCACTCGGCGGACACCGACTCGACCATCCCGATCAGCGCGTTGGCCAGTGGTGCCGCGGTGGTGGGGGCACCGAGGGCGTCCAGGTAGGGGTGGAGCATGTCGGAGACAGCGGTGCTGATGGCCCGCCGCACCTCTCCGGCGGCGGGGGAGAACGACATCAGGTAGCGGTACAGGTTGGCGTGTTCGGTCACCCAGTCGAGGTGGGTGCGGGCCGCGCGGGTGAGGATGGCGTGCGGTGCGCCGTCGACGGTGATCACGGGCGCGTATTCGAGGAGCATCATCGCCGCGACCCGCCGGGCGACGGCGTTCTTGAGGTCGGTGCTGTCGTCGAAGTGCCGGTAGATGCGGGTTCGCGCGACCTCGGCGTAGACGGCCATCGTCGCGACCGACACGTCGGGGCCTTCTTCGTCGATGGCGACGAGTGCCCGTTCGACGAACTCCGAGCGCCGCTTCTCGCGTTGGCCGCGCCACCGGGCAGCGCGCCCGTCACCGGCGTCTTGCTGGGGTTTCGTCATCGAATCGAATCGTAGTCTTCCCTGTTGCTGCGTTTCCGTATACCGTCGGCATTATGCGGTACATCGATGTACCACACACTCTCCGCCTCGGACGTCGACACGTTGGGATACCCGTCTTGTCCATACAGCTCTGCCTGTCCGGCCCCCGCAGCCCCGGGTGTTCGCCGATCGGCTTACGCAGCACCACGGTGATCGTCGTTCCGCCCGCGATGGCTTTCGAGTACCTCGGTGATCCGGAGACCGTGGTCGCTGCGATCACGCTGCCGTCCCGCACCCGGGTCGTCGCGTCGGATCCGGGTCGCCGGCTCGTCGTCGAGGCCGATCACGGCGTGCACGGATCGGTCTGGACGTTCCACGCGCTCAGCCCGGACGAAACGGGGCTCACCGTCGACTTCCGCTACCACCGACCCGGCAGACCGGCCGGACAACTGCTCGGCGGTGTGGCCGCACCGGTGGTGTGGCAGGCACTGCGGCGCGCACAGGTGACGTTGAAGGACCGGATCGAAACCCTCTACCACGAGCCCGCCGACCCGGCCGGTGTCGACCGAAGGAGAGCATGACGTGGAATTCTCGGCAGCGGGCAAGACGGTCCTGATCACCGGGGCGGCAATGGGGATGGGACGTCTGTTCGCCCGCCTCGCCGCCGCCGACCACGCGGGCACGGTGGTGTTGTGGGACATCGACGCCGACGCGCTCGAACGCACGGCGCAGGAACTGCGCGAATCGGGGTGCACCGTCAGCGCACACGTCGTCGATGTCGCCGACCTCGACTCCGTCCGCACGGCGGCCGCCGAGGTGCGGGGTGCGTTCGGTCGTCCCGACGTGCTCGTCAACAACGCCGGTGTGGTGCGCGGCAAGTACTTCTGGGATCACGACCACGAGTCGGACACGAAATTCGTGATGGACGTCAACACGCTTGCACCGATGTACGTCACCAACGAGTTCCTGCCCGCCATGATCGAGGATCTCGGCCGGGACTGCCGCATCGTGAACATCGCCTCGGCCGCCGGGACCGTGGCGACACCGAGGATGGCAGTCTATGCGGCGTCGAAGTGGGCTGTGCTGGGCTGGAGCGATTCGCTGCGACTCGAACTGGTCCAGGCGGGTCACGGGCACGTCAAGGTCACCACCGTGTGCCCGAGCTACATCTCCACCGGCATGTTCGACGGTGTGAAGAATCCCCTGTTCGCTCCGATCCTCAGCCCGGAGGACGTCACGGCCCGGTCGTGGAGGGCGATGAAACAGGGGAAACCGCTGCTGATGCTGCCGCGGTCGCTGTATCTGTCGCGAGTGGCGAAAGCCGTCCTGCCCGTACGTGCCTGGGACCGTCTGGCCGACCGGCTCGGTGTGTACCACAGCATGGACGCCTACACCGGCCGGGTGCAGGCCCCCACCCCCTGACGGTTCGGATCAGCCGAGGTCGAAGCGGGCGCCGAGCCGCATGCTGCCCGGGGCCAGGCGGCTCAGCGCCCGCCCGAACTTGGCCTCGGGCGTGACGGGGACGACGGCCTTGTTGTGCTTGACGGCCCTCACGATCTGCGTCGCCACCCGGTCCGGGGTGAAACCGCGTCTGCGGTAGAGCTTGTCGGCCCGGTCCCGCATCTTCGCCTGCTCCTCCGGTGTGGCGCCGGCGAAATCGGTGGCCTTGACGATGTTGGTGTGGACCAGTCCGGGACAGATGGCGCTGACGCCGATGCCGTGGTTCACCAATTCCGCTCGGAGACAGTCCGACAGCATGAACACCGCGGCCTTGCTCGTCGCGTACGCGGTGAGCCGCTTCTGCGGCGTGAAAGCCGCGGCGGACGACAGGTTGACGATGTGCCCACCGGTGCCGCGGTCGATCATCTGCTGGGAGAACACGCGAGAGCCGTAGACGACACCCCAGAAATTCACGTCCATCACCCGCTCGAAATCCTTCTGCGGGGTCTTCGTGAACGTGCCCGAGTATCCGATCCCGGCGTTGTTGACCACGATGTCGGGGGTGCCGTGCTCGGCCTGCACCTTCTCCGCGAAGAGTTGCACCTCGTCCTCCACCGCGACGTCCACCTGATACGCGTGGGAGCCGCCCCCGAAGATGGCCACCGCACCACCGCCCTTCATCTGGGCGGAGTTGATGAGATCGGAGGTCTGCTGCGCGGATTCGAGATCGCGGTCGGCGACCACCACGACGGCACCCTCGGACGCGAACGCCAGCGCCGTCTCGCGGCCGATCCCGCTGCCGCCGCCGGTGATCACGACGAGGGTGCCGTCGAGGTCCCGCAGGCGGTGATGCTTCCGCGAACCGCTGCGCCAGCCCCTGACTTCGCCGAGAAGATTCATGTGACCATCTTGTCCGAGTACGGTCGTTTGTGTGCTGATCTGGTACGTCAGCTATGGATCGAACATGGCGACGACGCGTCTGACCTGCTACCTGCGTGGTGGTTGCCCGGCCGGGGGCAACCTCGTGCACGCGGGCGCCCGCGACGGGAGCGCGCCGCGCGAGTCGATACCGGTGGTGATACCCGGCACGGTGTTCTTCGCGGGAGAGTCGCGGATCTGGGGTGGCGGCCGCGCGTT
The DNA here is from genome assembly GCF_030056915.1 of Rhodococcus sp. IEGM 1307. Lineage (NCBI taxonomy): Bacteria > Bacillati > Actinomycetota > Actinomycetes > Mycobacteriales > Nocardiaceae > Rhodococcus > Rhodococcus sp. IEGM 1307. Next base: position 201,530 of record NZ_JASHKW010000017.1, read on the forward strand.
CTACGACCCCGACGCGCCCGGCACCGTCGCGGCCCGTGCATTCCTGGTGACACAGGAACAGTTCGAGGACATCCACGCGCAGGAACCCGCCTGCTACGACCGCCTCGTCACTCTCGGCTCCCGCAACGGTGTTCCCATGTGCACGTTCACCACCCGGGCCCGCGGTGACGTCGTCGCCCGGAACGCACCGGCGCCCGCCTATCTCGCGACCATCGCGGACGGTCTCCGTGAAGCGCACGGCTGGGACGAACCGAAGGTCGCCGATTATTTGACGCGACTTCGGGTTTCCTAGCCGACCCAACTGTGCTTACGTGAGACGGGCCACACGAGGTGGCGTTCACGAAAGGGAGTCGATGTCCGATCTGCATGTCGTAGCGACCATTCCTGCCAAGCCCGGTTCCGAGGACACCGTCCGCGACGGACTGTCCGCGCTGGCGGCGGAGAGCCGCAAGGAAGAGGGCTGCATCTCGTACGAGGTGTTCGAATCAGCCGCGGTCGCGGGAACCTTCGTCACCGTCGAGGTGTGGACCGGTCAGGAGGCGGTCGACGCGCACATGAAGTCGCCGCACTTCCAGGCCGCGCTCGGGACGTTCGGTGAGCACCTCGCCGGGGCACCGGCGATCCACCCGTTGAAGCCGGTTTCCTAGAGTCGTAGTTCGTGACCACACCACTCACCAGCATCACCCCGGAAGGTCCTGTCCGCGGCGGTGTCGTCGTGATCCAGGAGGCGTTCGGCGTCACCGGGCACATCGTCGACGTCTGCCGTCGTTTCGCCGCCGCCGGATACCACGCGGTCGCGCCGCATCTGTTCCACCGGAGCGGCGATCCGGTGCTGGAGTACGACGACATGAAGTCGGCGATGTCGTTGATCGGTGAGCTCACCGCTGCGCACATCGACGAGGACGTCGACGGGGCCGTCGCGGCCCTGTCGGCGGCCTCGATCGACCCGCGGAACACCGCGATCGTCGGATTCTGCATGGGCGGAACGGTCGCGTTCCACACGGCGGCGCGCCTCGACCTCGGGGCGGCGGTGAGTTTCTACGGCGGTGGCGTCGCGAAGGGACGCTTCGGATATCCGTCGCAACTCGACGTCGCCGGGCAGCTCGGAACGCCGTGGCTCGGCCTGTTCGGCGACCGCGACAAGGGGATTCCGACCGACGACGTCGAGGAGCTGCGTGTCGCGGTCGCGCACGCCCCGGTGGACACCGAGGTCGTCCGCTACGCCGAAGCCGAACACGGCTTCCATTGCGACGACCGTCCTGCCGTGTTCAACGAGGCGGCCGCCCGGGACGGTTGGGCTCGAACGCTGCAGTGGTTCGGCACCCACGTCGACGTTGCCGCCGGAACCGACTGACGGCGGCCCCGCTCGGGTAGACCTCCCGGTGGACGACATCGAAGTGGGTGGGCTGAAAGGTGCCGCCGAACATCGGAGTTCCACGGCCGGCCACCACCGGATAGTGCTTGACGACCAGTTCGTCGATCTCGGGCAGGAGGGTGCCCGCGAGCTCGCCGCCGCCCGCCACCCAGACGCCCAGCGCGCTGTCCTCGGCCTCGAGCTTCCGGACCTTCGCGAGCGGGTCGGCGATGAAGCCGTCGATGGTGATGCCGACGAAGTAGGTGAGGTCCCGCATGTGGGCGGTCGATCGTCTCGACGTGAATCCTCGCGATCGGATCCTGGAGGTGGGCTGCGGGCCGGGTGTAGCGATTTCTCTCGTCGCCGAGAAACTCGACGGCGGACGGATCACCGCGATCGACCGATCGACGACGGCGATCGAACGGGCGGCGCGGCGCAACGACGCCCACGTCTCGACGGGGACGGTGGTGCTCCGGAACACCGACCTCGCCAAATTTCGTTGCGATCAGGCCTCCTTCGACAAGGCGTTCGCGGTCAACGTCAACGTGTTCTGGGTGCGTGACGCGACCGCTGAGATACGCGTCCTGTGGGAGGCGCTCCGACCGGGGGGAGTCCTGCGCCTCGTGTACGGCGGAGCGGTGTCCGTACACGACCGTGACAAGTCGCGGCGTGTTGCGGATACCGCCGCGCGGGCTCTGATTTCCGCAGGTTTCGACGTGGATGTCACGAACGGGAACCCGATGTGCGTCACTGGGGTACGGCAAAAAAGCGCCTGACGTGCCGTCCGGTCTGCTTCATGCGCGAGACCCGTGACCGAACCGTTATAGTCGGCGTCATGACTTCAGTTCTCGGTGTATCGGTAGGCGCCAGCGCGGTGCGCTTCGCGTGCCACGACGCCGTGACTCTCGAAACGCCGATCTTCCAATCGCGCTCGGTGACCGCAACACTCGAACGGCCGGAGGAACTGGCTGCCGAGTCCATCGGGACGGTCCTCGCCGAGCGCGACGAAGCCGACGAGGTGCAGGCCATCGGTGTCGCGTACCAGGACGAGGCGCAGGCCGGTGCCGTGCAGGCCGCGATGTCGCGGCTGCAGATCGCCAACTTCCAGTTGGTCCCCGAAGTGACGGCCGCGCTCCAGATGCTGGAGATGTCCGGAGAACTCGGCGACCACTTGACGCTCGTGTTCTATGACCTCGGCAGTTCGGGTCTCACCGTCACCGTGGTCGACCGGGACACCGGCATGGTGCTGAGCAGTGCGCGCTCGGACCAGATCAGCGGCGATCTCGTCGACCGGTTGATCTGTGACAACCAACTCGAACTGCACCGCTTCGCGCACCCTGCCGACGCGGCAGCCGCCCTTGCGCTGGCCGCGCGGTGCCGCGATGCGAAGGAGCAGCTGTCCACGAACGGCGCCGTGTGCATGCCGGGCGAGGGCGGGCTTCTCCTCCTGTCGCAGGACGGTTTCGATTCGCTCATCGTGGGCCCGGTCGAGACGTCGGCGCGCCTGACCCGCGAGGTTATTCGCCGCTCGGGACGCCTTCCCGACGCCGCGGTGCTGATCGGCGGCGGCGCGCATATTCCGTTGGTCACATCCGTGATGGAGTCCTGGCTCGACCTTCCGGTGATCGTCCCCGCGCAGCCCGAACTGGTGGCGGCCGAGGGTGCGGCCCTGCTGGCGCGCCCGACGTCCGACGAGTTCGTCGGGGCGGCGGCGCCGGAGCACCGGTTCGAGCCGGAGCCGGAGCCCGAGCCGGAGTTGGAACTCGAGTCCGAGCTGGAGCCCGAGCCCGAGGCGCTGCTCGAGGAGCACGCGCCGGTCCGGAAGCGTCGTGGCCTCCTCCTCGCCGGCAGCGTGGTCGCCGTGGTCGCCGCGGTGGGTCTCGGACTCGGCGTCGGCACCGATCTCCTGCAGGGTTCGGAGCAGGACGCACAGCCGGCCGCCACGCAGTCGAACACGCAGGCGCCGGCAGCGCGGCAGGCGATACCGCCACAACCCACGACGACCACGGATGTGGCCCCGCCCTCGGAGGCCGCCCCGTCGGTGGTCGACGAGCAGCCGGTGATCCCGCCGCAGACCGAGGTGCGCACCACGTACCAGCCGCAGGCTCAGAGTTCGACTCAGGCACCGGCCGCCCCCGAGGGTCAGAGTGTCGTGCCGTCCGACACGTCGGCGCCGCCGACCACACCCGAACCCGCTCCGCTCATTCCGGGTCTGCCGCAGATTCAGCTGCCGACCATTCCGCCGCCGGCACCGCTCCCCATGCCGGAGTTTCCCCGGATCCCCGGGCTCTGAGCCCATATAACGAAGCCGGGGGCCGCGAGGCCCCGACACGCGTTCCGTGATCAAACCGTTATAGTCGTTCCCATGGTTTCAGTTCTCGGTGTATCGGTGGGTGCCAGCGCGGTACGCGTGGCGTATCCGGACGACGAGGGGGCCGTCATCCGGTCGTTTCCGGTGGACGCCGCCCTCGAGCACCCGGAACACCTGGTTGCCGATGCCATCGGAACGGTGATGGCCGAGCGTCCCGACGACGACGTGCAGGTGTTCGGTGTCGCGTACCGGGACGAGGCGCAGGCCGCCGCCGTGCGGGCCGCGATCGACTGCCGGCTGGTCCCGGAAGTGACGGCCGCGGTCCGGATGCTCGAGCAGTCGGGACAGCTCGGCGACCATTCGACGCTCGTGTTCTACGACCTCGGCAGCTCCGGCCTCACCGTCACCGTCGTCGACCGACTCACCGGCGTGGTGCTCGCGACGGCCCGTACCGACGAGATCAGCGGTGATCTCGTCGACCGGTTGATCCGCGACCACCAGCTGGGCGAGAAGCGCATCGCGCCACCGGCCGATGAGGCCGCGGAGTCGGCGCTCGACGCCCGGTGCCGCCGCGCCAAGGAAGAGCTGTCCACCAACACCGCGGTGTGTGTGCCCGGCGACGGCGGTCTGCTCCTGCTCTCGCAGGACATTCTCGACTCGCTGATCGTGCGCCACGTCGAGGCGTCGGCGCGTCTGGCCCGCGAGGTGATCGAATCGTCCGGGCGTGTTGCGGACGCGGTGGTTCTGATCGGGGGCGGCGCGCATATTCCGCTGGTCGCGTCTCTGATGGAATCGTGGCTCGCGCTCCCGGTGATCGTGCCGGCGCAGCCGGAGCTGGTGGCCGCGGAGGGCGCTGCGCTGTTGGCGCAGGAACGCTCGGATACTTCGGACCGCGCAGGCACCGGGAGGTTCGCCACTCCCGTCATCCGCGGTGGCGCGCTGGTGGGCGGTGCGCTGGCCGTCGTCGCCGTGATCGGTCTCGGCCTCGGCGTCGGTGGCAGCCACCTGCAGAGCTCCGACGGTGACGCACGTCCGGTCGCAACTCAGCCGAGTGACGTGGACGTCTCTCCGTCGCCCGCGCCGGCACCGGTGTCGACGCCACCGCCGTCGGCCGCGGTCTCGGTTCCGGGCCTGGTCGAGGAGGAGGCGAGCGTGCCGGAGCCTGCTCCCGCACCTGCCCCCGCCCCGCGTCCCCTCATTCCCGGTCTGCCGCAGATTCAGCTGCCGACCCTCCCGCCGCCGCCTCCGCTCCCTCCGCTCCCCCGGATTCCGGGCCTCTAGCGACCGCTCACCGACGCAGCATGTCCCTGACGTGACCGGTCTCGTTGACCGACGCCACTCGCCGCTCACCGCTGCGGGAGACGAGCACCCGGGTCACGGACACGTACTCGATCGGGAAGACGAGGGGTCGGTCGAGCCCGAGCAGTTGCTGGAGGAACACGTTGATGACGCCGCCGTGGGCGAACACGGCGACGGTGTCCTCGTGGCCGGACTCGTCGACGATGCGGCCGAGGGACTCGAACACCCGGGTCCGGAATGCGTCGGCGTCGACGGACTTCGGGAACTCGCCGGCCCGAATCCGGGCGAAGGCCTCGGGCGCCCGCGCCTCCGCCTCGTGGAACGGGATGTAGTGGTCGAGGTCGTAGTCGTACTCCGCGAGGCCGACGTACTCGGTGACGGGCAGGTTGAGGGCCTCGGCGACCGGTGCAGCCGTCTCGAGTGCGCGGCGCTGCGGGCTGCTCACGATCCGGGCGATGCGGTACGGGGCCAGCGCGGCAGGCAGCCGCTTGGCCTGGGCGTGACCTTCCTCGGTCAGTGCGGGGTCCGCGCGCCCGTCGGACGCGGTGACGAGCTCGGGCAGCGCGTGGCGGATCAGTAGCAGTTGCACGTCGATCAGCTTGCCAGCTCCCGTACCAGTGCCGCGATCTGGCCGGGCTGATCGATCATGGCGTGGTGGTGCGCGGGACGCACGACGCGGAACGCGGCACCGAGGAACTCCGCGAATTGTCGCTGCATGCGGATCCACGCCGACCCCCAGGGCGTCGGACGTCCGGTGTGGGCGGCGGCCACGACGACGGGTGCCGTCATCGTCGTGGTCTCGCGCAGCGCGGCCAGCTCCTGCGCCAGCGCCGGGTACGACGCGTTCTCGACGATCGAGGATTCGAGGTACGCCGGCTCACGGTAGATCCGTTCGACCCATCGACGGGTCCCCGGTGCGATCCCGTCGGGGGGTGTCGAGTGGTTCAGGATCCGGCGGACCGTGGGGCCGAGGAGTCGTTGCAGCCCCACCCTGCTGGCCGTTCGGGCCACCCGTCTGCCCATCGTGACGCGCCATCGGGTCGGGATCACACGGTGCGGATGGGCCGTGACGGTGGCGTCCAGCAGGATCACGCCGCCGGTTCGGTCGGGGTACAGCCGGGCGAAGGCCTCGACGTAGATGCCGCCGAGTGAGTGGCCGGCGAGCACCGCGGGGGTGGTCACGGACAGCGCGTCGAGAACCTCGGCGATTCTCCCGGCCTCGCCGCGGGCGGACGGCCGCTCGGCGGACGGGGGACTGAAGCCGTACCCGGGGCGATCGATCCGCACCACGAGGCAGCTCCCGGACAGCAGCTCGGTCACCTCGTCCCAGTCGAACCAGTTTCCGCCCAGGCCGCCGTAGAGGACGACGGGTGGACCCTCACCGTCGACCACTACGTGCACTCCCGCGACCATTTCCCCAGGACGTTTCACGTGGAACCATCCCTTTCGGGGGTGACGTGAATCACGCTGAGTGCCACGAAGATCAGCCATCCACAGAAGGCGAGTAGCTGGACACGCTGGCCGAGCCCGAGCCAGGCGTCCTGGTCGCCGCGGAGTCCCGCGGCCGTCAGCGTCCATATCGTGCCCCCGACGAACACCGTCGCCACGGCCACGCCGGTAATTTTCAACCAGGCCGGCCAGCCGTAGCGGAACGCGGCCAACAGGAACGCGAGGGACGACACCACGCCTCCCGTCGAGGCGGACGCGCTGGTCACGGCGTGCAGATCATGGGTGACGGGCAGGTGTCCGGCGGCCTCACGCGCGGCGCAGGCGGGGTCGTTGGTGGCCGCGCAACTCAGTGGCAGGCGCGAATCCGCAATGGTCGCGAGTGCGAACACGATCAGCGCGATCCACCCGACCGCCGTCGCCCAGCCCTGCGAGTACCGCGACAGTCCGAGCACCCCGGCCACGGCGACGATGCATCCGGTCACCAGGTCGCCGGTCCGGAACCAGATTCCGTACGGCTGGTCCGCTGCGGCGAGTTCGCTCGCGTACCCCCGCAGTGGATCGATGCCGGTGTCGAGGACGAATTCGAGCAGCCACGACGCGTAGCCGACGGCGCCGAGGATCAGCAGCGCCGCGACGGCCACCCGGCCACGGGAGGTCATTGCCTCGGCTTGGCCAGGGGGAATGCGAGGGTTTCACGGATGCTGCCGCCGGTGATGAGCATGACCACCCGGTCGACGCCCATGCCGAGCCCACCGGTCGGGGGCATGGCGTGTTCGAGGGCCTGCAGGAAGTCCTCGTCGAGTTCCATTGCCTCCTCGTCCCCGCCGGCGGCGAGCATCGACTGCTCGGTGAGCCGGTTCCGCTGATCCACCGGGTCGGTGAGTTCGCTGTACGCGGTACCGAGTTCGACGCCCCACGCGACGAGGTCCCACTTCGCGGCGACCCCCGGAATCGTGGGGTGCGGCCGGGTGAGCGGTGACATCGACGTCGGGAAGTTGGTGTAGAAGGTGGGGAATTCGGTGTAGTCCTCCACCAGGTGCTCGTACATTTCCTGCGCGACGGCGCCGGCGTCCCAGGTGGACTGGTACGGGATCTCGTGCTCGTCGCAGAGCCCTTGCAGTTCCGCGAGCGGCGTCTCGGGTGAAACGTCGACGCCGAGCTTCTCGGCGACCGCCTGGTGCATCGTCTTGACGGGCCATTCGCCGGAGATGTCGACTTCCACCAGCACGCCGTCGGGGCCTGGCCGCATGATGATCTCGCGTCCGTACGCCGCGATCGCCGCGGTCTGGATGAGCTCCCGGCACAGCACCATCATCTTCTCGTAGTCGCTGTGCGCCTCGTACGCCTCGAGGATCGTGAACTCGGGATTGTGTTTGAAATCGACGCCCTCGTTTCGGAAGACGCGGCCGATCTCGAACACCTTCTCCATGCCGGCTACGCACAGCCGCTTGAGGTACAGCTCCGGCGCGATCCGCAGGTACAGGTCCAGGTTGTAGGCGTTGATGTGGGTGAGGAACGGGGCCGCGTTGGCGCCGCCGTGCACCTGCTGCAGGATCGGGGTCTCCACCTCGAGGAAGCCGCGCCCGCCGAGCGAATCGCGCAGCGACTTCACGACGGCGCTGCGGGCCTCGAGCAGTCGGCGGGCATCGGAGTTGATGGCCAGGTCGACGTACCGCTGCCGGACGCGGGTCTCCGGGTCGGACAGGCCCTTCCACTTGTCCGGCAGGGGGTGCAGGCACTTGCCGGTCATGCGCCATTCGTTCGCGAGCAGCGACAGCGCGCCACGGCGGCTGTATCCGATGACGCCGGCGACCTCGACGAGGTCACCGAGGTCGAACTCGGCGGCGAACGCCCGGATGCGGTCGGTGCCCACCCGGGCCTCGTCGACGAGGATCTGGATGTCGCCGGACCAGTCCCGGACCACCGCGAACACGACGCCGCCGTAGTCGCGGATCCGGAGCAGGCGGCCCGCGATGCGGACCGTCGTTCCCTCCGGCGACTCCACGGCCTCGGTCACCGTGTGACTGGGCGGATACGCGACGGGATAGGGGTCGATGCCCTGTTCGGCGAGGCCGGCCAGTTTGTCGAGCCGGACGCGGACCTGCTCGGGACGTTTCGGGCCGGTCGCCGTCGGTGCGAGGCCTTCGCCCGGTGCGCTGCCGTCGGAGTGCAGTCCTTCGGCGGCGACGAGTGCGGCGGGGACCGCGGCGTGGGTGCCGGTGTGCTCGAGGGCGTCCCGGGTTCCGGAGCGGCCGAACCGGGGCAAAGTCACGAATCCTTCCGCGACGGCCGACGCGAATCCGACGCGCAGCAGTTCCCGGTTGTCCTCGAAGCAGAGGAACCGCGGCACCCATTCCGGCTGGTACTTCACGTTCGACCGGTACAGCGCCTCGAGCTGCCACCAACGGGAGAAGAAGACGAGGATCGAACGCCAGATCCGCAGGATGGGTCCGGCCCCGATGCGGGAGCCTTCCTCGAAGACGGAGCGGAACACCGCGAAGTTCAGCGACACCTTGGTGATGCCGAATTGATCCGAGGTGGTGGCCAATTCGGACACCATCAGCTCCACCACCCCGTTCGGGGAGGTCGGCTTGCGTCGCATCAGGTCGAGGGAGACACCGGTCGGCCCCCACGGCACCAGCGACAGGATGCCGTCGATCTCGCCGTCCTCGGCGATTGCCTCCACCAGCAGGCAGTCGCCGTCGAGGCGGTCACCGAGCCGGCCGAGGGCCATGGAGAATCCGCGCTCGGTCTCGGTGTCGCGCCACGCGTCCGCGAGCCGGATGGTCTCGGCCATCTCCTCCGCGGGGACGTCCCGGTGTCTGCGGATCCGGACGGTGACGCCCTGACGCCGGACGCGGGTGACGGCTTGGCGGACCTGCCGCATGTCGCGTCCGCTGAGGTTGAATTCGCGGGTGCGGAGGATGGCTTCGTCGCCGAGCTGGAGCACGGTGAGACCGGCCTTGTTGTAGGCGGTGGCGCCGGTTTCGCTGGCGCCCATCACGGCGGTGGCCCAGCCGTATTGGGACGCGAGCGCCTGCCACGCCTCGATCGCGTGGGGCCACGCTTCCGGGTCGCCGATCGGGTCGCCGCTCGCCAGGCACACGCCTAGCTCGACGCGGTAGGTGATGGCCGCCTTCCCGCTGGGTGCGAACACGACGGCCTTGTCGCGGCGGGTGGCGAAGTAGCCGAGGGAGTCGTCCGCGCCGTACTGCAGCAGGAGCCCGCGCAACGCCGATTCGTCGTTGCCGGTGAGCGCGTTGTGGGAGCGCTGGGCACGGAACAGGGTGATGACGGCGGCGAGCAGTGCGATCGCGCCGAACAGGCCGAGGAGGGTGTTGACGAATCCGTGTGGCCGCCCGGTGAATTGTTCGTTGTCGGCGGCGGCGAGCGCGGTCACGCGATTCAGCGCCCACAGGAAGCGTTCATTCGGCGGCAGGGTGCCGGGGAACAGTTCGACGAGTCCCCAGCCGAGGAGGGTGCCGATGGCGAGCCCGACGATGAGTACGCCGAGGGCTTTCCAGCCGGCGCCGCGCCGGACTCGGGTGTAGAACTCCGGGCGGGCAGCGATGAGGATGCCGATCAGCACCACCTGGACCACGGCGGCGACCATCGCATTCACGTTCTTGTCCGTGATGCTCACGATCACGTTGGTGATCAGGATCAGAACGAGATAGATCGTGAGCAGCCACCAGGCGATCCGCTTGCGGCTCGCGAGCGCCGCCGCGAGCAGCGCGACCACCAGAGCCCACGACAGGCTGGTGTCGGGGGCGTCGAAGTAGTAGGTGTCGACGTATTCCCGTGGCACGTGCACGTAGTAGCGCAGCACCGGCGAGATGCTCCACAGGAACACGAGCACCGAGAAGACGCCCAGGATCAGTCCCGCGATGTGGGGAACCTGGTGCAGGCGCCCGTTCTTCGAGCCGAGGCCGGGGCGGGGCCGTGGTGCGGTGGGGACCGCCGCCTCGGACGCGTGGTGTGTCTCGGTGCTAGCTGACATCGAGCGTTTCCTTCCCGGCGAGAGATACGTACCGATCACGGGAGACAGGTGTTCCAGTGTTCAGTGTGAGCCGTCGGGCCGCGATTTGGGTCAAGAGGGAAGATAGAGGCATGTCCGACATCCACGACGCCGTCCCGATCCGCGACGAATCCATCCGTCTCGGCCAATTCCTCAAGCTCGCCAACCTCATCGAGTCGGGTGCCGAGGCGAAGGAAGTGATCGCCGACGGACTCGTGTCGGTGAACGGTGAGGTCGAGGTGCGGCGGGGGCGGCAGTTGCGGGACGGGGACGTCGTGGAGATCGGTGGGATGACGGCTCGGGTGAGTTCTCAGTCCTGACGGTCGGCGGTCGCGAACCTCTGCAGGAACAGCGCTTCGGCGACGGCGAGGTTCTCGATTTCGCTGGGATCCACACTTTCGTTGGGGGCGTGGATGAGGCAGCGCGGTTCCTCCACCCCGATCAGGGCGATCTCCGCTGTGGGGACGACGGCGGAGAAGACGTTGCACAGCGGGATGGAGCCGCCCTGCCCGACGGTTCCCAGTTCCATCCCGAACGCCTCCTCCATTGCCGCACCGAGGGCCGCGTAACCGGGACCGTCGGTGGTGGCGCGGAACGGGGAGCCCACCGCTTCGCGTTCCACCGTCACCCGCGCATTCCACGGGGCGGCGTTCTCGAGGTGCGCGGCGAGGGCGTCCTGCGCCTTCTGCGGGTCCATTCCGGGTGGTACCCGCAGGTTGAGGCGCGCCGATGCGCGCGGCGAGATGGCGGCGGCCGAGCCGACCACCGGCGGGCAGTCGATGCCGAGGATCGTCAGGGCCGGCCGTGCCCACACGGCGTCGGCGACGGAACTCGAACCGGCGAGACCCACACCGTCGAGCACGCCGGCGTCGGTGCGGAACTGCGCCTCGGGGTAGTCGACGCCCGTCCACTTCTGGTCCGACTCGAGCCCGTCGACGACGGTGTTGCCGTCCGCGTCACGCAGGGTGGCGAGCATCTGGACGAGGGCGGCCAGCGCGTCGGGGGCGGGCCCGCCGAACATGCCCGAATGCACCTCCCCGGCCAGGGTCTCGACGTGGACCACGACGTTCGCGATGCCGCGCAGCGTTGTGGTGACGGTCGGGCGGCCGACCGCGGCGTTTCCGGTGTCGACGACGAGGATCATGTCGGCGTCGAAGAGTTCGGGCCTGGCCTCGACGAGGTTCTCGAGCCCGCCGGTGCCCATCTCCTCGGATCCCTCGGCGACGATTCTGATGCCGACGGGGAACGGGGTGCCGAGCGCGCGCAGCGCCAGCAGGTGCATGACGATATTGCCCTTGCAGTCGGCAGCGCCGCGCCCGTACCAGCGGCCGTCCCGCTCGGTGAGGGTGAAGGGGTCGGTGTGCCATAGCTTCTCGTCGCCGGGCGGTTGAACGTCGTAGTGGCAGTACAGCAGTACCGTCGGGGCCCCGTCGGGCGCGGGCTGATGTCCGACGACGGCGTGTGAACCGTCGGACGTCTCGAGCAGTTCGACCTGGGCGATTCCGGCCCCGATGAAGGCGTCCCGGACCCATTCGGCGGCGCGAACGCATTCCTCCGGTGGGAACTGCCGCGGATCGGCCACCGACCGCATCGCCACCAGTTCGGCGAGTTCGTCACGGGCCGCGGGCATCAGCCCGGCTACCTTGGAACGGATTTCGTCGGACATCGACGCCTCCTCGGGGTTCGCTCGGTTCTCGCCGGATCAGCGGACGACGACGCCGTCCTGATCGCTGTAGACGGTCTCGCCGGGATTGAACGTGACGCCGCCGATCTCGATCGGGACGTTCTTCTCACCGGAGCCGGTCTGGGTGCTCTTGCGGGGGTTGGTACCCAGTGCCTTGACGCCGATGTCGAGGGTCTTCAGGATCGCCGAGTCGCGGACCGCGCCGTTGACGATCACACCGGCCCAGCCGTTGTCGACGCCGCGTCCGGCGATGATGTCGCCGACCAGGGCGGTGTGGATGCTGGCGTCGCCGTCGACCACCAGGACGCCGCCGTTGCCGGGCTCGCCGAGGGTCTGCTTGACCAGCAGGTTGTCCTGGAAGCACTTGATGGTGGTGATGGGGCCGGAGAACACTTCACGGCCGCCGAACTGGATGAACTGCGTGTCGCAGCTCCGGATGTCGGGTCCGATCTCGTCTGCCAGGTCAGCGGTTGCCACGGGTTCAGTCATACGCGTCAGGATAGAGGGCCGGCGCTGGGAGAATGTGGGGCATGACCATTGCAGTGACAGGAGCCACGGGGTCGATCGGCGGCAAGGTGCTCGAGCGGCTCGGCGGCGGCGCCGGGGTCCGGCTGATCGGGCGGAACGCGCAGCGGCTCGAGCCACTGGCCGAGCATTTCGACTCCGCGTTCGCGGTGGCCACGTATGCCGACGGTCCGGCGATGACCGCCGCGCTGGACGGCGTCCGGTTGCTGTTCCTGGTCTCGGGACACGAGAGCGCCACCCGCCGCGAGGAGCACCGCACCGCCGTGGCCGCCGCCCGTGCCGCCGGGGTGGAGCGGATCGTCTACCTGTCGTTTCTCGGCGCGGCGCCCGAGTGCACGTTCACGTTCGGTCGCGACCACTACTTCACGGAGCAGCACATCCGGGAGACCGGGCTGAAGTACACGTTCCTGCAGGACAGCTGGTACCAGTCGATGATCCCGCTGATGGCCGACGATCAGGGCGTCATCCGGGGTCCCGCCGGGGACGGCCGGGTGAGCGCGGTCGCGCCCGACGACGTCGCCGATGCGGTGACGGCGGTCCTCACCACCGGCAACGGCGACCACGACGGCGTCACCTATCGGCTGACCGGGCCGGAGGCGTTCACCCTCGCGGAGGCCGCCGAGACGATCACGAGGGTGACCGGACGTTCGGTGCGGTTCGAGAACGAGACGCTGGACGAGGCGTACGTGTCCCGCGCCCACTTCGGGGCGCCGGATTTCGAGGTCGCAGGGTGGGTGACCTCGTACGCAGCGATCGCGGCCGGCGAGTTGGCGGTGGTGACGGGGGACGTCGAGACGCTCACCGGGCGGCCGCCGCAGACCTTCGCCGACTACCTGAACAGCTACACTTGACCCGTCCTGGCATAGCGAGCGGTAGATAGGTCTTTGATGGTCAGCTCATCCAAGGGTTCGACGCCCACCGAGGTCGGCAACGCAGCGGACTGGCGCCGCCTCGAACCCACGAAGTTGACGCCGATCCTCAGCGCCTCCCTCGACGCGTTCTACGAACACGGTTTCCACGGCACGTCGGTGCGCGACATCGCCCGCCGAGTCGGTGTCACGGTACCCGCTCTCTATTACCACCACGAGAACAAGGAGGCCGTTCTCCTGGCGCTCCTGGAGCTCTCCACCAGCGACGTCCTCGAGCGCGCCCACGCCGCGAGCGCCGACGGCGGCGACGATCCGGTGCAGCGACTCGCGAACGTCATCGAGGCGATCGTGCTGCGGATGACCATGCGATCCCGTCTGGCGGCGCTCGAGAGCGAGGTGCGCTACCTGAGCCCGGAGAACCGGCAGCGTTACCGCACGGTCCGCAAGGGTGTGGAGGAACTGGTCCTCGAGATCGTCAAGGAAGGCAAGAAGCGGGAGCTCTTCGACGTGTCGGATGCCGCGGAGACGACGCGGGCGCTTCTCGGTATGTGCCAGTCGATTCCGCGCTGGTATCACGCCGAGGGCAAGCTGACCCCGGACGCGGTGGCCCGCAAGTATGTCGAGATCGCGATGAAGACCGTGGGGTCCACCGAGGCTCCCGTCAAGCCGAAGAAGAGGCGCACCGCCGGCGTCTGACCGGCGATGCGTCTCGGCATGGTTTCGGTTGTCAGCTACCCAGGCCCAGCCCCGGTGACGCGACGGCGTCGAACTGCGTCGTCGTCTCGGCGGGTGTGCCGTTCGGTGGGGCGAAGGTGAACACGACGGTGTAGCGGCCGGCCTCGTGCGTCCGGATCGCTGCCGTCCCGGCACCGAGGGTGAGTGGGATGGTTCGCGTGTTCACGTCGCCGTCGGGCTCGGTGATTTCGAGTTCGACCGGAGTGGATCCGTCCGTGCCGGTCGGGGTGGGGGTGACCAGCGCACCGAGCGTCACCAGGTTGTTGGCGTAGACGGTCCCGAGCGGCGGAACGACGGAGATCTGATAGGTGGTTGCGGCGGTTGCCGTGGGCGCCAGAGCAAGTGCGGCTGCTCCTGCCAATGCGGCAACGGTCAAGGTCCCTCGCGAGAAGTTCACACAATCCCTTCCTGTCGACGGTCTCTACGCGCAGCCACGTTACGGCAGAACCAGGTGATACCCGCCCCCATTCACCGTGTGTCCGAGAATAGTTCGAACACATGGCTTTCCGTCGATCACATCTCCAAAGCGGTTCAGGATGCGGTGTTTTCCCGCGCGACCGTACCGTTGGTGTGCTGTACGGGGCAGGTTTTGGGGAAGGTGCCCAGTTTCTCCACTTCGTACCCGGTCGGGTAGCTGCGAATGTTCGGCAGGTCGCGCGCGAACTTGGGCACCGTGCGCACGGGATAGAACCGGACGAGGCGGGCGCGGGCCTTCAACGCACCCCGCGACAGAGTTCGCGCGAGGCGGGACGGCCTGCGGTAGGCGAACGCGTCGAGCAGCGGATCGTCCATGAGCGCCCAGGAGAATCGCTTGATCAGGGCGGCGGGCGCGAGGTTGTTCGGCGGGAACGTGCAGAGGAGTTCGAGCGTCGAGTCGGCGACGGCGCGGCCTCCCTCGTCGAAGAGGAAGTGTTCGCGCTCGTAGTCGTCGAGGAATTTCTCGAACGCCTCGAACGTCTCGGGAATCTGCTTGATGCCCATGTACTTGCCGAGCGCACGGTAGTAGTTGGTGGACCCGACGATCTCGTTGCGGGTGAGTTTCCGCCAGCCGAAGTCGTCGATCCAGCGCACCGGGGTCACCACGAACGTCGACAGCACGTACCGCATGTCGTCATTGGAGATGTCGTAGGAGCCGTGCATCTGGTTCATCCGGCGGATCCCGGCGCGACCGGGATCGCTGGTGAGGCCGTGTTCGAGGACGGCGTCGAGGATCAGGCCGGTGTCGTCGTAGCGTTTCTGCACGCGCTCGGTGAATTCACCCGTCTCGAACAGCAACCGCCCGATGGTCGGCACGGCGTACGTCCGGAACAGCGCGAAGCTGAGGGCCTGGTTGATGTCCCAGGGAAATTCCTGCGTGCCGAGAATGCGAGCGATCTCTTCGTACTGCGTCTCGGGATCGAGTCGGTCGGTCCGGCGACGTAGATCGAAGCGTTTCATGGGTTTCACTTCCTGCAGCGGCTGTGACGGAGGTCCACGTGATTTAGCGATCGTTCAGACGACTCGACTGTAACGCCGTTCACAGTGCGACGCCAGAGTGGCATTATGCAAACACATGGCGCGAAATTCACCGCAGACCGAACGCATCGTGATGCTCACGGAACTCCTGGCAGACGAGCCGGAGACGCCCCGGAGCCTCGCCGACATCGCCCGGCACCTCGGCGTCGCGAAGGCCACCTGCTATCCGATGGTCGTGGCCCTGACCGAGGCGGGCTGGCTCATCCGGCACCCCACCCGCAAGACCTACCGTCTCGGGCCCGCGCTGATCCCGGTCGGGCGCGCCGCCGAGACGGCCACGGACGTCGTCGACCTCGCGCGGTCGGTGATGCACGAACTGGCCGACGCGTCCGACATGGCGTCCATCGCGTTCGTGCAATCGGGCAGCGACGTGGTGGTCGCGGAGGTGGTCCAGCCGGTGGGGGGTCGCCGCGGAACCCTGGGCCTGCGGCTCGGTGACAAGGTGCTGCTCGCGCCGCCCATCGGTTCGGGGATCGCGGCCTGGTATCCGCCGGAGCAGCGCGAGGAATGGTATGCCCTCGGCGGGCAGAATCTCGGAGTCGAGGTGGACGTGCTGCGGGCGACGTACGAGCCGGCCCTCACGCGCGTCCGGGAGCGCGGATACGCGATGGAATGCATGGAGCAGCAACAGCATTCGCTCGCGGATGCCGTGTCGGAACTCCGCGGTCGCGGTGTGGGCGGGCACCGCTCGACCGTCGCGCTGCGGGAGGCGCGCAAATTGTTGTCGGCGGATGCGGTGGTCGGTGACATCGACCCGGAGGGCAGCTATCAGCCGCTGTCGATCAATGCGGCGGCATTCGACCGTGACGGTGAACCCGCGGTCGTGCTGTGCGTCGCCGACGCGTCACGGCCGATGTCGGGTGTGCGCACGGCGGAGATCGGTGAATTGGTCCGCGACGCCGCGGCGCGGGTGACGGCCGCCATGCACGGCCGCCACCCGTGAGTACTTGTCAACCGCGGGCGGTTGACAAGTACTCACAAGCTATTTCAGTTCGGCGAGGACGGTGCCCTGGGTGATGGCGGCGCCGGGTTCGACG
>NZ_JASHKW010000018.1:0-206261 GCF_030056915.1 Rhodococcus sp. IEGM 1307
GCCGATCCCGACAGCCCGGTCGGCGACCTCGACATCCTCGACCCCGACGAAAAACAGCTGATCCTCGAGGACTGGAACCACACCGATCATGCGACAACCACCGACACACTGGTGTCGATGTTCGGTGCGCAGGTCACGCGCACACCCGACGCGCCCGCGGTGGTGGACGGAAACCGAACACTGTCCTACGCCGAGTTCGATGCACGCGTCAACCGCCTCGCCCGACACCTGATCACCCAGGGCGTGGGCCCGGAAACCATCGTGGCACTACGGATGCGCCGCTCCCTCGACTTCGTCGTCGGCGTCTACGCCACCCTCACCGCCGGTGCAGCTTATCTGCCCATCGACCCCCACCACCCAGCCGAGCGCACACACTTCATACTCGCAGTGGCGCAACCCACCTGCATGCTGACCACCACCCACGACGACCAAGACGATCCGCCCGACCCGGTACCGGTCCTCCACCTCGACACCATCGATCTGTCACCGCTGTCCGCGATGCCGGTGACCGACGCGGACCGCCGCGCACCGCTACGCCCGCAGAACACGGCCTACGTGATGTTCACCTCGGGATCGACCGGCCGCCCGAAGGGAGTGACCGTAGCGCACAGCGCGATCGTCAACGAGGTGCAGTGGGTTGCGTTCGACTACGGCTTGGGTGACCGTCTTCTGCAGAGCAACGCGGTGACCTTCGACGCATCGACTCCCGACCTCTTCGCACCGCTGCAGGTCGGGGGCTGCGTGGTCTTGGCAGGGCCCGACGGCCAACGCGACCCCGACTACCTCGCCGAACTCATCCGCACCCAAGCGATTACCCACATGTCGTCGGTGCCGACGGTGATGACCGCCCTGATGGCCGGCCGATCACCCGACGTCCTCCGCGGCGTGCGGGTGGTCTACCTCGGCGGTGAAACGCTGTCCGGGCAGACAGTCGCGCGGTTGGCGGAGTTCGGCCCGGCGACGGTATGGAACCAGTACGGGCCCACCGAAACCACCGTCAGCGTCATCTGCCACCGCTGCACCCAACACGAAGAGTCGGTGGTGCCCATCGGCACACCCCAGATCAACTGCCACGCCTACGTGCTGGACCACCGCTTGCATCCGGTACCGGTGGCGGTGGTGGGCGAGTTGTATGTGGCCGGGGTCCAGCTGGCCCGCGGATACCACAACCGGCCCGCACTGACCGCCGAACGGTTCGTCGCCAACCCCTACGGCCCACCCGGCCAACGCATGTACCGCACCGGCGACCTCGTCCGCTGGCACCCCGACGGCAACCTCGAATACCTCGGCCGCCGCGACCTCCAAGTCAAAATCCGCGGCCACCGCATCGAACTCGGCGAAATCGAAGCCACCCTCACCACCCACCCCGACATCACCCACGCCGCAGTGACAGTCCACCACGACCACCACACCGGCGACCAACTCGTCGGCTACGTCGTCCCCCGCGATGGCGCCCGCCTCGACCCGGCTCGTGTCCGCGTGCTGGTCGCGGAGCGCCTCCCCGACTACATGGTGCCCTCACCGATTACCGTGCTGGATCGATTGCCGTTGACGGCCAGTGGGAAGGTGGATCGGCGGGCGTTGCCGGCACCGGTATTTCCGGTGCCGCAGTACCGGGCGCCGGTGACGGTGGCGGAGGGGGTCGTTGCCGGCGTGTTCGCAGATGTCCTCGATCGCGAGAGGGTCGGGCTCGACGACGACTTCTTCGCCCTGGGCGGCAACTCGCTGCTCGCGACGCAGGTGGTGTCGCGGCTCAGTGTGGCGATGGATGCGCGGGTACCGATGCGAGTGCTGTTCGAGGCGTCGTCGGTGCAGGCACTGTCGACGTGGCTCGAATCCCGGGCCGCTGCGGGTGCACGCACACCCCTGGTTCCGCGGACCCGCCCCGAACACATCCCGCTATCATATGCGCAGCAACGCATCTGGTTCCTCAACCGGTTCGACCCACACTCACCGGTCTACAACATCCCCTTCGCCGTGCGCCTGTCGGGAACCATGGACACGGCCGCACTGCTGGCAGCGATCGCAGACGTCGTGGACCGGCACGAGACCCTCCGGACGATCTACCCCGAATCCGAGGCCGGCCCGCACCAAGTGGTCGTCCCGGCGGCCGAGATCAGCGGCGGATTCGCCACCGCCGCGGTGACCGAGAACGAGCTCGCCACGCGACTGCTGTCGATGGCCTCCGCCGAGTTCGACGTCACCACATCGGTGCCGGTGCGGGCCTCCCTGTTCGAGACGGCCGACAACGAGCACGTGCTCGCCGTGGTGCTGCACCACATCTGCGCCGACGGCTCCTCGATCGCCCCGCTGGCCCGAGATCTCATGGCCGCCTACACCGCGCGCACCCACGGGAACCCACCCGTCTGGAGCGCACCGACGGTGCAGTACGCCGACTACACCCTGTGGCAACGGGAGTTGCTCGGCTCCGACGACGACCCGAACTCGTTGCTCGCGCAACAGCTGACCTACTGGCGTTCCACCCTCGACGGTCTGCCCGAACAGCTCGAACTACCCGGGAACCGAACACCGCCCGCCGTCACCCACCGTGGACGAACACACACGTTCACCATCGACGCGCCCACCCACCGCGCGGCAGCCGAACTCGCACGACAACACACCGCGACCGTGTTCATGGTGCTGCACACCGCATTCGCGATATTCCTGGCCCGAACATCGGGCACCGCGGATATCGCGATCGGCACCCCCGTCGCCGGCCGCGGCGACCCGGCCCTCGACGACCTGGTCGGCATGTTCGTCAACACCCTCGCACTGCGAACCCCGGTCGACGCTGCCAGCAGCTTCACCCAACTGCTCACGACGGTGCGAGAAACCGACCTGGCCGCATTCGAGCACGCCGACGTGCCGTTCGAACGGGTGGTACAAGCCCTCAACCCGACACGATCGACCACCCGACACCCACTGTTCCAGGTGATGCTCGTCTTCCAGAACCAAGAGCACCCGAAGATCGAACTGGCGGGACTGACCGCCCGTATCGAGGACATCGACCACACCGCCACCCAGTTCGACCTCACCCTGGTGGTGAGCGAACGCGTCGACCGCGATGGTGCCGCTCAGGGTTTGACCGCCGCGCTCACTTACGCGCAGGACCTGTTCGACGAGGACACCGTCCGCGGCTTCGCCGACCGATTCACCCGACTCCTCGAGGCAGCGGTGGCCGATCCCGACAGCCCAGTCGGCGACCTCGACCTCCTCGACCCCGACGAAAAACAGCTGATCCTCGAGGACTGGAACCACACCGATCATGCGACAACCACCGACACACTGGTGTCGATGTTCGGTGCGCAGGTCACGCGCACACCCGACGCGCCCGCGGTGGTGGACGGAAACCGAACACTGTCCTACGCCGAGTTCGATGCACGCGTCAACCGTCTCGCCCGACACCTGATCACCCAGGGCGTGGGCCCGGAAACCATCGTGGCACTACGGATGCGCCGCTCCCTCGACTTCGTCGTCGGCGTCTACGCCACCCTCACCGCCGGTGCAGCTTATCTGCCCATCGACCCCCACCACCCGGCCGAGCGCACACACTTCATACTCGCAGTGGCGCAACCCACCTGCATGCTGACCACCACCCACGACGACGAAGACGATCCGCCCGACCCGGTACCGGTCCTCCACCTCGACACCATCGATCTGTCACCGCTGTCCGCGATGCCGGTGACCGACGCGGACCGCCGCGCACCGCTACGCCCGCAGAACACGGCCTACGTGATGTTCACCTCGGGATCGACCGGCCGCCCGAAGGGGGTGACCGTGGCGCACAGCGCGATCGTCAACGAGGCTCAGTGGGTGGTCGAGGCGTTCGATTACCGTGCCGGTGACCGACTTCTGCAGAGCAACGCGGTGACCTTCGACGCGTCGACCCCCGATCTCTTCGCACCGCTGCAGGTCGGGGGCTGCGTGGTCTTGGCAGGGCCCGACGGCCAACGCGACCCCGACTACCTCGCCGAACTCATCCGGGCACAGAAGGTCACTCACGTGGCGTCGGTGCCGACGGTACTGACCGCCCTGATGGCCGGCCGATCACCCGACGTCCTCCGCGGCGTGCGGGTGGTCTACCTCGGCGGTGAAACGCTGTCCGGGCAGACGGTCGCGCGGTTGGCGGAGTTCGGTCCGGCGACGGTATGGAACCAGTACGGGCCCACCGAAACCACCGTCAGCGTCATCTGCCACCGCTGCACCCAACACGAAGAGTCGGTGGTGCCCATCGGCACACCCCAGATCAACTGCCACGCCTACGTGCTGGACCACCGCTTGCATCCGGTACCGGTGGCGGTGGTGGGCGAGTTGTATGTGGCCGGGATCCAGCTGGCCCGCGGATACCACAACCGGCCCGCACTGACCGCCGAACGGTTCGTCGCCAACCCCTACGGCCCACCCGGCCAACGCATGTACCGCACCGGCGACCTCGTCCGCTGGCACCCCGACGGCAACCTCGAATACCTCGGCCGCCGCGACCTCCAAGTCAAAATCCGCGGCCACCGCATCGAACTCGGCGAAATCGAAGCCACCCTCACCACCCACCCCGACATCACCCACGCCGCAGTGACAGTCCACCACGACCACCACACCGGCGACCAACTCGTCGGCTACGTCGTCCCCCGCAACCACACCCCCCTCGACCCCACCACGATCCACACCTTCGCCGCCGACCACCTCCCCGACTACATGGTGCCCACCCCCATCACCATCCTCGACGCACTACCCCTGACCACCAACGGCAAGATCGACCGGCGAGCACTCCCCGCACCAACACCGCTGAAGCGACAGTTCCGACCACCGGTCACCCCCACCGAACAGACCATCGCCGACGTCTTCACCGACGTCCTCGGCCACGACCGAATCGGACTCGACGACGACTTCTTCACCCTGGGCGGCAACTCGCTGCTCGCCATCCAGGTCAGTGCGCGGCTGCGAGAGGCTCTCGACGTCGAGATGCCAGTGGCATGGCTCTTCACTGGCGCCACGGTGGAAGCGATCGCCAGTAGAGTCGAGGCGGTCTCCGACGGGTCGACACCTATTGCGCCGACCGGACCTTCGGCATTCGACGTCCTGTTCCCGATCACATCAGCTGGAGATTCCGACCCGATCTTTTGCATACACCCGGCTAGCGGATTGGCCTGGTGCTACGCAGGTTTGGCTCGATACACCGAACCGAGACAGCGAATCTACGGGCTGCAATCCCCCGAACTCGTCGAAGACGACCCGCATCCCCGTTCCATCGAACAGTTGGCGGAGCACTACGTCCGGGAGATCCAGGCCGTGCAATCAGATGGGCCGTATCGCCTGCTCGGCTGGTCCTTGGGCGGAGTTATTGCCCACGCCGTAGCCACACGACTCGGCCTTCTCGGGAAGCAGGTCTCGATGCTGGCGATGCTGGACAGCCGGTTCCGCGAAGCGGAATCGACTGCAAACCAGGAATTCACTGTTGAAGACATCCTGGTCGAGCTAGCCGATCTGTTTGGATTCGGTGCCGAAGACTTCGATGCCGCGGGGGAAACCATGTCGGCTGAACAAGCGACCGAACTGATTCATCTGCGAACCGGAGCATTCGAGTTTCTCCAGCCATCACACGTGAAGCGGATCGTCGAATCCTTCAATGACGCGCCACGGTTGGTCGCCGACTACCACCCCGCCGTGTTCGACGGAGACATGGTCTTCTTCGCCGCCGCAGCTGGCGAGATGACCCGAGAGGTTGCCGAAAGTTGCTGGCAACCATACATAACTGGTTCAATCGACTACTATCCCATCGATGCCACGCATATTCGTATGACCACGCCGCGAGCGTTGGCGGACATTGCACGAGTTCTCAACACCTACCTCGTCGACGCTGTCAGCTAGTGGCGCCTCCCTGTGTCAAACGAACTACTCGATGGTGCAACGAACGCATGAAATCGCCATCGCGATCCAGCCGGACAAGGCGCAGCTGATTCCGTCCACCGCGACGGCGCGGTTGCTGTCCGAGACGCTATTTAACGCTATGTGTCGCTCATCGTTCCCGAGGGCGACACGGCTCCGCCGATCCAGGCCGGCGACACGAGCCGCGCCTGCTCGACAATCGCGGACCGGCTTGCTACGACGACGTCACCGGGTCCCCGATCAGGTCCCGGGATACGGAGCCCAGATCACGCCCGCAAGTGGACCGTCGCCCGGTTTCCGGACGGTAGATCGTCAGATCGCCGCCGCGAGGACCTCCACGCCCGGTCCGTCGAGGTCGTCGAGCGCCACTCTCCGACCGGAGACGGCCAGGAGAAGCGAAAGGGCGGTGCCGCTCACCTCGGGGCCGTCGCCGATCGACACGTCGGCGTCCGCTGCCGTCAGCCGGACACGGGACACAAGCTCTTTGGCGCCGCCGAAGGACGCCGGGGTGCGCGTCTGGAGGCGGAGCGATCTGTCGACGGCCTCCGCCGGGTAGGAGCGGGTGAGTCCCAAGGGCCGACGGATGTCCTCACCGTGGACGATCTCCTCGACGAGCCTGCTGTCGAGGGGTGCCGGAGGCGTCGACGTGCGCGACGCTGCCCGACGAAGCCGCTCCAATGTCTCCTGCGGTGAGGCGCCACGCTCGCGTTCCACGCCGCGTGCGTTCTGGCGGTCGAAGTCGAATCGCGCCCGGACGAGGCCGAGCATGAAACCGAGGCGCGTCGTCCGAGCCGTGTCGACCAGGTGGGCGACCACGTCGTGCACCGTCCAGTCGCCGCAGAGCGACGGCTCGTCCCACCGTGCCGCGTCGAGACTCCCGAGGTCGTCGATCAGCGCCGCACGCTCCGCGTGCACCATCGACCAGACATATTCCACAGCTCGCTCCTTCGGTCGGCCACATCGTATGCACGGTAAGACTCGTCGAGACACGGAATCTCATCGCAGCTCGGGGAACGACCGAATGAGAGCCGACCCACATGGTCAGCTGTCGATGGTGACCACGTCTGCGAGGTTATCCAAACTTGCCCGCACCGTGCGTGAGTACGCCTTCGCGACTATCGGGGCGGCCAGCTTGCCGAAGATTCCTCCGAGGCCACTTTCGCTGTCGGTCCGATAGGTGAACAGGGTGCCGCCGTCGACTTCCTCGAGCCTCGTCGTCGCGGTGAAGCCGACCTTGCTCTCCACCGACTTGGACGTGGCCACCTTCAACGGCTCGTACTCGACGAATTCGGTCACCGGTCGAGCCGCCTACCCAGAATGCGGGTTACCCCGCGCCACCGGGTGCCCACCCCGAGTTGGCCTCGTCACGCTCCTTGCTCGGTCGGGCCACGATGGAGACCGGTCTGTTTGATTCTCCCGCTATACCTGGTCGCTATCACTGATGGTTAGCGCGTCAAAGCGCTGGTAGCGGTGTAGACACGACAAGACCGCGAAGCGCCGGCGAATCCGGTGCTGGATCGATCCGCCGAGGAGCAGAGATGATCGAATCATGACAACGGATCGCCGTACGCTTCGGAACACCTTCGAGTTGGCCGCCGAGAAGTACCACGCCGCTCGGCCCAGCTATCCGTCAGCGCTCTACGACGAACTCGTCCTCACGTCCGGACTGCGCCCAGGTGACTCGCTACTGGAGATCGGAGGAGGTACGGGCAAGGCCACCGTCGAGCTCGCGCGGAGGGGCTTCACCATCACGTCGGTCGAACTCGGGCATGACCTGGCAGCGATCGCACGTGAGAATGTAGCGGCGTTCCCCAACGCCGAGGTGGTCTGCGCCGATTTCGAGCAATGGAGGCCTGCGCCAGGCGTGACCTACGACTTAGTATTCGCGGCAACCTCCTGGCACTGGATCGATCCCTCGACGCGATACATCAAGGCGGCCAGCCTCATTCGCCCCGAAGGACATCTGGCTTTTTGGGGTGCACAACACGTGTTCCCGGAAGGTGGGGACCCGATCTTTCGTGACATTCAGCCCGTCTACGAGGAGATCGGCGAAGGTCTCCCGGATACCGCGACGTGGGCGCGCCCGGGTGAGCTGGCCGATCATCGGGCCGAATTCGAGGAGAGCGGGTTCTTCGACAGCGTCGTGGTGCGTCACTTCGACTGGGAAGTCAGCTACGACGTGGACGGCTATCTCGACCTTCTCGACACCTTCTCCGGTCACATCGCGATGGCGAAATGGCAACGGGAACGGCTGTATAGCGAGATTCGTCGTCGAGTTGCCGAGCGGCCCGAACACCGCATCCGGCGGCACTTCGGCGCGGTCCTGCACATTGCCCGCCGTCGCAGCTGATCTTCACGCATTTCGCGCCAGACGGCCGAACGACCCGACCGACTCTCCGGTCAAGCCCGGGGCGCATCACAGGCTTCGGTGTGGCCGTCCAACGCACATAGGCGAAGGCGGCTTGGTTCCGCACCTCCGAACAGTGCGACTGCCAACCCCAGAACACCTCCACTGCCGGCCAACACCGCACCGAGTAGGAACATTCCACTCATCAGACCCTCCCCTCTGTCCTGTCCCCATTACAGCAGGCCCCCACCCGGACAGGGGCTCCGGCCTGCCGGAGAGATCCCAACTCCCGCTTCAGCAGGACTCGACGGCGACGACGCGACGTGCGGTTGTCGATGGGAGGAGCGCGAGGACGAGGGCCAGCACCGTCAGGACGAGGACCAGGACGGCCACGTAAAACCATTGTCCGTTCGCCCAGGCGATTCCTCCGACCCAGCCGAACAGGCTGGAGCCGGCGTAGTAGGAGACGTTGTACAGCGCCGTCGCCTGTGCGCGACCCGTTGTCGCGTGGGCGCCGACCATGCCGGATGCGACGGCATGGCCGACGAAGAGTCCGCCGGTGATCGCGGCCACGCCGAGGAGGATCAGGACCAGCGATCCGGCGACGCTGAGCATCGTCCCACCTGCCATGAAGGCACAGGCCGACACGAGCACGGTTCGGTGACCGAACCGGCCAACCACCCAGCCGGCGGCGCGAGAGCCCGCCGTGCCCGCCAGATAGGCGAGAAAGATCAGCGACACCACCGTGGGCGCGAGGTGGTACGGAGCGGCCTCGAGGCGGAAGGGGAGGTAGTTGAAGACGGCCACCATGCCGCCGACGAGTAGCGCACCGATGCCGAACAATGCCAGCAGGCGGGTATCCCGCAGGTGGATGGCAAGGATCCCGGTGGACGGGACGGCCACTCGCCGCCCCCGACCGGCGGGAAGCAACGCGATCAGGATGGCCATCAGGATCGCCAGACCTACGCCGAGGATCGCCAAGGCCGGACGCCACCCGAGGTGATCGGCGACCGGGACGACCAGAAGTCGACCGCTCAAACCACCCAATGATGTTGCTGCCACGTAGGAACCGGCCAATGCCGCGGTCCGCGCCGGCGCGGCGACCTCGTGGAGCAGTGTCATCGCCAGCGCCGGCAGTCCCCCGAGCGCCACCCCTTGGACGAATCGTCCCGCCACCAGCGCGTCGAACGTCGGGAGCCAGGGGACGGCCACGGCGAGCAGTCCCGCGGTTGCCGCCGCGTACCGCATCGCGGTGGGGCGCCCCACCCGATCCGAGAACCGGGCCCACGGCAGAACCGACAACGCCAGCCCGAGCGTGGCCGCCGAGACCAGGAGAGAAGCCTGCGCCGGGCTCACGGACGCGTCGTGCCCGATCTGCGTGAGGAGCCCTTGAGGCGCGTACATCAGGGCAAAGGTCGCCACACCGGCACACCACAGCGCAGCCGAGAGTCGGCGGTCCGGATTGCCCGTCGGCGGCGTGGGCTGCAGGGCAGTCGCTGCGCGGGTCTCCTTCTCCGTGAGGTGTGTGGCGGGCATGGAGTCGACGTTAGATCCGAAGAACTGATGAATCCAATGCAGAACCATCCATCGACTCATACAGTTGAGTCATGAATAGCGAGACCGTCAAGGCGCTGTTGCCGCACCTCCCCGTCCTCGTCGCCCTCGGCGAAGTCGAACATGTGACTGTCGCTGCCGCGATGCTCGGGATGCCCCAGCCCACGGTCAGCCGGATAATCCGCCGACTCGAAAAGCAACTCGACATCTCGCTCCTGGAACCGGACGGCCGCGGCGTGCGCCTGACCGATGCCGGCCGGACACTGGTGCCTTACGCACAGCGCGCACTCGAGGCGGTGGTGGACGGCCTCGACGCCGTGCAGTCCGAAGACCGACAGGCGCGGGCCACCGTTCGCGTCGCCTTTCAGATGTCGCTCGGCGAGCACCTCGTGCCCGAGTTGATTCGCACCGTCCGCGCGACGGATCCGACGATCCGGTTCGTCCTCAGTCAGGGCGCGCGCCGCACGTGCCTGGACACCCTCCTCAACCGTGAGGCCGATATCGCGCTCGCCTCCCGTCTCACCCCACCGCCCGAGGGCCTGACGGTCACGCCGCTGTTCGAACAGCCGCTCGTCGTCCTGGTGCCCTCCGAACACCCGCGGGCCGCATCGACCTCGACGACGATCCGTGACCTCGCCTCCGAGCCGATCGTCACTCTCAAGCCGGGCTACGGACTCCGGGGATCGCTCGACGACCTGTTCGCCCGAGCCGGTGCCCTACCCACGATCGCGTTCGAAGGAGAGGACGTGCACACCGTGCACGGCCTGGTCGCATCCGGCTTGGGCGTGGGCATCGTGCCGGCCACGGATACTCCCCCACCCGGGTGCGCGCAGATTCGCCTCGACGATCCCCGAGCCTTCCGCGACATCGGTGCCGCGCGCCTACCCGGTCCCCCGAGCGTCGCGGTCACCACGGTTATCGCTGCCCTCATAACGCTCACGTCGACGGAGAGCGGGGAGACCCCGTGAACCGCGAACATCTCCAACACGATTACGGCCTCCGTTTCGACTGGGGCCTGCCGGGGGCGAAAGCCGTCGGCGCCGACGCCGACGTCGCGGTCGTAGTGGACGTCCTGTCGTTCACCACCACACTCACCGTTGCGGTCGACGCCGGCATCGACGTCCTGCCCTACCGGTGGAACGACGATTCTTCCGAACGCTACGCCCGTGACTCGGACGCGGTCCTCGCCGTCGGACGCAGCCGGGCGGCGAACGGGCAGATCAGCTTGTCGCCGAATACGATTCGACGGACCGCGGCGCCGCGCAGGTTGGTGCTTCCCTCGCCGAACGGATCGACCATCAGCTTCGAGCTCGGCACCGGAACCGGCGTGTGCGTCGGGGCGTCCCTACGGAATGCGACCGCTGTTGCAGACTGGATCGCCCGGCACTGCACGTCGACGTCGGTGGTGTCGGTGATCGCCGCCGGGGAGAAATGGCCGGGCGGCGAACTCCGGCCGGCGATCGAGGATCTGTGGGGCGCGGGCGCCGTGCTGTCCGCTCTGACGGCGATCGGTCGGGGCGCTGACGCGTCGCCGGAAGCCCTGGCGGCCATGACCGCCTGGCGCGGTGTCGCGGACACCCTCCCGCAGTCCCTCGCGGCGTGTGCGTCGGGACGGGAGTTGCGTGCCTCGGGATACCCGCAGGACGTCGTAATCGCCGCCGAGGTGGACCGGAGCACCGCCGTCCCGGTCCTCGAAGATCGCGTCTTCCGAGCGGCTGCGCAATAGAGTGAGCGCCATGTTCGATACCTGGGACGCCGACGCTCCTGGAGTCCTCCGCCTGCCGTCCGGGCGGCTGGTCCGCGGCCGGGGGCTGAGGCGACCACTCCCCGACGGTCCCCTCCCCGATTTCGCCGTCTACCTGCTGGGGCGGACGCCGCCGCCGGTGCAGTGGGACTCACGGTGGGTCCGCTGGCCCGACTTCGCGTTGCCGCGGGACCGCGACGACACCCTCGATGCGCTGGGTGAGGTGTGGCGCCGCGCCGCGACGGAACGGGTGGAGTTGGCATGCGGGGGCGGTCGCGGCCGGACGGGCACAGCCCTCGCCTGCATCGCCGTGCTCGACGGGGTCCCGGCGCGGGACGCCGTCGCGTACGTCCGGCAGCACTACCACCGTCACGCGGTCGAGACACCGTGGCAGCGGCGGTATGTCGGACGGTTCACCGCGGCACCGTCCTCCTGACGCACCCGACACGAAGACGCCGACGGCCCCGCACGAGATTCGTGCGGGCCGCCGGCGTGGTGACCGGGAGAAGGCTACTTCTCGGCAGCCGCCTCTTCGCTCTGCTCGGCCGGAGCCGCAGCGCCGTCTTCTTCGACGGGGATAAGCGAGATCTTGCCGCGGTTGTCGATGTCGGCAATCTCGACACGCAACTTCGAGCCGACGCTCACGACGTCCTCGACCTTGGCAATGCGCTTGCCGCTGCCCAGCTTCGAGATGTGCACCAATCCGTCGCGGCCGGGAAGGAGCGACACGAACGCACCGAAGGCGGTGGTCTTGACGACCGTGCCCAGGAAGCGCTCGCCGACCTTCGGCAGCTGCGGGTTGGCGATGGCGTTGATCATGTCGATCGCGGCCTGCGCGGACGGGCCGTCCGTCGCACCGACGAACACGGTGCCGTCATCTTCGATGGAGATGTTGGCGCCGGTCTGCTCGGTGATGGAGTTGATCATCTTGCCCTTGGGGCCGATGACCTCACCAATCTTGTCGACGGGGACCTTGATGGCCGTGACGCGCGGGGCGAACGGGCTCATCTCGTCGGGGGTGTCGATGGCCTCGGCCATGACCTCGAGGATCGTCGCCCGCGCATCCTTGGCCTGCGACAGCGCGCCGGCGAGGACCTTGGACGGGATGCCGTCGAGCTTCGTGTCGAGCTGCAGGGCCGTGACGAAGTCCTTCGTGCCCGCGACCTTGAAGTCCATGTCGCCGAACGCGTCCTCGGCACCGAGGATGTCGGTGAGCGCGACGTAGCGGGTCTCACCGTCGACCTGGTCGGAGACGAGGCCCATGGCGATACCGGCGACCGGAGCCTTCAGCGGCACACCGGCGTTGAGCAGCGCGAGCGTCGACGCGCACACGGAACCCATCGAGGTGGAGCCGTTGGAGCTGAGAGCCTCCGAGACCTGACGGATGGCGTACGGGAATTCCTCGACGCTGGGCAGCACGGGCATGAGTGCCCGCTCCGCCAGCGCGCCGTGACCGATCTCGCGGCGCTTCGGGGAACCGACGCGTCCCGTCTCACCGGTGGAGTACGGCGGGAAGTTGTAGTGGTGCATGTACCGCTTGGTCGTCTCGGGTCCGAGGGAATCGACCTGCTGCGCCATCTTCACCATGTCGAGGGTGGTGACACCCAGGATCTGGGTCTCGCCGCGCTCGAACAGAGCGGAACCGTGGGCACGCGGAACGATGGCGACCTCGGCCGACAGCGAACGGATGTCCGTGATGCCACGGCCGTCGATGCGGAACTGGTCGCGCAGGATGCGCTGACGGACCAGCTTCTTCGTCAGCGAACGGAATGCCGCGCCGAGTTCCTTCTCGCGACCCTCGAAGTTCGGGGCGACCTGCTCGAGGACCTCGACCTTGACCTCGTCGGTCTTGTCGTCGCGCTCCTGCTTGCCCGCGATGGTCAGTGCCGCGCTGAGCTTCTCCGCTGCGGCGGCCTCGACGGCTGCGAACACGTCGTCCTGGTACGCCGGGAAGACGGGGAAGTCACCGGTGGGCTTGGAGGCCTTGGCCGCGAGCTGCTGCTGCGCGGTGCAGAGGCGGGCGATGAACGGCTTGGCGGCCTCGAGGCCCTCGGCCACGATCGCCTCGGTGGGAGCCTGTGCGCCACCGTCGATCAGGGAGATCACGTTGTCGGTGGCTTCGGCCTCGACCATCATGATCGCGACGTCGGCGTCGTCACCGCTGCCGGAGACGATGCGACCCGCGACGACCATGTCGAAGACGGCGTTCTCGAGCTGCTCGACGGTGGGGAATGCGACCCACTGGCCGGCCTTGTTCTCGTCCGAGGTGATGAGCGCGACGCGCACACCGCCGACGGGTCCGGAGAACGGCAGTCCGGCGATCTGGGTGGAAGCAGACGCGGCGTTGATCGCGACCACGTCGTACAGGTCCTGCGGGTTCAGGCTCATCACCGTGACGACGACCTGGATCTCGTTGCGCAGACCGTCGACGAACGACGGGCGCAGCGGGCGGTCGATCAGGCGGCAGGTCAGGATCGCGTCCGTGGAGGGACGGCCCTCACGACGGAAGAACGAGCCGGGGATACGGCCCGCCGCGTACATGCGCTCCTCGACGTCCACCGTCAGGGGGAAGAAGTCGAAGTGCTCCTTGGGGTGCTTGCTGGCGCTCGTCGCGGACAGCAGCATCGTCTCGTCGTCCAGGTAGGCGACGACGGCGCCGGCAGCCTGCTGCGCGAGGCGACCGGTCTCGAAACGAATGGTGCGGGTTCCGAAGGACCCGTTGTCGATCACGGCGGTGGATTCGAACACGCCCTCATCGACCTCTACTGCGGAATTCTCTGTCATCTCTTCTTTTCACTTCCCTCTCGTCTTCGCCGTACCCGCGGGGGCGTTCTCACCCTCCTGGCGAGAACTGCGCACCTGAGGGACATCCCCCTCTCGAGTTCTCGGGATGTCGCTGTGCGGAGGCGGCCGTCGATCGAAGTCCCCCGGACCGTGTCCGGAAGACCACTACCGAAGACCGACACCACATTCTCGGGTGCATACGGTAGTGCTGCCCTCGGCAGCTAACGCCGATAGCCAGCGAGGCCCAGTCTAAGCAAGGCCCCGCCGGCTACCGGAGTGATTTGCGATCGAAATGACCGCTGTGTACGAAACTCAGCGACGCAGGCCGAGACGCTCGATCAGCGAGCGGTAACGCTCGATGTCGACCTTCTGGACGTACTTGAGCAGACGACGACGGCGTCCGACCAGCAGCAGGAGGCCGCGGCGGGAGTGGTGGTCGTGCTTGTGCATCTTGAGGTGTTCGGTGAGATCGACGATGCGCTTGGTGAGCATGGCCACCTGCGCCTCCGGCGAACCGGTGTCGGTCTCGTGCAGGCCGTACTCGCTCAGAACCTGCTTCTTTTCTTCGGTGGTCAATGCCACTGGTTCACTCCTGGTGATGACGTTCGCGTGCAAGGATCGAAACTCGGCGCGGCCACCGCGAACCGCAGCGCACGCCAGCGGTCTACTTTACCAGCTGAAATGGGACGGCTTTACCGCACGTCCTCCGACGCCGCCAGGATCGCACGCGCACGCTCGGCGTCCTTGCCCATCGCGACGATCAGGTCGTCGACCGAATCGAATTTTTCCATCCCGCGGAGCCGCTCCACCAGATCGACGGCCACGTGCTGGCCGTACAGGTCGGCTTCCCGGTCGAGGACGAAGGCCTCCACGGTGCGCGTCCGCCCGGAGAACGTGGGATTGGTGCCCACCGACACGGCGGCCATGTACCGCTCGCCGGAGGTGACCGTGCCCAGGTCGACTCCGTGTCCGAGCACGGTGAACCAGGCGGCGTACACGCCGTCCGCGGGAATCGCGGCATACATGGGCGGCGCGACGTTCGCCGTCGGATAGCCGAGCTGCCGTCCACGACCGTCGCCGTGGACGACGACACCCTCGACGCGGTGCGGACGGCCGAGGGCCTCCGTCGCGGCGGCCATGTCGCCGGCGTCCACGCACGACCGGATGTAGGTGGACGAGAACGTGACCGCGTGCTCCGCGAGCAACGTCACACCGTCGACCGCGAACCCGAACCGGTCTCCGATCTGACGCAGCAGGTCGACGTTGCCCGCAGCCTTCTTGCCGAACGTGAAGTTCTCACCGACGACGACATCCGCCACGTGCAGGCGCTCCACGAGAATCTCGTGGGCGTACCGCTCCGGCGTCAACTTCATGAATTCGGCGGTGAACGGCATGACGCAGAACACGTCGATCCCCAGCTCCTCCGCGAGCTCCGCCCGGCGGGCGAGCGTCGTGAGCTGGGCGGGATGACTGCCCGGACGAACCACTTCCATCGGATGAGGATCGAAAGTCATGAGCACGCTGGGTATTCCACGCGTGCGGGCAGCCGCCACCGCTCGACTGATCAGTTGGGCGTGACCTCGGTGCACGCCATCGAATACGCCGATCGTGAGAACACAACGACCCCAGTCGGCAGGAACCTCGTCGAGACCACGCCATCTCAGCACGAGTGGCAGCCTACGGTGCCGCGCGCCGATGTTCATCTCCGGACCGGGTGTCCGGCCGCCCCGCGCGCCGGCGAAGCGCCACGACCTCGCGGTTCGTGGTCACCCGGGCCGTCCCCCGGCGACGGATCAGGTGTGTCGATGTGTCTCGCCGGTAAGACTTGCCTAAGCTCGTTGGCGTGGCCGTGAACAAGAATGACCAGAGCGTGACCGAGGACTCGACCTCCGAGACCGGGGCTCTCTCGGCAGTGGCGCAGGACTACCTCAAGGTCATCTGGACCGTTCAGGAGTGGTCGCAGGAGCGGGTGTCCACGAAATTGCTCTCCGAGAAGATCGGGGTGTCGGCGTCCACCGTGTCGGAGGCCATCCGGAAACTGTCCGACCAGGGTCTCGTCGATCACGCCCGATACGGGTCCATCGCCCTCACCGAGGCGGGGCGCGTCGCCGCCGTCGGAATGGTCCGCAGGCACCGCCTCATCGAGACGTACCTGGTGCACGAACTGGGATACGGCTGGGACGAGGTGCACGACGAGGCGGAGGTACTCGAACACGCCGTCTCGGATCTGATGATCTCCCGGATGGACGCCAAGCTCGGCCATCCCGAGCGCGATCCGCACGGCGATCCGATTCCCGCGGTCGACGGCTCGGTGCCCACTCCTCCGGCACGCCAGCTCAGCGACTTCGTCAACGGCGAGAGCGGCCGCATCGCCCGGATCTCGGACTCCGACCCGGCGATGCTGCGGTACTTCGACTCGGTCGGGGTGGCACTGGACGTCACGATCACCGTGCTGGAGCGACGCGACTACGCCGGAACCGTCTCGATCCGGCTCGGCACGCACGACGACTCCATCGAGCTCGGAAACCCCGCCGCCCAGGCCATCTGGCTGGTGTGAACCGCTACCTCAGGGTCGCGGGGCGGACCACCATCACCGAGCTGGCCCGCCGTCCACGTTCCTGGAGCAGCGCGATCGTGTGCCCGCTCGGATCGATGGCAGCGTAGACGCCCTTGATACCGATCGGCTCGAGCCACCGGCCCTGACTGATCGATTCGGCCTCGTCCGCATCGATCTGCCGGTGCGGGAACGCGGTCTGCGCGGCGGCATCGATGTCGAGACTGACCCCCGGCTCCTCGGCCAGCTGTTCCAGCGTGCGCGCGTGCTCGAGCGTGAACGGTCCCACCCGGGTCCGTCGCAGCGAGGTGAGATGTCCGCCTACGCCGATCAGCGCGATCCCCAGATCACGCGCGAGGGCCCGGACGTACGTGCCGGAGGAACATTCCACCTCGACGTCGAGGTCGACGAACGTGCCCTCGGTTCGCCTCGCGACGACCTCGAACCGGGACACCGTGACCGAGCGGGGAGCGAGTTCGAACTCCTCGCCCGCACGGATCAGTGCGTGCGCCCGCCTGCCGTCAACCTTGATGGCGCTGACGCTCGACGGGATCTGCTGGATGTCTCCGGTGAGGGTGTGCACCTGCGCGGCGATCTCCTCGTCCGTCACGCCGGACGCATCGGCCGACGCCACGACCTCGCCCTCGGCGTCGTCGGTCGTGGTGGCCTGACCCAGCCTGATCGTGGCCGTGTACGCCTTGGTGGTCAGTGCGAGGAGCCCCAGCAGCTTCGTTGCCCGCTCCACACCGAGCACCAGCACCCCGGTGGCCATCGGGTCGAGAGTGCCCGCGTGCCCGACCTTCCGGGTGCCGAGCAGCTTGCGGCACCGGGCCACCACGTCGTGGCTGGTGACGCCCGCATCCTTGTCGACGATGAGCAGTCCGGCGCCGACGAGACCGGAAGAGGGCTTTTCACGTGCAGACACGAGGCCCGATTCTGCCAGCCGTCGTCACCGCACCGAAATCAGTGCACCGCACAGTACCGAAATCAGTGCACCGCAATGGCGGTGATGATCAGGCCGTCGGACACCATCCACCGTCCGTCGAACGACGCCAGCGGTGGGCCGTCGACCGTCTCTCCGGAGATCAGGAGATCCGAATGGAACGTGCCCGTGCCGTCCCCGGACGCCTCGAACGTGATGTGCGCGTCCTCGAACCCCAGCCACCGGGCGGTGAGCGGGAACCACGCCTTGTACGTCGCCTCCTTGGCGCAGAACAGCAGCCTGTCCCGGTGCACGGGACCGCCGGTGGCGGAGCGCCACAGCCCGGAGTCCGCCGCGCCCGACAGCCAGTCCCGTTCGGCGGGCAGACTCACCGCGTCCAGCACACCGTCGGGGAGCGCCTCGTGCGGTTCGGCGTCGATCCCCACGGACCGCACCTGCATGGCGTAGCCGAGCACCGCGCCGCGGTAACCGTCGCAGTGGGTGAGGCTTCCGACCACGCCGCGCGGCCACACGGGGGACCCCTTGTCGCCCCGCAGAACAGGGGCCTGGTCCACGCCCAGCTTCGTCATCGCCAGGCGGGCGCAATGACGTGCGGTGGTGAATTCGCGGCGCCGCTTCTCCACCGCCCTGCCGATGAGCGCCTCCTCCTGCGGGTGCGGACGCAGGCCCGGCGGATCGTCGAACAGTTCCGACGACACCACTCCGGCAGGCAGAATTCTCTCGATCACAGGGCCCCCCTCGCCCGCATCTTCTCCACTTCGGCTTCCTGTTCGGGGGTCACCTTGAAGTGGCCGCCCCACTTGTTCAGTGTTCCCGGCGGGTACTCCGGCACCGGGAGGATCTGCCGCAGGAGGCGGTCCGGGAGTCCCCGCCGCTGCCACTCCCGCGGGTAGCCCAGCGACACCTCTTCGAACCGCACCCCGTCGTAATAGGTGGTGCGCGGAATGTGCAGATGCCCGTACACGGCGCAGACGGCGTTGTACCGGGTGTGCCAGTCCGCGGTCAGTTCGGTACCGCACCACAGGGAGAACTCCGGGTACCACAGCACCTGCGTCGGTTGACGCACCAACGGGAAGTGGTTGATCAGCACGGTGCGGGTGCCCGTGGGCAGGGCGTCCAACCGGGCCTTCGTCGCCTCGACGCGGCTGCGACACCAGGCATCCCGGGTTCCGTACGGTTCGCTCGACAGCAGGAACTCGTCCGTGGCCACCACGTTCTTCTCGCGCGCGATCGCGAGACCTTCCTCCTTGGTGGTGGCACCGTCGGGCAGGAACGTGTAGTCGTACAGCAGGAACATCGGGACCAGGGTGATCGGGCCGTCCTCGGCCTCCCACACCGGGAACGGGTCCTCGGGGGTGATGACGCCGATCTCCCGGCACATGGTGACCAGGTAGTCGTAGCGGGCGGCGCCGTGGATCTGCACCGGGTCCTTCGCCGTCGTCCACAGTTCGTGGTTGCCGGGAACCCAGATGACCTCGGCGAAACGACTGCGCAGGAGTTTCAGCGCCCACCGGATGTCGTCGGTCTTCTCCGAGACGTCGCCCGCGACGATCAGCCAGTCCTCGGGCGAGTCGGGATAGATGTCCTCGGTGATCGGGCGGTTTCCCCGGTGCCCCACATGGACGTCGCTCACCGCCATCAGTTTGGGTGCCACGTCAACCACCTTTCCGATCGTGTTCCGCCGCCGGATCGCTGTCCGATCCGTGTCGTGTCTGCAGGTCGGACCCGACCACTGCCCAGCGGCCCGTTCCGACGCGCCACACGACCGCGAGCATCCGAAGAAATATGAACACCGTGAGACCCGTCCAGATTCCCGCCAGGCCCCAGTCGTGCAGCATCGACAGCCAGATCAGTGGGAGGAATCCGACCAACGCGCAGAACAGCGTGGCATTCCGGAGGAAGGCGACGTCACCGGCCCCGAGCAGCACCCCGTCGAGGGCGAACACCACTCCGGCGACCGGCATGATCGCGACGAAGAACCACCACGCCACCGCCATCTCGTCGAGCACGGCCTGATCGGAGGTGAACAGTTCGGGGATCACCCCGTGGCCGAGGGCGAAGATCAGGGCGAGCCCTGTCGCGAAGATCGTGGACCATCGGGTGATGCGCCACGACAGTCGCGTGGCGCCCTTGGCGTGTCCGGCGCCCAGCGCGGCACCGACCAGCGCCTGTGCGGCGATCGCCAGGGAGTCGAGGGTGAGGGCGACGAGGTTCCACAGCTGCAGCACCACCTGGTGCGCGGCGACCGCCGCGGCACCGAACCGGGACGCGACTGCGGCAGCCGAGAGGAAAC
This sequence comes from Rhodococcus sp. IEGM 1307, assembly GCF_030056915.1. Classification (NCBI taxonomy): domain Bacteria; kingdom Bacillati; phylum Actinomycetota; class Actinomycetes; order Mycobacteriales; family Nocardiaceae; genus Rhodococcus; species Rhodococcus sp. IEGM 1307. Next base: position 20,103 of record NZ_JASHKW010000018.1, read on the forward strand.
ATGCCTGGAAGGCCAGGCTCCGCAGGATCAGATCCCGGCCGAGCACCATCTGGGCGCGCATGACGTGCCACCGCGGACGCAACGGCACCCGCTCGACCACCAGCGCTCCGACGAACAGGCTCGCGGACACCGCCTGACCGATCACGTTCGCGACCGCCGAACCCTCGAGTTCCAGCCGCGGCGCGCCCCACAATCCGTGCACCAGCACCGGGCAGGCCACGGCCGACACGGCGAGACCGGCGATCACGAAACGGAGGGGCCGCACCGTGTTCTGCACGCCGCGCATCCACCCGTTGCCCGCCATCGCGACGAGAATCAGCGGGGCCCCGAACACCGCGATCCGCAGCCAGCTCTCGGCGGCCGCCGCGATGTCGGAGCCGCCGGCGATCGCCGAGGTGACCGGCCGCGCGAACAGGTGGGCCAGCGCGATCACGAGCGCGCCGATGCCCAGTGCCAGCCACGTGGCCTGCACGCCCTCCCGGACCGCGCCGCGCTCGTCGCCGGCACCGTGCATGCGGGACGCACGCGCCGTCGTGCCGTAGGACAGGAACGTCAGCTGCGTGCTGACCTGGGCGAGGATGAGACCGCCGACGGCGAGGCCCGCGAGCGCCAGGGCGCCCAGCCGACCGACGACGGCGATGTCGAAGAGCAGATAGATCGGTTCGGCAGCGAGGACACCGAGCGCGGGCAGCGCCAGCCCGAACACCGTCCGGGCGGTCGCGTCGCCCGTGACTTCCGAGACGTCAGCCAACGAATTCGGACCTCAGCCGAGCGACTCGACGAGCGAGGTCACGATCTCGTCCGCAGAGCACTCGGCCGTATAACCGGCGGCGAACCGATGACCGCCGCCGCCGAGATACCCGGCGACGACCGACACGTCCACGTCGGACTTCGATCGCAGCGACACCGACCAGGTGCCGTCCACCGCCTCCTTGAGGACGGCGGCGACCTCGGCCTCGGACGTCGTCCGGACGATATCGATGACGCTTTCGATCTCCTCCGAGCGGAGGTCTCCGATGTAGGCCCGCCGGATGACCGCGTACACCAGTCCACGCCCTCCCGCTGCGTCGGGGACGAGCGTCGCCGATCCGAGCACCGAGGACAGCATGGGCAGCCAGCCGAACGGGTGAGTGTCGAGCAGGCGCCGCGCGATGCGGGCTCCGTCGATTCCGGTGGCGAGCAGCCTCTCGGCCAGCGTGTGGGTGCCGGGCTGCACCCAGCGGAACGAACCGGTATCGGTCACGAGTCCCGCATACAGGCAGTGCGCGAGATCGGCGTCGATGTCCACACCCCACAGGTCGAACATCTGTGCCACGACAGCGGTCGTCGACTCCGCGGACTCGTCGATCAGGTTCATGCGACCGAAGCGGGTGTTGGACCGGTGGTGATCGATGACGAGGGTGTCGCCCGCGTTCGCGAGCCGGTCGGCGAGCTTCCCCAGACGCCCGGCACTGCCGCAGTCGACGGTCACGAGCAGGTCGACGTTGCGGCGCACCTGATCCGCCGGCACCAGCAGGTGGGTGCCCGGCAGTTCGCGCATCGACTCCGGTAGTTCGTCGGGCGCGCCGAACGCGACCTGTACCGGAATCCCTTTGCGCTCGAGCACCAACGCCAGGGCGAGCCCACTGCCGATCGTGTCGGCATCGGGTTGGACGTGACACAGAATCGTCACCGACGTCGCGTTCTCGAGAACGGCGACCGCCTGCGGCAGAAACACCTCGTGACGATCGAGATCAGACAGGGACGTCTCCTGAGTGTGGGTCATGTCGGTTCGTGTCAGTCCGCCTGGCGGGAACCGGAGGGCTCGTCGACTTCCGCGTCGTCCGCGTCCTCGGCTCGGGGCTCCTTGTACGGGTCGGGGTCACCGGCCGGGGACGCACCGGCCGCGACACGCGCGACCTCGTCGTCGGCGGCGCGTGCGCGGGCGAGGAGTTCCTCCATGTGCCGCGCGGTGTCGGGGACCGTGTCCGCGACGAACGTCAGCGTCGGAGTGAACCGGACTCCGGTGCCTGCGCCCACCTTCGAGCGCAGAACGCCCTTCGCCTTCTCCAACCCCGCGGCTGCGGCGGCGAGGTCCGGTTCGGACTCGAGGTCGGCACCCATCACGGTGTAGTACACGGTGGCGTCGTGGAGGTCGGCCGTCACCTTGGTATCGGTGATCGTGACGAACGCCAGGCGAGGGTCCTTGATTTCGTGGTCGATCGCCGTCGCGACGATCGTGCCGATGCGCTTGGCGAGTTTGCGTGCCCGGGCGGGATCCACCATGACAATCAGACTCCTCTCCCTGGCCGCTGGATAAGTTGTGAAGTTGCGTGTGTAGCTGTAGTTCATTCTGCACGCCGGGCCGCGGATGCGGCGGGGCGGGCAGGGCACTCCGAGTCAGTCCTCGGGGCCGAAAATCCGTCGCCGGACCGCAAGGAGTTGCAGTTCCGGCAGCTCGGCGACGTGCCGTTCGCACGTGTCGAGTACCTCGTGTACGTGATCGACCGCCGAACTCGCCATCGTGACACCGAGCATCGACCGGCGGTACCGATCCTGTTCCCCGGTCTCCGCCGCCGAGACGCCGTAGCGTCGCAGCTCCGCCAGAACCGGTTTGACCATTGCACGCTTCTCTTTCAGAGATCGCACGTCACCGAGCAAGATGTCGAGCTCGAGCGCACCGACGTACAAACTTTCCTCCTTCGGGGAGACGTGCGCTCCCCCGGCCGAGTCGATCGGCCGGAGAAGCGCACGCCGGATGACGCTGCTGCGTCACCCCAAACGGATGGCGACTAGTCGCGCGGCTTTTCCCGAAGCTCGTAGGCCTCGATGACGTCACCGACCTTGATGTCGGAGTAGGTGAGCGTCAAACCGCACTCGTAACCCTCGCGTACCTCGACAGCGTCCTCCTTCTCCCGCTTCAGCGAGGAGATGGTGACGGTCTCGGCGACAACCGTGTTGTCACGCAGCAGCCGGGCCTTCGCATTGCGACGGATGGTACCCGAGGTGACGAGGCAACCGGCAATGTTGCCGACCTTGGACGAACGGAACATCGCGCGGATCTCCGCCTTGCCCAGCTCGACCTCTTCGTAGATCGGCTTGAGCATGCCCTTGAGAGCCTTCTCGACCTCGTCGATGGCCTGGTAGATCACCGAGTAGTACCGGATGTCGACGCCCTCGCGGTTCGCCAACTCGGTCGCCTTGCCCTCGGCGCGGACGTTGAACCCGATGATGATCGCGTTCGACGCGGCGGCCAGGTTGACGTTGGTCTCGGTGACGCCACCGACACCACGGTCGATGACCCGCAACTGCACCTCGTCGTCGATCTCGATGCCGTGCAGGGCCTCTTCCAAGGCCTCCACGGTTCCCGAGTTGTCGCCCTTGAGGATGAGGTTGAGCTGCGACGTCTCCTTGAGAGCCGAATCCAGGTCCTCGAGGCTGATGCGCTTGCGGCTCTTCGCGGCCAGCGCGTTGCGCTTACGCGCATTGCGCCGGTCGGCGATCTGACGGGCGATGCGGTCCTCGTCGACCACGAGCAGGTTGTCGCCTGCACCGGGGACCGACGTGAAGCCGACCACCTGGACGGGACGCGAAGGCAGGGCCTCGAGCACGTCGTCGCCGTGCTCGTCGACCATGCGGCGCACACGTCCGTATGCGTCGCCGGCCACGATCGAGTCGCCGACCCGCAGCGTTCCGCGCTGGATGAGCACGGTAGCGACGGGGCCGCGTCCACGGTCGAGGTGCGCCTCGATGGCGACACCCTGAGCGTCCATGTCCGGGTTGGCCCGCAGGTCCAGGGCAGCGTCCGCCGTCAACAGCACGGCTTCGAGCAGTGCGTCGATGTTGGTGCCCTGCTTCGCCGAGATGTCGACGAACATGGTGTCTCCGCCGTATTCCTCGGCGACCAGTCCGTACTCGGTGAGCTGCTGCCGGATCTTGTCCGGGTTCGCGCCTTCCTTGTCGATCTTGTTCACCGCGACCACGATCGGCACGTCGGCCGCCTGGGCGTGGTTGATCGCTTCCACCGTCTGCGGCATGACGCCGTCGTCGGCGGCGACGACCAGGATCGCGAGGTCGGTGGCCTTGGCACCACGGGCACGCATGGCCGTGAAGGCCTCGTGACCGGGGGTGTCGATGAACGTCACGAGACGCTCGTTGCCGTCGAGCTCGGTCAGCACCTGGTAGGCACCGATGTGCTGCGTGATGCCGCCGGCCTCGCCCTCACGGACGTTGGCCTTACGGATCGTGTCGAGCAGTCGGGTCTTACCGTGGTCGACGTGGCCCATGACGGTGACCACCGGCGGACGGGACTCGAGGTCCTCTTCGCCACCTTCGTCTTCGCCGTAGGTGAGGTCGAAGCTGTCGAGCAGCTCGCGGTCCTCGTCCTCGGGGCTGACGACCTGGACGACATAGTTCATCTCGCCGCCGAGCAGTTCCAGCGTCTCGTCGTTGACCGACTGGGTCGCCGTCACCATCTCGCCGAGGTTGAACAGTGCCTGCACCAACGCTGCGGGGTTCGCGTCGATCTTCTCAGCGAAGTCCGACAGGGATGCACCGCGGGCGAGGCGAATGGTCTCGCCGTTGCCACGGGGCAACCGCACGCCGCCGACGGCGGGCGCCTGCATCGAATCGTATTCCTGGCGCTTCTGACGCTTCGACTTGCGACCACGACGCGGGGCACCACCGGGGCGACCGAACGCACCTGCTGCCGCACCGCGCTGACCGGGGCGTCCACCGCCGCCGGGACGACCGCGGAAACCACCTGCGGGTGCTCCGCCACCGGGCGCGCCTGCGCCGGCACCGGGGGCTCCGCCACCGCGGTATCCACCGCCGCCGCCACCGGGACGACCGCCGGGGGCTCCGCCGGGACGGCCGGGACGACCGCCGGGAGCGGGACGTGCCGAACGTGCAGGCATCGCGCCCGGGTTCGGGCGAGGAGGCATCGAGCCGGGGCTGGGACGGGGACCGCCCTGACCGGGAGCCGGACGGGGACCGCCCTGACCCGGTGCCGGACGAGGTCCACCCTGACCGGGAGCCGGACGGGGACCGCCCTGACCGGGAGCCGGACGAGGTCCACCCTGTCCGGGAGCCGGACGGGGTGCACCCGGACGCGGTGCGCCGGGAGCGGGGCGGGGTGCCGGACGCTCGGCGGGAGCCGAGGAGTACGGGTTGTTACCGACACGCGGGGGCTTCGGGCCGGGACGGGGTCCGCCGGGCTTGGCGCCCGTGGACGGAGCCGCGGGTGCACTGGCAGCCGGGGCTGCGGGTGCGGCCGGAGCTGCGGGTGCGGCCGGAGCCGGGGTGGGCCGACCGGGCTTGGGAGCATTGGTCGCCGGGGCAGCCGGGGTGGCTGCGCTTGCCGCGGGGGCGGCCGGAGCCGGGGCCTGCGCCTCGGGGGTAGCCGCGGGGGCTGCCGCAGCGGGTGCGGCCGGAGCCGGAGCCGGAGCCGGGGCTGCCGGCTTCGGGCCGGGACGGGGACCGCCCGGCTTCGCTGCGGTCGCCGGGGCGCTCGGCGCGGGTGCGCCGGGCTTGGCAGCCGGACGGGCTGCGGAATCGGCGGACTTCGCCGACGGGAAGGATTCCCGCAGACGCCTGGCGACGGGCGCCTCCACCGTGGAGGACGCCGACTTCACGAACTCGCCCTGCTCCTTGAGCGTTGCGAGTAGTTCTTTACTTGTGACACCGAGTTCTTTAGCCAACTCGTGCACGCGGGCCTTGCCTGCCACTGCTCTCCTCACTGATGAGGTCGAGCAGGAGGCTCCCCTGAGAGGGGCCCGCACGACCTCGGGTTATCTCCGATGGACGATCATCGCTGGTGCTTCACGGTGTGCTCATGAGTGCTTGTGCCTGTTCTGTTCGAGAGGTACTGCTCTGGGTGGGTGCCCTGCTCGTACCCAGTGGTCGACTTCTGACGTGTCGACACTTCCGGACACTCGCAGTGCTCTGCCGAATGCTCGGCGTCGTTCCGCGAGACTCAGGCAAGCCTCGACGGGGTGCAGCCACGCACCTCGACCGGGAAGCCTGCGCCTCGGGTCCGGGGCGAGAACATGACCTTGAGGCCCGCTCTCACTAACCACAACCCTGAGCAGATCGACAGCCAGCGCGCGCTCCCTACATCCTATGCATGTTCGGACCGGTGAACCGGTAGGAACGCGCGCAGAATCGGGATGCTCATGCTGAACCATTGACCACTCTACCGCCGACTCGCCCCGATCTCCGCATTCCCGGCTCAACGACTGGTCGCGGCGGGTCCGCCTGCCGACTCGGGGGCGGGTGCGGCGTCACTGCGGATGTCGATTCGCCACCCGGTCAAGCGCGCAGCAAGACGGGCATTTTGCCCTTCCTTGCCGATGGCGAGGGACAGCTGGAAGTCGGGGACGACGACACGCGCGGCCCGCGCCTCGGGGTCCACGACAGTGACGGAGACCACTTTCGACGGCGAGAGCGCGTTGCCGACGAACCGGGCCGGGTCTTCGTCGAAGTCGATGATGTCGATCTTCTCGCCGGCCAGTTCGCTCATCACGTTGCGCACCCGCTGGCCCATCGGCCCGATGCACGCGCCCTTGGCGTTCAATCCCTGCACCCGCGACTGGACGGCGATCTTCGACCGGTGCCCGGCCTCCCGGGCGACGGCGATGATCTCGACCGAACCGTCCGCGATTTCCGGAACCTCGAGCGCGAACAGCTTGCGGACGAGGTTCGGGTGGGTGCGCGACAGCGTGATCTGAGGTCCGCGCTGCCCACGGGCCACACCGACGACGTAGCACTTGAGCCGCTCGCCGTGCTCGTAGTTCTCGCCGGGCACCTGCTCGGCGGGCGGGATCAGGCCCTCGGCGCCGCTGGCCTCGCTGCCGATCCGCACGACGACCATGCCGCGGGAGTTCGCGCGGGTGTCGCGCTGGATCACGCCGCCGACGATCTCACCCTCGTGGGTGGAGTACTCGCCGAAGCTCCGCTCGTGCTCGGCGTCCCGCAGCCGCTGGAGGATGACCTGGCGGGCGGTGGTCGCGGCGATCCGGCCGAAACCTTCCGGGGTGTCGTCCCATTCCTCGCCGACCATGTTGCCGTCGGCGTCGACGTCGTGCGCCATCACCCGCACGATGCCGCTCTTGGTGTCGACGTCGATCCGCGCGTGCTGCTGATGCCCCTCGGTGTGCCGATAGGCGGTGAGCAACGCGGTCTGAATGGTCGAGATGACAGTCTCGATCGAGATGCCCTTGTCGGCCTCGATGGCGCGCAACGCCGCAATGTCGATATTCACTTGTCCAACCCCTCTACTACTTCTTCATCTTCCGACGCGTCTGCGTCCGCGGGTGCCACGCGACCTTCGGGAATCCCGCCGGCGAGTTCCAGCTCCCTCGAGTCGGGTTTCGAGAATTCCACCTGCACAACAGCTTTCTGAATGTCCGGGAGCGCGACGCGCCGAACCTCCGGGCCGGTGCGCGAGCCGATCACCACCGCGACCGAGTCGCCGTCGAGGACGCCGATCCGACCCACGACGGTCTCGTGCGCGAGATCGATACGCGCCTTGCGGCCGCGTGCCCGGCGCCAGTGCCGCTCGTGCGTGAGCGGCCGGCCGATACCGGGAGACGTGACCTCGAGCGTGTACGGCGACTCCCCGAAATCGGACACCGAATCGAAGACCTCGGAGATCTCGTGGCTCAGGTTCGCGACCGCGTCGAGTTCGAGTCCGGCGTCACTGTCCACCATGATCCGGACTGCGCTGTGCCGACCCGCGAGGGTGACTGCAACGTCCTCCAAGTCGTAGCCCTGGCGTTGCACCAGATCGGAGATGAGCTCCGTCACCCTCTCCTTGGATGGAACCGGCATCGGGGAAGCTCCTCGTTTCAGTTGTCGCTCGTCGTGTTCGTGGTCTGGCAGGTCATCGTGCTGCGCACGCAGCACCGCGAACCCGCCGGGACGGGTTCGAGCATCTAAGAGTAACGCCGATTCGAGGCATCCGTGACCAGCCCCGGTGCTCGATTCCCGGGATCGCGGCCCGACCTGGCACCATGGACCGGTGCTCATGCCCACCGTCTCCCGGCCCCCGACATCCGGTCCGGCCGTGTCCCGGCGCACCGCTCTCCGGTTCGCAGCAGCCTCGGCGTTCGGCGTCGCGAGCGTCTCCCTGCTGGCGGGGTGCGCCGACGACGCGGACTCCGACACCGAGGTCGATTCACTCGTCGCACAGTCGCGTCTGGCTCGTCGTGACGCCGCCGGCGCGGCGGCTACGATCGCGCTGCTCCCCGATCGCGGTGCGGCACTCGAACTCGTCCGCGCCCAGCGCACCGCACACGCCGACGCACTGGACGCCGAAATCGCTAGGGCTGCAGGAACTTACCCGGACGGTACCGCACCGACCACGTCCGCTCCCCCGTCGACGACACCGACCGCTCCGGCGCCGCCGCCCGGTCTCGATCAATTGCGGGCCGACCTGGCCGAGTCGCAGCGCAGCGCAGCCGATTCGGCGCGCACACTGACCGCCTACCGGGCGGGGCTCTGCGCGTCGATCAGCGCCGCGTGCGGAACGTATCTGGCGGTGGTGCTGCCGTGACGACACCCACCGAAGCCGAGGGTAAGTGCCTCGCCGACGCGCTGACCGCCGAACATTCCGCGGTGTTCGCCTACGGAGTGGTCGCCGCATTCTCGAATCCCACCCGGGCCACCCAGGTGGCCACCGCCGCCGCGGCCCACCGGGCGCGCCGGGACGGGCTCCTGGACACGCTGACCGCGGCAGGGCTGACGGCCCCGCCCGCCGAGGCGGGCTACACCCTGCCGTTCCCGGTCACCGATCCGATCACGGCCGCGCAGCTGGCGGCCCAGGTCGAGGCCGACACCGCCGTCGCGTGGCGGGCCGTCGTCGAACACGGTGAGACGGAGGACACCCGCACGCTCGGCGTCACCGCGCTGACCGAGGCGGCCGTCCGGGAGGCCACCTGGCGCGTGGCGCTCGGGACCGATCCGGTGACCGACCCGTTCCCCGGCGGATCCTGACGACGCGCAGGTTCCCGCCCACCGGGATTCTGCATCCACGCGGCGCGTTCCCGGCCTAGCGTCTCTCCCGACACGGTGAACGGCAACGGGAGGACGGCGGCGTGGACGAACGCTCGGTGGAGCAGCGTCTGGCGGACCTGGAGCGGATCGACGCGATCAAGGCGCTCAAGTACCGCTACTGGCGAGCGTGCGACGGCAAGGATCCGGACGCGTTCCGTGCCTGCTTCGTCTCGACCGGGGCGTCGATCGACTTCGGTCCGCTCGGCCGGTTCGACGACGCCGACCGGCTCACGGACATCTTCCGCAGGATCGCGCTCCACGAAGTGGACGGCAAGCACGTGATCCTCGACATGCACCACGGCTTCCATCCGGACATCGTGATGCACAGCAACACCGAGGCGTCGGGCGCGTGGACGCTGAAGTTCCGCCAGGTCGATCTGCTGAAGGGGACGGAGACCGTGTCCTCCGGCGAGTACGACGACGCTTACCGTCTCGAGGACGGCGGCTGGCGAATGTCACGATGCCACTTCACCACTCGATGGTCGATCACCCGCCCGCTCACCCAGGACACGGTGGTCGTCCAGTGAGCGCCGGGGTAGCCCTGGTCACCGGGGGGAGCCGCGGCGTCGGCAAGGGTGTGGCGACGGCGCTGGGAGCCGCCGGGTGGACCGTCTACGTCACCGGGCGCGGCCCGGTGACGGACGACAGCCCGCTGTCGGTGTCGGCGCGAACGGTCACCGGTGCCGGTGGGACCGGCATCGCGGTGGCCTGCGATCACCGCGAAGACGCAGATGTGCGTGCGCTGTTCGCCCGGATCTCGGAGGAGCAGGCCGGCCGACTCGACCTGCTGGTCAACAACGTGTGGGCGGCGCCCAAGGGATTCGGCGGGTTCAGCACGCCGTTCTGGGAGCGGCCGCTGGACGACTGGGACTCGCTGATCGGTGTCGGACTGCGCGCCCATTACGTCGCGTCCGTGGAGGCTGCGCGGATGATGGTGCCCCGCCGCTCCGGGTTGATCGCGAACATCTCGTCGTTCGGGACCCGCGGGCATCTGCACTCGGTGCTGTACGGCATGTCCAAGGCCGGGCTGGACAAGATGGCCAGCGACATGGCGGCGGAGCTGGCTCCGCACGACGTGCGCGCGGTCTCGCTGTGGCCGGGCATCGTCCGGACGGAGATGATCGTCGCCAGCGGCCTCGAGACCATCGCCGGCTTTCCCGTCGCGGACGCCGAGTCCCCCGAGTTCATCGGCGAGGTGATCTGCGCCCTGACCGCGGACCCGACCCTTCCTCAGCGCAGCGGCCACACCTTCGTCACGGCGGAGCTGGCCGTCGAATACGGCATCACCGACACCCAGGGCCGGACCCCTCCCTCACACCGGGAACCGTTCGGCGGCGGCCCGCTGTTCTGAGCCGCCGCCTCGCGCGGTCAGTTCACGTCGCGCCGGCGGACGAGTCAGACCGTTCCCAGCGCGGACGCGGCGACGTACCCGGCCAGGAGAACCACGGACGTGCCTCCGTCGAGGATGTTCAGGACACCGGGGGTGGTGTCACCGCCGAAGTCTCGGAGCGATCCGGCGAGCGAGCCCGCGGCGGTGCCGGGCAGGAAGTCCGTCACCACCGACACGGGGTCGAGGACGGCCGCGACCCCGCGGAGGAGGTTTTCGACCACCAGCACCCACACCAGTCCGAGACCGACCGACAACGCCGGCCCCCGTGCGAGAGCGCCGACGAGGACACCGGCGGCGGTCCACATCCCGAGGATGAGCACCCCGGAGGCGAGCGCCTTCAGCATCGCATCCGCGGCAGGAAGACTCGCCGACTCCGATTCGACCACGGCGATGACCGAGGCCACCCCGAGATCGACGGCCGCCACCGTGAGAACGAGTCCGATCACCACGATCAGCAGAGCGAGCAGGGTTCCGGTGAGCGCGGCCGATCGTGGAGGTCCCTGGGTGAATACGGTCTTCCACGTCCCCCACCCGTAGCCGCTGCCGATGGTGAGGGCGCCGAGGATGAGCATCAGTGCGCCCCCGAACATGGCCATGCCCTGGGTGAACACCTGGGGCACCGCCGAGGGCAGCATCTGCGCGAGCAGCACGTCCGGGGGTGCGGACGACGCCATGTCGGTGGTGCCGCCGGTCGCGAACGTAATGTAGTTGAACAGATAGACGAAGACCAGGTTGAGCACGATCCACGCGGCGAGCGGCACCCACATCGACGGCCATTTCCGTAGTCGCAGAAGCTCGGCCCGCGTGCTGGCGATCACTGCGTTCATGACGCTCTCCTCGCATCGTTGCTCGTGTGGTCGCCGGCGGTGACGTCCGACGTCAGGTCGAAGAAGACGTCCTCGAGCGATCGTTCCCGCCGGGCCAGTTCGTGCACGTCGATTCCCGCGTCGACGAGAACACGGGCCACCTTCGGCGCCAGGTCCGGCGACACCGCAAGTGTGAGGGCGTCGCCCACCGTGTCGACGACGTCGTGTCCCAGTAGTTCCGCGAGCACCGCTGCCGCTCGTTCCCTCGGATCGGCTCGCACCAGCAGGCTGGTGTCTCCCCGTAGTTCGGCCACGGTGGACTGTGCGATCAACTCCCCGCGCGAGATCACCCCGACGCGGTCGCAGATCTCCTGGACCTCGCTGAGCATGTGGCTGGAGAGCAGCACCGAATGCCCGGAGTGCGCGAGTTCGACTATCAGTTCCCGCATCTCGGCCATGCCGGCCGGGTCGAGACCGTTGGTGGGTTCGTCGAGGATCAGCAGATCGGGTTCGCCGAGGAGTGCGGCCGCGACACCGAGCCGCTGCTTCATCCCGAGCGAGTAGGTGCGGAAACGGTCGTGTCCCCGCTCGCGCAGCCCCACCCGGTGCAGCGCGGATTCCGCCGCGTCGTCCGGCAGTCGGCGGTATCTGCTCAGCACCCGCAGGTTGTCGCGACCGGACAGGTAGGGGAAGAAGCCGGGTCCCTCGATCAGGACGCCGGTGCGCACCGCCACCGCGCTGTCCCCGGGTGGACGCCCGAAGAGTGTCGCGCTCCCGGAGGTCGGCCGGACCAGACCGGTGAGCATGCGCAGCGTGGTGGTCTTGCCTGCGCCGTTCGGTCCGAGGAACCCGTACACCTCCCCTGCCCGCACGGTCAGGCTGACGGCGTCGACCGCCGTGTGTTCGCCGTAGCGTTTGGTCAACCTGTCGGTGACCACGATGTCGGAAGTCATGCCTCCAGCGTCGGCTCGGCGCGAGTCGCGCACATCCGTCTGCGCGCGTCTTCTCGTGTACGCGTCGCGGACGATGACAGGCTCGCCGGATCGGGTCTACGTTCGGGTGGTGCGCACTGACCGGAGGGACACGTCGATCGCCCCGCGGGACCTCCTGATCGCCCTGGGCGTCGCGATCGTGCAGGTGGTCGGCAGTATCGGCGCCAACCACAACCAGTCGTGGGCGGAGCCGTTGGACGCCGCCGGCTTCGTGTTGCTGGTGTGCGGTCCGGTCGCGCTGGTCTTCCGGCGACGGCGTCCTGTCGCGGTCCTGTTCGTCGTCCTGGCCGTCACGGTCCTCTACGTCGCGCGGGGATACGGGTACGGCCCGGTCTTCCTGTCGCTCGTCGTCGCGTTTCTCGGCGCCGCGACGGCCGGATCCCGATGGCTCACCTATCCGGTTCTCGCGATCGGCTACGCCCTGATCGTCTTCGCCGTGCCCGCCGTGTCGTCTGCCGAGGCGCCGTCACTCGCCGCCCTCACCGGCATCGCCGCGTGGCTGCTGGTGCTCCTCGCCGCCGCCGAGATCATCCGTCAGCGCCGCGGGACGCTCGACGCCCGCAGGCAACGCGCCGAGGCGGCGAGGCGCAGCGTCCTGGACGAGCAGCGTCGACGGGCCAGCGAGGAGCGGCTCGCGATCGCCCGCGAACTGCACGACGTTCTGGCACACAGCCTCTCGATGATCAACGTGCAGGCGTCGGTCGCACTCGAGCTGTGGGACAGCAGACCTGAACAGTCGCAGGAGGCGCTGTCCGCGATCAAGGTCGCGAGCCGCGACGCGATCGGCGACGTCCATGCGCTGCTGGCATCGCTGCGGGGCGGCGAGGACCACCCGCCGATCGCGCCCACCGCCGGGCTCGGGGACCTGGACGGTGTGGTCGAGCGCGCCCGTGCCGCGGGCCTCGCGGTGACGACCGTCGTCGAAGGCGCACCGAGGCCGCTGCCGGCCGTGGTCGACGTGGCTGCGGCGCGGATCGTCCAGGAGTCGCTGACCAACGTGGCCCGCCATTCCGGGAGCTCGTCGGCCGACGTGACCGTGTCGTACGCGCCCACGTTCGTCCGCGTCCGGATCGACGACGACGGCCGGGGTCCCGTCGGCACGGCCACCGGTGGCGGCGGGAACGGCATCCCCGGCATGCGGGAACGCGCACGCGCTCTGGGTGGTGAGCTGACCGCCGGGATCGGACCGGTCGGCGGCTTCCGGGTGCAGGCGACGCTCCCCTTCGGCGGGGACACGGCGGGCCGGACATGACGATTCGCGTGCTCGTCGCCGACGACCAGGCCCTCGTGCGGGCGGGGTTCGCCGCCCTGCTCGACGCGCAGGCCGATGTCACCGTGGCCGGTCAGGCCGAGAACGGTGAGCAGGCGGTGAGCCTGACTCGCTCGCTGGTCCCCGATGTCGTCCTCATGGACATCCGGATGCCGGTGCTCGACGGGCTGGAGGCGACCCGGCGTATCGCCGCCGATCCCGCGCTGTCCGGCGTGCGGGTGGTGGTGCTCACCACGTTCGAACTGGACGAGTACGTGTTCGAGGCGATGCGCGCGGGAGCAACGGGTTTCCTCGTCAAACACACCGAACCCGCCGAACTGGTGCGGGCGGTCCGCGTGGTGGCGGGCGGGGACGCCCTGCTGTCACCGTCGGTGACGCGGAAGCTGGTCGCGGAGTTCGCGACCCACGCCAAACGGCCGCCGCAGCGCACCCGTCTCGACGACCTGACCGACCGCGAACGCGAGGTGATGATCCTGATCGCAGAGGGACTCACCAACGCCGAGATCGGCTCACGGTTGTTCCTGAGCCCCGCCACCGCCCGCACCCACGTCAGCCGAATTCTGTTGAAACTCGGCGCCCGCGACCGCACGCAACTGGTGGTCATGGCGTACGAGTGGGGGCTGGTCCGGCCGGGCTGGCAGGACTGACCCCCACCACGGTCACGTCGACGCCAGGACGGCCTTGGATCGTCCCGGCATGAGGGCCGCGGCGACGACCGCGACCGCCACGAATCCGGCTCCCACGTACAGAGCGGGTGCGAGGGCGTCGACGTATCCCGTCGGTGTCAGGCTGCCGCCCGCACCGAGGAACACCGCGGTCAGCAGAGCGATCCCCAGCGCGACTCCGATCTCACGGAGTGTCGCGTTGGTCGAACTAGCCGTGCCGTGGTCGGCCTCGGGCATGTCGGCGAGGACGGCGGTCGCGTTGGGGGCGAACGTCAGACCCATCCCTGCGCCCGCCATCACGAACGCCGGAATCATGCTGCCGTACGTGGCGCCGGGGACGACGAGCGACGCCATCCACAGCAGCGACAACCCCTGCAGGACCAGTCCGGTGACGAGGAGGGTCCGGACACCCAGCCGTGGCGCAAGCAGGCCTGCGATCGGCGCCACCAGCATGGGTGCGGCGGTCCACGGCAAGGTTCGCAGGCCGGCCTCGAACGGGGAGTACCCCATGACGATCTGGAGGTACTGCGACAGGAGGAAGACGGCGCCCATCATTCCCAGCGTGAACGTCAGCCCGATGACGTTGGCCAGGGAGAACTGCCGGGACCGGAACAGTCGCAGCGGCATCACGGGGAAGGGTGTGCGCAACTCGCGCACCACGAACGCCGCGAGCAACACCGCCGATGCGACGAGAGCACCGAGCACCGTGGCGCTGGTCCAGCCGTCGTCGTTGCCGTGCACGATGCCCCAGACTCCGAGGAACACGGCGGCTCCGGCCAGGACGACGCCGAGCGGATCCAGCGGCTGCCGCTTTCCCTTCGACTCGCCGAGCGCGTACAGCGCCAACGGAATCGCGACCGCTGCGACAGGAACGTTGATCCAGAACACGGCCTGCCACGACACCCCGTCGACGACGGCGCCGCCGACCACGGGGCCGAGGGCGACGCCCAGTCCGGAGACGCCGCCCCAGATCCCGATGGCGAGGGCGCGCTTGGCGAGCGGCACGGCACCGGCCAGCAGGGTGAGGGAGAGCGGCATGATCGCGGCCGCGCCGACGCCCTGGACGGCGCGCGCGGCGATCAGCATCTCGGAGGTGGTCGACAGCGCCGATGCAATCGAGGCCAGCGCGAAGAGCACTATGCCCCAGAGGAATACACGGCGACGGCCGAGGCGGTCCCCCAGCGCCGACAGCGTCAGCATCAACGTCGCGAAGGCGA
Source organism: Rhodococcus sp. IEGM 1307 (assembly GCF_030056915.1). NCBI lineage: Bacteria > Bacillati > Actinomycetota > Actinomycetes > Mycobacteriales > Nocardiaceae > Rhodococcus > Rhodococcus sp. IEGM 1307. The sequence continues at coordinate 35,476 of NZ_JASHKW010000018.1, forward strand.
GTGTGTACGCGTTCATGAACCACTGCAACTGCCCCACCGACGCCCCGAGGTCGCGCTGGATCACCGGCAGGGCGCTGGTCATCACCAGATTGTCGAGTGTGGCCATGAACATCGGTATCGAGGCGGCGACGATCGCCAGCCATACCGGCACCAGCCGGCCGTGGCCCCGTCCCGAGGGAGGCGCCGCCGATTGGTGTTCCAGGCGTTCGGAGAGTGTCGTCATGACGGGTCCTCGTATCCGAGTCGTGAGTACGGGAAGAAGGAAGTTGTAAGCATCAGATGATTACTTATTTCGAAGACTAGTAATCGACTGATAACATGTCAACATGGCATCGCCCGTGAAACAGACCCGCATGAGCGCGACCGAACGTCGCGAACTCGTCCTGGCCGCCGCCTCCCGCGCGTTCGCCAGGGACGGCTATCACGGCACCAGCACCGACGCCGTCGCACGCGAGGCGGGCGTGTCCCAGCCCTACGTGGTGCGCATGTTCGGTTCGAAGTCGCGGCTGTTCGCCGACGTCTTCGACCGCGCGATGCGTCGGATCATGGACACCTTCGAGCCGTACTTCGACGATGTCGCCGCCGCCCCGGAGAACGACGAGCCGTGGCTCCCGATGGGCATCGCGTACGCCGAACTGCTCGAGGACCGCGACCTCCTGCTCGTGATGATGCACGGCTTCACCTCCGGCGCGAACCCGGAGATCGGCGCGCTGGCCCGCGACTGGATGTCCCGGCTCTACACGCAGATCCGCACGCGCACCGGGTGCAGCCCGGAACGGGCGCGCATCTTCATCGCCAACGGAATGCTCCTCAACACCCTGCTCGCCATGCAGGTACCCGAGCATGCCGGGCAGGATCCGGCGCTCGAGGAGCTCGCCGTGTGCGCGTTCGGCAGCACCCTGGACGCCGCGGGCTCCGAGAACTGATCCGTGATCGGCGATTTCCGCTCTTGATCTTGCTCAGAGGACACGCGGCGGGGCACGATGGAAGCGTGCCGAAGGGGTGTCGCCGTGGACCGAGCCGTTGAGTCTCGACTGAGTTATTCCGACCGGGAGGGTCACCACCACACCGTGGACCTCTCCCCCACTTCCGCGCGCGTCACGATCGGACGGTCGCCCGGTTCCGATCTGCTCCTCACCGAGGACGACGAGGTCTCACGTCTCCATGCCGTCCTCGAATGCGTCGGCTCGCACTGGACCATCCTCGACGACGGGCTCTCCCGCAACGGCACCTTCGTCAACGGCGAGCGTCTCGCGGGGCGTCGGCGGCTCCGCCAGGGCGACAGCATCCGCATCGGGGGAACGAAGATCCGGTACCTGGAATTCGGCGGCTCTCTCGACGAGGCCACCCGGATGGGCACCGACATGCCCGATGTCCGGTCCCTCACCGACACCCAGCGGGCGGTCCTCACGGCACTGTGCCGGCCGTACAAGCACGGCGCCGCGTTCGCGAATCCGGCGTCGAATCAGCAGATCGCCCAGGAACTGTTTCTCAGTGTCGACGCTATCAAGACTCACCTCCGGGCGTTGTTCGCGAAGTTCGGCGTCGGCGATCTCCCGCAGAATCAGAAGCGGGTCAGCCTGGCCGAACGGGCCATGCGCAGCGGCATCATCAACGAGCGCGATCTCTGATCAGCCGACGGCCATCAGTTCGCGGTCGAAAGCGGCAGTCTCACCGTGTGCGATTCGCTCGACGAGGCCGATGATCGCGAGTGCGACGTCGGCGGCACGTTCGAGGATCACCGAGTGGCCGGCCCCGTCGACGCTCACGAGTTCCGAGGCGGGGAGCTTCGAGGCCATCGCGACGGAATGCTGGAGCGGGGTGAGCATGTCCACCGAGCCGCACAGGATCAGCGACGGAATGTGAGCCAGCGCGGCGAGGGAATGCCGCTCGTCGAACCCGAGCAGGGATTCGAGGAAGCTCGACATGGTGACGACGGACGTGGTGTTGGCCATGGCCGCGACCAGCGCCGCCAGGCGAGGATCGACGACCCGGTTGCGGGCGCCTGCCGCACGGGCGATCGCCGTGCAGACGGTGCGTCCCACGCGCTTCGATCCGTGCACGACCCGGGGTGCCCGGCGCACCGCGGTGCGGAACAGCGACACCGCGGGGCTCCGCAGGTGCCGTCCGAGACCGGCCTCGGCGAGATCGCACGCCGCGGTGGAGATCAGGGCCATGCCGACGATCCGCGAACCGATCGTGTGCGGGTTCTGCCGGGTGTAGGACAGCGCGGTCATTCCGCCCATCGAGTGCCCGACGAGGACGACCGGGCCGTGCGGTGCGACGGCATCGAGCACGGAGCCGAGGTCGCGGCCGAGCTGATCGATCGTGTAGGTGGCTGCCGGCGCCTCCCCGGACTCGCCGTGTCCGCGGTGATCGTAGAAGACCATGCGAACGTCGTTGCGCCAGAAGCGGACCAGCTGCTTGCGCAGCGCCCACCAGGACTCGGTGCGCAGGCAGTGACCGTGAACGAACACCACTGTGGTGGCTGCGTCGGGCGAACCGAACTCGCGAACCGCGAGTGCGATCCCGTCGTCGGTCCTGACCGTGAGGCGCCGGCCCTCGTGCTCGTGTGCAACCGGGGTGTTCGTCATGATGGCCTCCTCGGTTTCTTCGCTCGCGGCTGGTGAAGCGTTACGTTCTTGCTTGTTCTCTCTACTGTGCCGCGCACGGTCCGACCCGACCAGGACCCCCAGTGGTGGCCGGTGCACCCGGAGGTGTTGCCCTTTCCACCCCTGGGGTGGGTGGACGTGGGCACGCCGAAGCCCCCTCGTCGAGGGGGCTTCGACACAGCAGATGTTCCGCTGCAGCGTCAGTCCGTCTCGCTCGCGGGACCCGCCTCGATCGTGCGATGCTCGCCGGTTCCGAGGCTGGAGACCTCGATCCGCCGCGGCTTCGCCCGTTCGGCGAGCGGGATGGTCACGCTCAGGACACCGTTCTCGTAGGACGCCGAGATGCGGTCCGGGTCGACGCCGTCGCCGAGCGACAGCTGGCGCCGGAACGTTCCGCTGAACCGCTCGGACGCGATCCACTGCACGTTCTCCTCGGACGGCGCGCTGCGATGAGCCGTCAGGGTGAGCGTGCCGTTGTCGACACTGACGTCGACGGAACCCGGATCGACGCCCGGAAGGTCGGCGTGCAGGACGTAGTGGTCGTCGACCTTGTACAGATCCATCGGCATGAATCGCGGGACCCGTGCGGTTCCGGTTTCCGTGCCGAGCAGACTCTTGGTCATGGATTCGAGGTCGTTGAAAGGATCGAAGCGAAGCACAGCAACACACCTCCCACATCACTCGAGGCGCCCGCCACCCCGACGGGCAGCCAGATTCACTGTGCATCGCTAATTTAGCACTCGGCACCCGAGAGTGCCAGTTCGAGAGGACCCCGGAATCTTCGCCTCGTGAGTTCCGGTTCCGGGGTCCTCGCCGCGACGAATCGACCTGTCCGGTCCGCTCGCGACTGGAGGGTATTCTCTACTGCCAGTTCAGAATGCGGCGCCCGGGCCGGCGCTACCAGGCACCCTGGGGTGCGAATCCCGTCACCCCCAGAGTTGCCCCTGGCCGCCGCCGAAGTCGTAGCCGCCGACATTCGCTCCGCCTGGGCCGGCCTTGATGCCGTCCACGGCGATCGGCCCGACATGCGGGCCGCCGATGTCGACATTGCCGCCCTGGGCGTTCTGTCCGGGGGCAACGGTACTGACGGAAGGGTCATCGGACGGGACGTCCGGGGCCGCCGACGCGATGCCGGCGCCCGCCGCGAGGACGAAGAACGCGGCCGCGACGGTGGCACCCGTGCGTGTGAGGACAGTGGAGAAGCCGAAGGACGTCGACATGGGAAGAACCTTTCACAGTGCGTGGTGCCGGGGAGGCGGGAAGGCGGTACAGGTGTGGCGCCGAGGGGCCGGCACCTGGCGGTGACGGCCCCTCGGGCTGTTCAGCAAGATCGAGCGATCACGACTCGGTCACCAGCAGAAGACGAATCCGCAGTTCTCGGTGTTTTCCGTGGTCGTCGTGTCGCCCGCACCTGCGCCTCCGTTTGCGGCGCCACCATTCGCATCCCCGGCGTTCCCTCCGTTGGCATCCCCGGCGTTGCCACCGTTGCCACCATTGCCGCCGTTGCCCGCGTTCTGGGGTCCGGTGGTCGTGCCCGGGCTGCCGATAACCGGACCGCCAAGGACGACGTTCCCACCGGAACCGTTGCCGCCGGCGCCGCCGGCGCCGCCCTGAGAGGTGCCACCGTTACCGCCCTGCGAGGTGCCGCCCGGCGCCGTGCCGCCGTTGCCACCCGGATCAGCCGAGGCGATTCCCGCTCCGGCTGTGAGGGCGAAGCCCGCGATGGCGAGAGCGGAAAGGGTGCGCTTGAGGGTGTGTGCCATGTGTGGATCTTTCTGTGGGGGTGGGGTTTTGCTTGCCACATAAGAATGCGCCGATCGCACCCACCGGAACAGGTACCCCAGGGGGCGCAACCGGCACCCCGAGGGATGACGCCACCCCACCCCCGTAGAGCCCTGTCTACGGCCGCATTTCGTAGGCGCCGTCGTAGTTCTCCACCTGTGCCCACACCCGCGCGAACCGCTCCGCGTCCACCACGGGACGGCGAATCGCACCGAGTGCCCACTTCTGCTGCGCCTCGGTGGCGGACGATTTACCGTGCAGCGCAACGGCATACCCGGAGAAATCGCGGATCTGGAAGTCGAAGATCTGGTCGATCAGATCACGGTCGATACCGGCGATCGCGGCCTGCTCGAGAAGCAGGTGCCCGTAGACCACGAGCGAGAACAGGTGCCCGAGGTCGAGCAGGAAGTCGAGATCCTTCTGCTGGGCCGCGTCGGGCGGGGCGGTGGTGAGCAGTTCCCTCAGCGCGGTCGCCTGCTCGTGGAACCGGGACACGTTGGGGACGTCCGAGTGCGCCTCGTAGGTCTTCGTCCAGTCGTGGAACTGAATCCTGCCGGCGCCGCGGGTCGGGCCCTGCGCCCAGAAGAAGGCATCGTCGGCGGCGTCGAGCCGGGTGCCGATCTCCGGGTACTCGGCCGGGTTGAGCAGGTAGTTCGGCATGAACTTGAGGATGAGGCCGACGTTGACGTGCACCGTGCCCTCGAGCTTCGGCAGAGTGCCGATCAACTGGGCGGCCTCGCGGAAGTAGGTGTTCTTCTCGTAGCCCTTCGCCGCGATCACGTCGTGCAGGAGCGCGATCACCTTCTCCCCTTCGGAGGTGACCTTCGCCTTCGTCATCGGATTGAACAGCAGGTACCGGCGGTCGTCGAGACTCGCGCTGCGGAAGTAGTCGACGGAGCGCGCGCTGAACAGCTTCATCGCGATCAGCCGGCTGTAGGCGTCGACGAAGTTTCCACGCACGTGCGCGAAATCGGTGACGGGGTTGCCGTACAGAATCCTGTTGTGCGCGTGAGTGATCGACTCGTAGAACGCATGCTCGGAGATCCCGATGGAGCCCGTGCACAGGTTGAACTTGCCGACGTTGACCGTGTTCAGCGCCGCCTCGAACGCGGCGACCCCCGTGTGGAGAATGTCTTCTTCCCGCACCGGGTAGTCCTCGAGTCGGAACGTGCTGACGTACATCTGGCCGTGCACCACATTGCCTTGCAGGTGGTATGCCGGGTGGCGACTGTCCGCGACGAAGAAGACGTACCCGTCGCTGCCCTCCACATCGGTGCGCCTGCCGAACACCGACACCATGCCCGCGACGTTGCCGTTGCCGATGTAGTACTTGTCGCCGCTCGCGGTGAACGCGAGGCCCGGGTCGTTGTCCGCACGGGTCAGCAGCATGTCCGTCGAGTAGACGTCCGCGCCGTGTTCTTTCTCCGACAGCCCGAACGCCAGCACCCCACCGTCGTCGAGGAGCGTCGCCGCCCGTTCCTTCGCGGCACGGTTCCCGCTCATCCAGATGGGGCCGAGACCCAGGATGGTCACCTGCCACGCGTACCAGTACGCCAGACCGTAGAAACCGAAGATTTCACTGAGGGCGGCGTTGCGTGCGGCGTCCCAGCGCTTGTCCGGGTCGCCGCCCGCCAGGTCGGCAGGTGTGAGGAACTTCGCGAACAGCTTCTCCCGTTTCACGAACTCCAGGAAGTCGTCGGGCCACACGGCCTCGAGATCGTCCTCGAGCAGCCGCTTCTTGCCCCGCGACTCGAACCACTCGATCAGCGCCCGCAGCAGTCTGCGCGTCTCCGGATCGAAATGCTCGGGATCGTAGGAGGTCGGATCGAACAGCAGGGAATTCGTCACAGCAAGCCTTTCGTCCGGACGTGTCAGGCCAAGCTAACAGTCCGGACGAAAGGCGTGGGGCGGTTTGATCAGCCCCTGACAGCGTTGACGATCTCGCTCAGCGCGGACTCGGCGGCCACCTCGCGGCTCTCGCCGGTGAAGCGGTCGCGGACCTCCACCTTGCCCTCGCCCCAGCCGCGGCCGACGACCACGACGAGCGGGACACCGAGCAGTTCGGAGTCCTTGAACTTCACGCCAGGTGACGCCTTGCGATCGTCGAGGATCACCTCGAGACCGGCCTTGTCGAGTTCGGCGGCGAGCCCCTCGGCGCCTTCCCGGGCGGTCTCGTCCTTGTTGGCGATCACCACGTGCACGTCCGCGGGCGACACCTCCGCCGGCCAGCGGAGACCCTTCTCGTCGTGATGCTGTTCCGCGATCACCGCGACGAGGCGGGAGACGCCCACCCCGTAGGAGCCCATGGTCGGGCGGACGGGCTTGCCGTTCTCGCCGAGCACGTCCACGGAGAACACGTCGGTGTACTTGCGGCCGAGCTGGAAGACGTGACCGATCTCGATGCCCCGGGCCGCGACGAGCGCACCGGCTCCGTCGGGTGACGGGTCGCCGTCGCGAACCTCGGCGGCCTCGATGGTGCCGTCCGGGGTGAAGTCGCGGCCCGCGACGAGCCCCACCACGTGCTTGCCCGGCTCGTCGGCTCCGGTGATCCAGCTGGTGCCGTCGACGATCCGCGGGTCGACGAGGTAACGAACACCGTTGGCTTGCAGCGCCTTCGGTCCGATGTAGCCCTTGACCAGGAAGGGGTTGGCCGCGAAGTCGGCCTCGGTGAGCAACTCGAACTCCGCGGGCTCGAGGGAAGCACCGAGACGCTTGTCGTCCACCTCGCGGTCGCCGGGAACACCGATGCCGAGCAGTTCCCACTTCCCACCGGGCTGCCGGGTCTTGACCAGGATGTTCTTCAGGGTGTCCGCGGCGGTGACGGTCCAGCCCAGATCGGCGCCGTTCGCCCAGTCGACGAGCGTCGCAATCGTGGGGGTGTCCGGAGTGTCGTGCACCTTCGCGGCGGGCAGACCGTCGAACGGCACCGGCTCGGGAGCCAGCGTCTTCACGGCCTCGACGTTGGCGGCGTAGCCCGACTCGAGGCAGCGGACGTAGGTGTCCTCACCGATCTCGCTCTCGGCGAGGAACTCCTCCGACGCGCTGCCACCCATCGCACCGGACGTCGCCGACACGATCACGTACTTCACGCCGAGCCGGCTGAAGATCCGTTCGTAGGCGTCGCGGTGCGCCCGGTACGACTCGGTGAGTCCCTCGTCGGTGAGGTCGAAGGAGTACGAGTCCTTCATGACGAACTCGCGGCCGCGGAGAATGCCGGCCCGCGGGCGCTCCTCGTCACGGTACTTGGTCTGCACCTGGTACAGGGTGACCGGGAAATCCTTGTACGAGTTGTACTCGCCCTTGACGGTGAGCGCGAACAGTTCCTCGTGGGTGGGGCCGAGCAGGTAGTCGCCGCCCTTGCGGTCCTTCAGGCGGAACAGTCCGTCGCCGTACTCGGTCCAGCGGTTGGACGCCTCGTACGGTTCGCGCGGCAGGAGCGCGGGCAGGGAGATCTCCTGGGCACCGATGCCGTTCATCTCTTCCCGCACCACCCGCTCGACCTCACGCAGCACGCGCAGACCCAGCGGCAACCACGAGTAGACGCCGGGCGCGATGCGACGCACGTAACCGGCGCGGACCAGCAGCTTGTGGCTGGGGACCTCGGCGTCGGCGGGGTCGTCGCGCAGAGTGCGGAGGAACAGGTGGGACAGGCGGGTAATCACGGGATATCAGAATAGTCGGCTGGGACAGGGCCGGGCGCGTCGGTAGGGTTTCGTGCGTGCTGGTGCTACTTCCTCCCTCCGAAACCAAGTCCGACGGCGGCGCCGACGCGCCCCTCGACCTGGCCGAGCTGTCGATGCCGCAGCTCACCGAAACCCGCGAAGTGCTGGTCCAGGCGCTGGTCGCGCTGGCGGCGGACGGGGAGGCGTCGCAGCTCGCGCTCGGCCTCGGCCCCACCCAGGCCGACGAGATCGAGCGGAACGCCAAACTGTGGGTTTCCCCCACCCGGCCCGCACTCGAGCGCTACACCGGTGTGCTGTTCGACGCGCTCGACGCGAAGTCGTTCACCAAGGCCCAGAAGTCCAAGGCGCTGTCGCGGCTGGCGATGGGGTCCGCGCTGTTCGGTGCGGTGCGCGCGGGTGATCTGATCCCCGCCTACCGGCTGTCGGGCGGATCGAAGCTTCCCGGGATGGGCACTCTCCGGGCATTGTGGAAGCCGGAACTGAGCCGGGCGATCGCCGCGGAAGCGGACGGTCTCGTCGTCGACCTGCGGTCGGGGACGTACCAGCAACTCGGACCGATCCCCGAGGCCGTGATCGCCACCGTCCTCACCGAGAAGCCGGACGGCACCCGCACCGTCGTCAGTCATTTCAACAAGCACCACAAGGGTCTGCTGGCACGTGCGCTCACCGTCTCCCGCGCCGAACCCCAGGACGTGCGCGGGGTGGCACGGGTGGCGGCGAAGGCCGGCCTGCGCGTCGAGGTGGCGTCGGACCGCGAGCTGATCATCCTCACCGACTGACCTGTGAGTACTTATTAACAGCGGGCGGTTGATAAGTACTCACAGGGACTTTATTCGGGCTTGACGGCCAGGACCGGTTTGCGGCAGGACAGCAGCAGGCGCTGGGCGGTGCTGCCCATCAGGAGCTTCCCGACCGGGGTGCGGTCGCGGATGCCGATCACGAGCAGTTCCGCGCTGGGCGCCGTCATGGCCTCGAGAATCACGTCGACGGTCTCGTCTCCCACGATCTGCCGGACCTCGTGGTCGACCCCGCTCGCGGCCAGCTTGCCTTCGAGTTCCTGGAGGTGCGCGTTGTCGGCGAACGACTGGTCGGCGAGGGAGTCGCCCTTCGAGGTGTTGATCACGAGCAGCGACGTCCCGCGCAGCTGCGCCTCCGCGACACCGTGTTCGAGGGCGGCCCCTCCGAACTGATCGGGGGTGTATCCGACGACGATCATGCGTGTGCCTTCTCTCTGGTGTCGGTGGAGTCGCCACCGGCCGGTCCGTCGGGGAAATCGGGCGACGCGACGGGGTAGTGCGCGCGGACGACCTTGGCGACGAGGGGTGCGATGAGGAGCACTGCGATCACGATATAGACGATGATCGCGACGGGCTCGGTGAACAGGCTGCCCCAGTCACCGCCACCGAGCTGCAGGCTCTGCCGCAGTTGCCGTTCGATGCGCGGTCCGAGGATGACGCCGATGATCAACGGCAGCACCGGCAGCCCGAACCTCCGCATCATCAGACCCATCAGCCCGAACGTCAGCAGCAGCGCGAGGTCGAGCCACTGGAGGTTGACGGCGAACGCGCCCAGCGCGGCGAAGAACAGGATGCCCGCGTAGAGGTAGGGCCGCGGTGTGCGGAGCAGCTTCGCCCACAGCGGTGCGAGCGGAAGATTGAGCACCAGGAGCAGGAAGTTGCCGATGAACAGGCTCGCGATCAGCGTCCAGATCAGCAGCGGTTCCTTCTCGAACAGTGTCGGGCCCGGCTGGATTCCGTACGACACGAAGGCCGTCAGCATGACCGCGGCCGTGGCGTTGGTCGGCAGACCCAGCGACAGCATCGGCACGAGTGTGCCCGCCGCCGACGCGTTGTTGGCCGCCTCCGGCCCGGCGACACCTTCGATGGCACCCTTGCCGAATTCGTCCTTGTGCTTCGACAGTTTCTTCTCGGTGATGTAGGAGAGGAAGGTGGGCAGTTCGGCGCCGCCTGCGGGTAGTGCGCCGAACGGGAACCCGTAGGCGGTACCCCGCAACCACGGTTTCCACGAACGCTTCCAGTCCTTCTTGCCCATCCACGGCCTGCCGACGGGGATGACCTCGGCCGGCTTGCGGCGGAGGTGAGCGGCCACCCAGAGCGCCTCACCGAGTGCGAACACGGCGACCGCGACGACGACGATGTCGATCCCGTCGGACAGCTGCGGGATGCCGAACGTGGCACGCGGCTGGCCGGTGAGGAAGTCGATGCCGACCAATCCGATCGCGAGACCGAGCAGCAGCGAGATGCATCCGCGAAGCTTCGAGGTTCCGAGGACGGCCGTGACGGCCACGAGGGCGAGCAGCATGATCGCGAGGTAGGACGGGGCTCCGAGGGTGACCGCGAAACTCGACACCATGGGCGCGAACAGCACCAGGAGCATCGTGCCGATCGACCCGGCGACGAACGACCCGATCGCGGCGGTCGCCAGGGCCTGCGCGGCCCTGCCGGCTTTCGCCATCTTGTTGCCCTCGATCGCCGTGATCACCGACGACGACTCCCCCGGTGTGTTCAGCAGGATCGACGTCGTCGACCCGCCGTACATGCCGCCGTAGTAGATGCCGGCGAACATGATGAACGCGGCGCTCGGGCTGACGTTGTAGGTGACGGGCAGCAGGAGGGCCACGGTCATGGCCGGTCCGATGCCCGGGAGGACGCCGACCGCCGTGCCGAGGAGGACGCCGATGCACGCGTACAGCAGATTCATGGGGGTGGCTGCTTGCTCGAACCCCTGCAGCAGCCAGTTCAAATTGTCCATGTCAGAGAATTCCGTCCAGAATGCCTGCGGGCAGCGGTATTCCGAGCCCGATGTAGAACGCGTAGAAGCTGCCGAATCCGAGCACGGCCCCGATCGCGATGTTCCGCACCCAGTGCCGGCTGCCCAGAATGGTTGCGGCCCCGGCGAACAGGACGGTGCCGATGATCGCCCAGCCCAGGAAGTCGACGAGCGCGATGGTCACCACGAACAACCCGACGAGCAGTCCCACCGTCTTCCAGTCACCCGGCGAGTCCGGATCGACGTCCTCGCCGCTGTCGGCTTCCCCGGTGGAGCCCCTCAGGATCGCGACGGCCAGCACCACGGCGAAGACCAGCAGTCCACCGCCGATGACGAGCGGGAACAGTCGCGGGCCCACCGGGTCGACCTTCGCGAAACCTTCGCTCAGCGACAGTGCGTCGACGATGAGGAAGACCCCGACCACGGCCATCACCGCGCAGACGATGAACTGTGCGTAGTCCCGCCGCTTCGGCGCCGGGGCCGTGTCCGCGGAGACGGCGGACGGTTCTGCGGGCGCGGTCATGTCAGCCCCAATTCGGCCAGGGTGGACGAGACCCGCTCGTCCTGGTCCCGGAGGAACTGCTCGAACTCCGGTCCCGTCGTGAAGGCGTCACTCCAACCGTTCTTCACCAGGGCCTCCTTCCATTCCGGTGTGTCGTGCAACTTGTGGAGCGCCTCGACCATGTCGGCCTTGGCGCCGTCGGACAGTCCGGGCGGCGCCAAGATTCCCCGCCAGTTGGTGAAGGTCAGGTCCACGCCGGCCTCCGTGAGCGTCGGCGCGTCGATACCCTCGACCCGCTCGTTCCCCGACACCGCGAGGACCCGGACCTGGCCGGCCTCGATCTGGTCGACGTACTCGCCGAGTCCCGACGTGCCTGCGGTGATCTTCTGGCCGAGAAGGGCCGTCAGCAGGTCGCCGCCGCCGTCGTAGGACACGTAGTTCACCGCGTTCGGGTCCACTCCCACCGCGCGCGCCGTCTCCATCGGAAACAGGTGGTCCGGGCCGCCGGGCGAGGAACCGCCGCCGATGGTGATCGACGCCGGGTCGGCGCGCCATGCGGCCACGAAGTCGTCGATGGTCTGCAGTGGCGAATCCGCGGGCACGAGGATGCCCTCCTGCTCCTCGACCACCTTGGCCAGCGCGGTGGCCTCGGAGACGCGTGCGGTGGATCCGTTGGTGTAGCCGGCGCCGACGACACCCAGGCCCATCATCATCATGAGGTCGTCGTTGCCGGCCTCGTTCATCAGCCTGGCCATTGCGACCGTTCCACCTGCGCCGATCACGTTGAAGACCTCGACGCGGCCGGTGATGCCCTCGTCTTCCATGATCTTCACCGCGGTCCGCGCCGTGAGGTCGTAGCCGCCGCCCGGACTGTTCGGAACCATCATCCGCACTCTGTGCAGGCCCTCGTCCTCGCCGCGGGTGACCCCGCAGCCGGCCACGAGGAGGCCTACGAGCGCGAGCAGGAGCAGCGCGCGTACCCTGCTCCCGCTACCTGTTCTCGACATCGTTCCTCATTTCGCCATGAATGTGATCTTCCGCAATACTGAACCTCAGGGGTGATGTACGTCACCTATGCGAACGAAACGGAACTTAAGTTCATTGTGGTCACCACTTCATCCCCGCGTGCGTAGCCTCGCGGGCCAGGTCCTGCTCCTCCAGCTCGTCGTCGTCGGCGTCGTGCTGCTCGCGGTTGCCGCCGTGTCGGTCCACCAGTCGACCGTCGAGTTCCGCGACCTCCAGGGGCAGCGCATGATCGCGGTGGCCGAGAACGTGGCGTCGACGCCGGTGGTGCGCGACCAGCTGTCGGACCGCTCGGTCGAGCGCGTGCTGGCGCCGGAGGTCGATCGCGCCGTCAACCTGTCGGGCGCCACACTCGCCGAGATCGTCGCGCCGAACGGGGCGGTGACCGTGTCGTCCGATCCGACGCGGCTCGGGGTGCCCGCGGAACTCGGCGCCAGCGATGTGATGACCGGGCGGGCCTGGTCGGGCGACGTGGACGTCGACGGACGCCGCGCCATCGTCGGACACGTCCCGATCCTGTCCGCCACCGGGGACGTCCTCGCGGTCGTGACCGTCAGCGACGACTACCCGTCCCTCTGGGACCTGCTCAGCAGCGCGGGGGCGCGCCTGCTGTTGTATCTCGGAATCGGCGCCGGTCTCGGGCTTCTCGGCTCGTGGCTGCTGTCCCGCCGGATCAAGACCCACACCCGTGGACTCGAAATCGCCGAGATCGCAAGCCTTGCCGACCATCGCGAGGCCCTCTTGCACAGCATCCGCGAGGGTGTGGTCGCGGTGAACCCCGACGGGGTGATCACCGTGCTCAACGACAGCGCCCAGGAACTGCTCGACCTCACCGACGACGCCGTCGGCCGGCACGTCGACGACGTCGCGCTCGACCCCGCCGTCCGGCAGTACCTCCTCAACGGGGAGGACGGCCGCGACGTGGTGTTGTCGACGTCGTCGCGCATGCTCGCGCTGAGCCGGCGCGCGGCCACCAGCCAGGGGCACAAGATCGGCACCGTCACCACGATGCGCGACAGCACCGAACTGGCATCCATGCAGAGCCAGCTGTCCTCGCACAAGAGTGTCACAGACACCCTGCGGGCGCAGACGCACGAGTTCGCCAACCAGCTGCACACGATCTCGGGTCTGACGCAGCTCGGCGATTACGACGCCGTCACCGACTTCGTCGGCACCCTCACCCGCCGCCGAGCGGAGATCAGTGATGCTGTCACGCAACGCATCTCGGATCCGGCTGTCGCCGCGCTGCTGATCGCGAAGACGTCGCTCGCCGCCGAGACCGGGGTGTCGCTGACATTGGAACCCGACTCGCACCTACACGCCCTCGACCCCGAACTCGCCACCGACGTGATCACCGTCCTCGGCAACCTCATCGACAATGCCGTCGACGTGTCCGAGGGCGGCCGGGACGCGCGGATCTCGATCCGGATCACCGACGACGACGGCATCCTTATCGAGGTCGCCGATTCCGGCCCCGGAGTTCCCGAGACGATGCGGGAGGAGATCTTCTCGCGCGGTGTCACCTCGAAGCCGGGCACCCCCGGTGGCCGCGGAATCGGGCTCGCCCTGGTCCGTCTCGTCAGCTCCCAGCACGGCGGGTCCGCGGCCGTCTCGGACGCACCCGGCACCGGCGGTGCCTTGTTCACCGTCCACGTGCCGCGTAGCTAGACTCTCCGATCATGACGGGACGGCGTGGCGATGTATGAGGTCCTGGTCGTCGACGACGACTTCATGGTCGCGGAGATCCACCGCCGATTCGTCGACAAGACACCGGGGTTCACCACCGTCGGGGTGGCGCGGACCGCCGCCGAGGCCCTCGAATCGGTGCGGACCGCACACCCCGACCTCGTGCTCCTCGACGTGTACCTGCCGGACATGTCCGGCCTCGACGTCCTGCAACGACTGCGTGCGGAGGGCAACGCCGTCGGCGTCATCATGATCACCGCCGCCAGGGAGATCGACACCGTCAGCCGCGCACTGCACGGCGGCGCCTCCGATTATCTGGTCAAACCGTTCGACTACACGCAGCTGCAGGAGAAACTCGAGAACTTCCGCCGCCGTGCCCGGGCCCTCGAATCACAGTCCGGCGCAGACCAATCCCTGATCGACTCCCTGTTCGGCGGCAAGGGCAAGAATCCGGAACCGAGCCGGCTCCCGAAGGGGCTCAGCGCCGAAACCGGGCGCCTGGTGCTCGACATCCTGCGGTCGAAGGGCGAGCTGTCGTCGACCGAATGCGCCGAACTCGCCGGACTGTCCCGGGTCAGTGTGCGCCGTTACCTCGAGCACTACCTGTCCGAGGGACTGCTGGAGGTCCGGCTCGAATACGGGGGCGCCGGCAGGCCCGTCCGCCGGTACCGGCCTGCCCCGCGCTGACCCGGTTCGTCAGGATCGGGTGCAGGCGCCGGCGAGGGCGAACGGTGTCGAGTCGCCGGCATCACGGCGCTCCGCGCGGTCCACCAGGGCGAGCGTTCCGGAACCGAACGTCGGCGAGTAGGACACCGAGTCGGTGCACCCGCCGTGGTCGAGGCCTCCGACGAGGGCGACGACCCGCGAACCCACGACCCACGGGCCTCCACTCGTTCCCTCGCCGAGACCGTCGCAGACCACCGTCGGATAGCTGTCCGTCGACGTGGTCGCGGCGGTGCACGACACCGGACCGTCCCCGAGGGTCGGATAGCCGGTCACCGCCACGGTGGTCGCGGGTTCCGGCGCGGACGCCAACTCGAATCCCCCACCGACCACCGATTCGACGGCCGCCGGCACGGTGGTTCCGCTCGGGGCCACCCGGAGCACGGCGTAGTCGTGCTCCGGGTCCTGCGACTCCAGCCATGCGGGGTCGACGTAGATCTGGGACACCGTCCACAGTCCGAACGGGGCCACGCCGCGGTCGAATCCGGGTGCGAACGACAGCGCGCCGCCGGACCCCGCGATGCAGTGCGCGGCGGTGAGGACGAGGTCGCCGTCCGCGCTGTCCAGAACCGATCCGGTGCAGACGTGGATGGGCGTGCCGGCCAGGAACAGCGGACCGACGCGAGGATCCGGTGCGTCGGATGCAGGCGCGGCGGCGGCCGATCCCCCGGCTACGCAGGCAGCGAGGAGCAGCCCCACCGCGGCTGCCCCCGTGACGGACGTGCAGGAGGGCGTGACCACAGGACAATCATGCCCCGCTCGTCGCGCGAGGGCAGGCCGATTTCCGCTACCCGCCGCGCGTCAGCTGCGCGGCGGAAGCTGCTGCAGCGCCCACTCGTTGCCGTCGGGGTCGGCAAAGTACACGAAGCGCCCCCACGCCAGGTCCTGTACGTCGCTGACGGGAACGCCGCGGGCGGACAGCTCGGCGTGGGCGGCGTCGGCGTCGTCGATGACGATCTGCAACCCGTGCACCGAGCCGGGCGGCGTGTCGACCAGGCCCTCGCCGACAGCGATCGAGCACGCCGACCCGGGCGGCGTGAGCTGGACGAACCGGACGTTCTCGTTCACGCGGTGGTCGTGGTCGACGACGAAGCCGACCTGGTCGGCGTAGAACGCCTTGGCCCGGTCCACGTCGGACACCGGCAGAATGATCAGCTCGATTTTGTAGTCCATGACCGGATGCTATAGACGGACTCCGACAACCGGGCCGAAACCGGACCGGACCGCGTTCACGCCTGCTGCGCGGCCTTCTCGGCGGCCTGCGCCTGCGCGACCTGTTGCGGGGTGAAGCGGATGAACAGCGCGGCCAGTCCCGCGATGAGGGCGCAGCCGGCACTGCCGACGAGGGCGAACGTGTACCCGTTGCCGAGCGCCTCGAGTTGCGTCGGATTCATGTCGGCGACCTTGCCGGAGATGCCGCCGAGGGACAGCGTGCGTGAGGTGGCCATCGCCCCGATGACGGCGAGGGCGAGGGGTCCGCCGAGGGTCTGCGCCACCTGGGCGATGGCGGCGAGCGGACCGATCTCCGTCTCCGACACACCGGCGATGGCGCACAGCGGGAGCGGGACGACGGCGAGTCCGACACCGAATCCGATACCGATGACCGGCACGAACAGGTTGCCGAGGTAGGTGGCGGAACTGTCGAGAGTCGAGCCGTACAGCAGCCCGACCACCATGATCGCGGCGCCGGCGACCACGAGCCACCGGGGCTGGATCCGCACGGCGAGCTTGGACGCCACCGCGGCCGCGCCGCCGAGGCCGAACGCGAACGGGATGAACGCGAGGCCGGCCTCGAGGGGGCTGTAGCCGAGGATGTCCTGGACGAACAACGCGACGAACGCGGCGACCGTGAACATCACGGCACCGGCGAAGAAGATCGCGACGAGCGTCGCCACCCGGTTCTTGTCGCGGAAGAGGGAGAACGGCAGCAGCGGGTTGTCTGCGGTCCGTTCGACGTACAGGAATGCGCAGAACAGCAGCAGACCGGCGACGAGCGCACCGATCACGTACGGGCTCCCCCACCCGAGTTCCGGACCCTCGGTGAGCGCGAACACGACGCCCGTCGCCGCGACCGTGGCGAGGACCGCCCCGGGAACGTCGAGGGCCAGGCGCTCGCCCGCGGTCTCCTTCAATGCGACGAACGCGCACCCCACGATGACGACGCCGATGGGCACGTTGATGAGGAAGATCAGTCGCCACGACACCTCGGTGAGGGCGCCGCCGATGATCAGGCCGGCGATCGACCCGATGCCCGTCATGGCCGCGAAGATCGCGATGGCCTGGTTACGCGCAGGTCCGGCCGCGAACGTGGTCGCGACCAGAGCCAGCGCCGTCGGGGACGCCACCGCGGCGCCGACACCCTGAAGGAACCGGGCGGCGATCAGCATGAACTCGCCCACCGCGAGACCGCACAGCAGCGAGGCGACGGTGAACAGGGCGACACCGCCGACGAACATCTTCTTCCGGCCGAACGCGTCGCCGAGCCGTCCGCCGAGGAGCATGAGGCCACCGAACGCCAGCGCGTACGACGTCAACACCCAGTTGCGGCCGCTGTCGCTGAGACCGAGATCGGCCTGCAGCGGCGCGAGCGCCAGGTTGGCGACGGTGCCGTCGAGGACCACCATCATCTGCAGCCCGCTGAGCACGATGATTGCAAGCCCCATCACGCGGGTGGCAGCGGGCGGATTCACCGTGGCTCTCGCCGCAGACTTGTTCGACGCCGACGCGCCTTCGGGTACTCGGGATTCAGACACGAGGGTTCACGTTACCCAGCGTCCACAGAAAACCCGGCCACCGGCCCGATGACCACGATGGCAGGCGGCCGGATCTGCTCTTCCTTCACCCGGGCGGCGACGGTCTGGAGATCGGTCCGCACCGTGCGCTGCGTGCGCAGCGTGCCCTCCTGGATGACCGTGACCGGGGTGTCCACCGGACGCCCACCCTCCATGAGGACCGTCGCGAACGCCTCGATGCGCTCGACGGCCATCAGCAACACGATCGTGCCCTTCAACCGGGCGAGTGCCGACCAGTCGACGAGGGAATCCGGGTGGTCGGGGGCGACGTGACCGCTGACGACGACGAACTCGTGGGTGACGCCTCGATGAGTGACCGGGATGCCGGCGGCCGACGGCACCGAGATGGCACTGGTGATGCCGGGGACGACCGTGACGGGAACACCCGCCGCGGCGCACGCCTCGAGTTCCTCGTAGCCGCGGCCGAACACGTACGGGTCGCCGCCCTTGAGCCGCACCACGAACTTGCCTGCCTTGGCTCCGTCGATGAGGGCGGCGTTGATCGCCTCCTGCGCCATCGCACGGCCGTAGGGGATCTTCGCGGCGTCGATGACCTCGACGTCGGAGCCCAGTTCGGCGAGCAGTTCCGGCGGGGCGAGGCGGTCGGCGACCACGATGTCGGCGCGGGCGAGCAGTCGCCGGCCGCGGACGGTGATGAGGTCGGGGTCGCCCGGGCCGCCGCCCACCAGTGCGACACCGGCCGCCGGGTGGTCGGCGGTGTCGGCGACCGCACCGGATTGCAGGCCCTCGACGAGGGCGGTGCGCACTGCGGCGGAACGGCGGTGGTCGCCGCCCGCCAGCACGCCGATGCTCATCCCGTCGTAGCTTGCGCTCGCGGGTGTGACGGCGGTGCCGTAGCGGGCGTTGTCGGCTCGGACGCAGAAGACACGATTCCGCTCGGCCTCGGCGACGATCGCCGCGTTGGTGTCCGGTTCATCTGTGCACGCGATGGCGTACCAGGCGTCGGCGAGGTCGCCGTCCCGGTATTCGCGAAGGTCCAGTGTGATCTGTCCCGCGGTGGCCATTCCCTCGACCGCCGGCGTGACCGCACGGCTGATCAGGTGCACCCGCGCACCCGATGCGATCAGGAGCCCGAGCCTGCGCTGTGCCACTGTTCCGCCACCGACCACGACCACACGACGATCGGCCAAATTGAGTCCGACCAGGTAGTTGGTCTCGTCTCCGGTGGCAGCAGTCACGCGCTCTCCCCGTTTCTCCTGAAAATCGTGCATGTCTCGTCTCGAACCTACGAAACTTTACGGGCTGCGGCGACGACGACGCCATTCGCGGACCACTTGGTCACGATCAAGGGCCCGCCCCCCGCGCCGAGCACCGCCGCCGCTTCTGCGACGCTCGGCGATCCCGTCGCCGAGTGCACGCGGTCCGACGGGTTCGCCACCTCGACGGCGGCCAGTTCCCCGGAGGCGAATCCGCGGACGGGGACACCCATCGCCGCTGCCGCATCCCGGACAGCCGGCTCCGCGGCCTTGCGGTCGAGGGTGCACAGGCAGTCCAGTGTCGCGTCCGGACCCGGGTTCGCGGACGTCAGCACGTGTCGGACGGCGGCGAGGATGTCGGTGCTGCTCGCTGCCGCGCGGAACCCGACGCCGACGCAGACGTCACCCATGCGCGGCGAAGGTGCGGGCCGCGGCCACGAAACGGGTGATCGCCTCCGGGTGACCCGCAGGGTGCGTGTGCAGGTACGAGGCGTGCACGCCGCCGCGGACGAAACCCTCGCGCGCAGGGGCGCCGTCCCAGGGCCGCCAGCCCCAGGCCGGCGCGAAGCCGTCCGCCTCGGCCGCGGCGAGCGACGTGCGATGGAACTCGTGGCCGACCACCCGCTCACCCGCCGCGAAGAGTGCAGAGTCCGTCACCGCCACCGCCTCGCGGTACCCGAGCGTGAGACGAGACCCGAACGAGGCGTCGACCCCGACCACGGAGGCCATCGCGTGCCCGTCGAGACTGCGGGCGAGGTAGAGCAGACCGGCGCACTCCGCATGGATCGGCGCCCCCGCCGTGGCGAGTTCGCGGATCTGCGTCAGGAGCGCGGAGTTTTCCGCGAGCGCGACGGCGTGTTCCTCGGGGAAGCCACCGGGCAGCACCACACCGCTCGTGCCGGGCGGCAACGCGTCGTGCAGGGGGTCGAACGTGAGCACGTCCGCACCGGCGGCGCCCAGGAGTTCGCGGTGTTCGGCGTACCCGAACGTGAACGCCCGGCCCCCGGCGATCGCCACGACCGGGCTCGGGCCGGGGAGAATCGGCCCGACCTCGGCGGCGGGGTCCCACACCGGCCCGTCTACCGCCGACGACGCGAGCGCGCGGATGGCAGGCAGATCGAGGTGGCGGGCGGCCAATCGGGTCATCGCGTCGACGGCGGCCACCGCGTCAGCCCCGTGCTCCGCCGCCGGGATCAGCCCGAGATGTCGGGACGGGACCTCCAGTTCGGCCATCCGCGGCACGGCACCGAGCACGGGGAGCCCGACGCGCTCGCATGCCTGTCGCAGCACCTGTTCGTGCCGCGGGCTTCCCACCCGGTTGAGAATCACACCGCCGATGCGGACCCCGGTGTCGTAGGTGGAGAAGCCGTGCAGGACCGCGGCCAGGCTCTGGCTGTGCCCGCGGGCGTCGACCACGAGCACGACCGGGGCGCCGAGCAGTGCCGCCACCTGGGCCGTCGATCCCTCGGCCGACGGTTCCTGCGACGCGGCGTCGATCTTGCCGTCGAACAGGCCCATGACGCCCTCGACGACCGCGAGGTCGCATCCCGAACTGCCGTGCCGGTACAGCGGGGCGATCCGCTGCGCGCCCACCATGACCGGGTCGAGATTGCGTCCCGGACGTCCGGCCGCGAGCCCGTGATATCCGGGGTCGATGTAGTCGGGGCCGACCTTGAACGGTGCCACCGTGCAGCCCGACTCACGGAGCGCTCCCACCAAACCGGTTGCGACAGTGGTTTTTCCGCTGCCCGATGCGGGAGCAGCGATGACCACCGCCGGCGCCGCGGGGAGCGTGGTCACCACTCGATGCCCCGCTGGCCCTTCCGGCCGGCGTCCATCGGGTGCTTGATCTTGGTCATCTCCGTCACCAGATCCGCGGCGTCGATCAGTGCCTGCGGGGCGTCGCGGCCCGTGATCACCACGTGCTGGTTGCCGGGCCGGTTCTGCAGGACCTCGACCACCTCGTCGACGTCCACCCACCCCCACTTCAGGGGATAGGTGAACTCGTCCAGCACGTAGAACCGGTGTTCCTCGGCCCCCAGCCGGCGGGCGATCTCGCGCCATCCCTCGGCGGCCGCGGCGGCGTGGTCTTCCTCGCTGCCGTGCTTGCGCGTCCACGACCAGCCCTCGCCCATCTTGTGCCACTGCACCGACCCACCGACACCGGTGTCCTCGTGCAGCTGACCGAGGGCGCGGAAGGCTGCCTCCTCCCCCACCTTCCACTTGGCGCTCTTGACGAACTGGAACACCCCGACGTCGAATCCCTGATTCCAGGCACGCAGCGCCATGCCGAATGCCGCCGTCGACTTCCCCTTGCCCCGTCCGGTGTGGACCGCGAGCACGGGAGCGTTGCGTCGTTGACGTGTGGTGAGGCCGTCGTTCGGAACGTTCTCGGGAACACCCTTGGGCATGTGTCTTCTCTCTCCCCTACCGAAGCCGCGTCCGGATCACGCCGCGGCGCGGACGACGCCCGCGACCTGCTGCGCGGACAATTCACCGAGGCGCACGTAGCCGCCCCGCAGCCGGCGGGCCAGCTCCGCGGCCAGCCCGAGCCGGACCACGCCGGTCTCGCAGTCGACGACCACCGACGCGACCGAACTGTCGGCGAGCAGTCCCGCGGCCACCGTGGCCCGGTGCAGTGCGTCCTTGCCGCCCGTCGCCCGCCCGTCGGTCAGTGCGACGACGAGGGCGCGGCGCTGCGGATCGCGGAGACGTTCCCGCAGCACGACCTCACGCGCGCGCAGGAATCCTTCTGCCAGCGGGGACTTGCCGCCCGTCTTCATTCCGCGCAGGCGGCGGACGGCGATGTCCACCGAAGACGTGGGCGGCAGAACCAGTTCCGCGGCTCGCCCACGAACCGTGATCACCGCGACCTTGTCGCGGCGCTGGTAGGCGTCGCGCAGCAGTGAGACGACGGCACCGGTCACGGCGGACAATCGGTCACGGGCCGCCATCGACCCGGACGCGTCCACGACGAACACCACGAGGTTGCCCTCGCGACCCTCGCGAATCGCCCCGCGCAGATCGGCGGAGTCCAGGATCATCCGGCCGGCGCTCCGGCCGCGGGCGACCTGCCGCTCAGCGGCGGCGAAGAGCGTGCCCACCAGGTGGAGTCCGTGCCCCTGTTCGGCGGTGGAGCGCACCGCGCGACCGCGGGACGAGCGCGAACGGGAACGCCGGCCCGGCGCGCCCTCGCCGACTCCGGGTACCTCGAGGAGCTTGGTGGTGAACTGGGTGCCGGTCGGTCCCGCCGGGCGTTCCGGGGGTGCCGGAGCGCCACCTCCGGGCCCGTCGGGATCGTCGGGCCCCTCGGGGTCGGTGTCCCCGCCGTCCGGTCCGGGCGGGGTGCCGGGCGGAGTTCCCGGCTCCTGCTCCGGCGGTTCCTCGGCACCGGACCTGGCGTCCTCGTCGGCCTGACGGAGAGCGTCGTCGAGCTGCTGTTCATCGAGGCCGGGTTCGTCGAACGGATCCCGGCGACGGCGGTGCGGCAAGGTCAGCTCGGCGGCGACCCGCACGTCCTCCGCCGTGACGACGCCGGCGCCCCGCCATGCGGCGTGCGCGGTCGCGGTCCGGGCGAGGACGAGATCGGCGCGCATGCCGTCCACGTCGAACGACGCACAGAGAGAAGAGATTCGGCGCAACTCGACGTCGTCGAGCTCGACGTCGTCGAGCCGGTCGCGGGCCTCGAGGATGGCGGCCGCCAGGGCGGCGTCCTGCTCGGCGTAGCGCTCGGCGAACCGTGCCGGGTCACGCTCGAAGTCGAGGCGCCGCCGGACCACCTCCATGCGCACGTCCACCTCCCGCGACGCGGCGACGTCGACGGCCAGCCCGAACCGGTCGAGGAGCTGCGGCCGGAGCTCGCCCTCCTCCGGGTTCATCGTGCCGACCAGCACGAATCGGGCGGCGTGCGAGTGCGAGATGCCGTCACGCTCGATGTGAACGCGGCCCATCGCCGCCGCGTCGAGGAGCACGTCGACCAGATGGTCGTGCAGAAGATTGACCTCGTCGACGTACAGGACACCCTGATGGGCGGCCGACAGCAGCCCGGGTTGGAAAGCGCGCTCACCGTCGCGCAGGACCTTCTCGAGATCGAGGGAACCGACGACGCGGTCCTCCGTGGCTCCGACCGGCAGTTCGATCAGTCGCGCCGGGCGCGTCCCGTTCTCGTCGTGCACCGCGGGCAGCAGTGCGGTGAGAGCACGGACCACCGTCGACTTGGCCGTCCCCTTCTCACCGCGGACGAGAACACCGCCGATACCGGGGTGGACCGCGCAGAGGATGAGGGCGAGGCGCAACCGGTCCTGACCGACCACCGCACTGAACGGGAATCCCCACGAAAAGTCGGGTCGAACTTGGTCCACTTCACGATCCGTACGCACGCTGCATCCCTTCACGTCCCGGTTTCCTCGCCGAGAGCTTTGGCCGGTACGAACGCCGCGGCAATCTGGCTGGGAGACCGGATCGGCAACCAGGGTGGTGGCAGCCGGTCAGAGATCCGTCACAGTGGCGGGACCGCGCCTGATTCGAACAGGACTTCCCCGCGGACATTCACCTGACGACCCTAGTCGGCGCTCACTGCGCGGCGCTCGACGGGGCCGCCTCCGCCGCCTCGTACGCAGCGCCGTAAGCGGCACCGCCGCCGCGACGCATGGGGACGTGCGGGATGCCGTCCTCGACGAACTCTTCGCCGTCCGGCTTGAAACCGTGCTTGGCGTACATGTCCACCAGATACGTCTGCGCGTTGATGCGGCACGGCGCGTCGCCGACCTCGGCGAGCGCGGCGCGCAGCAGACGCGTCGTGTGCCCCTGCCCGCGCGCCGGCCGCGACGTGCACAGCCGACCGATGCGGAACGACGTGGTGCCGTCGGCGTGCTCCTCGAGGAGGCGGAGAGTGCAGACCACCTGACCGTCCTGCTCCAGCCAGAAGTGGCGGGTCTCGGCCAGCAGATCACGGCCGTCGAGTTCCGGGTACGGGCACGCCTGCTCGACGACGAAGACCTCTACGCGAAGCTTGAGCAACTCGTAGAGCGTCTTGTTGTCGAGATCGAGTGCCCACGAACGCTTGAGTGCTGCAGTTGCCGTCATGACAGGCAACTATCGCACAGCACCGGCAAGTGTGCGCGCCCGCGAACCCGGGCCGGTCGGTGCGTCAGACCGCGACCGACGCGTCCTCCACCTTGCTGGTGTCGAGCTGGAGCACCTTCGACGTCCAGTCCCACACCTGCGAGAACAGCGCGGTGTCGTCGGAGAGCTTCACGCCCAGCGACGGCACCATTTCCTGGAGCTTCGGCTTCCACGACTCGTACTGGGCCGGGAAGCAGCGCTGCAGCACGTCGAGCATGGCGGGCACCGCGGTCGACGCACCCGGCGACGCGCCGAGCAGGCCCGCGATGGTGCCGTCAGCGGCGTTGACGACGGCGGTGCCGAACTCGAGAACGCCGCCCTTGCCCTTGGCTCGACGGATGACCTGGACGCGCTGGCCCGCGGTGATCAGTTCCCAGTCCTTGCCGAGCGCCTTCGGGACGAACTCCCGCAGGGTCTCGATCCGGCCGGCCTCGGACATCGCGAGCTCACTGATCAGGTACTTGACGAGACCGAGTTCGCTGACGCCGACACCGAGCATCGAGAGCAGGTTGTTCGGCTTGACCGAGCTGGGCAGGTCGGTGACGCGGCCCTGCTTGAGGAACTTGGGCGACCAGCCGGCGTACGGCCCGAACAGCAGTCCGGGCTTGTTGCCGATCACGCGGGTGTCGAGGTGCGGAACCGACATGGGCGGCGCGCCGACGGCGGCCTTGCCGTAGACCTTGGCGCGGTGCTGGTCGATGAGCTCCGGGTTGGTGCAGCGCAGGAACGCGCCGCTGACGGGGAACCCGCCGAAGCCCTTGGCCTCCTCGATGCCGGACTTCTGCAGCAGGTGCAGCGCACCGCCACCGGCGCCGACGAACACGAACTTGGCGCGCACGACCTTCTTCACACCGTTGCGGCGGTTGGTGACCTTGACCACCCAGCTGCCGTCGGACTGCTTGGTGAGGTCGGTGACCTCGTGCCCGAAGTGGACGACGCCGCCGGATGCGCCGACGTAACCGAGGAGCTGCTTGGTCAGGGCGCCGAAGTCGACGTCGGTTCCGTCCTGGGTCCAGTTGAGTGCGACGGGATCGCTGAAGTCGCGGCCCTTCGCCATCAACGGCAGGCGACGGGTGAACTCGTCGGGTGCGTCGATGTACTCCATGCCCGCGAACAGGGGGTGACCGGCGAGGGCGTCGTAGCGGGCCCGCAGGTACTTCGCGTTGGCCTCGCCGTGCACGAAGCTCACGTGCGGGATGGGGTTGATGAACTCCTTGGGGTGCGTGAGCACACCGCTCTCGACACCGTGCGCCCAGAACTGCCGCGACACCTGGAACTGCTCGTTCACGTTGACGGCCTTCGTGATGTCCACGGTGCCGTCGGCGTTCTGCGGGGTGTAATTGAGCTCACACAGCGCGGAGTGGCCGGTGCCCGCGTTGTTCCACGGGTCGCTGCTCTCGGCGGCTACTGCGTCGAGCCGCTCGAATGTGGTGATCGACCAATCGGGCTGCACCTGACGCAGGATCGCTCCCAGCGTCGCGCTCATGATGCCCGCGCCAACCAGCACTACATCCGTTTTCGTCTCTACCGCATTCTGATCTGACACTGGAGTATCGACTTCCTTGTCCATAGCCGTACGCGCATACGCCTGCCGTGTTCGCCGGATAGGTTACCCGCGCGTATGAGCGAGAATCACCTGCCCCAATTGTGCGCCTCCCCGCGCCCCCGAATCGCACATTAGATTGTGATCTGTGACTACATGGGCTCCCGACGTTCTCGGCGACGGATATCAGCAGCTGACCATTCCTCTCGGCACCGACCCGGACGGCGAGGGCGAGGTGAAGGCGACGCTGATCCGCTACCAGCCCGCGCAGGAGACGAAGAAGACCGGCCGCGCCGTGCTCTACGTTCACGGATTCACCGACTACTTCTTCCAGAAGCACTTGGCCGAGCACTTCGCCGAACAGGGTTACGCGTTCTTCGCGCTCGACCTGCGCAAGTGCGGCCGCTCGCTCGAACCCGGCCAGACGCCGCACTTCGTCTCCGATCTGACGCTGTACGACGCCGAGCTGAACGAGGCGTTGCGCCAGGTCCGGGAACAGACCGGTGACGGGGAGGTCCTGCTGGTCGCGCATTCGACGGGCGGTCTGGTTCTGCCGCTGTGGCTGCACCGCCTGCAGCGCAAGCCGGGCGGCACCGCGGCACTCGGCATCAGCGGGGTCATCCTCAACAGCCCGTGGTTCGACCTGCAGGGTCCGTCGTATCTGCGAAACGTGGGGACGGTGGCCGTCGATGCGCTCGGGCGCGTCAAACGCAAGTCGATCATCCCGAAGACCGGGCTCGACACGTACGGCGTGAGCCTGCACGTGGAGGGCAACGGTATCTGGAACTACAACCTCGACTGGAAGCCGCTGAGCGGTTTCCCGGTGACGTTCGGGTGGTTGCGTGCGGTGCGCCGTGGGCACGCCCAGTTGCACCGCGGTCTCGACATCGGGGTTCCGGCCCTGATCCTCCGGTCCAAGGCGTCGTACTTCGCGCCGCGGTACGACCCCAGGGTGGACACGGCCGACGCCGTCCTCGACGTCCGGCAGATCGCCCGCTGGGCGGGTTGCCTCGGTGACCGCACCACGATCGTGCCCATCGCGGGCGCCCGGCACGACGTGTTCCTGTCCGCCGACAAGCCCCGGGCGGAGGCGTTCGCCGAAGTGGACCTGTGGCTCGACTGGTTGCACGGCCACAACGCGGCGGAGGCCAACCGATGACACATTTCGATCTGGCGATCATCGGTTCGGGGTCCGGAAACTCGCTGCCCGACGAACGCTTCGCCGACAAGACGGTCGCGATCCTGGAGGAGGGCATCTTCGGCGGGACGTGCCTGAACGTGGGTTGCATCCCGACGAAGATGTTCGTCTACGCCGCGGAGGTGGCCCGCACGGTCGGCAATTCCGCGAAGTACGGCGTCGACGCGGAGCTCGAGGGGGTGCGCTGGCCGGACATCGTCAAACGGGTCTTCGGCCGCATCGACCCGATCTCGGCAGGCGGGGAGCGCTACCGCGCCGAGGACAGCCCGAACACCACGCTGTTCCGCGGGCACGCGACGTTCGTGGGCCCACGGACCCTCGACACCGGAACCGGGGAGGTCGTCACCGCCGACCAGGTGGTGATCGCGGCCGGGTCCCGGCCGATCATTCCCGACGTGGTCCGGGAATCCGGTGTGCGGTACTACACGAACGACGACATCATGCGGTTGCCGGAGCTGCCCGAGCGCATGGTGATCATCGGTGCGGGATACATCGCCGCCGAGTTCGCGCACGTGTTCTCCGCGCTCGGCACCCGGGTGTCGCTGATCGCGCGCAGCTCCCACCTGCTGCGGCACCTCGACGAGGACGTTTCGCGCCGGTTCACGGATCTCGCCCAGAAGAAATGGGACGTGCACCGCGGCAGCGCCGTCGCGGCCGTGCGCCGCGACGGTGACGGCGTCGCGGTCGAACTCGAGGACGGCACCGTCGTCTCGGGTGACGTTCTCCTGGTGGCGACCGGGCGGCAGTCGAACGGCGACGCCATCGGGGCCGCCGCCGGTGGCATCGACCTCGACGACGAGGGACGCGTCGTGGTCGACGACTACCAACGGACCAGTGCCGAAGGCGTTTTCGCGCTCGGTGACGTCTCCTCGCCGTACCAGCTCAAGCACGTCGCCAACCACGAGGCGCGAGTGGTTCAGCACAATCTCCTGCAGGACGCGTGGAAGGACACGTCGGGTCTGCGCGCCGCGGACCACCGGTTCGTACCCGCCGCCGTGTTCACCGACCCGCAGATCGCGCACGTCGGGCTGACCGAGGCCGAGGCCCGGGAGGCGGGCTGGGACATCACGGTGAAGGTGCAGGCGTACGGCGACGTCGCCTACGGGTGGGCGATGGAGGACGACGAGGGGCTGTGCAAGGTCATCGCCGAACGCGGCACCGGGCGTCTGCTCGGTGCGCACGTGATCGGCGCCCAGGCACCCACGGTGATCCAGCCGCTGATCCAGGCGATGAGCTTCGGGCTGACGGCGCAGCAGATGGCGCGGGGACAGTACTGGATCCACCCGGCGCTGCCCGAGGTCGTCGAGAACGCTCTCCTCGGCCTCGAGCTGCCGCCCGAGTGACGGTCGCCAAGTCCGTCGCGCTGTTCGCCGTCGCGGCGCTGTTCGAGATCGGCGGCGCGTGGCTGGTGTGGCAGGGCGTCCGCGCGCACCGGGGCTGGATCTGGATCGGCGCCGGTGTGGCGGCGCTCGGTGCGTACGGGTTCGTCGCGACGATGCAGCCGGACGCCCACTTCGGCCGCATCCTCGCCGCGTACGGCGGGGTGTTCGTCGCGGGCTCGCTGATCTGGGGCATGGTGGCGGACGGTTTCCGCCCGGACCGCTGGGACGTCTCGGGCGCCCTGATCTGCCTGCTGGGCATGGCCGTCATCATGTACGCCCCACGCTGAACACGGTCGCGCTCGGCGTGGGGCCGGGATCTACCAGGGGCTGGTACGGAGGACGATCTCGGTGGCCAGCTCCGCCGCCGCCGCGGCCGGGACGTTGGTGACGTCGTCGAGTTGTACGACGCGGAAGTCGGAGTAGACGAAGCGGCCGCTCGCGTCCGCCTCGGCACGCCGGTCGGGGCTGCCGACCATCACGGTCGTGGGGAGTTCGACCGGCGGGCAGTCGGATCCGCGCACCGCACCGGCGGAGTCGGGTGCCGCCGGATGCCCCCGGTCGGCCACCACGAGGCTGGCGAAGCGTCCGAACTGGCGAGCCGCCAGCGACCACGCCAGTTCGGCTCCTTCGCGGCTGCCGACGAGGTTGACCCACCCGACCTTCAGTTCGTCGAGCAGAGCCATGATCGTCGTCTCGTCGAGACCGGTGATGTCCTCGGGCACGATCGTGCGCAGATCGGAATTGTGCAGGCGCTCGCAGACGCCGTCGTAGACATCCGGTCCGTCGCCGGCCCCCGGCAGTAGGAGAACGGTGTGTTTGCTCTCCGGTCCGTCGATGCGGACCGTGCAGGTTCCATTTCCCACCGCCACGTGCGTCAGTTCCATGGGCTAAAAACTACGCGATCGGGGACGTCTTGCGCTCGGACCTCCCTGGTTCTATGGTTCATTACATGAGTAATGAACCGATCAACCGACGAGGCGGGCGTCGATGATCGACAACGGCAGACCGCTGTTCCAGCAGATCGCAGAACTCATCGAGAACTCGATCATCGACGGAACCCTTCCCGAAGAAGGCCAGGTGCCGTCCACCAACGAGCTCGCCGCGTTCCACCGGATCAACCCGGCGACCGCAGCCAAGGGGCTGAATCAGCTCGTCGCCGACGGGATCCTCTACAAGAAGAGGGGAATCGGAATGTTCGTCACCTCCGGCGCCCGGAACGCGCTGCGCTTCCGGCGACGCGAGCGGTTCGCGCGCCAGTTCATCGACCCGCTCGTCACCGAGGCGGACAAACTCGGCGTCAGCATCGCCGAACTCAAGACCATGCTCGACCAACGGGAGGGAGCACGATGATCGGCACAGCATTCGACACGAAGACGGTCGCCTCGGCGCGGGGCCTCGGCAAGCGATTCGGCGACTTCGTCGCACTCGACGGGATCGACTTCTCCCTGCAGGAGAACAAGATCTACGGCCTCCTCGGCCGCAACGGCGCCGGCAAGACCACGCTCATGCAGATCCTCGCCGGCCAGGAGTTCCAGACTTCGGGCACGGTCGAGATCTTCGGTCAGGCTCCGCACGAGAACTCCCGGGCACTCACCGAGGTGTGCTTCGTCAAGGAGAGCCAGAAATACCCGGACGACTTCAAGGTCGGGCACGTCCTCGCGACCGCACGGCACCTGCTCCCCCACTGGAACGAGGAGTTCGCACAGACACTGCTGGAGGATTTCGACCTTCCGTTGTGCCGCAAGGTGAAGAAGCTGTCGCGGGGCATGACGTCCGCGCTCGGCGTGACGGTCGGTCTCGCCTCCCGCGCACCGCTCACCCTGTTCGACGAGCCGTATCTCGGGCTCGACGCGGTGGCACGGCACCTCTTCTACGACCGGCTTCTCGCCGACTACGCCGAACACCCGCGCACGGTCGTGCTCTCCACACACCTCATCGACGAGGTCAGCGACCTGATCGAACACGTGATCCTGATCGACAAGGGACGGATCATCCTCGACGAGGACACCGACGCGCTGCGCGAAGGCGCCGTCGTCGTCTCCGGCCTGGCTTCGCTCGTCGCCGACTTCACCTCGAACAAGACTGTCCTGCACCGTGAATCGCTGGGTAATCACGAACGGGCAACCGTGCAGACCACCCTGTCGGATTCCGAACGGGACCGGGCGGTCGACGAAGGCCTGCATTTCGAGCCGCTCAGCCTTCAGCAACTCGTGGTCCGCAGCACCACGGCCACCAAGGAGGACGCACGATGACGAACCGGGTCCTGACCGTCTCCCGCATCCACACCGTCGCCTGGCCCCTGCTCGTCGCGTGGCCACTGGGCGTGCTGGTCGCGTCGTTCACGATCGGTGCGGCCATCTTCGCGATGGTGGGCGACACCGGCAGCGACACCAACTTCACCGGCGGCGTCTTCTCGCTGTTCGGGTTCGCTCTCGCGTTCTACCTGCAGGCCATGACACAGACGTTCCCGTTCGCACTGGGGATGAGCGTCACCCGACGCGACTATTTCGCGGCCACCCTGATCGTCGCCGCCGTCCAGGTCTTCGTGTTCGGGGTAATGCTCTACGGACTGTCGCTGATCGAGGAGGCCACCGGCGGCTGGGGTGTGGGGATGCGGATGTTCGCGATACCCAACTACTTCACGTCCGACCCGGTCATACAACTGGCCGCCTACTTCGCCTTCCTGTCACTGACCGCGGCGGCCGGAATGTTCCTGGGCGCACTGCATCACCGGTGGCGGGTGGTGGGGCTCTTCACGCTCGGCGTCGGCACTCTCCTCGCCGCAGGCGCCGCCGCGTTCGTGATCACGTGGCAGAAGTGGTGGCCGGACATCGGCCACTGGTTCGCCGCCGCGCCCCGGTCGGTGCCGATGGTGTGGCTGCCGGCACTGGCCGCGGCCGCGGGGATCATCGCGGCGTGGGCGCTCGTCCGCCGCGCGACGGCCTAACGCACCAGGGTCGACGCGATGGCCGGAAGGCCTTCCGGGGCACCTGCGCCGAGGAGGTCCTCCAGGGCACGGAGATCGAGGTTCTGCTCCACCAGATCCGCCAGCAGATCGAGTTGAGCGGTCCGGATCGCGGCGACATCCGTGTCGGGTGCGGTGACGAAACCGGTTCTCCCCGCGTGATCGGCCACGTCGTCCAGCAGGAGCCGGCGGAAACGGTCGGTCTCCAGCAGTCCGTGCCAGTGCGTGCCGTACACGGCGCCGCGGATACTGCCTTCCGCGGCGCCGCTGCTCGCGTGGAGCAGGGGCTCGTCGCCGTTGCGCCGCACCCGGCCGTGATGGATCTCATACCCGGACACCGGAACTCCGTGGGCGTTGCCGCGCACCTGCGCGAGCACCTTGTCCGGGGCGAACTCCACCTCGAGGTCGAGCAGTCCGAGACCGGGCACCGCACCCCGGCCGGATTCGACGTCGTCGACGATCACGGACCCGAGCATCTGGTAGCCGCCACACACGCCGAGCACCGGACCGCCGCGTTTCGCGTGCGCGGCGATCGCATCCGCGATGCCGTTGCGGCGCAACCACTCCAGATCCGACACGGTCGACTTGCTGCCGGGCAGGACGATCAGGTCGGCGTCCTCCAGCCGCGACGGATCGGTGACCCAGCGCACCGACACCCCGGGTTCGCACGCGAGCGCCTCGACGTCCGTCGAATTGGAGATGCGGGGCAGGCGGATCGCGGCCACCCGCAGCCAGTCGTCGCCGATCGGTGGCGCCGGACGTCCGACCGGGGCGTCCCCCACCACACCGAGCGAATCCTCCGCGTCGAGCCACAGGTCCTCGGCGAAGGGAATCACCCCGAGCGTCGGGCGTCCCGTCACGGCCGTCAACTGCTCGAGGCCCGGCCCCAGCAACGACACGTCGCCGCGGAACTTGTTGATCACGAATCCCGCGATCAACGCCTGGTCGTCCGGTTCGAGGACCGCCACGGTGCCGAACAGGTGGGCGAGCACTCCACCGCGGTCGATGTCGCCGACGACGATCACCGGCAGGCCCGCGGCCCGGGCGAGCCCCATGTTGGCGAGGTCGGTGGCTCGCAGGTTGATCTCGGCGGGTGAGCCCGCTCCCTCACAGATCACGACGTCGTAGTCGGCGCGCAGCGACGCCAGTTCCTCGGCGACCACCGCACGCAGGTGCTGCCGGTGCTCGATGTAGTCGCGGGCTCCGACGGACGTGACCGCGCGGCCGCGCACCACCAATTGCGACGTGCGGTCGCTCCCCGGTTTCAGCAGTACGGGGTTGAAGCGGACACTCGGCTCGAGTCCGCAGGCCGCGGCCTGCAGCGCCTGCGCCCGGCCGATCTCGCCGCCGTCCAGCGTGACGACGGAGTTGTTCGACATGTTCTGCGCCTTGAACGGCGCCACCCGGACACCTCGCCGCGCGAGCATCCGGCACAGTCCCGCGACGAGCACACTCTTGCCCGCGTCGGACGTGGTGCCGGCGACGAGCAGGGCGCCCTTCCACCGGCTCTCACTCAAGGCAGGGTGAGGATCTCGTTGCCGGTCTCGGTGACCACGATGGTGTGCTCGAACTGAGCCGTCCACTTGCGATCCTTGGTGACGACGGTCCAGTCGTCGTCCCAGATCTCCCAGCCGATGTCGCCGAGGTTGATCATCGGTTCGATCGTGAACACCATGCCGGGTTCGATGACCGTGTCCACGGAGGGCTCGTCGTAGTGGAGGATGACGAGGCCGTTGTGGAAGGTGGTGCCGATGCCGTGTCCGGTGAAGTCGCGGACCACGCCGTAGCCGAAGCGGTGCGCGTACGACTCGATGACGCGGCCGATGACGTTGAGCGCACGGCCGGGCTTGACGGCTTTGATGGCGCGCATCGTCGCCTCGTGGGTCCGCTCCACCAGCAACCGGTTCTCCTCGGCGACGTCCCCGGCGAGGAACGTGGCGTTGGTGTCCCCGTGCACGCCGCCGATGTACGCGGTGACGTCGATGTTGACGATGTCGCCGTCCTGGATCACCGTCGAGTCGGGGATGCCGTGGCAGATCACCTCGTTCAGCGACGTGCAGCACGACTTGGGGAAACTCTTGTATCCGAGCGTCGACGGGTAGGCGCCGTGATCGATCATGTACTCGTGCGCGATGCGGTCGAGCTCGTCGGTGGTGACACCCGGCGCCACCGCCTTACCGGCCTCCTGCAGGGCCTGCGCCGCGATCTTGCTCGCCACCCGCATGGCCTCGATGGTCTCCGGGGTCTGCACCCACGGCTCGTTGCCTTCCTTCGCCGTGGGCTTCCACGCATACTCGGGACGCTCGATCCCCGCCGGTACGGCGAGGACGGGCGACACGGTTCCGGGGCTCAGTGCTGTGCGGACAGACATGGGTACCAGGTTAGCCCCGTGCACGACCCGGACGCCCCCGGACCCGTCGTGCGCGTCGACATCACTCCCGCAGTGTGGTGAGAAAGGCGATCCGGTCGCCGCGGTAGAGGGAACGCACCCGTTCGATCGGGACGCCGTCGGTGTCGAGCGAGACACGATGGAGCCGCAGCATCGGCATCGCGGTGGTCGAGTCGAGCAGCGCGGCCTCCCGCGGGGAGGCCAGCACCGTCTCGATCCGCTCGGTCGCCGACGCGAACACCACGCCGGTCTCGCGGATCGCCGCGTACAGCGAGGTGCCCGGGTCGAACCTGCGCGCCATCTCCCCGAACCGTTCGGCGGGCAGATGGGTGCTTTCGAGCCCGATCTTCTCGTCGTCCGCGAGCAGGACGCGTTCGAGGTGGATCACCGGCGCCCCGAACGCGAGACCGAGCGCCTCGGCGAGGTCCGCGTCGGCACCGAGCTCCTCGAACGTCACCAGTTCGCGCCCGGGCACCCGGCCCTGACTGAGCGCACCCTCGGTGTAGGACCGCAACGACAGCGGCTGCACGAGCTTCGGGCTGGCGACGACGGTGCCGCGGCCGCGACGTTCGACGCGACCCTCGACCAGCAGTTCGTGGATGGCCTGCCGCACCGTCTCGCGGGACACCGTGAACCGCAGGGCCAGTTCCCGCTCCGCAGGGACCGCGTCCCCCACCTCGAGTTCGGCGAGGATCGACTCGAGTTCGGTGCGGACCCGGTAGTACTTGGGGACGTTCCGCGTTTCCGTCATGGTGCGGGTATCACCGTGTCTCGTACTCTGCGCGCGACCGCGATCACGTCGTCGACCCTCTGAATTGCGGTGTGAGCCAGTCGCACCCCTCGCCGTCGCAGACGCAGCACAGCGACCGCAGCGCCACCGCAGTGTCGATCAACGCGGACTCCCCGGACGCGCCGCTGTCGTCGTTCATGCGGCCGAGCGTACCCGAAAAATGGTCTATACCAATTGTTCACCTGCCGTTCTTCTCGCAGTGGCCCACTGGTCTAGACCAAACGGCAAGCTCCGTTTCGAAATCCCCCTCATCGTTAGGAACCCGTCATGCGTCTTCGCCCCCCGGATCGCCGCCGCCGCCCTGGCCGCGACCGTCCTCACCCTCGGAACCGCCTGCGGCGGAACCGGCACCGCCGCCGGTTCGGGCACCGACACCGTCACCGTCTACAGCGCCGACGGGCTCTCCGGTTGGTACAAATCGCGTTTCGACGCCTTCACCGCACAGACCGGGATCGCGGTGAACCTCGTCGAGGCCGGATCCGGCGAAGTCGTCTCTCGCCTCGAGAAGGAACAGTCGAACCCGCAGGCCGACGTCGTCGTCACGCTGCCGCCGTTCATCCAGAAGGCCGACTCCCAGGGACTGCTCGTTCCGAGCGGTGTCGACGCCTCCGCGGTTCCCGCGGCGGAGAAGGACGCGGCCGGTCACTTCGTTCCCGTCGTCGAGAACTACCTGTCCTTCATCGCCAACCCGGCGGCCTCGCCTGCTCCCCGGACCTGGGACGACCTGCTGTCCGACCAGTTCAAGGGCAAGATCCAGTACTCGACCCCCGGCCAGGCCGGCGACGGCACCGCGGTGCTGCTGCTCCTGCAGCACCTGAGGGGCAAGGACGGCGCACTCGACTATCTCACCAAGCTGCAGGTCAACAACGTGGGACCGTCGTCCTCGACCGGCAAGCTGCAGCCGAAGGTCAGCAACGGCGAACTGCTCGTCGCCAACGGTGACGTCCAGATGAACCTCACGTCCATCGCCGAGGACGGTTCGACATTCGACCTCTTCTTCCCCGCCGCCGCCGACGGCACCCGCACCACCGTCGCCCTGCCGTACGTGATGGGTCTGACGAAGGGCGCGCCCCGCAGCGAGCAGGGCAGGCAATTGATGGAGTTCCTGCTGTCCGAGGAGTCGCAGAAGACGGTCGCCGACGACGCGCTCGGCATGTCGGTCCGCGAAGACGTGCGCGCCACCGCGGGCGAGAGCGCCCCGGCGCGAGCACTGCAGGGGGTGCAGGTGTGGTCGCCGAACTGGAACGACGTACTCACCGAACTCGATTCGGACATCGCGGCGTACCAGAAGGCCACCGGGAGCTGATCGTGTCGGGAACTCCAGCCAGGCGGGCACAGCCGTCGCACACCACTGCGGTCCGCGGAGTCACCGACTTCTCCGCGCCGGCCATCACGTTCGACCGCGTCACCGTCGGCTACGGCCGCGGCAAGGGCGTGACTCACGCCCTGATCGACTTCAACCTGCGCGTCGGCCGCGGTGAGACGGTGGCCCTGCTCGGCCCGAGCGGCTCCGGAAAGTCGACCGCACTGAAGGCACTCGCGGGATTCGTCCGCCCCACTTCGGGTTCCGTGCGGCTCGGATCCCGCGACGTCACCGACCTACCACCCGCGAAACGGGGAATCGGCGTCGTCGTGCAGTCCTACGCGCTGTTTCCGCACATGCGGGTGGCCGACAACGTCGCGTTCGGCCTCCGCTCCCAACGGGTGCCGCGCGCGCAGATCGGCGCGCGGGTGGCCGAGGCACTCGACATGGTCGGCATGTCCGCCTACGGCAAGCGCCTGCCCCGCGAACTGTCGGGCGGACAGCAGCAGCGGATCGCGATCGCGCGGGCCCTCGCGATCCGGCCCTCGGTTCTGCTGCTCGACGAACCGCTCGCCGCGCTGGACGCCCGACTGCGCGAGAGCATGCTCGGTGAGCTCTCGCGACTGCGTGCGGCCCTGCCCGACACTGCGATGCTCTACGTCACGCACGATCAGAGCGAGGCGCTGGCGCTGGCCGACCGGATCGCCGTCATGCGTAACTCCCGGCTCGCCGACATCGACACCGTCGAGAATCTCTGGAAGTGGCCGCCGAGCAGTTTCACCGCGGAATTCCTCGGCGGCGCCAACCTGCTGCCGTGCACCGTCACCCGGGTGATCGGGACGTCGGCGCTCGTGTCGATCGGCGGCGTTCCCGTCACTGCAACCGCGCCGCAACCCGACATCGGGCACGTGGAGTGGGAGTCGGACCTGCCCGCGTTCCTGTGTGTCCGCCCGCACGCGGTGACGCTGACGGCGCCCGGCGCGCGGGGTTCGTTCTCGGCGCGGATCGTCTCGACGGTGTGGCGGGGATCGACCACGCGGATCACGCTCGCCGTCGACGATTTCGAGGGAGTGCAGGTGGACGCGGACGTGTCCGGTCACGACCAGCGTGGTCCGGGCACCGTCGTCGGCGTGCAGTTCCCGTCCGACGGCAGCGTCCTGGTACCGGCGACATGACCGCGACCCTCGAGCGTCCGCCCGCCGCGACGGCACCGCTCTCCCGCGAGCCGTTCCGGTGGCGAGGCATCGCGTGGACGCTCCCACCCCTGCTGCTCGTACTCGGATTCGCCGTCTACCCGATGGCGCGGGTGCTCACCGAATCCCTCGACTCCGAGACCGGTTCGGGTCTGGACAACTGGTCCAGGGTGCTCGGCTCGGAACTGTTCCGCACAGCCCTGTGGCGGACGGTGCAGATCGCCGCCCTCTCCACCCTCGGCTGCGTGATCGTCGGCACGTTCCTCGCGCTCGTCCTGGCGTTCGTCCCGTTCACGGGATCGAAGGTCGTGGGACGGCTGATCGACGCGGTGCTGTCGCTGCCGTCGTTCCTGATCACGCTGGCGTTCACGTTCCTCTACGGCACCGCCGGGGCAGTGAACGCGCTGATCGCGCGGATCACCGGCGACGCCGACGGACCGCTGAACTTCCTCGGCACCCCACTCGGGGTGATCGCCGCGGAGGTCACGTTCTTCACGCCGTTCGTCGTCCGTCCCCTGCTCGCCGCGTTCACCCAGATCCCCCGCGAACAACTCGACGTCGCCGCCAGTCTCGGGGCGTCGCCGCTGCGGGTGCTCCGGACCGTGGTGATGCCCGAGGCGTGGCCCGCACTGCTGGCGGGTGGATCGCTGGTGCTACTGCTCACCCTCAACGAGTTCGGCATCGTCCTGTTCACGGGCGCCAAGGACGTGGTGACGCTGCCCGTCCTGATCTACACGCGCGGCATCGTCACGTTCGACCTGCCGGGCGCGGCCGTGATCGCCACCGTCCAGGTGGTGCTGTCGCTGACCCTGTACTGCACATACCGATTCGTGTTCGCCACGCTGACGGGAGGCAGCCGTGCTGCTGTGGACGAGAAGGTCTAGAGCCCTGATCCTGGGTGTGTTCGCGGTCGTCGTGACCGTCGTGTTCGTGGCACCCATCGCCACCGTGATCGCGGCCGCGCTGGCCGGGTCCTGGACGGGCCCACTGCCGTCGGACCTCGGCGGCCGGAACTTTGCGACGGCACTGTCCGACGAGAACCTCGCCAGTCTCACCGTCAGCCTGCAGACGGCGTTCGTCGCAGGCGCACTGGCACTGGTGGTCGGGACGTGGGCGGCACTGGCAGCGCGTGAGGCGCCGACGTGGTTGCGCCGCATCACCGACGCCGTCTTCCACCTGCCGATCGCGATCCCGTCCGTGGCGATCGGACTGGGTCTGCTGATCGCGTTCAACTCACGGCCGCTCCTGCTCGGCGGAACGAAGTGGATCGTCATCCTGGCGCACACGATCCTCGTGCTGGCGTTCACGTTCAGCACCGTCTCGGCGGCTCTGGACCGCCTCGATCCCGCCTACCGGCAGGCCGCCGAATCCCTCGGCGCCGGTCCCACCCGGGTCCTGCTGCGGATCACGCTGCCGCTCCTGCTGCCTGCGCTCGGCGCCGCCGCGGGCCTGTCGATCGCGCTGTCGATGGGCGAACTGGGCGCCACCGTGATGGTGTATCCGGCGACCTGGAAGACGTTGCCGGTGAGCATCTTCGGGCTCACCGATCGCGGTCAGGTCTTCCTCGCCGCGGCCGACACCACGCTGCTGCTCGCGGTCACCCTCCTCGCGTTGCTGGTCGTCGGCCGCATCCGCGGGCGCTGACGCACCCGTGCGCCTTTCTGGTAGCTGGAGCTACCAGAAAGGCGCACGGGCGGCGGAGCCGCCTACTTCTGGCGGAGCAGGTACCGCTGCACCTTGCCGCTGGGGGTCTTGGGCAGGTTGGGGACGAAGTGCACGGTGCGCGGGTAGGCGTGCGCCGCGAACTTCTTCTTCACCAGCGTCTGCAGTTCGACCTCCAGTTCGTCGGTCCCGTCGACGCCTTCGCGCAGGACCACGAACGCCTCGAGCACCTCACCGCGCAACTCGTCGGGCATCCCGACGACCGCAGCCTCGACGACCTCGTCGTGCATCACGAGCACACTCTCGACGTCGAAGGGCCCGATCCGGTAGCCGGCCATGATGATCACGTCGTCGTCGCGGGCGGAGAAGAAGAAGAAGCCGTCCTCGTCGGTCTGCCCGGCGTCGCCGGTGAGATACCAGCGACCGTCGGCGGTGAACCGCTGCGCGGTCTTCTCCGGGGCGTCGACGTAGCCGGTGAACCACATCAGTGGGCTGCCCAGTGTGTCGATCGCGACCCGACCCGGGGTGCGCGGCGGCGCGATCGCGTCGGAGTCGTCCTCGAGGACGGCGCACGCCCACCCCGGCAGCGGTTTGCCCATGGACCCGTCGCGCACCTCGTCCCGCAGTCCGTCGGCCCAGGAGTTGGCGATGAACATGCCGTGCTCGGTCTGGCCGTAGTGGTCGCGCACGAACACGTTCAGGTTGGCCTCGGCCCACGAGATCACGTCGGGGGTGAGCGGTTCACCCGCCGACGACGCGCGCCGCAGTGTCACCGTCTCGGGGATCGGCGTGGGGTCGGCCCGCAGGCTGCGGTAGACCGTGGGCGCGGCGGCGAAGTTGGTGACGCCGAAGCGCTCCATCACCTGCCAGGTGAGGGGCGCGGAGAACCCGGCGTGCAGCAGGATGCTGCGGATGCCCGCGGCGAGGGGCCCGAGCAGGGCGTAGTACAGGCCGTACGCCCAGCCGGGGTCGGCGGCGTTCCAGAACACGTCGTCCTTGCGGACGTCGAGGCCGAACTCCTGGTAGGCGTGGAACGACGCGAGGGCCCGCAGCCGCACCGGCACCCCCTTCGGTGTGCCGGTCGTGCCGCTGGTGAACAACTGGACGAGGGGGCCGTCGCCGCCGACCGTGACGGCCGCACCCTTCGCATCCGCGGGGTCGTGCGACTCCACGAGCGTCGCGAAGTCGAGCGCATCGGTGCCGGCCCCGCCCACGACGACGACCTGCCAGGACGCGTCCGCGGGGATGTCCTCCCCTGGAGTCAGCTTGTCGAGCTGGTTGGCGTCGGAGACCACGACCTTCGCCCCGCTCGCGCCCAGCCGGAACGCGATCGCGGGCGGCGCGAACGCGGTGAACAGGGGAACGTGGACGGCACCCCGGCGCCAGATGCCGAGCAGCGCGACGACCAGTTCGGCCGACTTGCCCATCAGCGTCGCGACGTGGTCGCCCGGCTCGACGCCGAGGTCGGCGAGTGCGGCGGCGAATCGCGTGGACTGCTCGCGCAGGTAGCCGTAGGTGAGGTCCGTCGACGACAGATCCGATTCGACGACGGTGAATGCCACGTCGTCGGCGGGGTGTCGATCACACAGCAGTTCCGCGGCGGACGCCGTCGGCGTGTCGTACTGGTCCAGCAGCTCACGCACGCGTGCGGTGGGATCGGTGGTCATGCGGTACTCCTTGTGCTCTCATGGCCTGTGACAGATGATCGGGCCGTCGCCCGAACTCACTACGGTTATGATCTAGCTCACAGACCGCTGTGACTACCCCCGGAAAGGGGTGACCGACTTGGTTGCTCGTGCACCGTCGCTGCTGCGCCCTCGGGACGGGGACGCACTTCGGGGTGAGCTGCGCTCCATCGCAGCTCACGGTGTCGCGCCGGTCCTGTTCGGCGGCGAGGTCCAGGACGGCACACTGCACCTCAGCGAGTTCGTCGGCACCCGCACCAACAACCTCAAGGGCCTCGCAATCCCCTCGCGTTCCGGTCTCGGTGGCCGCGTCGTCGCCCAGCGCACACCGGTGGCGGTCAACGACTACGGCCGCTCCTCGACCATTACCCACCACTACGACCGGCCCGTCCTCAGTGAGGGACTCCGGTCCATCCTCGCGGTGCCGGTCATGGTGCGGGGCAGTTCGCGCGCGGTGCTCTACGCCGCCATCCGCGACTGCGCACCGATCGGCGACCGCACCGCCGACATCGTCGTCGCGGCGTCCCGGCGCCTCGGCACCGAGATCGCCATCCGGGACGAGGTCGATCGCCGCCTCGAGATGATGAAGACGCTCGACGTCAGCGGCGCCGGCGGCGCCACCACCGAGGAACTCCGCAACATCCACGCGGAGCTGCGGAGTGTCGCACAGACCGTCGCCGACACGTCGTTGCAGACCCGTCTCCGCGGGCTGTCGCAGCGACTGGCGGGCATTCTGCGGCCGGACGCCGACAGCGCCGACGAGGACCCCGGCGTCCGCCTCACCCCACGCGAGATCGACGTCCTGTCTCACGTGGCCCTGGGATGCACCAACAGTGAAGCAGCACAGCGCCTCTCGGTGGGCCCCGAGACGGTGAAGAGTTACCTGCGCAGTGCCATGAGCAAGCTCGACGCACGGTCGCGGCACGAGGCGGTGGTCACCGCGCGCAGGCTCGGGCTGCTCCCCTAGCGAACACAGTCTTCTCGAACGAGGGACGCAGGCGGTAGCGAAAGGCGGTGGATCATGGGATCGACAGCGGACGCCACGAGTTCGAACGCACCGGATTCGAATTCGCCCGAACAGCCGAGCCTCAAGCGGGTGATGGGCCCGGGGCTGCTCCTGCTGTTCATCGTCGGAGACATCCTCGGCACCGGCATCTACGCGCTCACCGGAAAGGTGGCCAATCAGGTCGGGGGTGCGGTGTGGCTGCCGTTCCTGGTGGCATTCGTCGTCGCGATCATCACCGCATTCAGTTATCTGGAGCTGGTCACCAAGTTCCCGAAGGCCGCGGGCGCCGCCCTGTACACGCACAAGGCGTTCGGGGTGCACTTCCTCACGTACATGGTCGCGTTCGCGGTGATGTGCTCGGGAATCACGTCCGCGTCGACGGCGTCGCGGGCGTTCGCTGCCAATTTCGTCGAGGCGTTCGACCTCGACTTCTCCACCGGGATCGGCATCACTCTGCTCGGTCTCGGCTTCATGACGCTGGTGGGTCTCGTCAACTTCCGCGGAGTCAGCGAGAGCGTCAAGACCAACGTCGTCCTCACCTGCGTCGAGCTGTCCGGTCTCCTGATCATCATCATGATCGGGCTGTGGGCCCTCGGCGTCGGAGACGGCGACTTCTCCCGGGTGGCCACGTTCGACACCGGCGACCGATCCGCACTCGGCGCGGTCGTCGCGGGCACCGCCCTCGCCTTCTTCGCGATGGTCGGGTTCGAGGACTCGGTCAACATGGCCGAGGAATGCAAGGAACCGAGCCGCATCTTCCCCAAGGTCCTGCTGACCGGCCTGATCATCACCGGCTGCATCTACGTGTTCGTGTCGATCACCGCGATCGCCCTCGTACCCGTGAGCGAACTCGGCGAGGGTGACACCCCGCTGCTGAAGGTCGTTCAGGCCGGGGCGCCCGGGTTCCCGATCGGGATCTTCGCATTCATCACCATGTTCGCCGTCGCCAACACGGCGCTGATCAACATGCTGATGGCGAGCCGGCTGCTGTACGGCATGAGCCGCGAGGGCGTCCTGCCTCCCCCGCTCGGCAAGGTTCACGCCACGCGGCGCACGCCGTACGTTGCCATCGTCTTCACCACGATCCTCGCCTTCGGCCTCATCACGTTCGTCGGTGAGGTCCCCGAACTCGGCGGCACCACCGCGCTGCTGCTGCTGGGCGTGTTCACCATCGTCAACATCACCGTGCTCGTCTTGCGCAAGCAGCCGGTGGAGCACAAGCATTTCCGGGTGCCGACCATCTTTCCGATCATCGGCGCCCTCACGTGTGGCTTCCTGGTCACTCCTTTCGCCGACCGTCCCGCGGTGCAGTACCAGATCGCGGGCGTTCTCCTCGGAATCGGTGTCGTGCTGTGGGCCGGGACCGTCCTCGTGAACAAGAGGCTCGGCAAGAGCGGGCCCCAGATCGACCCCGAGAAACTCGCCGAGCACGAGTGACCTGCCCGGTCGCCGCTCAGTACAACGAGAGGAACAGTTCGACGGACCCGTCCGGATGATGCACCTCGAGGTCCTCCGCGAAGGCGCGTTCGATCCGGCCGCGCGCCGCCGCGTAGTCGGCGACGCTCCACGTCTCGGCGAGCGCCTCCGGTTCCGATTCGTCCTCGCAACAGAATCGGGCGAAATAGCCGGAACGCACGCCGACCAGGACGTCGCCGGGTTCCATCTTGTCGGTCGAATCGCACGGGTATCCGACGACGACCGTGAACGTGCGCGGCGGCGGGGACGCCGCGTAGACGACGAAGATCTCGGAGATCCCCCGATCCCTGATCCGCTCCACCGTGTAGTCGACGAGTTCCCGGCCCGGCCCGGGACGTCCGGGTTTGCCTTCGGGAATGGTCAGGCCCACAAACGATTCGGCCTGCCTCTTGACGATCTCGATCATCGCTCCTCACCCATCACACTCGACCCCACCGCACTCGACGGCGCCCCGGACTCGTCCACGTGGATCGGAATGTACAGATCCACGGCGTAGGCGTGGGGGTACGCTTCGAGGTCCCCGGTGTACGTCCGCTCGATGTCGCCGTTCGTCTCCGCCTCGCTGACCTGCGCCCACAGCCGCAGCATCACGTCGGGAAACATTCCCCGCGAAGAGAATTTGGCGTACGTGCCGGGCGGTATCCGCGAAATGACGTGACCCCGAGTGGCGTCGTCCACCGTCGCGCATTCGTACCCGACGATCTGGGTGTAATACGACTCGACGTCGGGAGCGAAGTCGATGTAGGTGGACGCGAGCGGTCCCCCGACCTCGTGGTGGAGCACGCGCGTCCATGCACGGTCCAGGCGGGGGTCGCTCAGTTTCCCCAACGCCCGCTGGGGGCTTCGCACGGGCAGACCGGCCACCAGGGTCTCGCCGCGTTCGATGATCTCGAACCCCATGTCAGATCGCATCCTCGAGAACGTGTGCGTCGCGAACGCCGACGCAGGGCACCCCTCGAGCCCGCGCCAGCTGCATCGCCATCGCATCGGATGGCGAACAGAGTCCGTCCAGGACGTCCTCGGTCGCGATCGCGCAGACGACGTCACCCTCACATTCGCTGATCGATTCCATTCCACGGTCGGAAGCCCACTGCCGCAACGCAACCCACCGCGTAAGCTCCGTACCGGCGCCCGGGCGCCCGACGAACAACACCCTCCGGGTGCCGTTCGCTGTCTCCACGCGGTTCACTTCTGCACTGATGGTCATGGTCCGACTTCCTGTCCACGTTGGCTTTTCGATCCCGGCTGTGCGGGTTCTTCCGTCTGCAACCAACTATGGACCGCCTCGGCGGCGGCGTCTGTCCACCGATCAGTCCCTGAACAGGATGAATTCCGCGTCCCCCGATCGGTGGACAGCGTCGGTGTCAGTACCCCTCGGGCAGCGCGGCGAACATGTCGCGGGTGACGGC
The DNA here is from genome assembly GCF_030056915.1 of Rhodococcus sp. IEGM 1307. Lineage (NCBI taxonomy): Bacteria > Bacillati > Actinomycetota > Actinomycetes > Mycobacteriales > Nocardiaceae > Rhodococcus > Rhodococcus sp. IEGM 1307. Next base: position 79,411 of record NZ_JASHKW010000018.1, read on the forward strand.
GACGGCGTTGTCGGAACTGCCGCCGCGCACCACCAGCGTCGCGAACGCGAGGTCGCCGCGGTAGCCGACGAACCAGGCGTGGGAACCGCCCTCGACCTCCGCCTCACCCGTCTTGCCGTACACCTCGCCCTGGTCTTCGATCCGCTCCGCGGTACCGCTCGTCACCACGAGACGCATCATCCCGCGCAGCCCGTCGACCATCTCCGGGCTGATCTGAGGATGCTCGCCGTCGATCGTGGTTTCCCGTCCGGCGATCAACCGCGGCACGGGCGTCGAACCGTGCGCGATGGTCGCGGCGGCCAACGCCATCCCGAACGGACTCACCACCACCTTGCCCTGACCGAATCCGTCCTCGGTTCGCTGCACCAGATCCTCGGCCGGCGGCACCGAACCCGAGTCGGTCGGCAAGCCCACCACTTCGTAGTCGGGGCCGATTCCGTACTGCGACGCAGCGACCGTCAGTGCGTCGGGACGCATCTCGCTGGCGAGTTTCGCGAACGACGTGTTGCAGGAGCGGGCGAACGCCGTGGCCATCGGCACGGTGCCGAGCGCGAATTCGTTGTAGTTCGGGACGCTGCGCTCACCGATCTCGATGCGTCCCGGACAGGGCACCATCGTGTCGGGTGTCGCGATGCCCGACGAGATCGCGGCGCCGGCGGTGATGATCTTGAACGTCGAACCGGGCGGATACAGGCCGGTGAGCGCGACCGGTCCGTCCCTGTCCGCGGCCTTGTTCTGTGCGACGGCCACGACGTCGCCGGTCGACGGCTGGATGACGACCATCATCGTCTGGTCGGTGCGAGCATTGACGGCGTTCTGCGCGGCGATCTGGATGGGACGGTCGAGGCTGATCGAGAACGACGGGGAGGTCTGCGGCGCCGTCTCGGTGAGCACGTCCGTGTCCACGCCGTTCTGGTTGACCGTCACCACACTCCAGCCGGCCTTGCCGTCGACCTCGTCGATCACGGTCTTCTTCACCTGACCGACCAGATCGGGTGCGAAGTTCCGGTCGGTGGCCACGAGATCCGCCTCGTCGGACACGCTCACACCGGGAATGGCGCCGAGCACGCCCGCGACCTGTTCGTAGTCGTCCGACCGCAGCCTGGTGACGAGGTAGTCGCCCTTCACCGCCGTCGCCGATTCGGCGATCGACTGCGCAGTAAGCGTGTTGTCGAACGTGGCGAGCGCCGACGCCAGGGACTGGGCACTGCCGATCACGTTGCCCGACTGCGCCGAATCGAACTTCACGCGGTACACCACGCCGGGCACGAGGACGTCCGACCCGGAATGCTCGTTGACCCGCGCCCGCGGGGCGGCAGTGGACCGCAGCGACATCGTCTGCCGATCACCCAGCCGGGGATGGACGTTGGTGGAACTCCACCGCACGGCCCAGTCGCCGCCGCGCCGCCCCATCTGGAGTTCACCCGAATACGTCCACACCCGGTCCTTCGGCAGATGCCACTCGTACGTGTACCCGACGGTGGCCGTGTCACCGCTGACGTGGACATCCGTCGTCCGGGCGTCGAGAGACTCGGCCTGCAGCGACGTCCACGCGGACTCGAGGGCCTGGCGGGCGACGTCGGGCCGGTCCGACAGATCGGCGGCCTCCTCCGAGTCCTGCTCGGCGAAGGCCGTCAGAAACGCCTGCGCGGCCGGTTCCGGACCGTCCGGTCTCGGCGTGCACGCCGTGAGACCCACCGTCAGCACAGCGGCGCCGCAGAGGGCGATCGACTGGACGACGCGTAAGCGAGAATGTGGCCGCAGGTTCATCGCCGCCCATGGTATGTCGGCGGACACCGCCGACACGGTAGGCGGACTGCGAGTCAGTCCAGGAGAATTGTGGCGAACGTCGCGACCTGGCTGAAGCCGATGCGCGCGTAGGCGCTGCGGGCCACCGTGTTGAAGCTGTTGACGTAGAGGCTGGCGATGCGGCCCTCGGCGATGACGGCCTCCGCAACCGTCGCGGTACCTGCCGCCCCGAACCCGTGCCCGCGATACATCGGATGCACCCAGACGCCTTGGATCTGCCCCACCCGCGAGGACACCGATCCGACCTCGGCCTTGAACACCACCTGACCGTCGTCGAATCTGGCCCACGCCCGGCCGGCGGCGATGAGATTGGCGACGCGGCGCCGGTACCCTCGTCCGCCGTCGTTGGCGCGGGGATCGATGCCGACCTCTTCGATGAACATCGCGACCGCGGCAGGCAGGTACTGCTCGAGTTCGTGCATCCGCACCTGCCGGACCAAGGGATCCGGGCGGCACTGCGGGGTACTCGCCAGCGCCAGCAGCGGCTGGTCGGGCCGGACCTCGCGGGCAGGCCCCCAATCCATCTCGAGCATCTCCCACAGCGGCAACGTCAGTTCGGCCCGGCCGACCAGCGACGAACACATGCGCGGGGTGCGACAGGCCCGGTCGGCGAACGCCCGCATGTCGTCGATGCTGCCGCGCAGCGGCACGAAATTCGCGCCCGAGAAGCACAACGATTCGAGCGGCCCGCCCCGACTCCACAACTCTCCGTGGATCATCCGGGGATCGACGCCGCCCTCTTCTACACGAGCGGCAACCATACAGGCGGCGACAGGATCGGCGTCGAGAACGCGGAGCACGTGTGCCGCGTCCCGACTGCTCAACTGTTTGGCACCGAGGAGCTTGAGCATCTACCCAACCTTGTCAGCTAGTGGACCTGCCCACCAGATTGCCATGAACTCGCCGGAAACGGGAGACGTTTCGTTGCCCGCTGCCTGCGCCGACTCAGCTGACCGTCACGACGGGTGATCCGGACGTCGCATCACCCTCCATCTCCTCGGCGATCCGCATCGCTTCCTCGATGAGGGTTTCGACGATCTGCGCCTCCGGCACGGTCTTGATGACCTTGCCCTTGACGAAGATCTGCCCCTTGCCGTTGCCGGACGCGACACCCAGGTCGGCCTCGCGGGCCTCACCGGGACCGTTGACGACGCACCCCATGACGGCCACGCGCAGCGGGATCTCCATGCCCTCGAGACCGGCGGTGACCTCGTCGGCCAGCGTGTACACGTCGACCTGCGCGCGCCCACACGACGGGCAGGACACGATCTCGAGCTTCCGGGGCCGCAGGTTCAGCGACTGCAGGATCTGCGTGCCGACCTTGATCTCCTCGGCGGGCGGGGCGGACAGCGACACCCGGATGGTGTCGCCGATGCCGTCGGCCAGCAGCGCACCGAACGCCACCGCCGACTTGATCGTGCCCTGGAACGCCGGACCGGCCTCGGTCACCCCGAGATGCAGCGGGTAGTTGCACTGCGCCGCCAGCTGCCGGTAGGCCTCGACCATGATCACCGGGTCGTTGTGCTTCACCGAGATCTTGATGTCACCGAACCCGTGTTCCTCGAACAGTCCCGCCTCCCACAGGGCGGACTCGACGAGCGCCTCCGGCGTGGCCTTGCCGTACTTCTGCATCAGCCGCGGGTCGAGGGAACCGGCGTTGACGCCGATGCGGATCGGGATACCGGCGTCACCCGCGGCCTTCGCGACCTCCTTGACGCGTCCGTCGAACTCCTTGATGTTGCCGGGGTTCACGCGGACGGCCGCGCAGCCCGCCTCGATGGCGGCGAAGATGTACCGGGGCTGGAAGTGGATGTCGGCGATGACCGGGATCTGGCTCTTCTTCGCGATGATCGCGAGGGCGTCGGCGTCCTCCTGCCGCGGGCAGGCGACGCGGACGATGTCGCAGCCGGACGCCGTGAGTTCGGCGATCTGCTGCAGGGTGGCGTTGACGTCGTGGGTCTTGGTGGTGCACATCGACTGCACGGATACCGGGTAGTCGCTGCCGACACCGACAGTCCCGACCTGGAGCTGGCGAGTCTTGCGGCGGGGTGCGAGAACGGCGGCCGGGCCTTCGGGCATACCCAATCCGACAGGGCTGGTCACGTGGGTGCCTTCTTTCGTAGCTTCAAGTCCGAGTTTAGCGATCACTGGAAGAGCTTGATCGGGTTGACGATGTCGGCGGTCAGGGTGAGGAGCATGTATGCGCCGCCTATGACGATCACCACATAGGTGACGGGCAGAAGTTTCATGTAGTCGACGGGTCCCCCGCTGGGCAGTCCGCGCCTGCTGCGGAACCAGTCCCGGACCCGCTCGTACACGGTGACCGCCATGTGCCCGCCGTCGAGTGGCAGCAGCGGCAGGAGGTTGAACATCCCGAGGAAGAAGTTCAGGCTCGCGAGCAGCAGCACGAACGCTTCCCAGATGCCCTGTTCGGCGATCTGGCCGCCGATGACGCTGGCGCCGTACACGGAGATCGGGGTCTCCGGGTCGCGTTCTCCACCCGTCACCGCGTGCCACAGGTCGACGGCCTTGCTCGGCATCTGCACCAGCCGCTCGGCGGTCATGACGAACATGTCGCCGGTGAACTCGAACGAGGCGGGCACCGCCGAGAGGGCCGAGTGCTCGACGACGCTCGGTGTCGCGCCGATACCGATCGCGCCGACGGTCGCCTCGTGAGGTTCGGTCTCCCCCTCCTCCTGGACCCAGCGCTGCACCTGCTGGACCGGGACGACGATCGTCTGCTCTTCGCCGTCCCGCTCGATCGTGAAGTCCACCGGACCGGACAGCGATCGCGTGGCGGCGGCGACGTCGGCGAACGTGGGCGTGTCCTTGCCGTCGACCGCGGTGACGACGTCGCCGGTCCTGATGCCCGCCTGCTCGGCGGGGCCGGGACCGGTGCATTCGGACAGGGCGTAGTCGGGGCCGGGCCCCTGGGTGGGCGCCGCGCACCCGACCGAGCCGACGACCGCGTCGGTGGACCGGTTGAGGTCGGGCAGCCCCCAGCCGACGGCGAGGACGTAGACCAGCACGAGGCCGAGGACGAAGTTCATGCCGATGCCGCCGGACATCACCGCGAGGCGCTTCCAGGTCGGCTTCTTGTACATGGCCCGGTCTTCTTCGTCCGGTTCGAGCTCGTCCAGCGCCGTCATCCCGGCGATGTCGCAGAACCCGCCGAGTGGGAGCGCCTTGAGCCCGTACTCGGTCTCACCGCGTCGGAAGGAGAAGATCTTGGGTCCGAAACCGATGAAGTACCGGCGGACCTTCATGCCGGTGGCCTGCGCCACCCACATGTGCCCCGCTTCGTGAAGTGCGATCGACAGCGCGATCCCGAGGGCGAAGAGAACAACGCCCACTGCGAACACCATGCAGTTCTAGCCTTCCTGCTTCACGAGCTGACGTGCTCGCTCACGTGCCCAGCCGTCGGCGGCCAGTACGTCTTCCACGGTAGCCGGTGGCGCCGACCACTCGTCCGCCTCGGACAGCACGGAGGCGACGGTGCGGACGATGCGCGGGAACCGGATGATCCCGTCCAAGAATGCCTGAGCCGCGACTTCGTTCGCAGCGTTGTAGACCGCGGTGAGGCATCCCCCACCTTTGCCTGCCTCGCGGGCGAGGTCGACGGCGGGGAAAACCTGCGAGTCGAGCGGCTCGAAGTCCCAGGTGGACGCCGTGCTGAAGTCGCAGGCCGCGGCGGCGCCCGCGATCCGGTGCGGCCAGCCGAGCGCCAGGGCGATCGGAAGTTTCATGTCGGGTGGGCTGGCCTGCGCCAGCGTCGACCCGTCGGTGAACGTGACCATCGAGTGCACGATGGACTGCGGGTGAACGGTGACGTCGATCCGGTCGTAGTCGACGCCGAACAGCAGGTGGGTCTCGATCAGTTCGAGCCCCTTGTTGACGAGTGTCGCGGAGTTCAGCGTGTTCATCGGCCCCATCGACCACGTGGGGTGGGCACCGGCCTGCTCGGGTGTGACCGATTCGAGCCGATCGGCCGTCCAGCCGCGGAACGGTCCGCCCGAGGCGGTGAGAACCAGCCGGTCCACCTCGTCCGCGCTGCCGCCCCGCAGGCACTGGGCCAGCGCGGAGTGCTCGGAGTCCACCGGCACGATCTGTCCCGGAGCCGCCGCCGCGGTGACGAGGGGCCCGCCGGCGACGAGCGACTCCTTGTTGGCGAGGGCGAGCCGCGCACCGGACTCGAGCGCGGCCAGGGTCGGCTCCAGTCCCAGCGAACCGACGAGTGCGTTGAGCACGACGTCCGCTTCGGTGGTCCGCACGAGTTCGGTGACGGCGTCCGGTCCGCTCAGCACGCCGGGCCGATCCAGCGATGCGGCCGCCGACGGATCCGCGACTGCGACGGAGGACACACCCGTCTCACGAATCTGCCGGTCCAGCAGTTCGACGTTTCCGCCACCGGCCGCGAGTCCCACCACCGTGAACTTGTCCGGGTTGGCGGCCACCACCTCCAACGCCTGGGTACCGATCGAACCTGTGCTGCCGAGCAGCAGGACGCGAGTGGGCCTGTTTTCATCCACCCACCCATTGTTCCTGATGAAATGCGGACCGCCCGCCATGGATGGCCCCGCTACATACGACGGGCAGTCGTATGTCACGATATGTCGAGTAGCGCAACCGAATCTGCAGGAGGATCGATCGTGGCCGGTACCCAGTTGGAGCCCTCGTCCAGCGACCCCATCGTGGCCGCACACGTCGACACCGCGGAGGTCCCGTCGGCAGCGTGGGGCTGGAGCGGTGAGGCGCCGAAGACGTTCCGGTTCTTCGGATGGTTCTTCGCCGTGTTCCTGCTGCTCATGATCATCGGCAACCACACCGGCCTGGTCGAGGACCTGTGGCTGATCGGCTGCGCGGCCCTGATGGTCGCGATCCTCGTTCGCGACATCGTCCTGCGGCGTAAGCCCCGGTAACACCGAACCACGAACGAACCCCTCGCCCCGATTACTCGGGAACGAGGGGTTTTCGTCGTTTCGGCCTGTTCGGTGGGAGCTCAGTTCTCGGCGGCGAGCTGCCCGCAGGCGGCGGCGATCTCCTGGCCGCGGGTGTCCCGGACCGTGCAGGACACACCCTGCGCCAGCACGCGCCGGACGAATTCCTTCTCCACCGGCTTCGGGCTCGCATCCCATTCACTGCCCGGCGTGGGGTTCAGCGGGATCAGATTCACGTGCACCAGCGGCCCGAGCGCCTTGCGCAGCTTCTTGCCCAGCAGGTCGGCGCGCCACGGCTGATCGTTGACGTCCCGGATCAGCGCGTACTCGATCGAGACGCGGCGGCCGGACTTGTCCGCGTAGTAGCGGGCGGCGTCGAGGACCTCCGCGACCGACCAGCGGTTGTTCACGGGGACCAGGGTGTCGCGCAGTTCGTCGTCCGGGGTGTGCAGAGACACGGCCAGCGTGACGCTGAGGTCCTCGTCGGCGAGTTTGCGGATCGCGGGCGCCAGACCCACCGTCGATACCGTCACGGAGCGTTGCGACAACCCGAGGCCGTCGGGGGCGGGCGAGGTGATGCGACGGACGGCGGCGACCACTCGCTTGTAGTTGGCGAGCGGCTCCCCCATTCCCATGAAGACGACGTTCGACAACCGGCCAGGACCGCCGTGGACGTCGCCGTCGCGTAGCGCGGCCGCGGCGGCACGCACCTGGTCGACGATCTCGGCGGTCGACAGGTTGCGTTGCAGCCCGCCCTGACCGGTCGCGCAGAACGGGCACGCCATTCCGCAGCCCGCCTGGCTGGAGATGCAGAGCGTCGCGCGGTCGGGGTAGCGCATGAGGACGCTTTCGAGCAGCGTCCCGTCATTCGCCTTCCAGAGCGTCTTGCGGGTGTCGCCGCCGTCGCAGGCCAGGTGCTTGACCGGGGTCAGCAGCGTCGGGAACAGGGCCGCGCCCACCTGCTCGCGCACGGCAGCGGGAAGATCGGTCATCTTCTCCGGATCCGCCTCGAGCCGCGCGTAGTACTGCCTGGCCAGCTGGTCGGCCCGGAACCCGGGCAGACCCAGCTCCTTGACGGCCTCCCGCCGCTCGGCAGAGTCGAGGTCCGCGAGATGCTTGGGCGGCATCCCACGCCGGGGCGCGGTGAAAACGAGGGGAAGCGAGACAGCCATAGTTTCTCCATTGTCCCATTGATTCGGGGGTCGTTGTCGTGCGGATGCCTGATCGACGTCGTTTCGCCGCCCGATGCGCATGCGGAACCCGCCCAGGTGGGTGAAGATCAACTTATGTCGACAACACCGGACGACCCCTCGAACTTCCCTCCGGACGTCCCAGTCGGCCGCGGCCCCGGCACCGGTCCGGTGCCCACCGGCCCACCGCACCCCGACACCTCACCGGCGGACACCGAGCATTCCGACGTCGCACGCCGGAAGGGCATCACGCACACCCGGGTGGGCGCCACGTGGACCGGTCTGGTGATCGGAATCGTCGTTCTGGTACTGCTTCTCGTGTTCATCCTGCAGAACCTCGACAGCGTGACCCTCGAAATGTTCGTCTGGGAATTCACCCTCCCACTGGGGGTCACACTGCTGTTCGCGGCGATCGCCGGCGCGGTGATCATGGCCCTCGCGGGCGGTGTCCGCATCATCCAGATCCGCCGGGCCGCGAACCGGCAGCGGCGCCTGAACAGTAATTTCTAACTGAACAATAGTTACGCAAGTGGATTACACAGACGCTGAGCGAGCAGAATTACTGTCGTGGATATCACCGGAACGGCACGACTGTGAAGGCCGACATGGAGACGACTGTGGCACCGCGAATCGCGGCTGAACAAGCACGATCCTGGCTGCTGGTTCCCGCCGGCAAACCCGAGGGTTTCGAGGCGGCCCATGCCAGCGCCGCCGACGCCGTGATCCTCGACCTCGAGGACGCCGTCACACCCGACCGCAAACCCCGGGCCCGCGCCGACGTCGTCGCCTGGCTCGGCGAGCACCGGCGCGCGTGGGTGCGGATCAACGACGCGACCACACCCTACTGGGCGGACGACCTGGCAGCGCTGAACGGTGTTCCCGGGCTCGAGGGCGTCATGCTCGCCAAGACCGAGAGTGGAATGCAGGTCGACGCCACCGCCGAGCGGCTCCCGGAGGGCACGAAGGTGCTCGCCCTCGTCGAATCCGCGATGGGGCTCGAGGCCGCACCCGAGATCGCCCGGACGGAGGCCACCTTCCGGCTCGCGTTCGGCAGCGGCGACTTCCGCCGCGACACCGGGATGGACGATTCGCCGCTGGCGATGGCCTACCCCCGCTCCCGGCTGACGGTCGCCAGCCGGGCAGCCCGGATCGCACCGCCGATCGACGGCCCCACCCTCGGCACCGACGTCGACGCCCTGGTCCGGGCCTCGGCGCTGACCTTGTCGATGGGCATGACCGGGAAGCTGTGCATGACCATCGCGCAAACGGCGCCGGTCAACGACGCACTCAGCCCGTCCCCGGACGAGGCCGAATGGGCGCTCGACGTGATCGCGGACCTCGGCGAGGACGGCTCCCGGGTGCGGGACGGCAGCGACCTCCCCAAGCTGGCGAAGGCCAAGAAGATCAACGCGCTCGCGAAGCTCTTCCACATCGCACCGCGGTAAACGACGCCGGTCAGAGAATCTGCAGCCCGGCGGGCTTTCGGCGGACGTGCACGCGGTAACGCACGTCGAGAGCCACGCCGGGTGTCTGCGCGAACGCCTTCGATGCCGTCTTCTTGGTGAACTCGATACCGAGGACTCCGCGCAGCAATTCCCGATCCGGGAATCGCCATCGCGTCTCCACGCGCACCATGTCGAACCCCTGCGCCGCGAAGAAGGCCTCGACGGTCTCCGGGTTGTACTGCGGCAGGTCGGCCCGCATCCATTCGCCGTAGGGATGGGCCGTGGCGTCCAGGTCGACCACCACGAGCGCGCCGCCCGGGCGCAGCACCCGCATCGCCTCACAGATTCCGCGGCCACAGCCGGGGCCGAAGAAGTAGGCGGTCCGTGCGTGCACGACGTCCACGCTCGCGTCGCCGAGGGGTATGCCTTCGGCCGAGCCCTCGATCACGCGGACGTTCGGCAGGTGCCCCACCCGTGTGCGCGCACGTTCGAGTAACGGCGGATGCGGTTCGATTCCGTAGACCGTGGCCGCGGACTCGGCGAAGACCGGGAGGTGGAAGCCGGACCCGCAGCCCACGTCGGCGACGGTGCCGCCCGTCCAGTCCACGGCCCCACGCAGGTGACGGAAGATCGCCCCGTCCACGTCCTGGGCGCGGTTCTCTACCTCGTACCACTCCGGCCAGTGCCAGATGTTCGGGCTGGGGATGGTCACGGCAGGGCGGTCAGACGAGAACCGTGAGCACCAGCCACGTCACGAACGCCGACGGCAGCAGGGAATCGAGACGGTCCATGATCCCGCCGTGACCGGGGAGCAGGGTGCCCATGTCCTTGATGCGAAGCTCTCGCTTGACCTGGGATTCGATGAGATCGCCGAGCGTGGCGGTTACCACCAGCACCACACCGAGGAGCACGCCGATCATCGAGTTCTCGTCGAGGATCAAGGTGACCGTGAGCAGGCTGCCGATGACACAGAACAGCAGCGAACCGACGAACCCTTCCCACGACTTCTTGGGGCTGATCGCCGGCACCATCGGATGCTTGCCGAACAGCACACCCGCCGCGTAGCCGCCCACATCGGAGCAGACCACGCCGATCATCAGGCACAACACCCGCCCGGCGCCGTCGTCCTGCAACACCATCAGCACAGCGAACGACGCCAGCAGCGGAATCCAGGAGGCGACGAACACGGTGATCGCGGTGTCCCGGAGGAAATTCTGGGGTGTCGCCTTCAGCCCGTGGTCGAACAGACGCCAGACCATGCAGACCAGCACCGTCCCCGCGAAGGCGCTGAGCACCCCGACCGGGCCGAACGGCCACCCCAGCCACAGGATCGCCTGGCCGCCGGCGAGCAGCGGGATCCGGGGGGCGCTGATCCCGGCCTCCCGAAGGCGCTTGGTGACCTCCCAGGTGGCGACCGCCATCGCGACGGCCACCACGGCGATCCATACCAGCGGCACGTAGACGAGGATCAGGATCAGCGCGACGCCGAGACCGACGCCCACGCCGATCGCGGCAGGAAGGTTACGCCCGGCCTTCGACTTCCCGGCCGGGGCCGCCTCCGGCGCCGGCGCACCCTCGGAGACCGGTTCCGAGGGGTCGCCCTCCGAGATGGGTCCCCCTGGGGTCCCGTGTTCTGCTGGCACGGTCACTGTCCCCGATCCACTCCTCGTCTCGTGACTAAACTTCCAGTAACTCGGCTTCCTTGTGCTTCACCAGTTCGTCGACCTGCGCGACGTACCGGGCGGTCGTCTTGTCGAGTTCCTTCTCGGCCCGACCGACCTCGTCCTCGCCGGCCTCGCCGTCCTTCTGGATCCGGGACAGCTCGTCCATCGCCTTGCGCCGCACGTTGCGCACGGACACCTTGGCGTCCTCGCCCTTGGACTTGGCCTGCTTGACCAGTTCGCGGCGGCGTTCCTCGGTGAGCTGGGGAACGGAGATGCGGATCAGGTTTCCGTCGTTGGACGGGTTCACGCCCAGGTCGGAGTTCCGGATCGCCGTCTCGATGGCTCCGAGCTGCGAGGCCTCGTACGGCTTGACGACGACCAGTCGCGCTTCCGGCACGTTGATACTGGCGAGCTGCGTGATCGGGGTGAACGCGCCGTAGTAGTCGATTCCGATGCGATTGAACATGCCAGGATTCGCGCGGCCCGTGCGGATCGATCCGAGATCGTCCTTGGCCACCGTGACAGCCTTCTCCATCTTCTCCTCGGCTTCGAAGAGAGCTTCATCAATCACGGCTGTTCCTCCATGTCGTTCTGCATCGATTCGTCACTGCCTCTGTTTCGAGAAAACCCGGTGTCGAGCGTGTCACTCGCGTCATGACTTGACGAGCGTTCCGATCTTCTCACCGGACACTGCCCGAGCGATATTCCCCTCGGTCAGCAGATTGAACACCATGATCGGCATCTCGTTGTCCATACAGAGACTGAACGCGGTCGCGTCGGCGACCTTGAGTCCCTGTTCGATGACCTCACGGTGCGTGATCTGCGTGTACATCGTCGCGGTCGGGTCGAGGTTCGGGTCCGCGGTGAACACGCCGTCGACGGCCTTGGCCATCAAGACGACCTCGGCGCCGATCTCGAGTGCGCGCTGCGCCGCGGTCGTGTCGGTCGAGAAGTAGGGCATGCCCATGCCGGCGCCGAAGATCACGACGCGGCCCTTCTCGAGGTGCCGCTGAGCGCGCAGCGGAATGTAAGGCTCCGCCACCTGCCCCATCGTGATCGCCGTCTGCACGCGGCTGTCGATGCCCTCTTTCTCCAGGAAGTCCTGCAGAGCAAGGCAATTCATCACGGTGCCGAGCATGCCCATGTAGTCGGAACGCGCGCGGTCCAGACCTCGCTGCTGCAGTTCCGCACCACGGAAGAAGTTGCCGCCGCCGATGACCACCGCCACCTGCACCCCGGACCGCACGACCTCGGCGATCTGTTCCGCAACCTTGGTCACCACGTCGGGGTCGAGGCCGACCTTGCCACCACCGAACATTTCTCCGCCGAGTTTGAGAAGGACTCGATGGAATCCCGTACGTTCGTTGGCTGGTTCGGACATTGCTCTCCTCAGTTCCACAGCACTCGTCGATTTCGACAGCGGCCGAGCACACCCACGCGCCTACTCGACCCATTCAGACGGCCATCTTCATCCTGCCTCATCAGGACGGTGGCGGTATACGTAGGCCCCGCCGGGCGAGCGCACTCGTCCGACGGGGCCATACGACTCACACGACTAGCTCGAAGCACCGACCTCGAAGCGAACGAAGCGCTTGATGGTGACGCCGGCCTCGTCGAGGATCGCCTTGACGGACTTCTTGGAGTCCTGCACCGAGGACTGCTCGGTCAGCACGACGTCCTTGAAGTAGCCGTTGACGCGGCCTTCGATGATCTTCGGCAGAGCCTGCTCCGGCTTGCCCTCGGCGCGAGCGGTCTCCTCGGCGATGTGACGCTCGTTGGCGACGATGTCCTCGGGGACCTCGTCACGCGTGACGTACTTGGCCTTGAGCGCCGCGACCTGCATGGCGGCACCGCGAGCGGCCTCCGCAGCAGCGTCACCCTCACCGGTGTACTCGACGAGGACGCCGACGGCGGGCGGCAGGTCGGCGCTGCGCTTGTGCAGGTAGACCGCGACCGGCCCGTCGAACGAGGCGATCTTGCTCAGGACGAGCTTCTCGCCGATCTTCGCGGACTGCTCCTGGATGACGGTGTCGACCGTCTTGCCGTCGAGGTCGAGCTCCTTGAGCGCGTCGACGTCGGCGGGCTTCGCTGCCGCGGCGACCGTGACGATCGACTCGGCGAGCTTCAGGAAGTCTTCGTTCTTCGCGACGAAGTCCGTCTCGCAGTCGAGCTCGAGCAGGACGCCGTCCTTGGAAACGACCAGGCCCTCGGCCGTGGTGCGCTCGGCACGCTTGCCCACGTCCTTGGCGCCCTTGATGCGCAGCTGCTCCACAGCCTTGTCGAAGTCACCCTCGGCCTCAGCGAGAGCGTTCTTGCAGGCCATCATTCCGGAGCCGGTGAGCTCGCGGAGCCGCTTGACGTCAGCGGCGGTGTAGTTCGCCATGGTGAGCGAGCCTCCTCATATGTCTGTCGGGACGTAAGTCAGGGTAGTACTCGGACCAGACCGTGAAACGGCCCTGACCAAAAGATCTCTGGTCAGGGCCGTGTGCATCGGATCAGGCCTCGGTGGAGGGTGCCTCTGCTGCGGGGGCCTCGGCAGCCGGAGCCGCCTGTGCCTCAGCTGCGGTAGCGGCCTCTGCGGCGGGCGCTGCCTCGGCGGCGGGCGCTGCCTCGGCGGCGGGCGCGGCCTGCGAGAGCAGTTCCTGCTCCCACTCGGCGAGGGGTTCGCCGGCGCCGGCCTCGGGCTTCGCGTCCTTGTCGGCGCTCAGTCCGGCACGGGCCTGCACGCCCTCGGCCACTGCGGATGCGACGACCTTGGTGAGCAGGGCGGCGCTGCGGATGGCGTCGTCGTTGCCCGGGATCGGGTAGTCGACGAGGTCGGGGTCGCAGTTGGTGTCCAGGATCGCGATGACCGGGATGTTCAGCTTGCGAGCCTCGGCAACGGCCAGGTGCTCCTTGTTGGTGTCGACGACCCACACCGCGGAGGGGACCTTGGCCATGTCGCGGATACCACCGAGGGTGCGGTCCAGCTTGGTCATCTCACGCGTGAGCATGAGGATTTCCTTCTTGGTGCGACCCTCGAAGCCACCGGTCTGCTCCATTGCCTCGAGCTCCTTGAGGCGGAGAAGACGCTTGTGGACGGTGGTGAAGTTGGTGAGCATGCCGCCGAGCCAACGCTGGTTGACGTAGGGCATCCCGACGCGAGTGGCCTCGGCCGCGATGGATTCCTGGGCCTGCTTCTTGGTGCCGACGAAGAGGACGGTGCCGCCGTGGGCAACGGTCTCCTTGACGAACTCGTACGCCTTGTCGATGTACGTCAGCGTCTGCTGCAAGTCGATGATGTAGATGCCGTTGCGGTCGGTGAAGATGAAACGCTTCATCTTCGGGTTCCAACGACGGGTCTGGTGACCGAAGTGCGTGCCGCTGTCGAGCAGCTGCTTCATTGTTACGACAGCCATGGCTGTGTATCTCTCTTTCATTGCCGGTTGATGCAGAGCATCACGAGACGCTCCACCCTGGCGCCCGCAAGACCATCGGACTCACACCGAGATGCGAGACCAGCCGATGGCCGATAACCTGCGCGGGCGCGCGAAGTCGGACTGTGGGAGCACAGACCGCTCGATCAGTGTACGGCCTCCACGCCGAACGCCCTAACCGCCCCTGCCACACCGCGGCCGCGCGTGCAAGGGTTTCGCAGGATCTGTGGACAAAACGTAGTCGATCCACATTCTCGTCCGCTGCCCGTTCGTCGGCCCGGACGTGCGGGATCGTCCATCCATGACGACATTCGGGGCGATCGTGCGGGCACTCACGGCGGCGGCCACGGCGGCCACGCTGCTGACCGGCGCGGCGCTCGTCGCCCCGCCCGCCGATGCCGCGCCGACCGGTGAATTCGACTGGCCGCTGCACCCACGACCGCGGGTGGTCCGGGCGTTCGACAATCCCGAGCGCGACTGGCTTCCCGGCCATCGCGGCGTGGATCTTGGCGGCGTGCCCGACGAGGCCGTTCTGTCCGCAGGCGCGGGTGTGGTGGTGTTCGCCGGCACGGTGGCCGGCAAGCCCGTCGTCTCCGTGGACCACCCAGGTGGCCTCCGCACGACGTACGAGCCGGTGACCGCCCGGGTCACCCCCGGGCAGCGCGTGGGCCGCGGCACCGTCCTCGGCACGCTCGAACCCCGGCACCCGGGCTGCATCGCCCCTGTCGCAGCGTGCCTGCACTGGGGTCTTCGCCGCGACCGTGAGTACCTCGACCCGCTCGGGCTCGTCCGCGTGGCGCCGGTGCGGCTGCTACCCGTCGGGCCCCGTGATCGCGGCGGCTAGCGCCACTCCGCGACCGCGTGCCTGCCTGCCGACTCCGGGAAGTCGTCCGCGACCATCGCGGCGAGTTCGACGAACGCCTTCCGCGTCGCCGGACGCAGCAGGTCCAGATCCACCACCGAGCCCTCGGCGAGGTGCTCGTCGAACGGCACCACCTTCACGGCCCGGCACCGGAGCAGGAAGTGATTGGTCAGTTCCGTCATATCGATCGTGCTCGAGCCGGGCCGGGCGGCGCTGATCACGACGACCGTCCGCGAGACCAGGTGCCCGTAACCGTGGTGCTGCAACCAGTCCAGCGTGGCGGCGGCACTGCGGGCGCCGTCGATGGCCGGCGAGCTCACCAGAACGAGGGAATTGGCGAGTTGCAGAACGCCGTTCATTGCCGAATGCATGATGCCGGTGCCGCAGTCGGTGAGGATGATGTTGTAGTACACCTGCAGGATGTCGATCACCCGCCGGTAGTCGTCCTCGCTGAACGCCTCGGAAATCGCCGGGTCCTGTTCGCTCGCGAGCACCTCGAGACGGCTCGGCGCCTGCGACGTGTGGGCCCGCACATCCGAGTAACGCCGGATGGTCGACTCCGCCGCGATGAGATCACGGACGGTCGAATGCGTCTGCAGGGGCACACGTTGCGCGAGCGTCCCGAAGTCGGGGTTGGCGTCGACGGCGATCACGCAGTCGCCGCGCAATGACGCGAACGTCGATCCCAGCCCGATCGTGGTCGTCGTCTTGCCGACGCCGCCCTTCAAGGACAGGAAGGCAATTCGATAGTCCCCCTGGATCGGCTGCCGGATGCGGTCGAGCAGTGCCGCCTCGCGCGCCTCCCCTGCCGACTCCCCCGGATTCACCGATCCCCCGGTGAGCCGGTGCAGTCCGCGCCGCCACCCTCGGCTCGGCGCCTTGCGCGCCCGCGCGAGGAGAGCATCCGCCACCAGATCCTGACTGGTCACCTGATGCCGGCTCGGCTCCGGGGCGGGACCGTCCCAGGACTGCTGCCCCCACGGATCGGCGGCGGTGTCACCCACCGGGGCGCCGCCACCGTCGGTCAGCCAGGACGGTTGCGGTCGAGCCAAGTCTTCTCGGTCCACTATTTCCCCCGGGATAGTGCAGAAACAACTGCAGATTCGTGGCGCGACGCTACCAAACCGGGTCAGGCGCGGGGATGCGCCTGATCGTGCACCGCACGGAGTCTCGCCACGGACACATGGGTGTAGAGCTGGGTGGTCGCGAGGCTGGCGTGCCCGAGGAGTTCCTGGACGACGCGCAGGTCGGCGCCGCCTTCGAGGAGGTGTGTGGCCGCCGTGTGGCGCAGTCCGTGCGGGCTCAGGTTCGGTGCGCCGGGGACCGCGGACAGGACCTCGTGGACGACGCTGCGCGCCTGCCGCTGGTCCAGACGCTTCCCTCGTTTGCCCAGGAGAAGCGCCTGCCCGGAGCTGTCCGTCGCGACCGCGGGCCTGCCGACGTGCAACCAGAGGTCCACGGCGTCGGCGGCCGGCTTCCCGTACGGCACGGAGCGCTCCTTGTCTCCCTTGCCGATCACGCGCAGCAGCCGCCGTTCGCGATCCACCGAGCCGAGGTCGAGGCCGCACAGCTCCCCCACCCGTATTCCCGTCGCGTAGAGCAGTTCCACGATGAGACGGTCGCGCAGAGCGATCGGATCGTTCTGCTGCGCGCCCGATTCGGCGGCATCCATCGCATCGGCCGCCTGCGACTGCCGCAGCACCGGGGGCAGCGTCCGGTGGGCCTTCGCCGCACCCAGCCGGGCGCCGGGATCGGTGGCGATGCGCCGGGTCCGCAGCAGCCAGGCTGTGAAGTTGCGCACCGACGACGTCCGCCGGGCAAGGGTCGTCCGGGCGATGCCGGCCGCGGACTGGCCGGCGAGCCACGACCGCAGCACCTGGATGTCGAGCTCGCCGAGGTGCGCCTCCGGTGACGTCGACAACCAGTGCTGCAGCAGCGACTTCGCGTCCGCGACGTATGCCTTCACGGTGTGCTGCGATCGGCCGCGTTCGAGCCCGAGATGGCGCGCGTACTCCTCGAGGACCAGCTCCAACGGTGCCGGCAGGTCGCTGCTCATAGAGGCAACAGTCGACTCGGGCGGGAGATAAATCAAGCAGCCGCGCCGCTAGAGTTCTTTTGTGCAGCGAACGATCTCCATCCCCATGTTGTGTGTCCTGGCGTTACTGTCCGCGATCGCCCCGCTGGCCACCGATATGTATCTCCCCGGTCTCCCCCTGATGACGGAGAGCCTGAACACGTCGGCGCCGAGCGTGCAGCTGACGTTGACCACGTTCATGGCCGGGCTCGGAATCGGGCAGCTCGTCGTCGGACCGCTGTCGGACGGCCTCGGACGCCGGCGTCTGCTGATCGGCGCCACCGTCGTCACCACCCTCGCCGCGATGGCGTGCGCTCTCGCGCCCACCGTCGAAACCCTCATCGCTGTACGACTTTTCCAGGGACTCAGCGGTGGCGCGGCAATCGTGCTCGCACGCGCCTGCATCGCCGACCGGGCCCGCGGAGACAACGCCGCCCGGCTCTTCAGCATCATGATGATCATCGGCGGGGTAGCACCGGTCGTCGCACCGCTGATGGGCGGCGCCCTGCTCGGACCGGTCGGCTGGCGAGGGATCTTCTGGGTGCTCACCGCCGCCGGTGTGGTGATGTTCGCGGGAGTGCTGATCCTCGTCCCGGAGACGCTTCCCGAGGAAAACCGGCACGGCGGCGGACTCACTGCACTGGTCCGGAACCTGCGGTACGTCGTCGGCAACCGTGTCTACCTGGGTTACGCGTTCACGTTCATGTTCGGGTTCGTCGCGCTCTTCTCGTACATCTCCGCATCCCCGTTCGTCGTGCAGAACGTCCTCGGGCTCAGCCCGGGGCAGTTCTCCATGGTGTTCGCGGTGAACGCGGCGGGCATGGTGAGCGCCGCGATCGTGAACACACGGCTCGTGGGCACATTCCATGCCCGGCAACTGCTCGGGTTCGGGGTCACGCTGCTCCTGGCAGCGGGCGTCGTGCTGCTTCTCGCCGCGGTGCTGATCGATTCGCCGCCGTGGTGGGCGATCCTGATTCCGTTGTTCGTCTCGGTGTCGAGCATCGGTTTCGTGATGGGCAATGCGACGGCGCTGGCTCAGGGTGAGGTGACCAAGGCGTCCGGCACCGGGTCCGCGCTCCTCGGCGCCGGCCAGTTCGGCCTCGCCGCGGTGGTCTCGCCGCTCGTCGGCATCGCCGGCCCCGACACCGCAGTGCCGATGGCCGTCGCGGTCCCGACCGCGGGCACCGTGGCGATGCTGTCGCTGCTGGTGCTGACGCGGCGGACGCACATCTCGTAGCGCGTCCGCCGCACCGGGTCAGCGGGAGGCACCCTCGCTCGCGGCGAGCTCGGACTTCCACACCCGGAAGCCGTCCTCGGTGCGACCGCGACGCCAGTAGCCGGAGATCGACGCGGCCGACGCGGGGACGCCTCGTTCCTTGCGGACGTAGGAGCGCAGGTTGTGCATGACGGCCTGCGCCTCACCGTGAATGAAGACCTGCGCCGTTCCGGGCAGCCATGCGGTGTCGCGCACTGCCGCGACGAGGGGTGCGTTGTCCCCGGACGCCTCTTCGCCGATCCGGTCCGACGTGTCGCCGCGGTGGATCCACGTGACGTCGACGCCGGCGGGCGAGTCGAACGCGATTTCGTCCTCCGGGCCGGCGACCTCGATGATCACCCGTCCGACCGCCGACGCGTCCAGCTTCTCGACGGACGCCGAGATGGCGGGAATTGCGGTCTCGTCGCCGGCGAGCAGGTACCAGTCGGCGGCCGGGTCCGGCGCGAACGCGCCGCCGGGTCCGCGCAGCCGGAGGACGTCTCCGGCCGCCGCGGACGCCGCCCACGGTCCGGCGACGCCGGCGTCGCCGTGCACCACGAAGTCGATGGCGATCTCTCGCTTCACCGGATCCACCGACCGGATCGTGTACGTGCGCAGGACGGGCTCGTCGGGGCTCCCGAATTCGAGTTTCGCGTACGCATCGGTGAAGGCATTCGGAACGAAGCTGTCGAATCCCGGGTCGCCGAAAAATACCCGCACCATGTGCGGGGTCAGCCACTCGGTCCGAAGCACGGTCAGTGTCGCAGTCGGTTTTGCCACGGGCATCTCTCCAATGAACTCAAGTTGGTTAGCGTTACCTAACTACGATACAGGAGTGACTGCCGACGGCGGTCAGAGCGGAATCAGATGGTGCTTCTGCTCGCCGCGGGCGGAGCGCTTGTCGCGGAGCAACGTCAGCGCCCGCCGGATCTCGAGCCGGGTGGCGGACGGTTCGATCACCGCGTCGATGTAGCCGCGCTCGGCGGCCGAATACGGTGTCGCGACGTTCTCGTTGTAGGCGTCGACGAGTTGCTGCCGCATCGCGTCCTGTTCGTCGCCGGCAGCTTCGAGTTCGCGGTGGTAGAGGAGACTGATCGCGGCCTCGGCGCCCATGACCGCGATGCGTGCGGTCGGCCATGCGAAGTTCACGTCGGCACCGAGTTGCTTGCACCCCATCACCGCGTATCCGCCGCCGTAGGACTTGCGGACCACGACAGTCACTTTGGGCACGGTGGCCGCCGCGAACGCCTGCAGGAAACGTCCGCCGCTGCGGAGCACGCCGTTCCGCTCCTGTTCCAGCCCGGGTAGGAAGCCCGGCGTGTCGACGACGAACACGAGCGGAATCTCGTAGGCGTCGCAGATCCGCACGAAGCGGGCCGCCTTGTCGGCGCCGACCCGATCCAGTGCTCCACTGAGGAATTGCGGCTGGTTGGCCACGACTCCGACGGATCGTCCGTCCACCCGGGAGAATCCGGTGATCACGTTCGGTGCCGTTTGCGCGGCGAGTTCGTGGAAGTCGCCGTCGTCGAAGATGTTCAGCAGCAGGTCGTGCATGTCGTAGGCGGCGTTGTCGGCGTCCGGCATGAACTCGTTCAACGCCACATCGTTGTCGGTGGTCTCGGGTTCGAGTCCCGGGTTCACGATCGGCGCCTGTTCGTGCCTGCTGGACGGGAGGAAGCCGAGATAATCACGCACCCAGGCGAACGCGGCTTCCTCGCTCGGCGCGACGTGGTGGACGTTCCCGTTCTCGGCCTGGGCGCGGGCGCCGCCGAGTTCGTCGAGGGTGACGTCCTCGCCGGTGACGGATTTGATGACTCCGGGACCGGTGACGAACATGTACGCCTGCTCGTCCACGGCGACAACGAGGTCTGTGTTGATCGGCGCGTACGCGGCGCCGCCCGCGCATTTGCCGAGGAGGATCGAAACCTGCGGGCATACTCCCGACAGCGGGATCTGGCGGCGGCCCATTTCGGCGTACCAGGCGAGCGACGTGACGGCGTCCTGTACGCGTGCGCCTCCGGAGTCGTTGATGCCGACGCAGGGGCAGCCGATCCGTCCCGCGAATTCCATGATCGATGCGACCTTGCGACCGAACATCTCCCCCACGCTGCCACCGAACACGGTGTGGTCGTGCGAGAACACCGCCACCGGACGTCCGTCGACGGTTCCGTGGCCGGTGACGACGCCGTCACCGTAGGGGTTGTCGGGGGCTCCCGGGTTCCTCGCCATCTGTCCGACCTCGATGAAACTGCCGGAATCGAGCAGCATCCGGATCCGTTCGCGGGGTCCGGGGAGACCTTTCTCCTTGCGCCGCTCGATCGCCCTCGGGCTCCCCGGATTCAGCGATTGCTCGAGCCGATCCTCGAGATCAGCGAGCAGTTCCGCCGTGGTCCTGGTCATGTGAGATTCCTCCTCGAGACGCACCCGCGAGCGGACTGCACTCCCGGGGCGCCGGTAGTTGCCTCATCGGACACCAGATGTGCACCGACCGGGCGCCGTGGGTGAGACGACTGGACTCCAAGTACCCACGACGGGCGCAACTACCCCTCCGGCACAACGCTAGGTGGAGTGGGAACCGTCGAGCGGAGCGCTTCGAGGACTTCACAGACTTGATCGCCCCGGGGCGCGATGTCGGTCCAGGGCGTGCCCTCGGGTTATCGGCGAACAGCTCCGCTACGAGCCGGAGGCGATCAACAAGCTCAACACCTGCGCGACGAAGTTCCGCCACAAGTCCTCGGCTGACCCCATATCTCACTCCTTCGTGCGGTTGTGAGGTGCGATACGAAGTTTCTACCCCAATGCGTCGTCGATCAGTCGCTTCGACTCGCACTTTGGGCAACCGAGCACGATGAAGCACGCGCCGAGCGGGCTCTCGACTGGCTCGCCTCGTCTCACTTCTGCCGCGACCACCCCGTGTCGTCGGAGCCGACGAAGCCCTCCATCTCCAAGAGCGGCAGCACGGCCCGAACCTGCTCCACCGCGACCCCGGACAGTTCGGACAACTCCCGGACCCCACGCGCCCCGACCGCAGGCAACGCCTCGTACACCAGCAGGGCATCCCCCGACAGCGCATCCAGATCGCGGACCACGTCGAGGCCTTCCCGCAGCCCGATCGGTCCGGCCTCCTCCACCACGTCACCGGCATTCGCGACCAACCGCGCCTCCCCCTCCCGAATCATCCGGTTGCACCCCGTCGACGACGCCGACGTCACCGGACCCGGCACGGCCATCACTGGACGCCCCAGTTTGCGCGCCCAACTCGCCGTGTTCCGCGCACCGCTGCGCCATCCCGCCTCCACCACGACCACCCCGTCGGACAGGCTCGCCACCAAACGATTCCGCGCCAGAAACCGATGCTTCGCGGGTGTCGTGCCCGGCGCGTACTCACTGATCACCGCACCGTTCTGCGCGATCTGCCGCAACATGCGTGCATGCCCCGCCGGATACGCTCGATCCACACCACACGCCAGCACCGCCACCGTCAGGCCCCCGACACCCAGCGCTGCCCGATGCGCGGCACCATCGACCCCGAACGCCGCACCCGACACGATCGTCCACCCGTCGACGGCGAGATCACCGGAAATCTCGGCAGTCACGTGTTCGCCGTAACCACTCGCCGCCCGCGTCCCCACGATCGAGATCGCCCGATCGGTCAGTTCGGTCACCGGCCGCGAACCGAGCACCCACAAGGCCAACGGCGGGCCCTCGTCCCTCGACCGGGACAAATTCCCGAAGCCGAGGAGCCGCCACTGCGGCCACTCGTCGTCGTCCGGCGTCACGAGCCGGCCACCCATCCCCGCCACCAGTTCCAGATCGTGCGCGGCGGTATCCACATGCGCCCGGGCAACGGTCCGCTCCCCTAGCATCTCCGACAGGTCCCGCTCCCGCACGGCCCGCGCAGCCTCCTCCGGACCTACCTTCTCCACGAGCCGCGACAGCGCCGGGCACGGCCCCTGCACTACCTTCGACAGATACGCCCACGCCAATCGCCGCGGATCCTGGACACCATTCAGATCGCTTGCACCACTTCGACTTTCCACTGTCACTGAAAGCTCCGATCACGAAACCCCAACGCGGTGACCACCTGCTCCGGGCCCGGCATGTCGAGTCCCGCCAGATCGCTCACGGTCCAGGCCACCCGCAACGCCCGATCGGCGCCCCGGGCCGTGATCAGTCCCTTCCGTAGCGCACGCTCCACCGGCGCCAGCGCGGGCCGCGCCAACCGGAACTTCTGCCGCAGGGCCGGTCCGGGCACCTCAGCGTTGGTGCGCCAGCCGTAGTCGCTCCACCGCTCGCCGGCGGCGGCCCGCGCCTCGGCAACCCGTTGGCGGACGTCCTCGGTGCTCTCCCCGACGTCGTCGATGAACGCCCCGGTCGCGACGGCCTGCATCCGCACTCGCAGATCCACCCGATCCATCAGCGGTCCCGACAGTTTCCCGAGGTAGCGTCGCCGAGCGGTCGGTGCGCACACGCAGTCGGCTTCCCGCGCGGGCGCGCACGGGCACGGATTGGCCGCGAGAATCAGCTGGAAGCGCGCCGGATAGCGGGCGACCCCGTCCCGGCGCGCGATTCGCACCTCCCCGTCCTCGAGCGGGGTCCGCAGGGCTTCGAGGACCTTGGTTCCGATCTCGGCGCACTCGTCGAGAAACAGCACCCCTCGGTGGGCGCGACTGACGGCGCCGGGCTTCGCGACACCGCTTCCACCGCCGACGAGTGCGCTCACGGACGCCGTGTGGTGGGGTGCGATGAACGGCGGCACGTCGATGAGGGGACGCTCGGGCGGCAGAAGCCCGGCCACGGAGTGGATTGCCGTCACCTCGAGCGATTCGCTCTCGGTGAGCGGCGGCAGAACCCCGGGAAGTCGCTGCGCCAGCATCGTCTTCCCCACGCCGGGTGGACCGGTGAGCATCAGGTGGTGCGCTCCCGCCGCCGCCACCTCGATGGCCCAACGCGCCTCTACCTGACCCACCACCTCGCTCAGATCGGCGCGCACCGGTTGCGCAACCCACTGCGCCGGCTCCGGATACTCGAGATCCCGCTCCTCCCGCAGCCACGCGATCGCCGCCCGCAGGTCGTGCGCGCCGAGCACCTCGACACCACCGACCAGCCCTGCCTCGGGCAGCGACTGCACCGGAACCACTACCGTTGCCCACCCCGCATTCTTCGCCGCGAGCACCGCGGGCAGGATCCCGCGCACCGACCGGAGCCGCCCGTCCAGCGCCAGTTCTCCGAGCAGAACGGTCTCGCGCAGCCGCTGCCGCTTCACCTGCTTGGCCGCGTCCAGGACGGCAGCGACGAGCGCGAGATCGTAGACCGACCCGACCTTCGGCAGCGTCGCCGGCGACAGCGCGAGGATCACCTTCGAATCCGGCCACTCCTCGCCCGAGTTCGCCACCGCGGCCCTGATCCGGTCCCGAGCCTCCTGCAGCGCGGTGTCCGGCAGCCCGACCAGATGCACCGCGGGGAGTCCGCGGCCGATGTCGGCCTCGATCTCGACCAGTTGACCGTCGACCCCGGTCACGGCCACCGAATGTGCTCGCCCCAGCGCCATCAGAACGCATCCCGGACATGCTCGATCTGGGGCTGCGGACCGTGCCCGATCATGATCGCGACCACGTCGAACCGCACCCGCGACCAGTGCCGGCCCGAGTCCCGCAGCCACTCGACGGCCAGCAGGCGGATCCTGCGCTGTTTCGAGAACGTCACCGCCTCGGCGGGACTGCCGTATCCCAGGCCGCGCCGTGTCTTCACCTCGACGAAGACGAGCCAGTCTCCCTCTGCTGCAATGAGATCGACTTCGCCGTATCGGGATCGCCAGTTTCGGTCGACGATCTCCATGCCCGCTTCGGTGAGATACCGGGCGGCCAGATCCTCCCCATGTGCACCAAGCGCGAGATTGTGCGCCACAGCAGCCTCCACCCCGTCCCCCGGCGGCCCACCGATGCGAACCGCGTCTCTCGCATCACCGTGCCCGACCCGCATTCCGGGAAGAGGTGCCCGAACTGGCCGAACGAATTGGGCTGTGGATGAAGTGCACGTTGTGGACAACTCGGCACTGTGCGGGAGGTGTTTCACCCAAAGTCCCAGGTCAGGCCTGTCAAGCCGGTAATCGAACGGTCAGCCGACAGCGGGCATCCATCGGCGCGCGAGCGATGCCACCCAGTCGGCGGCCTCACCGGGATCCCCGGGTGGCGACTCGACGAGGACGAGTTCGTCGACTCCCGCGTCGGCCAGCGCGTCGACGTCGGACGGGTCCACTTTCCGCAGGGCGACGGCCAGGCGCAACTCCTCCGTGTCGCGCCCCGCGCCCCGGCACAGTGCGTGGATCGTCCGGATCCGTTCGGTGACGGCGTCGATGCCGTCCAAATTGAACCCGTACCAGCCGTCACCCCACGCCGCGACCCGGCGGAGTGCCGCGTCACTGTTGCCGCCGAGCACGACCGGAATCCGGCGATCGCGCACGGGTTTCGGATTGACCCGCACCGAATCGACGCGGACGAACTCACCCTCGAACGTCGCGACGTCGTCACGCCACAGCGTGCGCATCGCCGCGACGTATTCGGCGGCGCGCTCGCCACGTCCCTCGAACGGAATGCCGAGCGCAGCGAATTCCTCCCGGGACCAGCCGATGCCGACGCCGAGCGTCAGCCGGCCACCACTCATCAGATCCAACGTCGCGGCCTGCTTGGCCATGAGGACAGGATTGTGTTCGGGCAGTAGCAGCACCCCGGTGGCCACGCCGATCGTGTGGGTGGCAGCGGCGGCGAAGCTCAGCCCGATCATCGGGTCGAGCCAATCCGCGACGGCGGGGACCGCGATCCGGCCGTCGTCCGCGTACGGATACCGCGACTCCGACCGGTCCACCATCACGACGTGCTCGCCTGCCCACAGCGTGGCGAATCCGCTGTTCTCGGCGGCATCCGCGACCGAGTCGATCACCGCGCGACGAGCGCCGGTGCCGATCCCGAGTGCGTGCAACCCGAGGCGCATCGGCCGATCGTCTCACAGTTGCCCGGCCGAAGTGACTCGCTTCCGGGATGCTCCTAGCCGCGGACGTCGAGGCTACGGGCGTAGTGCTCCTTGAACACCTCGAGATGCGTCCAGGTCTCCAAGGCCATCACACCGTCGATCGTCCGGATGTGCTCGGCAAGAGAGTAGAGGTCACCCGACGAATCGGCGGCGACCGTGCCGATCAGGTCGAATCTGCCGAGTGTCCGCGCCAGGAACTCGATACCCGGCAGGTCCTCGATCTGCGCGCACGCCTCCCGATCCCGCGATCCGAGGCTGACACCGATGCCCATGGCGAGGGTTCTGCCGCCACCGCGGCGCCTCACGACGGCTCCGACGCGCAACGCGGTGCTGTCGATCAGATGGTTCACGCGATTCCGCGCCGCGCTCGGTGAGAGCCCGGTGCGTTCGGCCAGTTCCAGAAACGGCATCCGCCCGTTCCGTTCCAGTAGCTCGATGAGCGCGACGTCTTTCGCGTCCAGTCGAACGTCGGCCCGTAATGCGCTCTTGGGCATGAAAATTCCCTTGATGACATCGGCGTAGAAGAGCGTGTTGACGGTGCGGACACCGGGTTCCGCACGGATCGCGGCGATGGCGTCGTAGAGGTCCCGCTGGCTGGGGACGCGCAGTTCGGCGATGATGTTGTACTGCCCGCTCACAGCGGAAATGTACACGGCCGCCTCCGACGCGCAGAGCACCTCGGCCACGGGACCCACCGGCCCCGACACGGCGACGGACAGGTGTGCCATCGCCTTGAGGCCCAGCAACTCGGGGTGGGCGACGGCAACGACGCTCACCGTGCCGGTGTCGAGGAGCATCTGGACGCGCGTGGACACCGCGGCGCGTGGTGCTCCGACGGTCGCGGCGAGCTCCCGATAGGTTGCGCGACCGTTCGACTGCAACGCCGCGATGAGCTTGGAATCCAGTTCGACAGTCATGATGCCCGGAGATTTCTCGATTTCTTTCTGCACTTCCGACAGAGAAGAAGAATCGCACATACCTCCAGATTCTGCGAATCGGTGCAAATCTGCTCCATATATCGAACACATTCGCCGTCGACTGCTCGGTCCTAAACTTTGATGTATTGCGCAGCCGCTGGTCAGGGCGTAATTTTCCCTCCCAACCGGAACGTGACCCACACCACCATCTCGAAGGATCCCCATGCGCAAGCTGTTCCACCACGAGGCGTCCCCCCTCGACGCCACCGCCACCGTCTTCACCGGCGGCACGCTCCGCACCGTGGACGCAGACACCGAGGGCGCCGAGGCCTTCCTCGTCTACGGCAATCGCTTCGCCGCGGTCGGCACCGTTGCGGAATGTCGTGAGGAAGCGCGGAGGATCGGCACCCGGACGACGGACGTCATCGATCTCGCCGGGGCGACCGTCGTACCCGGGTTCGTCGATCCGCACGCCCACCCCCTGATGTACGGCCAGATGCTCAGCTGGGTGGACTGCGGCCCCGAGAAGGCATGCACCATTCCCGAGATCGTCGCGCTGCTGCAGGAGGCATCGGGGAATCAGCCTGCCGGGATCCCGGTGCGCGGGTACGGCTACGAGCACCGCAACCTCGTCGAGGGCCGTCATCCCACGAAGGAGGAACTCGATCAGGTCGGTACCGACCGCGAGGTCTACCTGATGAACGCCAGCGGTCACGGCGGCGTTGTCAACACGTTCACCCTCGAACTCCACGGCGTCACCCGCGACACCCCGAATCCGCCCGGCGGCGAGTTCTTCCGCGACGCGGACGGCGAGCTGACCGGCGAACTGTCCGATGCCGCCTGCAACATCCTCACCGGCGTGAACGGCGTCAAGGTCGGTCATCACGGCCCGAATTTTCACCTCGAGGACGAACCCGAGGAGCATCTGCGACAGCTCTCCGTGGCGCAGGAGAAGTTCCTCGAGGGCGGCGTGACCACGATCGGCGACTGCCAGGTGACGCGGCGCGAGTTCGACATGTACCTGCGCCTGGCGGAGCAGGGCCGGCTCGAGACCCGGGTGAGCATGTACCTGCTCAGCCACCTGCTCGATCACGCGCTCGACACCGGGCTGCACGGTGCGTTCGGCAACTCACGTCTCGCGTTCGGCGGGATCAAGTTCTACGCCGACGGCACTCTCGGCGGTTGGACCGCCTACTTCCCTGATGGGTACGTGGGCGACCCATGCCGGACCGGGCAGCTCTATCACGAGCCCGCCGACTATGCGGCGCTGATCGCGAAGGCACACACCGTCGGCCTGCAGACCGCGACGCATGCGCAGTCGCCGACCGCCATCGACATGGTCCTCGACGCGATCGAGGCCGCGCAGAAGGCGCATCCCGACGCCGATGCCCGTCATCGCATCGAGCACTGCGGGTTGCCGACCCCCGAGCAGATCACGCGGATGCACGCACTCGGGGTGTACCCCGTCAACCAGCCGCAGCACTACTACAACTGGGGCGAGGGCGTGACCGCGGCCATCGGCACGCCGGGTGAGCGTTTCAATCCCCTCGGGGAATTCGTCGAAGCCGGCGTGCCGGTCACGATCAGTTCCGACGCACCCGTCGCCGAGCCCAAACCACTCGAGGCGATCCAGGCCGCCGTCACCCGCATCACCCGGCAGGGACATCAGCTCGGCTCGAACGCGTTGCGGCTGACCGCTGCCCAGGCGCTCACCGCGCACACGCTGAACGGGGCCCGCGCGCTCGGAAGGGAATCCGAACTCGGCAGCATCTCCCCCGGCAAGCGCGCCGATTTCGTGGTCCTCGGCTCCGACCCTCTCACCGTCGACCCGCACACCATTGCCGACATCGAGGTTCGTGAAACGTGGATCGACGGCGAATTGGCGCATTCCACCCGCAGCGACCTATTCTCGACCATTGCAACCACCGAGGATCAGTCATGAGTCACGACACCCAGATCGCCAAGGCCCGCAGGGCGGGTTTCGCGGCCTTCGTCGGCACCACCATCGAGTGGTACGACTTCTACGTGTACGCCACGGCGGCGGCCCTGGTGTTCGGTGAGATCTTCTTCCCCTCCGACACCGACCGCCTGACCGGCATCGCCGCCGCGTTCGCCACCTACGCGGTGGGCTTCTTCGCCCGCCCGCTCGGCGGCATCGTCTTCGGACATGTCGGCGACCGGGTCGGCCGGCGGACGGCGCTCGTCGTGACGCTCACCCTGATGGGCGCGGGCACGTTCCTGATCGGCGCCCTGCCGACGTACGCGCAGATCGGGTTCTGGGCGCCGCTGCTGCTCGTGATGCTGCGCTTCGTGCAGGGCTTCGCGGTGGGCGGCGAATGGGGTGGCGCCGTGCTGATGGCGGTCGAACACGCGCCCGAGGACAAGAAGACGTTCTACGGCGGATTCGCACAGCTGGGTAACCCCGCAGGCGCGCTGCTCGCCACCGGGTTCTTCAGTGTCCTCTCGACCTTCGGCGACGACGCCCTGCGGGACTGGGCGTGGCGGCTGCCGTTCCTGTGCTCGGCGCTGCTGATCGGCGTGGGTCTGCTGGTGCGACTGAAGGTGGAGGAATCTCCCGTCTTCGAGTCCGAGGTGCAGACGGCGACCGAACCCGAAGCGCTGCCGCTGAAGTACGCCATCGTCACCAACTGGCGCCCGATCCTGCTCGGCATGGGCATCCTGCCCGTCGCGGTGGGTGGCTACTACCTCGTGACAACGTTCATCACGGCGTACGCCACCGACCCGGACGTCGGGCTGTCCGAGACACTCGTCCTCAACGCGCTCAGCGTGGCCGCGGTGGTGGAATTGATCGCCACGCTCGGGGTGGCGTGGCTCGGCGACAAGGTCGGCCGGATCCGCGTGGTGATCTACGGACTGCTGGCCGTCGCGGTGCTCGCCGCACCACAGTTCCTGGTCCTCAAATCCGGGTCGGTGATCCTGATCTTCCTGACCTTCGCCGTCATGCGGCTCGTCCTGGCCGCGACGTACGGCCCGATCGCGGCGGTGCTGTCGCAGATGTTCCGGCCGCAGGCCCGGTACACCAGCATCTCCCTCGCCTACCAGGGCGCGGGCGCGATCTTCGGTGGGCTGTCCCCGTTGGTGTCCACGCTCATGTTCCAGGCAACCGGCAGCGTGTGGCCGGTGATCGGCCTCCTGATCGGAATGTGCGCGGTCAGCATTCTCTGCCTGCTCATGGCGCCGCAGCACGTCGATCACGTCGACGGCGAGTCCGACGAATCGGTGGGCGACCTGGGCGCCGCCCGGGCTCCGGCCTCGAGCTGACATCCCCGCGACGGGAAGGGCCGGTGCTGCGTATGCAGCACCGGCCCTTCCACCTGTCAGGTGGGCTCGCCGTCCGAATCTGCCGGAGACACAGCGGCTGCCGGCGAGACGAGACCGGCGTCGTCGAGCGCACGCCCGGTGAGAACCCGACCCAGTTCGATCATCTCGGCGGCACGATGGAAGTCGAGACTGCGGCACGCGTTCCGGGGCACCAGAACGTGCACGTCCGGTGGATACGCGGCGAGCTGATAGCGAGCCAACGTCGCCTGCATCACGTCGAGCGAACGGTTCATCACCGCGAACCGGCTGAACTTCGGGACGGCCACGGCGTCGCCCTCGACCACTGTCTGATCGCCGATCACCTGGCCGTCCTGCTCGTCCGACGGATCCGGGTCGGTCTGCGCAGCGCCGAACCGCCCCACGACCGACCGCACGATGTCCAGGTCACGCAGCTGCGCGGCGCTCCGGCGGAAGCGCGCCACCCATTCGTCCACCGGCCGCGAATCGGCGCTGACGTTCTCCGGTGACAGCGAGCGCCCGTCCCGATCCTCGGCGCTCAGGCTGATTCCGACGGTCAGGTCGGCGCTCACGGAGACGAGCGGCGCCATCGGCAAAGGGTCGAGCACCCCACCGTCGGCGAGGACTCGGCCGTTGAGCACATACGGCGTGATGACGCCGGGGATGGCGATCGACGCACGGATCGCCGCGTCGACGGGCCCTCGCTGGAACCACACCGACCGGCCCGCAGCGAGATCGGTGGCCACGGCCGTATACGGAATCGGAAGGTCTTCGATGCGGATCTCGCCGAGTATCTCCCTGACCCGTTGCAGGATCTTCTCGGCGTGGATGGCTCCGGGTGCGGACACCGACAGGTCGAGAAGACGCACGACGTCGAGCTGGGTCAGGCCGATCGCCCACCGGGTGAAGTCGTCGAGCTTGCCCGCTGCGTGGAGTCCACCCACCAGGGCACCCATCGACGAGCCTGCGACACCGACGATCTCGAATCCGCGCTCCTCGAGTACCTGGATCGCTCCGATGTGGGCGTATCCCCGCGCACCGCCGCTACCCAGAGCCAGCGCGACGCGCCTCGGTCCGGTCATCGGATGATCGTACGCGGACGAGAACTCCGGATCGTCAGGACAGACCGTTGTCGGGGAGCCGCAGGTCCGGCTTGTCGAGCTCCTCGATGTTCACGTCCTTGAACGTGATGACGCGGACATACTTCACGAAACGCGCGGGGCGGTACATGTCCCACACCCACGCATCGGACATCCGCAGCTCGAAGTAAATCTCTCCGTCCGCGTTGTGCGGCAGCAACTCCACCGAGTTGGCCAGATAGAACCGGCGCTCCGTCTCCACGACATAGGAGAACTGACCGACGATGTCCCGGTACTCGCGGTAGAGCGACAGCTCCATCTCGGTTTCGTACTTCTCGAGATCCTCGGCACTCATCGGTCTCGGAGTCCTCCTGCTCTGGTGTGAATTGTCATCATCTCGCACTTCCGGAACTGTTATCCACTCGGTGTATCAGCGCGGCGACGTTCGACCACGAGCGGCGGTGCTCCGGGCACGGGCCCAGCTTCTCGAGAGCCGCCAGGTGCGCGGGCGTGTTGTACCCCTTGTGGATCGCGAAACCGTAACCGGGATGTGTCTCGTCCATCGCGACCATCACCCGGTCACGAGAGACCTTGGCCAGCACGCTCGCCGCCGCGATGCATGCCGCCGCGGCGTCGCCGCCGATCACCGGCAGCGACGGGGCCGGCAGGCCCGGGACGCGGAAGCCGTCGGTGAGAACGTAACCCGGGGTGGTCGAGAGCCCGGCGACGGCACGTCGCATGCCCTCGATGTTGGCTACGTGCACACCCATCCGGTCGACTTCCTCGGCCGGAAAAGATACGACGCTCCACGCCACCGCGAGCCGGGTGATGGCCGGGAACAGCTCTTCACGCGTGCGTTCGGTGAGCTTCTTCGAATCGTCGAGGCGCGCCAGCGCCGGATACGGCTTCGGCGCGAGCACGCAGGCCGCCACGACGAGCGGCCCCGCACACGCGCCCCGGCCTGCCTCGTCGACACCGGCCACCGGCCCGAGGCCGCTACGGACCAGGGCCGACTCCATTGTCCGCAGACCGGACGACCTGCGAATGACGGTGCGTGGAGGCCAGGAAGTCACTTGCCCTGGATATCGGGTGAACTGATCGTGCCCATCCGCGACGGCGGCAACGCGATGAAGACGGCCTTACCGATCACGTTGTCGAGCGGGATGGTGCCTTGCATGTCGTCGCCCACGTGGTACCGCGAGTCCGCGGAGTTGCTGCGATTGTCGCCCATCACCCACAGGTGCCCGTCGGGCACGGTGACCGGACCGAAGCAGCGCGCCGACTTCAGTGCTGTGTCGCAGGCCTGGGAGCCGGGGACGAACGGGAAATCCATGACGACGTAGGGCTCGTCGAGCGGCTTGCCGTCGACCAGGATCCGGCCCTGGTCGTCGCAGCATTCGACGGTCTGACCGCCGGTGGCGATCACACGCTTGACGAGGTCGTTCTCGTCCGGGGGGACGAGTCCGACGAGGGAACCGAGTTCCTGCGCACCGCGGATCACCACGTTGGAGGACCGGGTGGAGACGAAATCCTGTGACCACGAATCGGGGCCGCGGAACACGATGACGTCACCCGGTTGCGCTTCACCGAAGCGGTAACCGATCTTCTCGACCACGATGCGGTCGCCGGTGCAGCCCGCGCACCCGTGCAGCGTCGGTTCCATCGATTCGGACGGAATGAGATACACCCGGGCGACGAACGTCTGCAACAGGAAACTCAGAACGAGCGCGACCAGAATCAGGATCGGCAACTCGCGGAGGAAGGAGCGGGGCTTCTTCTCGGGCTCCGCCGCTCCGCCGTTCAAGGCGGAGGTGGCGGCCGAATCGCCGGTGGTCTCGGATTCCGACGACAATGCCCGCTCCTTCGAAGAATCTGTCACGAAATCAGATTAGCCCGGCACTGCGAGTACGCAGTGCCGGGCTCATCGGAAAGGTCAGCGCTTTTCCTTGATCTTGGCGGCCTTGCCACGCAGATCGCGGAGGTAGTACAGCTTGGCGCGACGGACGTCACCGCGGGTGACGACCTCGATCTGCGCCAGGTTGGGGCTGTGTACCGGGAAGGTGCGCTCGACGCCGACACCGAAGGAGACCTTGCGGACGGTGAAGGTCTCGCGGACGCCGCCGCCCTGACGGCGGATCACGACGCCCTTGAAGACCTGCACGCGCTCCTTCGAGCCTTCGATGACCTTGACGTGCACGTTGAGGGTGTCGCCGGGACGGAACTCGGGAATGTCGTCGCGGAGGGACTTCTTGTCCAGGAAATCGAGAGTGTTCATCGGTGTTCCATCCTTGCGTTTTCGCAGGAGCAGAGGAACCGAGCGGCACCCGGACGTTCGAAGAACACCGGTGCTCGTCTGGTTCGTGCCCAGATCAAGTACTGCTGCCTGGTCCAGGCAACCCGTCCATTGTGCCAGACGCCACCGGGTGAAGAGAAATCGGCGGCGGCGCCGCGTGCACCACGTGGTCGAGTTCGACCTCCGCCGCCACCCTGGCATGCTCCGCGGCTTCCTTCACGTGTACCGCGCTGGGAGTTCCCGCGATGAAGTCCTGCACGAAGATCTTGGCGCGGATGACCGGCCGACGCCACTTCCGCTCCCGTTCGAGTGCGCGGAGCATCCGCTTCGGCTTGGAGGTGTAGCGCCACCGGGCCCACGGTGCGCTCGGCCGGCTCAAACGGAGCGCCCCGATCAGCAGGATCGGAAAGATGAACAGGCCGAGCAACCCCGTCCAGATCTTGCCCTTCAGCAGCACCACCGCCGCGATGAGCAGGTTGATCACGGACGACAACCCGATTGCGACCCGCACCCACGGATCCGGCGAGTCCCGGAAGTCGGTGACGTTGATCAGTTCGAGCGGCCGGAGTCCGAGCAGCAGCAGACCCGTCACCGCGATCGCCACGAACACGGCATCGACCGACGTCCGGCCCTCATCCGCCCAGTACACGTCCTGCAGGTAGAAGATCAGCGCGAACTCGTCCAGCACCAGCGCGGCGCCGATCCCGAAGAACGTGGCGAGGACGGCGCCGGTGGTCTGGGTGCCGTCCTCGTACACGGCGATGAGGGACACTCCCGACACGAGCATCGTCACGACGCCGAACACCACGTGGTGGACGTGATGCCCGCCGGGTTTCACGTTGCCCGGCCACCACGACACCTCGGCGCGGATCATCCGCACGCTCAACCGGATGAACAGGAACGCCGCGAGAAACCCGAGCAGGAAAAAGAGCAGAGGCAGGCGCCCGTGCCCGACGATTTCCCGATCCAGCCATTCGTACATCGGCATCCACTATCCCAGTAAAGAACTGGTCACTCCATCGAAAAGTGGTGGCTCGTGTCGGGATGGTGACCTCTACTTGCCGAACCCCGCCTTCCGCAGCGCGTCGGCCATCGAACCGCCGGGCGCCGGGCGGGAGTCACGCCCGCGATCGCGTCCACCCTGCTGCTGCGGCTTGCCGCCGCGCCGATCCTGCGGCTGCCCGCCGCCCCGCCGGTCCTGCCGCTGCGCGCCTCCGCCGCGGGGACCGTCGTTCTTGCGGCCGGCCCCGACCTCGTCGTCGAGCCGCAGCGTCAGGCCGATGCGCTGACGCGCCTCGTCCACCTCGAGGACCTTCACCTTCACGACGTCACCCGACTTGACGACGTCCCGCGGGTCCTTGACGAAGTTGTGGGACATCGCGGACACGTGAACGAGGCCGTCCTGGTGAACGCCGATATCGACGAACGCGCCGAACGCCGCAACGTTGGTGACGACGCCCTCGAGCGTCATCCCCGGCTTCAGGTGCGACACCTTCTCGATGCCGGCGGCGAACGTGGCCGTCTTGAACTCCGGGCGGGGGTCGCGGCCGGGCTTCTCGAGCTCACCGATGATGTCGGTGACCGTGGGCAGACCGAACCGGTCGTCGACGAAGTCCGCCGGGTTCAGGCTGCGGAGCGCGGACGTGTTGCCGATGATCTCGCGCACGCCGGTGCCGCTGGCGCCGACGATCTTGCGCACCACCGGGTAGGCCTCGGGGTGGACGCTGGA
This sequence comes from Rhodococcus sp. IEGM 1307, assembly GCF_030056915.1. Taxonomy (NCBI): domain Bacteria; kingdom Bacillati; phylum Actinomycetota; class Actinomycetes; order Mycobacteriales; family Nocardiaceae; genus Rhodococcus; species Rhodococcus sp. IEGM 1307. The sequence goes on from NZ_JASHKW010000018.1 coordinate 114,410, forward strand.
CGCGTCGAGGGGGTCGTCCCCGTTGGGGATGCGCAGGAAGCCCGCGCACTGCTCGAACGCCTTCGGACCGAGCCGCGCGACGTCCTTGAGTCCCTTGCGGCTGCGGAACGGGCCGTTCTGGTCCCGGTGCGCGACGATGCTCTCTGCGAGCGAACCGGCGATACCGGACACGCGGGACAGCAGCGGCACCGACGCGGTGTTCACGTCGACGCCGACCGCGTTCACCGCGTCCTCGACGACGGCACCGAGCGACCGCGCGAGCAGCGTCTCCGACACATCGTGCTGGTACTGCCCGACGCCGATCGACTTCGGGTCGATCTTCACCAGTTCGGCGAGAGGGTCTTGCAGACGTCGCGCGATGGAGACTGCTCCGCGGATCGATACGTCGAGGTCGGGCAGCTCCGCCGAGGCGTACGCGGACGCCGAGTACACGGACGCGCCGGCCTCGGACACCACGATCTTCGTCAGGTTGGTGGCACCCGACTTGGCGATCAGCTCGGTCGCGAGCGCATCCGTCTCGCGGGAGGCGGTGCCGTTCCCGATGGCGACGAGTTCCACGCCGTGTTTGGCGACGAGACCGGCGAGAATGGCCAGGGAGGCGTCCCACTTGTTCTGGGGCTGATGCGGATAGATCGTGTCGTGGGCCACGACCTTGCCGGTGGCGTCCACGACCGCGACTTTCGTCCCGGTCCGGAAGCCGGGGTCGAGGCCCATCGTGGCGCGGGTACCGGCAGGCGCTGCCAGCAGCAGGTCGCGCAGGTTGTTGGCGAACACGTCGACGGCGTCCTTCTCCGCCGACTGCCGCAGGCGCATCCGGGTGTCGATGCCCAGCGTGACGATCATCTTGGTGCGCCACGCCCACCGCACGGTGTCGAGCAGCCACCGGTCGGCGGGCCTGCCGCGGTCGGCGATGCCGAACCGGCCGGCGATCCGGCCCTCGTAGACGGTCGGCTCGCCGGGGACGGGCTCCTCCGTGTCGGGTGCCAGGGTGAGTGTGAGCACCTCTTCCTTCTCGCCGCGCAACACTGCCAGGATCCGGTGGGACGGGAGCTTGCCGAACGGCTCGGAGAACTCGAAGTAGTCGGCGAACTTCGCACCCTCGGTCTCCTTGCCCTTACGGACCGCGGACACCAGCTGCCCGCGGGTCCACATCAGCTCGCGGAGCTCACCGACCAGGTCTGCGTCTTCGGCGAAACGCTCGACGAGGATCGCGCGCGCACCCTCGAGCTGTTCGGCCGTGTAGGACGCCGGATCAGTGGAGGGATCGGTGATCAGTGCGTCGGCGACGGGTTCGTGACCGGCCTCGCGGGCGATCTGCGCCTTGGTGCGCCGCTTCGGCTTGAACGGCAGGTAGATGTCCTCGAGGCGCGCCTTCGTGTCGGCGGTCATGATCTGCCCACGCAGCTGGTCGTCGAGCTTGCCCTGCGAGTCGATCGACTCGAGCACGGCGACCCGGCGCTCGTCCAGTTCCCGCAGGTAGCGCAGGCGTTCCTCGAGTTGGCGGAGCTGAGCGTCGTCGAGCGTTCCGGTGACTTCCTTGCGGTACCGGGCGATGAAGGGCACGGTGGCTCCACCGTCGAGGAGGTCCACGGCGGCCGCGACCTGTCCCTCCCGGACGTCGAGTTCCTCGGCAATGCGCTGGTTCACGGTCTTGAGAGTCACGGAAATGGACCCTACCGCTACTCTGAGACAATATCGTCGGCGGTGAGGCCGTCACGGAAATCTCGGGAGAATTTCATGTCCAGGCTGATCCGATGCCTGACGGTCATGGTCTTCGTGCTGGTTGCGTCGGCCTGCACCATCCCGACCGAGACGAACTCCGTGGTCGACATCCCGGCGACGTCACCGGCCGTCGCCACCCCCGACCTCCTCCCGGCCGACGACCCGCCGGCGGGGGACGGCGTGACCGTGAGCCCGGAGCCGTTCCCCTCCGCGCGAGTTCCCGTTTCCGCACCCCTCGCCGAACGCATCTCGGCGGCGGTCGCGACGGCGTCCGCCGAACGCGGCGCCGACATGTCGATCGCTGTTCTGGACCGCGCCACCGGCAGCTATCTGGAGGGTGCCGCGACCGAACCCGTCGAAACGGCGTCGTTGGCCAAGCTGTTCATCGCCGCCCAGATGTATCACCTCGACGCGCTCGGTGAGCGGCCGCTGTCCGACTTCGACCGTGTCCTCCTGAAGCGGATGCTCGAATCGTCCGACGACGACGCGGCCAACACTCTCTGGGACGATCTCGGCGGCTCGGACGTCGTCGTCGACGTCGCCGGGCGGTACGGACTCGCCGCGACCACCCCACCCTGGGACGGATTGTGGTGGAACACCGAGACGACCGCCGCCGACCTCGTGACGTTCTATGCCGGGCTTCTCGACGATCGCGACGGCCTGGGCGCGGATCGCATCGCCGAATTCGTCGGCTACCTGCGCTCGTCGACACCCGCGGGGATCGACGGTTACGACCAGCGGTTCGGCATCCCCGACGGGTTGCCCGGCGAGAACGTCGTCGGGGTGAAGCAGGGTTGGATGTGCTGTGTGGGAGATCGGTGGATCCACGTGTCGACCGGCCTGATCGGTGACGACAACCGCTACATCGTGGCCGTCGCGTCGCGGGAGGACATCCGGTACGAGGACGACGAGGAGTCGTACCCGGACACCGCGATCACGGATGTCACCGAGGATTCCAGCGCCCGGCATGCACGGGACACGATGACCGGATTCGTGAAGTCGCTGTTCCCCACCGGTGTCGTCGACGACTGGGCGCAGCCCCAGGGTTAGAGCTGCGGCAGGCCCGGAAGCCGGTTCAGGGCAACAGGTCCGGGCGGCGTTCGGCGGTGCGTTGCAGCGACTGCTCCCGTCGCCACGCAGCCACCTTCGCGTGATCACCCGACAGCAGGACCGGCGGGACGTCGAGTCCGCGCCACGTCGCCGGCCGCGTGTAGCTGGGACCTTCGAGGAGGCCGTCGGAGAACGAATCTTCTTGGTGCGACTGCTGATTGCCGAGGACTCCGGGAATCAGGCGCACGAACGCCTCGGTCATCACCAGCACGGCCGCCTCGCCCCCGATGAGGACGTAGTCGCCGATGCTCACCTCTTCGACGCGCACCCGGCGGGCGGCGTCGTCGAACACGCGCTGATCGATGCCTTCGTAACGTCCGCAGGCGAAGACGATGTGCTTCTCCCCCGCCCAGCGCTCGGCGGTGGCCTGCGTGAAAGGAACACCGGCCGGGGTGGGGACGACCAGCAGCGTGTCCGTGTCGCCGTCGCCCGCGGCGAGGACGTCGTCGAGGGCGGGCCCCCACACGGTGGGTTTCATGACCATCCCCGGCCCGCCGCCGTACGGAGAATCGTCGACGGCCTTGTGGACGTCGTGCGTCCAGTCCCGCAGATCGTGCACGTCGACGGAGATGAGGCCTTTGTCGATGGCCTTGCCGAGCAACGCCGCTCGAAGCGGTTCGAGGTACTCGGGGAAGATGGTGACCACGTCGAGACGCATGGCTACCGACTCACTTCCCGTCGGCGGATTCACCGAAGTCGGGATCGAGTAACCCTTCCGGCGGATCGATCTCGACGATGCCGTCGGCGACGGACACCGACGTGACGATCGCGGCCACGAACGGGACGAGAAGTTCGCCGGACTGTTCGCCGGCCCGGCGGACCGAGAGCAATTCGCCTGCCGCGGAATGCAATACCTCGATGACGGTGCCCACCTCGGTGCCGTCCGCGAGGCGCACCGACAGTCCCTCGAGTTCGTGATCGTAGAACTCGTCGGGGTCGTCGGACGGCTCGAGTTCGGCGCTGTCGATGACGAACAGGGTGCCCCGCAGGGCATCCGCCGCGGTGCGGTCCGACACACCCTCGAGGCGCAGCAGAAGCCGCCCGGAATGGTCCCGGGCGGCTTCCACCGTGTATGTGCTCACAGTCTGCTCGCGCGGCTTGTGTCCCCGCAGCACGGCACCCACGGCGAATCGATCGTCGGGTTCGTCGGTGCGAACCTCGACCACGATCTCACCCTTGATGCCGTGCGACTTGGCGACACGGCCGACGACGAGCTCCACTGCTGTAAGGCCTCTACTGATCGGTGTCGATGACGTCGACACGGATCCCGCGGCCACCGATACCGGAGACCAGCGTCCGCAGAGCGGTCGCGGTGCGACCACCACGGCCGATGACCTTGCCGAGATCGTCAGGGTTGACGTGCACCTCGACAGTGCGCCCCCGACGCCCGGTGATCAGCTCGACACGAACGTCGTCGGGGTTGGCGACGATGCCACGAACGAGGTGCTCCACGGCATCGGCGACGACGGCACTCACTTGTCAGCAGCCTCGGACTCTGCAGCAGCCTCGGCGGGAGCGTCGGCAGCAGCCTCGGCGTCCTCGGCCTTCGCCTTCTTCTTCTTGGGCGTGATGGCCTCGCCGACGGGCTCGTTCTCGGCCTGCGCGAGCGCAGCCTGGAACAGCTCCAGCTTGGAGGGCTTGGCTTCCTTGACGCGGAGGGTGCCCTCGGCGCCCGGCAGGCCCTTGAACTTCTGCCAGTCACCGGTGATCTTGAGGATGGCCTCGACGGGCTCGGTGGGCTGGGCGCCGACGCCGAGCCAGTACTGAGCGCGCTCGGAATCGACCTCGATCAGCGAGGGCTCTTCCTTGGGGTGGTACTTGCCGATGGTCTCGATCGCACGGCCGTTGCGGCGGGTGCGGGAGTCGGCGACGACGATGCGGTACTGCGGGTTCCGGATCTTGCCGAGCCGGGTGAGCTTGATCTTGACAGCCACTGCTGTACTTCTCCTTCAGTGCGCACACGAGTGTGCTCACGTGTCACGTGCAATTCGGCGACGCGCAGGAATAGCGCGCCCGGTTTTGCCTCTAACCTGTGACCGCCGCGCGGTGCGTGACCGGATGCGACGAACAGCGGTTCATTCTGCCAGACGAACACCGTCAGGGGGAAACCAGGTCATCGGGTCTTGACGACGGTGCCCCGCAGCACCACGACGTCGGGCGCGGCGAGGGCGTCGCTGCTCGCGCGCGGGTCGTTCCGGAAGACCAGCAGATCCGCGGGCGCACCCGCTTCCACTCCCGGATGTCCGAGCCACGCGCGCGCGTCCCAGCATGCGGCGCCGAGCGCCTCGGACGGGGTCAGTCCGACCGCCTTCAGTTCCTCGACCTCGTCGGCGATGCGTCCGTGGACGATCGATCCGCCGGCGTCGGTGCCGGCGTAGATCGGGATCCCCGCGTCGTGAGCGGCACCGATGGTGTCCTTCACCCGCGAGTGCAGGTCACGCATGTGCGCGGCGTAGATCGGGAACCGCGAGGCGGACTCGGCGATGTCCGGGAACGTCGCGATGTTGATCAGCGTCGGGACGAGGGCGGTTCCGTGCGAGACCATCAGCTCGATCGTCTCGTCGGTGAGCCCGGTGCCGTGCTCGATGCAGTCGATTCCGGCGTTGATCAGACCGGGAAGCGCATCCTCGGCGAAGACGTGCGCGGTGACGCGAGCCCCTTCGCGGTGTGCGGCCGCGATCGCTTCGACGAGGATGTCGTCGCTCCACAACGGCGCCAGGTCGCCCGCGGAGCGGTCGATCCAGTCGCCGACGAGCTTGACCCACCCGTCACCGGCCCGGGCCTGGCGCACCACCTCGTCCGGCAGTTGCGACTCGTCCTCCAGATCGACCGGCAGTCCGCGGATGTAGCGCTTGGGGGCTGCGATGTGCTGCCCGGCGCGGATGATCCTCGGCAGGTCGGGACGATCGTCGACGAACCGGGTGTCGACCGGCGAACCCGCGTCGCGGATCAGCAGGACCCCACAGTCACGCTCGGTCTCCGCCTGCGCGATCAACCCCTCGACGCTCTCGCCACCGCCGCCGCCGAACCGGATGCCGACGTGGCAGTGGGCGTCGACGAGACCGGGCACGATCCATCCCGATTCGCAGACGGTCTCGGCGCCGGGAACCGGTTCCGTCGAGATCACACCGCCGTCGACCCAGAACTCGACCGGCTGTTCGTCGGGCAGACCGGTGCCCCGGAAGTGCAGTGCGGCCATCGGCTACTTCTTCGGCAGCTTCAGCTGGGACAGGTCGATGCCCTCGAGCCCGGGCGGCAATTCGTCGAGGCCCTTCGGCATGTTCGACAGATCGGGCATCCCCGCGGGGAGACCGCCGGGCGGCATTCCCGGGAACCCGCCGGGCAGGCCGCCGGGGAATCCTCCGCGCACCTTCGGCGGCGTCGGGCCCTTGCCACCCTTCTTGCCCTTCTTGCCCTTCTTGCTGCGCTGCTGCTTCCGCGAGCCGGGCATGCCCATTCGCCCGGCCATCGCGGCCATCATCTTGCGGGCCTCGAAGAAACGGTCGACGAGCTGGTTGACGTCGGAGACCTTGACGCCCGAACCGTTGGCGATCCGCAGCCTGCGGGACGCGTTGATGATCTTGGGATCGTCGCGCTCGGCGGGGGTCATGCCGCGGATGATGGCCTGCACCCGGTCGAGCTGCTTCTCGTCGACGTTCGCGAGAGCGTCCTTCATCTGTCCGGCACCCGGGAGCATGCCCAGGAGGTTGCCGATGGGGCCCATCTTGCGGACGGCCATCATCTGCTCGAGGAAGTCCTCCAGCGTGAGCTGTCCCGAGCCGATCTTCTGGGCCGTGGCCTCGGCCTGCTCGGCGTCGAAGTGCTGCTCGGCCGCCTCGATCAGGCTGAGGACGTCACCCATGCCGAGGATGCGGCTGGCCATGCGATCGGGATGGAAGACGTCGAAGTCCTCGAGCTTCTCACCCGTGGACGCGAACAGAATGGGCTGCCCGGTGACCTCGCGGACGCTGAGCGCCGCACCACCGCGGGCGTCACCGTCGAGCTTCGTGAGCACGACACCGGTGAATCCGACACCCTCACGGAACGCCTCGGCCGTGCTGACCGCGTCCTGACCGATCATCGCGTCGAGAACGAAGATCGTCTCGTCCGGGTTCACGGCGTCGCGGATACCCGCCGCCTGCGCCATCAGGTCGGCGTCGATACCCAGGCGGCCCGCGGTGTCGACGATCACCACGTCGAACTGCTTGCTGCGGGCTTCCTCGACACCTGCCCGGGCCACCTCGATCGGGTCGGCCGCGGTGATGCCCAGCTCGTTGTCGCCGCCGCCGATGGACGTGCCGGGGTGCGGAGCGAACACCGTAGCGCCCGCCCTCTCGCCGACGATCTGCAGCTGGGTGACGGCGCCGGGACGCTGCAGGTCGCAGGCGACGAGCAGCGGGGTGTGCCCCTGGTCGCGCAGCCACTTCGCGAGCTTGCCGGCGAGCGTCGTCTTACCGGAACCCTGCAGACCGGCGAGCATGATGACCGTCGGCGGCGTCTTGGCGAACACCAGACGGCGGGTCTCGCCACCGAGGATCCCGACGAGTTCCTCATTGACGATCTTGACGACCTGCTGCGCCGGGTTCAGCGCCGCCGACACCTCGACGCCCTTGGCGCGTTCCTTGATCTTGGCGATGAACGCGCGGACGACCGGCAGCGCGACGTCTGCCTCGAGCAGGGCCAACCGGATCTCACGACAGGTGGCATCGATGTCGGCTCCGGAAAGGCGACCCTTGCCACGCAGATCCTTGAGGGTTCCGGTCAACCTGTCGGAAAGGGATTCGAACACCGAGTGCGCTCCTGAAGTCATACGAGTATGCGGTGGATATTCTCGGGCACCAGCCTAGCCGCTCACGTCCTGCCGTTCATTCTCCCCCGCTGCCCTCCTGCTTCTTCGGCTTCGTGAGCGGAACGACGCCGAGGATCGCGCTCTCGACCTGTTCCCTGCTCGCCCGGGTGTCCCCGCCGCCGAGATCGAGGCAGAACGAGTCGATCACCGAAGAACCCAGGGTGGTCACCCGCGCCCAGCGGACGTCCGCGCCGCACGTGTCGAACGCGTCGGCGAGCCGGGACAGCAGCCCCAGCCGGTCCTCGGCCCTCAGCTCGAGGATGACCTCGCCGGGCGATGCGGTGTCGAACCAGATGACCCGCGGCGGCGCCTGCGCGTACTGCACCGGAACCGCGGCTTCGCCCCGTTCCTCCACAGCGGCGACGCGCTGGCTCTCGCGAGCCTCCTCTTCCTTGGCCGTGAGCATCTCCAGCAGGTTCAGCTCCCCCGCCAGCGCGCGGATCAGCTCCTGCCGCAGCAGACCCGCTTGCGGCGGCGCCCCGAATCTCGGGGACACGACGAACGAGTTGACCGCCGACCCCTCGGCGCTGCCCAGGGACGCGGAGTAGACCCGCAGGGAGTGCAGCGCGAGCACGCCCGCCGCCTTCGACAGCAGACCCCGCTGATCGGGTGCGATGACCGTCACCACATACGTGTGGGGACTGTCGGCGGGAACCAGCGCGACGTGCACGCCACCCGACGCGGCCAGAGCCACGTGTTCCGGATCGAGCGGATCGGGTGCGGGAAGCACCTCTCCCGCCATGACCAGACGGCAGCGGCGCACGAGTTCCCCGATCAGCGACGACTTCCAGTCGCCCCACACACCGGGACCCGTCGCCAGCGAATCGGCCTCCGCCAGCGCATGCAGCAACTCCAGCAGGACGCCGTCGCCGCCGATCGCTTCCACGACCCGCTCGACCGTCTCGGGATCGTCGAGGTCCCGCCGGGTCGCGGTGTGCGGCAGCAGCAGGTGGTGGCGCACGATCGCCGTCAGCAGCGCGACGTCCGACGGCCACAATCCGAGGCGCTTACCGATCTGGGTGGCCAGTTCCGCGCCGACCACGCTGTGGTCGCCGCCGCGGCCCTTGCCGATGTCGTGCAGTAACGCGCCGAGCATCAGCAGGTCCGGGCGGGCCACGCGGGTGGTGAACCCGCTGGCATAGGCAGCGGTCTCGACGAGATGACGGTCCACCGTCCACGTGTGCACCGCGTCCCGCGGCGGCAGGTCCCGGACGGCACCCCACTCGGGAAGAAGCCTGCCCCACAGGCCGGTCCGATCGAGAGCTTCGATCGCCGCGACGGCACGGCTACCCGAGCCCAGCATCACCAGCAGATCGTTCAGCGCCTCCTTCGGCCACGGCTCGCGCAGCTCGGGAGCGTTGTCGGCCAGGCGATTCAGAGTGGACGCCGACATCGGCATCCCCGTCGTCGCCGACGCCGACGCGACCCGCAGCACGAGGCCGGGATCCTTCGCCGGCCGGGCGTCGCGCGCCAGCACCACTTCACCGGCGTGCTCGACGACACCCTCGTCGAGGGGCCGTCGCACCGGTGGTCGGCGCAACCGCGCCAGACCGCGCCGCGGCAGGGCGTGCCCGGCCGTCCGCACACCGACGTCGACGGAATAGCTGATGGTGCGTGCGGCATCGCTGAGCATGCGTGCGAGGTCGAATCGATCGCCGATCCGCAGTGCGGCGCCGATCTCGTCGGCGTCCTGCGCCCGCAGCTGATCGCGGGAGCGGCCCGCGACCCGGTGCAGTTCGGTGCGGACGTCGAGGAGCCGGCGATGTGCGAGTGCCAGTCCCCCGCCGGGCGACTCGGGACCGAGCCCGGGCATGCCGTCGGTGAGCTGCGCGATGGACAGCGCGTTGAGCAACTGTACGTCCCGCAGTCCACCGCGACCGCTCTTCAGGTCGGGCTCTGCGCGGTGGGCGATCTCGCCGCTGCGTTCCCAGCGCGACCGCGTCTGCTCGATGAGTCCGTCGAAACGGTTGCGGATGTCGGTGCGCCACTGCCTGCGGACGCCGCTGATGAGCAGATTGGTCAGCTCGACGTCGCCGACGATATGACGCGCCTCGAGCATTCCCAGAGCCGCGGTGATGTCCGTGTCCGCCACCTGTAGTGCCTGAGGGATGGTGCGGACGCTGTGGTCGAGCTTGATGTGCGCGTCCCACAACGGATACCAGAGTTGGTCGGCGACCTGCGCGACGACTGCCGGATCCATGTCGTCGTGAAGCAGGAGGAGGTCGAGATCCGAATACGGCAGAAGTTCCCGCCGTCCGAGCCCACCGACAGCGACGAGTGCGAAACCGCTGTCGGGCTTGATGCCCAGCTCGGCACCCTTTGTGGTCAACCAGAACTCGTGCAGGTCCACGAGCGCGTGACGGAGCGCTGCGGCGTCGAGCCGACGCCCGTGTCCTGCGGGATTCCTTGCGCCGGGGCCGGTCTCGGAGCCGCCGGTGAGCAGTTGCCTGCGTGCACGGGCCAGGTCCGCTGCTTCGTCCGATCCGCCTGACGCAACCGGCCCTGGTTCCGTCGCCTTGGCGACGGGACCAGGGCCGGTCTTACCGGACCCGTTGGGGTCAGAGCGCATCCGCGCCGCGTTCCCCGGTGCGCACCCGGATGACCGACTCGACCGGCGAGACCCAGACCTTGCCGTCACCGATCTTGCCGGTGCGTGCCGCTTCGACGATCACCTCGACGACCTTGTCCACAGCAGCGTCGTCCACGACGACCTCGACCCGGACCTTCGGAACGAAATCGACCGAGTACTCGGCACCTCGGTAGACCTCGGTGTGGCCCTTCTGCCGGCCGTACCCCTGGACCTCGCTGACGGTCATGCCCAGGACGCCCGCCTGCTCGAGTCCCGTCTTGACGTCCTCCAGAGTGAACGGCTTGACAATTGCTGTGATCAGCTTCATTTCCTCATCCCTCCTTGCCGGATACACGAGCAGTCGCCGAGTTTCCGCCGAGAGCGGCGAAATCGTAGCCAGTTTCTGCGTGTTCCGACTCGTCCACTCCAAGTGATTCACCCTCGTCGCTGAGCCGCAGACCGATCGTGAACTTCACGATCAACGCGACGACGGCCGTACCGACGAGCGAGTAAAGCAGTACTGCTCCGGCGCCCACTGCCTGACGCCAGAGTTGGTCGAGGCCTCCACCATAGAACAGTCCGACAACACCCGCGGGCGCCTCAGCAGTTGCGACCAGGCCGACCATCAGCGTTCCGACGATGCCGCCGACGAGGTGGACACCGACGACGTCGAGCGAGTCGTCGAACCCGAAGCGGAACTTGAGTCCGACCGCGAGCGCGCAGAGTGCGCCCGCGACGACGCCGATGGCGAGCGCGCCGAGGACGTTCACCGAGGAACAGGAAGGCGTGATGGCAACCAGGCCGGCCACGATTCCGGACGCCGCACCGAGTGTGGTGGCGTGGCCGTCGCGAATCCGCTCGACCAGGAGCCAGGCGAGCATGGCCGCGCACGTTCCGATGACGGTGGTGATGAAGGTTGCTCCGGCGATGCCGTTGGAACCGACGGCCGAACCGGCGTTGAAACCGAACCAGCCGAACCAGAGGAGGCCGGCGCCGAGCATCACGAAGGGCAGGTTGTGCGGACGGAACGGGGTGCCCGGCCATCCCTTGCGCTTGCCGAGGATGATCGCGAGGACGAGGCCGGCGGCGCCGGCGTTGATGTGGACGGCGGTACCACCCGCGAAGTCGACCGCGGCGAGCTTGTTGGCGATCCAGCCACCGGTCTCGGCGGTGACGCCGTCGAAGGCGAAGACCCAGTGCGCCACGGGGAAGTACACGACCGTCGCCCAGAGGCCGGCGAACAGCAGCCAGGAACCGAAGCGCAGGCGATCCGCCACGGCACCCGAGATGAGGGCCACGGTGATGATCGCGAACATGGCCTGGAACGCGACGAAGACCGTCGCGGGGATGGTGCCGACGAGCGGGATCGCGGAATCGGCGATCACCGAACCGGCATCGTCGGTCTCGGCGAGGTACGACCCGCCGATCAGTCCTTTGAGCCCGAAGTACTGGAACGGATCACCGACAAGGTTTCCCTTGTCCTCACCGAAGGCCATGGAGTAGCCGTAGAGAACCCACAGGATGCCGACGACACCCATCGCGCTGATGCTCATCATGAGCATGTTCAGCACGCTCTTGGCCCGCACCATGCCGCCGTAGAAGAACGCAAGACCCGGAGTCATGAGCAACACGAGCGCGGCGCTGGTCAGCATCCACGCTGTGTCCCCGGTGTCCGGTGCACCGATAGTGGGGAAATCCACCTTGAGCCTCCTCCTTCTCTGCCCAGCCGGTAGCGGCTGACGACCTGAGAAGAAGGGTGCTCAGTTGGTGTTTCGGCTGTGCCACTGCACTGTTTCGCGCGCGTGAACGCATCGGCCTATTTTGTTGCGTGCAGGTTTCGCCAGGCGATTTGCGGTCGGTTTCAGCCCGCCTGAGCGGTCCGGGAGCCCGAGACGACCCGGATCGCTGCGTCAGCCGAGCAACGCGTCGACGAAGGCACCCGGCTCGAACGGCGCCAGATCGTCGGCGCCCTCACCGAGTCCGACGAGCTTCACGGGAACCCCGAGTTCGTGCTGAACCTGGAACACGATGCCGCCCTTGGCGGTGCCGTCGAGCTTGGTGAGCACCACCCCGGTGATGTCGACGACCTCGGCGAACACCCGCGCCTGCGCGAGGCCGTTCTGCCCGATGGTCGCGTCCAGGACGAGGAGGACGTCGTCCACCGACGCCTTCTTCTCGATGACCCGCTTCACCTTGCCCAGCTCGTCCATCAGTCCGGTCTTCGTGTGGAGCCGGCCGGCCGTGTCGATCAGCACGACGTCGACGCCGTTGTCGATTCCCTTGGCCACGGCATCGAACGCGACGGCCGCCGGATCTGCGGCTTCCTTCCCGCGCACCACCTCGGCGCCCACCCGCTCGGCCCACGTCTGCAGCTGGTCCGCGGCGGCAGCACGGAACGTGTCGGCGGCACCGAGCAGGACACGCCTGCCGTCGGCCACGAGAACACGCGCGAGCTTGCCGGTGGTCGTCGTCTTGCCGGTGCCGTTCACACCGACGACCAGCAGGACCGCCGGGTGGTCGTCGTGCGGCAGGGCACGGATCGAGCGATCGAGTTCCGGCCGGAGTTCGGCGACCAGGACTTCGCGGAGGAGCGCACGGGCATCGGCCTCGGTGCGGACGCTGCGCGACGCCATCTGCTCACGCAGCGACGTGACGATCTTCGTGGTGGTCGCCGAGCCGAGGTCGGCGATGAGGAGCGTGTCCTCCACCTCTTCCCAGGAGTCCTCGTCGAGATCGCCGCCGCCGAGCAGTCCGAGCAGGCTCTTGCCTACGGCGGACTGGGAACGGGACAACCGCCCACGCAGACGGTCGAGCCGCCCCTCCGTGGGAGCGATGACGTCGAGCACCGGCGCGGCGGGGGCCGGTGCGGCTTCGGCTTCGGGTTCGGGCGCGGGCGCGACCTCGGGTTCCGGTTCGACCTCGGGTGCGACGACCGGTTCGTACGTGACCGGCTCCGGCGGGACCGTCGGCTTCTCCGGGGCCTTCTCCGGCTCGGGCGCCTTCTCCGGTGCCGGGGGTGCGACGACCTCGGGTTCGGGTACGACGATCTCGGGTTCGGGCACCGGCTTCGGCAGAACCGGCTCGGGCGCAGGCGGACGTGGCGGCGCCGTCGCCGTCGACCCCTGGCTGAAGTTGAACCCGCCGTCCGCGCGGTAACTGCCCGAACGGTCCTTCTCCGCCGTGGTGACCTGCGGGGTGTCCGGCGCCTTCAGGGAGATTCGGCGACGCCGATACAGCAGGGACCCGACGACGAGAACGACGAGAAGTACGGCCAGTGCGGCCGCGATGGCAATCCAAGCTCCGGTAGTCACGCCGCCCATTGTTTCAGGCTCCGGATTTCGTTGCTCACTGCCTTCCCACGCGCACAGTCCCGGCTCGGACCGGAATCAGGCGTCCGCGGCCGCCATGTCCTGGCCACGGAGCCGCTGGGAGATGACGGTGGTGATGCCGTCGCCGCGCATGCTGACGCCGTAGAGCGCGTCGGCCACCTCCATCGTCGGCTTCTGGTGGGTGATGACGATCAGCTGCGACTTCTCCCGCAACTGCTCGAACAATCCGATCAGACGACGCAGGTTCGTGTCGTCCAGTGCGGCCTCCACCTCGTCCATCACATAGAAGGGGGACGGCCTGGCCCGGAAGATCGCCACGAGCATCGCCACCGCCGTCAGCGACTTCTCGCCACCGGACAGCAACGACAGCCGTTTGACCTTCTTGCCGGGCGGCCGGGCCTCCACCTCGATGCCGGTGGTCAGCATGTCCGACGGGTCGGTGAGCACCAACCTGCCTTCACCGCCGGGGAACAGTTTCGCGAACACCTGCACGAATTCGCGTTCGACGTCCGAGTAGGCCTCGGTGAATACCTGCAGGATACGGGCATCGACGTCGGCCACCACCCCGAGGAGATCCTTGCGGGCGGTCTTCACGTCCTCGAGCTGTGTCGAGAGGAAGTTGTAGCGCTCCTCGAGCGCGGCGAACTCCTCGAGTGCCAGCGGGTTGACCTTGCCGAGCGTCGCCAGGTCCTTCTCGGCACGTTTCGCGCGACGCTCCTGCGTGGCGCGGTCGTACGGAATCGGTGCGGGCATCGTGACCTGCTCGCCGCGCTCCTTCGCCTGCTCGTACTCCTCCATCTCGAGTGCGGACGGCGGCAGCGCGACGTCGGGGCCGTATTCGGCGATCAGATCGTCCAGGCCGATGCCGTGCTGTTCGAGGATCGCCTCCTCGAGTTGCTCGATGCGCAGCGCAGCCTGGGCGCGAGCCACCTCGTCGCGGTGCACGGCGTCGGTGAGCGACGCCAGCTGTCCGCTCAGCTGACGCACCCTTTCCTTCACCTGTTCGAGTTGGGTGGTCCGCTCGGTGCGGGCCCGCGCGAGTTCGTCGCGGTGCGCCATCGCGGCGTCGACGACGTCACCGAGGTGCTCGGCGACCCGCTGCCCGGACTCGGCGACCGCCGCCGCGACCGCGGCCGCGTTCTGGCGCGCCTTCATCGCACGTTCGGCCCGGGCGCGCGCGTCGCGTTCCACCTGTGCGGCGCGGCGCAGGGAATCCGCCTTGCCGCGCACCGATTCGGCACGCTCCTCGGCCGTGCGCACCGACAGTCGGGCTTCCACCTCCACGGCACGCATTTCGGCCAGCGCCGCGGCCGCCATCTCACGATCGATGCTCGTCGTGTCGGATCCACCCGTGTCGGCGCCGGAGGACGACCCGTCCTGTTCCGCCAGGCGCAGCCGTTCCTCGAGTTCGGCGAGCGCGGTCAGCGTGTCCTCGCGACCGCTCTCGGCCTTGTCCCGCTGCGCCATGAGCCGATCGGATTCGGCGTGCGCGGCCCGCGCGGCCTGGCCGAGGCGGCCGAGGCGCTCGTAGATGGCGGACATCGCGGCGTCGGATTCGTTCAGCGCGGCCAGTGCCTGCTCGGCGTTCTCCTGGCGGTCGGCCTGTTCCGCGACCGCGCCGGACAGTGCCGCGGACAGTTCCTCGGCGCGACGTTCGGCGCGGGCCAGATCCTGCACCGAGTTGTCGATGGCGGCCTGGACCTCGAGGGTGCTCGGCTGACGGTCCGAGCCGCCGCTCATCCAGCCCGTTCCGAGGAGATCTCCGTCTCGGGTGACGGCGCGCACGTCGGGCCTGCGCCGGACGGTCTCGACGGCGTCGTCGAGGGAATCGACCACGACCACTCCGCCCAGGAGCGCTGCGAGCCCGGTCCGCAGTTCGGCGGGGCAGTCGATGACGTCGACGGCCCACCGGGCGCCGGAGTCCAGGTGCCCGCCGTCACCTGCGACGTGATCGGTGCCGATGAACAGGGACGCCCGTCCGCTGTCCGTTTCCTTCAGCGCACCGACGGCGCCGCGGGCGGCGTCGAGGGATTCGGCGACGACGGCGTCCGCGGCGGGGCCCATGGCCGCGGCGACAGCACCCTCGTATCCCTTCTCGACGGTGATGAGTCCACCGATCGGTCCCCGGATGCCGTGCTGCGCCCGATTCTCGACGAGCCAGCCGGCGCCGTCCTTGCGTTCGAGGCCCATCGACAGCGCGTCGATCCGGGCACGCAGGGATGCCACTTCCTGTCCGGCGGCGCGCTCCTCGGCCTGGAGTTCCGTGACGCGTTCGGTGATCAGGCGCAGTGCCTCGACGGCACGCTCGTGGTGGGAATCCAGCCCGAGCTCGCCGGCGTCGAGGTCACCGATCTCGTCCTGGACCACCTCGAATTCGGACTGTGCCGCGTCGCCGCGCTGCCGGGCCTCTTCGATTGCGACGGTCAGCCGGGACACTTCGGCGTCGACGGAGTCGGCGCGGGTGCGCAGCGTGTCGACCTGCCCGGACAGCCGGGCCAGGCCTTCACGGCGGTCGGCGATCGCCCGGACCGCCGCCATGTGAGCGCGTTCGGCCTCGGCGGCGGTCTCCTCCCCCAGTGCCAGCTGCTCCTTGGCCGCGTCCAGCGCCGCGCGCGCCATCTCGACGGCTTCGACGAGCTCCATTTCCTCCGCGGCGATCCGGTCGGCGCGGGCCTCCATCTCGTCCGGATCCTGACCGCGGTTCGCGGAGGGCTCGGAGTCGAGGTGGCGCGCCCGTTCGCGGGCGATGCGGATGGTCGCGTTGACGCGCTCCGCGAGTGCCGACAGCTGGAACCACGTCTGCGCGGCCGCTTCCGCACCCGGTGTGAGCCTCGACAGTTCCTGTTCGTGCCGTCCGAGCTCCAGATTGGCCTCGTCGAGCGCCTCGGTGACCTGGTCGTGCTGCTCACGCGCGACCTTCTCGTCCTGAGCCTGGTTGGCCAGCTCCTCGCGCCGCGTGACCAGGTCGTCCGCGGCGAGCCGCAGCTTCGCGTCGCGGAGGTCGGCCTGCACGGTCTGGGCGCGGCGCGCCACCTCGGCCTGCCTGCCGAGCGGTTTGAGCTGGCGCCGCAGTTCCGCCGTGAGGTCGTTCAGGCGCGCCAGATTGGCCTGCATGGCGTCGAGTTTGCGGACCGCTTTTTCCTTGCGCTTGCGGTGCTTGAGAACGCCGGCTGCTTCCTCGATGAATGCGCGCCGATCCTCCGGTCGGGATTCGAGGATGGCGGCGAGGCGGCCCTGACCGACGATCACGTGCATCTCCCGGCCGATGCCGGAGTCGCTGAGCAGTTCCTGCACGTCCATGAGCCGGCACGAGCTGCCGTTGATCTCGTATTCTCCGGCGCCGTCGCGGAACATGCGCCGGGTGATCGACACCTCGGAGTAGTCGATCGGCAGGGCGCCGTCGGAGTTGTCGATGGTCAGCGTGACCTCGGCGCGTCCGAGGGGCGCCCGCCCGGCGGTGCCGGCGAAGATGACATCTTCCATCTTGCCGCCGCGCAGTGCCTTCGCCCCCTGCTCGCCCATCACCCAGGTGAGCGCGTCGACGACGTTGGATTTACCCGACCCGTTGGGCCCTACGACACAGGTGATTCCCGGCTCGAATCGCAGAGTCGTTGCGGACGCAAAGGATTTGAATCCCTTCAGCGTCAGACTCTTCAGATGCATGACGGAGAACTTTACCTGCGGTTCACCGTTCCACGAACCCGGTGAGGTCGCCGCGGGCGGAATCCCATTGCTCCACGACGAGATCAACCGCGCCCGGTGTGTCTCCCGACCGCAGCAGCGTCAGCAGGGTTTCCAGCTTGTCCCGAGGCCCCTCGGCGATGACGAGCACGCGGCCGTCCTTCTGGTTGGCCGCGTATCCGACGAGGCCGAGTTCCAGCGCGCGGGCGCGGGTCCACCACCGGAATCCCACACCCTGCACGAATCCGTGCACCCACGCGGTCATTCTCTCCATGTCCGTCACGACCGTTCGAGCTTGTAGATCTTCCCGGTGAAGCTGGTGGCATAGAGCGCGTCAGGATCCCAGCCCGGTCCGGCGCCGAACCGCACCGAGGACACGAGCGGCAGTCCGGACGCCAGGGCGCAGCTCTCCCCCGTCGTGGGATCGACCCGCACCACCTTGCCGCCGCCGTTGTAGGCGACGTAGACGATGCCGTCCGGTCCGGCGGTGAGGTCGTCGGCCGCGTTGAGGGGCCCGGAGCCGGGCAGCGCGACGGAGACAACGGGTCCGCCGAGGTCGTCTTCGCGGAGGATGCGCAGCGTGGTGGTCGTGTCGAACGTCGTCACCGTGTAGACGTTGCCGTCGTGCGCGGAGAGACCGTCGACGGTGCCGAGATCGGTGCGGACGACCTCCGGTGTGTGGGGATCCGCCGCGGGGACGCGCGTCAGTCCCGCCCCGGAGCCCAAATTCCGGGTGGTGAGGATGTCTCCGTTGCCCAGCCGGACCAGCCCGTTCGGCATGACCAGTCCCTCGGCCACGGTGCGTGTGTCACCCGTGTCGAGGTTCACGACGTCGACCGTGCCGCTCGCCGAGCCGGTGACCCCGGCGGCGAAGGAGTTCCCCGTGGCGAAGTACGCGTCGGCGCCGTCCACGGCGATTCCACCGGGCGACTCGACCTCGGGCACGACCGGGGTGACAGTGCCGTCGGGGGCGACCCCGTCGAGGGCTCCGCCGCCCACCAGGCCTGTCCGCGACACCAGCATGGTGCCCGCGCCGTCGAAGGCCAGGTTCTCGAGAACACCCGCCCCGGACGTCACCTCCGACACCGACCACGGGGTGCACGCACCGCCGGGGGGCGAGAACGCGGGCCCGGCGGCCGCGGGCGCGACCACGAGCAGACCCGCGCAGAGCGCCGTCCCGCCCGCGAGTGCGGCCAGCTCACGACGCATCATGCTTCCCTCTGGACGGTCAACGTCACTTTCGTCCCGGCCTTCAGCGTCCGCCCGACCGTGCAGACCTTGTCGACCGACCGTTCCACGAGCGCCACCAGACGCTCCTGCGCGTCGGCGTCGAGCTCGCTGAGGTCCAGCTCCAGCACCTCGTCCAGCTGCGGGTACACCTCGTTCTCCCGGTCGGCGGCACCGGACACCCGGATGGTTGCGTCGTAGTTGTCGCCCAGTCGCCGCGACAGCGGGAAGTCCGAGCTCATTCCACTGCACGCGGCGAGTGCGATCTTCAGGAGTTCCCCGGGGGTGAACACGCCCTCCACGCCCTCGGAGCCGATCAGGACCTCGGCGCCGCGCGAGCTGCGGCCCGTGTATCGCCGGGTGCCCGTCCGCTCGACCCACAGTGAGGTGGGCGCCGTCGTGTCGGAAGTCTGTTCTGCCATGGGTCAATCCTGCCACCGATCGACGCAACGCCAGGTAGGTGGGTGGGCGGCAGTGGTTTCCACACAATTGTGAACGAGGATTCTCAGCAGAGGGAACCGGTGGGCCGTAGGGTGAACCGACCAATGACGCCGAGACGTAGCGGGGAATGCAGATGGGCCAGATCGGTAGTGCGGGAGAGCGCGGGCTTCAGTCCGAGTACGGCACCGAGGATCGTGCCGCCAAGTTCTACTCGGATCAGATGCTGGACCATCTCAATCCGACGATGATCGAGTTCGTCGGCCGCCAGGAGATCGCCTTCATCGCCACCGCCGACGCGTCCGGCGAATGCGACAACAGTCTGCGCGCCGGGACACCGGGATTCATGCACGTCATCGACTCGAAGACCCTCGCGTATCCGGAGTACCGCGGCAACGGCGTCATGGCGAGCCTCGGCAACATCCGGGAAAACCCGCACGTCGGAATCATTCTCGTGGACTTCGTGCAGGACCTCATCGGACTGCACGTGAACGGCTCGGCCCGGATCGTCGAAGACCCGGTCCTGCGCTCCGAGATCGCAGATCTGCCTGCGGACCACACGAACGGCCGGATCCCGGAACGCTGGGTGGTCGTGGACGTCGAGGAGGCATACATCCACTGTCGCAAGCACATTCCGAGAATGGCACCGGTCCCCCGCCACCGCGAGTGGGGCACCGACGACGTGAAACGCAAGGGCGGCGACTACTTCGACGCCAAGGCGACACCGCGCCACGACAGCGACGGTCAGCTCTCCGAGGAGCCCGCGACCGCCGAACTCACACAGACGATTTCGCCGGGCTTCTCCGTGGTGCCGGCTGGCACTTCGGGCAACTGAACGACGAGCGGTTCATGAATTTCTCTCGCCTGATCGCGGTGCCGCACCGCGGGCACGGGCGATCCTCCTGACCGTAGGCGGACAGCGAACGGTCGAAATAGCCCGACTCGCCGTTGACGTTCACGTAGAGCGCGTCGAAGGACGTGCCGCCCTGAGTGAGCGCCTCACGCATGACCTCCTGGGCGGCCGTGAGCACTTCACGGACCTTGGGACCACTCAGCCTGTCGGTGAGCCGATTTCCGTGGATCTGTGCGCGCCACAGCGCCTCGTCCGCATAGATGTTGCCGATGCCGGAGACGACGGTCTGGTCCAGAAGCGCACGTTTGATCTCGGTGTGCTTGCCGCGCACGACCTTCACGGTGGCCGCGAGGTCGAAACGCGGATCCAGTGGGTCACGGGCGATGTGCGCCACCGAGTCCGGCACGAGCGAGCCGTCGACGTCGACGAGCGGCGCCAGCGCCCAGCCCCCGAACGTCCGCTGGTCGACGAACCGGAGGTCGAGACCGGAATCGAGCCGGGCCCGGATCCGCAAATGCTTCTCGGTCGGCAATTCCGGTGGCTGCACGAGCATTTGACCACTCATGCCGAGATGCACCACGAGAGCGACCGTGCTGGGTTCGAGGACCAGCCACAGATACTTTCCACGACGGTCGGCGCTCGCGATACGTTCGCCGGTGAGCTGTCCGGCGAGGTCGGCGGCGCCGGGCAGATGACGCCTGATCGCACGTGGGTGCAGGATGTCGACGGAATCGATCGACGCCCCCACGATGTGGCGTTCGAGTCCGCGCCGGACCACCTCGACTTCGGGTAGTTCAGGCACTGACGTCGTCGGCCGCTACGTCGGGGCCTGCGTCGGACAACGCATTCCACGCCGTGCTCGCAGCCTTCTGCTCGGCCTCTTTCTTGGAGCGGCCGATACCGACGCCGAGGGGCTTGCCGCCGACGATCACGGTGGCGGTGAATTCCTTGTCGTGGTCCGGGCCGGTCGCGGTGATCTCGTACGCCGGGACACCGATGCCACGCTCCGCCGTCAACTCCTGCAGACTCGTCTTCCAGTCCAGACCCGCGCCGAGGCGAGGGGCTCGCTGGAGAAGGTCGCTGAAGAGGTCGAGTACGACGCGTCGCGCCGTGTCGATGCCGTGCTCGAGGTGGATGGCGCCGAGAATCGACTCCATGCCGTCCGCCAGGATGCTCGGCTTGTCACGGCCACCGGTCATCTCCTCGCCCTTACCGAGCAGAAGATGGGCACCGAGGCCGCCCTCACCGAGTGTGCGGGCCACCTCCGCGAGCGCGTGCATGTTGACGATGCTCGCCCGGATCTTCGCGAGGTCGCCCTCGGACTTGTCCGGATGCGCAAGGTACAGCTTCTCGGTGACGGTGACTCCGAGCACGGAGTCACCGAGGAATTCGAGACGCTCGTTGGTGGGCAGACCACCGTTCTCGTACGCATACGAGCGGTGCGTCAACGCCAGGGTGAGCAGTGAAGGCTCGATTTCTACGCCGAGGGCGGCGAGGAGGGAAGCATGGTCCTCCTCGCCGCCGGCGGGTGTATTACTGATGTCGCTCGTCACAACGCCTCTCCGCGGAGAACTAGACGGCGGCAGTGACCTGGCGGCCCTTGTATGTGCCACACGACGGGCACGCGACGTGGGGCAGCGTCTTCTCGCCGCAGCCACGGTTGGGGCAGGTGACGAGGGTAGGCACAGTGGTCTTCCACTGGCTGCGACGCGACCTCGTGTTGGATCGCGACATTCTGCGCTTGGGGACAGCCACTTCTACTTCTCCTCGGCTTCGGTGTTCACAAGATTCTTGCTGGGTTCTGATTCCACGCCAAATTTGGCTGCAAGACCAGCCCAGCGAGGATCAAGTATGTCATGCCCATGGCCAGATTCGGCAATCGCCAGGCGAACGCCACATTCTGGGCACAATCCTTGGCAGTCGTCACTGCAGAGCGGCTGCAACGGCAGTGCGAGGCCGACGGCGTCGATCACGACGGGTTCGAGGTCGATCTCGTCGTCGACGACGTGATAGACCTCCCCCTCCTCCGTGGTCTCTTCCGTGGCACTGTCCGGGTAAGCGAACAGCTCCGTGAGAGTCAGGTCCACCGTGTCCGAGAACGGCTCGAGACATCTCGAGCACTCCCCCACGGTGTCGGCTCGCAACGAACCGGTGACCAGAACCCCCTCGGATACGGCCTCCAACCGGAGATCGAGATCGATCTCCGATCCTTCCTCGATGGCGATCAGGTCGAGACCGATGCGCTGTGGCGCCGTCACCACCCGTTCCACGGTGCGCATCGAACCGGGACGACGGCCGAGTTTGACCGTGTCCAGCACAAAGTCCGCGTCCCGTCGGGAACGCGATGAGCTGTGGCGATGGGATGACAACAAACTTCACTTTCGAGAAAAGGGAAACGACAAAGGGCAACCACTCCACGATACGCAATCTGCGCGGTGGAGCCAAATTCGGTCGAGGGCGCCGGCCTGGCGGTGGCTCAGCGGCGACGCTCGGCCCGGCGGTCGTCGACGTCGTAGTCCGAGGCGTAATCGGGGACACCTGAACCGGTCCGCAACTGCTGACGTCCCCGGCCCACGGACCGGACGGTGCCGTTCAGGAAGTCCTCGAATTCCGCGAGCTTCGTGTCGACGTACAGATCGCAGTCCGAGCGGAGACGATCCGATTCGGCGTGCGCGGAGTCGATCACCCGGGCCGACTCGGCGTGCGCCGCCTGGACGACCTCCGTCTGCGAGACGAGGCGCGCCTGCTCGGCCGTGCCCTCCGCGACGGACCTCTCGTAGGACGCCTTGCCCGACTCGATCATGCGCTCGGCTTCGGACCGCGCACGACCCGTCAGTGCGTCGTATTCGCGCTGGCCTTCCGCGACGGACGACTCGGCCTCGGCGCGCGCGTCGGTGACCAATTGCTCGGCGTGCGCGCGGGCCTCGGCGACCATCCGGTCGGCCTGCGCCTTCGCGTCCGCCAGAATGCGGTCGGCGTCGTCTCGCGCGTTCTCGATGGTGGAGTTCGCCTCGGCGTTGGCGCTGGAGATGGTCTTCTCCGCGTTGGACCGGGCGTCCCCCACCAGTTTGTCCTTGTGGTCCAGGACGTCCTGGGCGTCGTCGAGTTCACCGGGAATGGCATCGCGCACGTCGTCGAGCAGTTCGAGGACGTCGCCGCGCGGAACCACGCAGCCGGCGGTCATCGGTACGCCGCGTGCCTCTTCGACAATTGCGACAAGTTCGTCGAGCGCCTCGAATACCCGGTACACAAGCAACCCCAATCATCCATGACCCTCAGCAGGTCGGCGCAGCCTTCTTCGTGCAAGTCTGCCCGACCGGACGCCGCGGGTGTGTCGTGGCAGCCGGTGTGTCGGGTATCAGCTGCTCTCGGCGGCGCGCTCGGCGATCCTCGCGAGAAGACGGGTGTGCACCTTCTCGGGCAGCATGTCGGAGACGTCGCCGCCGAACGTGGCCACTTCCTTCACGAGCGAACTCGACAGGTAGCTGTAGGTGGGGTTGGTCGGGATGAAGAGGGTGTCGACGCCACTGAGCTTCTGGTTCATCTGCGCCATCTGCAGCTCGTAGTCGAAGTCGTTGGCGCCGCGCAGGCCCTTGACGATCGCTGTGATCCCTTGCTGCTTGGCGTAATCCACGAGCAGGCCGTGCCACGAGGACACCCGCACGTTGGGCAGCTCACTGGTCGAGTCTTCGAGCATCTCGATGCGCTCCTCGACGGTGAACAGGCCACGTTTGCTCTTGTTGACCATGACCGTCACGATGACCTCGTCGAACTGCGCGGCAGCTCTGCCGATCACGTCAAGGTGGCCATTGGTCACGGGGTCGAAGGATCCGGGGCAGACAGCGCCAGTCATGAGTCCAGACCGTAGCAGGTCGCCAATTCGATTCTCGCCTCGCCGTACTTCTTCGCTTTGACGGGCGCGAAGCCCTCGGGCCACGCCGTCTCGGGTGACCTCGACGACCTCTCGAGCACCACGATCGAGCCGTCGCCGACCCAGCCGTTGACCCGGAGGTGGCCGAGCACCGTCTGTACCGCCTCGTCGTCGACGGCGTACGGCGGATCCGCCATCACCAGGTCGTACGGCCGGTCGGCGGTGCCCGCGAGCACCGCGGCCACCGGAGCGCCGCGCACTTCCGCGCCCGGCAGACCGACCGTCGTCACGTTGTGCTTGATGATGCCCGCCGCTTTCGAGTCGGACTCGACGAGGACGACGCGGTCCGCACCCCGGGAGAGCGCCTCCAGGCCGAGCGCCCCCGACCCCGCGTAGAGGTCGAGGACGGACGCGCCTTCGAGGTCCATCCGGCTGTGCAGTGCGCTGAACAATGCCTCGCGGACCCGGTCCGAGGTGGGCCGGGTCCCGCTCGGCGGGACCCGCAGGCGTCGACCGCCCGCGAGTCCCGCGATGATCCGAGTCACTCGCTCGCGGACTCCCCTGTCGACACGACGGCGAGGAGGTCGCCGCCCTCCACCTGCTGGACCGATCCGATGGCCAGCCGGGAGACCGTGCCACTTCGCGGGGCGGTGATAGCCGCTTCCATCTTCATGGCCTCGATGGTCGCGATCGTGTCGCCGGCGGCGATGTGCTGACCCTCGGTCACGGCGAGGGTCACCACACCGGCGAACGGCGCCGGCACGTGGCCGGGGTTGTTCTTGTCGGCCTTCTCCGCGGCCGGGAGCTCACTGGAGATGGACCGGTCACGCACCGACACCGGACGCAGCTGCCCGTTGAGGATGCACATGACGGTGCGGTATCCCCGCTCGTCGGGTTCGGAGATGGCCTCGAGCCCGATGATCAGCTCGACACCCTGTGCGAGGCGGACCCGGTGCTCGTCGCCGCGACGCAGGCCGTAGAAGAACTGGTTCGCCGAGAGCTGCGACGTGTCGCCGTACTTGTCCCGGTGCTCGAGGAATTCCTTCGTCGGGCCGGGGAACAGCAACCGGTTGAGCGTCGCCCGTCGTTCCGCGGACGTGCCGGAGAGTGCCTTCTCGTCGTCCGCGGACAGAGCCACCTCGGGCTTGGCGGCTCCGCGACCTTCGAGGGCCCGGGTGCGGAACGGTTCGGGCCAGCCGCCGGGCGGGGTGCCCAGTTCGCCGCGCAGGAACCCGACCACCGAATCGGGGATGTCGAACTTCGCCGGGTTCTCCTTGAATTCCTCGGTGGACGCTCCGGATCCGACGAGGTGCAGGGCGAGGTCGCCGACCACCTTCGACGACGGGGTGACCTTGACCAGGCGGCCGAGCATCCGGTCGGCGGCCGCGTACTTGGCCTCGACCTCCTCGAACTTGTCACCGAGACCGAGCGCCACGGCCTGGGTGCGCAGGTTCGACAGCTGACCGCCGGGGATCTCGTGCGTGTAGACACGTCCGGTCGGGGCAGGCAGCCCGGACTCGAACGGCTTGTACACCTTGCGCAGCGCCTCCCAGTACGGCTCGAGGTCGCACACGGCCTGCAGGTCCAGGCCGGTGTCGTGCTCGGAGTGCGCGGCCGCGGCCACGATCGCCGACAACGCAGGCTGGCTGGTGGTGCCCGCCATCGCGGCCGAGGCACCGTCGACCGCATCCGCGCCTGCCTGCCATGCGGCCAGGTACGTCGCGAGCTGACCACCCGGGGTGTCGTGGGTGTGCACGTGCACGGGCAGGTCGAAGTTCTTGCGTAGCGCCGTCACCAGGGTGGTGGCGGCGGGGGCGCGGAGCAGTCCGGCCATGTCCTTGATCGCGATGATGTGCGCACCGGCCTCGACGATCTCCTCCGCCAGGCGCAGGTAGTAGTCGAGGGTGTACAGCTTCTCGTTCGGGTTCGACAGGTCGCCGGTGTAGGACAGGGCGACCTCGGCGAGTGCGGTGCCGGTCTCGCGGACGGCGTCGATGGCCGGCCGCATCTGGTCGACGTTGTTGAGGGCGTCGAAGATGCGGAAGATGTCGATGCCGCTGTTGGTGGCCTCCTCGACGAACGCCCGCGTCACCTTCTCCGGGTACGGGGTGTAGCCGACGGTGTTCCGTCCGCGCAGCAGCATCTGCAAACAGATGTTCGGCACGGCCTCGCGCAGAGCGGCCAGCCGGTACCAGGGGTCCTCGTGCAGGAACCGCAGCGCCACGTCGTAGGTCGCACCGCCCCACGCCTCAATGGACAGCAGCTCGGGGGTCAGCCGGGCGACGTGCCCGGCGACGTCGAGCAGACCGCTGGTCCGCACGCGGGTCGCGAGGAGTGACTGGTGTGCGTCACGGAACGTGGTCTCGGTGACGGCGAGGGCCTTCTGCTCCCGCAGCGCCTTGGCGAATCCCTCCGGCCCGAGGGCGAGCAGCTTCTGACGGCTGCCGTCCGGCGGCGGGGTGGACAGGTCGATCTGGGGCAGCTTGTCGCGCGGGTACACCGCCGACGGCCGCTCGCCGTGCGGCTTGTTGACCGTCACGTCGGCGAGGTAGGTGAGGATCTTGGTGCCACGGTCGGCGGAGCTGCGCAGCGTGAGCAGCTGGGGGCGCTCCTCGATGAAGGACGTGGTGACCCGGCCGGCCTTGAAATCGGGGTCGTCGAGCACCGCCTGCAGGAACGGGATGTTCGTCGACACACCGCGGATGCGGAACTCGGTGACCGCGCGGCGGGCCCGGGCGACGGCGGTTTCGAAGTCGCGGCCGCGGCAGGTGAGCTTGACGAGCATCGAATCGAAGTACGCGGAGACCTCTGCCCCGACCGACGTTCCGCCGTCGAGGCGGATACCGGCACCACCCGGGGTGCGGTAGCCGGTGATCCGACCGGTGTCCGGGCGGAATCCGTTGGCGGGGTCCTCGGTGGTGATGCGGCACTGCAGCGCCGCGCCGCGCAGCGTGATCTTGTCCTGGCTCAGGCCCAGGTCCGCGAGGGTCTCCCCCGACGCGATCCGCAGCTGCGACTGCACGAGGTCGACGTCCGTGACCTCTTCGGTGACGGTGTGCTCGACCTGGATGCGAGGGTTCATCTCGATGAAGACGTGGTTGCCGCGGGTGTCGAGGAGGAATTCGACGGTGCCCGCACAGGAGTAGTTGATCTCCTTCGCGAACGCCACCGCGTCCGCGCAGATCTTCGCCCGCAGCTCTTCCGAGAGGTTCGGGGCAGGCGCGAGCTCGATCACCTTCTGGTGGCGGCGCTGCAGCGAGCAGTCCCGCTCGAACAGGTGGATGACGTTGCCCTGACCGTCGGCCAGGATCTGGACCTCGATGTGACGCGGGTCGACGACGGCCTGTTCGAGGAATACCGTCGGGTCGCCGAAGGCCGACTCGGCCTCACGGGCGGCGGCCTCGATGGACTCCTTGAGCTGAGCCCGCTCGGCGACGCGGCGCATGCCGCGGCCACCGCCGCCGGCAACGGCCTTCACGAACAGCGGGAACTGCATGGTCTCGGCCGCGGCCAGCAGCTCGTCCACATCGGCGGACGGCTCCGACGACGCCAGCACCGGCAGACCGGCGGCCTTCGCCGCGGCGATCGCACGCGCCTTGTTGCCGGTGAGCTCGAGCACCTCGGCGGAGGGACCCACGAACGTGATGCCCGCCTCGGCGCACGCGGCGGCGAGATCCGGGTTCTCGGAAAGGAAGCCGTAGCCGGGGTAGATGGCGTCGGCGCCTGCCTGCTTGGCCGCGGAGACGATCTCGTCGACGGAGAGGTACGCCCGAACCGGGTGTCCCTCCTCGCCGATCTGATAACTCTCATCAGCCTTCAGACGGTGGATCGAGTTCCGATCCTCGTACGGGAACACCGCAACCGTTCCAGCACCTAGTTCGTAGGCGGCACGGAAAGCGCGGATCGCAATTTCGCCACGGTTGGCGACCAGGACTTTGGAGAACATTGGAGCAAACTACCCCGCCGCGGACGGCCGCGGAGAAGTGGCATCCCACATTTCAGGATCCTACACAAACTTCACAAAGACCCCCCTGACGTGTGCGAATTCTGCAACAGACCCGAAACAGACGAGCGAAGATTTACGTGAAGCGAAGTAAGTTCTCACGTTTTCTCCAGATACTCGATGCGGTCCGCGTCGAGCGCCGAGGTCACCATCGCCGACAGCCCGGGATGGTTTTCGAGGCGCGGATCGTCCGCGATGACCGAACGCGCGAACTCGGACGCCGCAGCGATGACGTCCTCGTGGCCGAGCAGCGACAACAGCCGCAACGTGGACGTCGTTCCCGACTGCGCCGCACCGAGAATGTCGCCCTCGCGGCGGGTGGCGAGGTCGAGTTGCGCAAGTTCGAAACCGTCGTTGGTCGACGCCACGTTCGACAATCGCTCGTAGGCGGGACCGCCCGGATTCATCTCGGTGACGAGAATGCACAGGCCCTGGTGTTTGCCACGGCCGACGCGTCCGCGCAGCTGGTGGAGCTGACTCACACCGAAACGGTCCGCGTCGACGATCACCATGATCGTCGCGTTCGGGACGTCGACGCCGACCTCGACGACCGTGGTGCACACCAGGACGTCGATGTCGCCGGCCGTGAAGTCGCGCATCACCGCGTCCTTCTCGTCCGCGGGAAGCCGGCCGTGCAGCAGACCCACCCGCAGGTCCGGCATGATGCTGCCACTCAACTCCTCGTACACCTCGACGGCAGACTTCGTCTCGGGTGCCTTCTCGTCGAACGCGTCCTCGCCGTCGCCCTTCTCGCCGTCGCCGATGCGCGAGCACACGACGTACGCCTGCCTCCCCTCGGCCACGTCCTCGCGGATCCGTTCCCACGCGCGCGCGACCCACTGCGGCTTCTGGGACGCGGGTACCACACTGCTCTTGATCGGCGACCTGCCCTTCGGCAGCTGCCGCAGCGTCGACACCTCCAGATCGCCGAGCACCGTCATCGCGATGGTGCGGGGAATCGGCGTCGCCGTCATCACCAGCAGGTGCGGGCTCAGACCCTCCCGCGCCCGCGACCGCAGCCGATCGCGCTGCTCGACACCGAACCGGTGCTGCTCGTCGACCACCACCATCCCGAGGTTGAAGAACTCGACGTTGTCCTGGATGAGGGCGTGGGTGCCGATGACGATCCCGGCGTCGCCGGTGATCGCCTCGTTCAGAGCCGTGCGTTTGGCGGCGACCGGCATCGACCCCGTCAGCAGCGCCACCCGTGTGGCCTTCTCGTGCGCCCCGAGTTCCCCGGCGGTCGCGAGGGAGCCGAGCATCGCCCGCAGCGACCGGGCGTGCTGCGTCGCGAGCACCTCGGTCGGGGCGAGCAGGGCGCACTGGTAGCCGGCGTCGACCACCTGGAGCATGGCGCGCAGGGCCACGATCGTCTTACCGGAACCCACCTCCCCCTGCAGCAGCCTGCTCATCGGGTGCGGCTGCGCCAAATCGGCGGAGATCTCGTCGGCGACCGTGTGCTGACCCTCGGTGAGCTGGAAGGGAAGCATCTTCTCGAACACGTCGGCAATCCCGCCGGGCACCGGCAGGCACTCGGGCGCGACTCGCTCGGCGTTGTCGTGGCGGCGACGGGCGAGAACCAGCTGCAGCGCCGTCGCCTCGTCGAACCGGAGACGGTCGTGGGCGTTCTCCACGTCCTCACGCGTGTCGGGCAGGTGGACCGACCGGAGGGCTTCGTCGAGGCCGATCAGCTCGCGTTCGGCCCGGATGTTCTCCGGCAGGGGGTCGTCGACGTGATCGAGCTGGTCCAGGATCTGGCGGACACATTTCATGATCGTCCAGCTCTCGACGTCCCGGGTGGCCGGATAGAGCGGGATCAGCGCCCGGTCGAACACGGACATGTCGACCCCGGCACCGGCTTCCTGCGACGCCCGGGCGATTCCCGCGAGATCCCCGGCACCGCGGATCCGGCCGACGTTCACGACGGGGTCCTCGCTGCCGGCCCGCGGCTCGGGAAGGATGAGGTAGCTCGGGTGGGTGAGGCTCCACTTCTGGCGGAAGTACTTGACCGTTCCCGAGAACATCGCGCGCACACCGGGCTTGATCACGTGCTTGACCTTCTGCGGGCTGAAGAAGGTGACGTCCACGTTCTGGGTGTCGGTGGACAGGACCACCTTGAGCATGCTGCCCGGCCGGTTCTTCATCTTCACGACGGCCGCGGACGTAACCCGGGCGATGATCGTGATGTGCTCGCCCTCCGGCGGGTCCTTCTCCGCGAGCTCACGGCCCTGCGAGGCGTACCGGTGCGGGTAGTGCCGCAGCAGGTCCTCGACCGTGCGGATGTCGAACGCCTCCTCGAGCGCGTCGGCGGTCTTCTTTCCCAGCAGATGATCGAGCCGGTCGGACAATGTGGCCATCGAATTCCTCATTCCACCCCGAGTTGCAACAGATCTCCAGGTTGTCCACCGTGGTAGATCATCACCTCGACGCCGGGGTGCCGCTGCGAGATGTGATCGGCCAGTTCCGTGTCCAGCCCGTCCGGCGCCTCCGACCCCATCAGGAGCGTCACCAGTTCGCCACCCGCGCCGAGGACGAGGTCGACGAGTCGCCGTCCGGCCGCGACCGCGTCCGGTTCGATGACGATCACCTCGTGACCCATCAGTCCGATGCCGTCTCCCGGTTCGCACGTGCCCACATAGGTGAGGGCCCGTTCCCTGGCGATGCGCAGCGATCCCCAGCGGGTCGCTGCGGCGGCCTCCGACATCGCGAAGGCGTCGTCCACCGCCTCACGCTCGGGGTCGTGCACCGCCAGGGACGCGAGTCCCTGCACCATCGCGGACGTCGCGAGCAGCAGGACTTCGTGCCGGGCGTCCCTTGCCGCGGCACTGACCGCGACGAGTTCCTGGGCCGTCAGCGCACCGTTGGGGAGGACGAGCACCTCGGTGCGTCCCATCTGCCTGATGATGCCGAGGAGCTGGGCCCGGGTGACGGGGGCGTCGTCGCATCGGAGGACTGTCGCGCCTTCGCTGGCGAACAGTTCGGCGGCGCCGTCGCCGGCCACGACGGCGACGATTCCCCGCTCCCCCTGATCCGGCCGGGTCCGGACCGGGGGAAAGAGCAACCCCTGGTCCCGCGCATCCACGAGGAAGCTGCTGACCCGGATTCCGTGGATGCGTCCCGCCGAGAGGCCGGCCTCCACTGCTGCGCCCGCGTCCGTGCAGTGCACGTGGACCGACCAGCCTCCGCCGCCGTCGCCGACGATCACGATCGAGTCCCCGAGGGCGTTCAGCGTGGTGCGCAACTCCGCGATGCGGTCCTCGTCGGACTCCGCGACCAGGTACATCACCTCGAAGTCCTGATCCGAACCCTCGTCGCATTCGGGTCCGGGTCCCGGATGCGCGTGCGGGCGCTGCGACGCGGGCGGCGCGGAAACAGGGACGAGCTCTGCGCGATGCGTGGACGGGGTGCGGCGCGGAACGTGGAGCGCGATCGGTGCGCGATCGGGCGGTGCCCCCGTCACCGCTGTGACGAGAGCGTCGAGGATCACGACGAGGCCGAGTCCTCCCGCATCGACGACGCCTGCGGTGCCGAGCACCTCGAGTTGCGACGGCGTCCTGGTGAGCGCGGACGCCGCCGCGTCCGCGGCTGCGCGGGCCGTGACTGCGATCGGCGCCTCGTCCGGAAACTCCGCCGCGGCGTCGGCGGCACAGCGCAACACGGTGACGATGGTCCCCTCCACGAGGTAGCTCACCGCGTCCGTCACCAGGTTGGTGGCCATCAGCAGCCCGGTCCGGACCGTCCTTGTGTCGACGGCGGGGGTGACGGCTGCTTCCGCAATCCCTCGCAGCACCTGGGACAAGATCACGCCGGAGTTCCCGCGCGCGCCGGCGACCGCGCCCCGAGCCAGGGCGATGGCCACCTGCCGGACGTCCTTGGTGCCGCTGCCCGCGTACTCGTCGATCGCACCCAGCGCCGCACGCATCGTGAACAGCAGATTGGTACCCGTGTCGGAGTCCGGGATCGGAAAGACGTTGAGGCTGTTGATCTCCTCGCACCGCTTTTCCAGACCCGCGACGGCGGTCCGCGCCCACGATTCGAGGACTCGCCCGTCCATCGGGAGCTCAGGGGCCACTGTCGTCCTCTCCGGCCAGGGAATGGGAAGGTGCCGTCAGACTAGTCGGGGGACGATGATCGGGCCCGCGGTCCGAGCCCTTCGGGACCGGGTTTGGCCAATCCGCACTCGAGCGGCTACTCTTACACGGTTGCCTCGTACAGGGCGCGCTTGCTGTGCCCTGTCTCCACGAGGCCAGCAAATTTCACAGTTCACTATCTTGAAGGAGTTCGCGACTATGGCTGCCGTCTGCGACGTATGCGCCAAGGGGCCCGGCTTCGGTAAGTCGGTCTCGCACTCGCACCGGCGTACCAACCGTCGCTGGAACCCGAACATTCAGACTGTTCGTGCCGAGGTTGCCCCCGGAAACACCCGGAAGGTCAACGTCTGCACCTCCTGCCTGAAGGCTGGAAAGGTTGCTCGGGGCTGACCCGACGCTGCGTGCGATGTCACTGCGCCCCCGACACTTCGGTGTCGGGGGCGCAGTTTTTTGTGTCGCCACACCCGTCCGATTCGGCATCGTCGCAGCGCATCGGGGCACGTCGGGCACCGGCAGGGGCCCAACGTAAGGTGCAACGGTGACTTCTCTCGATGGACTCAGCAAAGTACAGCTCGAAGACGGCGTCCTGCGCATCACGATCGCGACGGCGGAGAACGGCACCTCACTGGACGGCGAGGGCATGGTGCAGGGCGCGCGGGCACTCGAAGCGGTCGGTGACCGAATCGGCAGCGTCCTTCTCGTCGGGGAGGGCCCGAACTTCTGTGCGGGCGGCAACGTCCACGCCTTCGCCTCCGCGCCGGTGCGAAGCAAATACGTCGCCGAGGTGGCGCGCGTGTTCCACGAATTCGTTCGTGCGCTCGACGCCGTGACCGTTCCGGTGATCGCCGGTGTTCACGGGTGGGCGGCGGGCGCCGGCATGAGCCTTGTCTGCCTCACGGACGTCGCCATCGGCGGCCCGGGGACCAAGCTGCGCCCGGCCTACCCGTCCATCGGCTTCACCCCGGACGGCGGCATGTCCTGGACCCTCCCGCGCATCGTCGGCGACGCCCGCGCGCGCGAGATCTTGATCACCGATGCCGTTCTCAGCGGCGACGAGGCCGTCCGCCTGGGCATCCTCAGCCGCCTCGTCGGCGACGACGTCGTCCAGGACGAGGCCCTTCGACTCGCCCGCACCCTCGCTGCCGGCCCGACGCCGTCCTACTCGGGGATCAAGACGCTCGTGCGCGCCTCCCGATATCGCTCGCTCGCCGAGCAACTCGACGCGGAGGCCGTGTCGATCGCCACCGCAGCCGACAGCCCGGTGGGACGCGAGGGCGTCGACGCCTTCGTCGAGAAACGGCGTGCCGATTTCTCGTCTGTGCAGTAGAGGAACGTGCCGCCTTCTCGTCTGTGCAGTAGGGGAATTCGCCGTTTACGGCAGCTGCCAGTTCACCGGTTCGGCGCCCAGGCCGTCGAGGAGTTCGTTCGCGCGGCTGAACGGCCGCGAACCGAAGAATCCGCGCGACGCGGACAGCGGTGAGGGGTGCGCCGATTCGATCGTCGGCACGTCGCCGAGCATCGGTTTCAACGTGGACGCGTCCCGGCCCCACAGAATTGCGACGAGGGGTTCGGGGCGCGCCACGAGAGCGCGAATGGCCTGCTCGGTCACCGCCTCCCAGCCCTTCTTCCGGTGCGAGGCCGGGAGTCCGGGCTGCACGGTGAGGACCCTGTTCAGCAGAAGCACTCCCTGACGTGACCACGGGGTGAGGTCCCCGGTGGTGGGCGTCTCGTAGCCGAGGTCCTTGCTGTATTCGGTGAAGATGTTGCCGAGGCTGCGTGGCACGGGGCGCACATCCGGAGCCACCGAGAAGCTGAGACCGACCGCGTGACCGGGTGTGGGATACGGGTCCTGACCCACGATCAGGACCTTGACCTCGGAGAATGGGTGGGTGAACGCTCTCAGGACGTTCTCTCCGGCGGGAAGGTAGTCACGCCCATCGGCGATTTCCGCGCGCAGGAACTCGCCCATCTCCGTGATCCGTCCGGACACCGGTTCGAGTGCGTCTGCCCATCCGGCCTCGACGAGGTCCGCCAGCGGCGCCGCCATCAGTCGAGCCTGCGCAGCGAGTCGCGGTAGTAGGCCGCGTTCGCGGCGTACATCTTCACGTTCATCTCGAGGTGCCCCTCGGGAACCTCGTAGCCCTGCCGGATCTTCGCGGGGACGCCGAGCGCCATGCTCCGCGGCGGAACCTCGAACTTGAACGGAACGACGGCGCCGGCTCCGACGACCGAACCGG
This sequence comes from Rhodococcus sp. IEGM 1307, assembly GCF_030056915.1. Classification (NCBI taxonomy): domain Bacteria; kingdom Bacillati; phylum Actinomycetota; class Actinomycetes; order Mycobacteriales; family Nocardiaceae; genus Rhodococcus; species Rhodococcus sp. IEGM 1307. The sequence continues at coordinate 148,390 of NZ_JASHKW010000018.1, forward strand.
CACCGATGACCGAACCGTTGAGAACGATCGATCCGGAGGCGATCAGGCAGTGGTCGCCGATCGTGGATCCCTCGATGTGCGCCGCGTGACCGACGACGCACCCCGAGCCGATGACGGTGGGATCGATCATCGTGCAATGGATCACGGTGCCGTCCTGGATGTTCGTGTCGGCGCCGACGGTGATGGTGCCGTAGTCGGCGCGGAGCACGGCCTGCGGCCACACCGAGGTGCCTGCCGCCAGGGTCACGTTCCCGATCACCACGGCGTCGGGATGGACGTAGGCGTCCGGATGGATGTCGGGTTCGCGGTCCCCGAGCGCGTAGATAGCCATGCGTGCAACCTATACCGAGAAACTCTGCCAGCCGCCGGCCCCCGGCCAGGTCTCGCCGTCCACCGAGATGCCGGACCCGTCGTGCACCGCGCCGATCCCGGTCCACCCCGCCGGGAGCGGGACGCCAGCGGGGAAGGTGGCGGCGAAACCGTGGTCCTCTCCCCCGGTGAGCACCCATTCCCAGTGGTCGACGCCGAGAGCCTTCGCTGCCGCCACCAGTTCGGGTGAGACAGCCAGGTCGGATCGGGTGAGGGACATTCCGACGCCGGAGGCGTCACAGATGTGACCGAGATCGGCGAGGAGTCCGTCGGAGATGTCGGTCATTGCGTGGGCGCCCCCGTCCGCGGCGGCCCAGGCGGCGGAATACGGCGGGGTGGGGACCCGATGCGCGGCGAGCAGGTCCGGGAAATCCGAGGACCCGCCGAGCAGCAGCGCGAAACCGGCCGCCGACCGGCCGAGTTCGCCGGCCACCGCGACGACGTCGCCGGGCCGCGCGCCCGACCGCCGGATCGGGCTCCTGCCACCCAGATCACCGAGGACGGTGACGGAAATCACGATCTGCCCGGCCTGCACGAGATCACCGCCCACGACGCCGGCCCCGAGTTCCTCGGCGCCTTCCCCGATTGCCGCCGAGATGCCGTCCGCCACGTCGATCGACGTGTCCGGCGGGAGACCGAGGGAGACGAGGAAGGCCGTGGGCCGCGCCCCCATCGCCGCGACGTCGGCCGCATTCTGCGCCACCGCCTTGTGGCCCACGTCGCGTGGTGACGACCAGTCGAGCCGAAAATGCCTGTCCTGCACCAGCATGTCGGCGGACACCGCCACCCGGCCGTCGTCCGCCCGGACGAGGGCAGCGTCGTCACCGGGGCCGATCAGCGTGGACGGCGGCTGCACCCGGCCGTCCACCGCTCGGCCGATCACGGCGAACTCGCCGACGTCGGCGACGGTGAGGGGCGGGTTCGGGTCCGGGGAATCCGTCGGTGTGATGGTGTGCCTCCAGTGTCGGGTGGCCCGTGCAGCGGCTGTGGGCCCGGTCGACGGAATGTGCGACTGCGGTACCTTTTAGCTGTTGCCGGAACTTCTCGGCACGTGACCGATCAGCGCGCCGAAGCACCCGCGACTCTACCGAGATCATGCGGCGCGGAGCAGGGAAGGGCCGGAGCGAGAGTGCAAGCGTTCATCCTGATCCAGACCGAAGTCGGCAAGGCTGCGGCGATCGCGACCGAGATCGCGAAGATCACCGGAGTCCGGACCGCCGAGGACGTGGTCGGACCGTATGACGTCATCGTGCGGGTGTCCGCTGACGAGGTCGCTCCCGTCGTCGAGGAGATCCGTCACGTCTCCGGCATCACCCGCACCCTGACCTGCGACGTCCCCGAAAAGTCTGCGAACAAGAACTGAGCATGTCCGACCTCGAACCCGAACAGAGCACACCTGCCGGCAACTCCGACCCGGTCCCCGCGGAGCGGCGCAATCCCGCGCTCATCGCGACGGCCGTGGCGCTTCCCGTGGCCCTGGTCATCGGCATCGTCGTCGCGGCGGTGTTCGCCGGGCGGAACCCGGTGAAGGAACCGGTGTCGCTGGGGCCGGTGCCCGCGCCCGCATCCGGCTCCGCGGAGTGCGCCACCCTGATGGCGGGCCTCCCCGACGCGCTGGGCGACTACACGCGCGCCGAACTCACCGAGCCCGCACCCGAGGCGACTGCCGCGTGGCAGCCGGCCGAGGGTGAACCACTCGTCCTGCGTTGCGGTCTGGACCGTCCCGCGGAGTTCGATCAGGCTTCGGCGCTGCAGGTGATCGACGGAGTTCAGTGGTTCGAGATCTCGGGTGCGAGCGCCGGAATCGACGCGAGCAGCTATTTCGCGGTCGACCGCGGCGTGTACATCGGACTCACGGTTCCCACCGGGGTGGGACCGACGCCGCTTCAGGACATTTCCGGCGCGGTGTCGCAGGCATTGCCGCAGAAGCCGCTCGATCCGGCGCCCGTGGCGAATCCCTGAGCGCCGGACCTCGGTTTCTCTAGCGCAGGCCGATGCCGCGCGCGAGGGCCGTGTCGACCAGGGTCGAGACGAGGGTGCCGTAGTCGACACCAACCGCACCCCACATGCGCGGGTACATCGAGATCGACGTGAATCCCGGCATCGTGTTGATCTCGTTGATGACCGGGCCGTCCTCGGTCACGAAGAAGTCGACCCGCGCGAGACCCTGGCAGTCGAGCGCGGAGAACGCGCGCACCGCGAGTTCGCGGATCTCTTCGCTGACCGCTTCGTCGAGTTTCGCGGGCACGTCGAACTCGCACACGTCGTCGAGGTATTTGCTGTCGAAGTCGTAGAACGCCTCGTCGTCGCCTGCGCCTTCCGGCATCCGGATCTCGGCGATGACGCTGGCCCGCACGTCGCCGTCCGGGAACTCGAGGACTCCGCACTCGACCTCGCGGCCGACGATCCCCGATTCGACGATCACCTTCGGGTCGTGCAGGCGGGCGTGGGCGATGGCGTCGTCGAGCGCGGCCCACTCGGCCACCCGGGTGATACCGATCGACGATCCGCCGCGGGCCGGCTTCACGAACACCGGGAGGTGGAGGCGGGACTTCTGTTCGTCGGTCAGTGTGGCGGTGCCCGGACGCAGGACGACCTGGAACCCGATGGGCAGGCCTTCCGCGGCGAGCAGCTTCTTCGTGAATTCCTTGTCCATACCGGCGGCGCTGGCGAGTACGCCGGGACCGACGTACGGGACACCTGCGAGTTCGAGCAGGCCCTGGATCGTGCCGTCCTCGCCGTAGGCGCCGTGCAGGACGGGGAAGACGACGTCGACCGAGGCCAGGATCTTGCCCGCTTCGCCGTCGTCGAGTGCGACGAGGTCGCCGGACCGCGTCGGGTCGGCGGTGAGGGCCAGTGCGGACCCGTCGGCGTCGACGCTGGGCAGTGCCCTGCCGCGGATGGACAGCGTTTCGGGGTCGGTGGAGCCGAGGACCCACGAGCCCTCGGTGGTGATGCCGATCGGCACTACCTCGTACCGTTCCGGGTCGAGATTCCTCAGGACGCTTCCGGCCGACACACAGGACACGGAATGCTCGTTGCTGCGGCCACCGAAGATGACGGCTACCCGGGTACGCGGTTTACTCACGACACAGACCGTACCGTCGTCGCGACACGCTCACCGCACCCACCTCTCCTCATATTTCCTTCGCCGACCTCACGACACGGTGGGCGGCCCCGCACTCACAACGCGGACAGCGCTCTCTCGAGATCGGCGACGAGGTCTTCGGTGTCCTCGATTCCGCACGAGATCCGCACGAACCCCTCGGGTACGGGGTCTCCCCACCGGGCCCGGCGGTCGGCGCTGGTGTGGATGCCGCCGAAGCTCGTCGCAGGCACGAGGAGCTCACTTCCGGCCACGAGTCGGTGGAACTGTTCGGCGGAGTCCACCTCGAAGCTCACCAGCCCGCCGAATCGACGCATCTGACCGGCGGCGACGGCGTGCGCAGGATCTCCGGGCAGACCCGGATAACGGACGCGGTGGGCCGCCGGGTGTGACTCGAGCAGGACCGCGAGGGCCAGGGCGTTGGCGCATTGACGCTCGAATCGCAGACCGGCCGTCCCGAGACTCCGGTGGGCGAGCCACGTCTCGAACGGCCCCAGCACCGTGCCCGACAGGGCCCTCTCGCGTTCCATCCCGGCCAGGAAGTCGGCGTCCGACGCGGCGATGTACCCCATGAGGAGATCACTGTGACCGCTCAAAGTCTTTGTGCCGCTGGCGACTACCACGTCGGCTCCGAGTTCGAGCGGTTGCTGGCCGAGCGGCGTTGCGGTCGTGTTGTCCACCACGAGAACAGCGCCCGCGTTCGCGCACTGCTCGGACACGGCGCGCAGATCCACCACGTCGAGCGAGGGGTTGGCCGGAGTCTCGGCCACCACCACCGTCGTCCCCTCGGCGGACGCCAGCAGTGCGGCGGCCGCCTCGCCGGCCATCTCGGCGGTCCTCAGTTCGTGCACGGTGATGCCCATCGGCTCCAGGCGCTCCCGCGCGTACGCGCGCACCTGGTAGTAGCCGTCAGACGGAACGACCACGGTGTCGCCGGCGGTGAGCAGACTCCTCAGCACGACGGTGACCGCCGACATCCCGGAGCCGACGACGAGCGCGCCCGCGGCGCCCTCGAGCGTCGCCAGCGCCGATTCGAGGTCGCGCCAGCCCGGATTGGAGGCACGCGCGTAGGTGTCGGACTCGGTTCCCTCGTCCGCGCTCAGCTGATACGGCGCTGCGAAAACCGGCCCCCTCTGCATCGGCGATCCGGGAACATTTTCTGCGGCAACAGCTTTGACGCAGCGGGTGGAATCACCACTCACGAGCTCACTCCGGCTTCGTGCGACGGCCGAGCAGCTGACCGATCGCGTCCTGCACCACGACGCCCTCGTGGCACACCCGGTGCACGGCATCGGTGAGCGGCATCTCGACGTCGTAACTGGCCGCGAGAGCCCGCACGGACGAGCACGATTTCACACCCTCGGCGACCTGACCGTGAGTGGCCGCCTGGGCACTCTCGATCGAACCACCCTGACCGAGGCGTTCACCGAAGGACCGATTGCGCGACAGGGGCGACGTGCACGTCGCAACCAGATCGCCCACTCCCGCGAGACCCGCGAGGGTGGCAGGTTTCGCACCGAGGGCCACTCCCAGCCGGATGATCTCGGCGAGACCGCGAGTGATGATGCTCGCAATCGTGTTCTCTCCCAGACCGATTCCCGATGCCATACCGCAGGCGAGGGCGATGACGTTCTTGCAGGCGCCACCGATCTCGCACCCGATGACGTCCGAATTCGTGTACGGACGGAAGTATCCGGTGGCCGAGGCCTTCTGCAGTTCCAGTGCCCGCGTCGAATCCGTGCACGCGACGACCGTCGCCGCCGGTTGACCGATCGCGATCTCCCGGGCCAGATTGGGCCCGGACAGCACGGCGACACGTCCCGGGTCTGCGCCGGTGACCTGGATGATCACCTGACTCATCCGCATGAGGGTGCCGGTTTCGATGCCCTTGGCGAGGCTCAGCAGGGTGGCGTCCTCGGGGATCATCGGACTCCAGACCTGCAGATTGTCGCGCAGGGACTGCGACGGCACCGCGAGGACGACGATGTCGGCGCCATCGAGTGCGGCCCGCGCGTCGTCGGTGGCGGTCAACGACGGAGGCAGGGCGATGCCCGGCAAGTAGTCCGCGTTCTCGTGCCGCGACACGATCGATTCGGCGACCTCAGCGCGTCGCGCCCACATGGTGACATCGGTCCCGGCGTCGGCCAGGACCTTCGCAAATGCAGTCCCCCATGAACCCGCTCCCAGTACCGCAGCCTTGCTCACACAGCCCCCTCGTCGTTCGTTACCCGATGCGTCGCCCACAGTATTGCCGATGCCGAGGTCGAGCGCCGCCCCGCTACCGAACTCGTTCGCTGCTCAGCGGCGACCGGGCGTCCGGAGCACCGCCCCGCGCGGGCTGGCAAGATATCCGCATGAGCACAGCGACCCGATCCGTGGCGCCGCGCGCGCACGTACTCGTCGCCGTGAAGGAACTCCACGCGGCCAAGACGCGGCTGTCGGGCGTCTTCGACACGGCCGACCGCACCGGACTGGTCCTGTCGATGCTGCGCGACACCCTGGCCGTCGTCAGCGACGTCGCGACGGTCGTCGGTGTCACCGTGGTCACGCCGGATCCCGCGGTGGCGCGGCTCGCGCGCAGTGTCGGCGCGCACGTCTACGCGGACCCCGCACCCGTTTCCGCCGAGGATCGGCCGGACGAGGGCGGCACCGAGCACAGCCTCAATGCGGCGCTGTCGGCGGCGGCCGAGCACGTCCGCCGCAACGAGCGGGGAGTCGACGTCGTCGCACTGCAGGCCGACCTTCCGTCTCTGCGCGGAGGCGAATTCGGTGAAGCACTCGCCGCAGCGAGAACCGGTGGCAGGTCGGTCGTCGTCGATCATCACGGCACCGGAACCGCCGCACTGTTCTCCTGCGACCCGGAGATTCCGCTCGATCCCCGGTTCGGACCGGGATCGGCGAAGCGGCATCTCGAGTCCGGGGCGCGGCCCCTCGACGGGCACTGGCCCGGTCTGCGAACCGACGTCGACACCGCCGACGATCTCGATGCCGCGCAGGCTCTCGGCGTCGGACCTGCGACGCGTGCCGCCCTCGACGCTCTCGAACACACCGCCCCCTCGCGCTGCGGAAACGAGTAGGTCGCGCACGCCGTGTGAATTTGCCCCATCGATTGTCGGCGGCCGAATTCTCGAGGGATGATCGTGGGGTGAGTAACCGAGAAGCACTCGACCAGCAGACCGACGTCGACGGAAAGAACGGAACCCGCGACGACATCGTCACGGCCAATCCCACGAACGTTCCGATGGCGCCACCCGCTGCGACGAGTGCCCTCACGAGCGCGCTGACCGACGGACTCCCCGAAGATCGTTACCTGAACCGCGAACTCAGTTGGCTCGATTTCAATGCCCGGGTTCTCGCCCTCGCCGAGGACACGTCGCTGCCGTTGCTCGAGCGCGCCAAGTTCCTCGCCATCTTCGCGTCCAATCTCGACGAGTTCTTCATGGTCCGCGTGGCCGGACTCAAGCGCCGCGACGAGACCGGGCTGTCCGTGCGGTCCGCCGACGGTCTCTCCCCCCGCGAACAGCTCTCGCTGATCGCAACCCGGACCCAGGAGATCTCGGAGAAGGCCGCACGGGTCTTCCTCGACTCCGTTCGTCCCGCGCTTGCCGCCGAAGGGATCTCCATCATCGGATGGGACGATCTCACCGACGACGACCGCGAGCGCCTGTCGGTGCATTTCCAGGACCAGATCTTCCCCGTGCTCACTCCGCTCGCAGTCGACCACGCCCACCCGTTCCCGTACATCAGCGGTCTGAGTCTCAACCTCGCGGTGACGGTGAAGGATGCGGTGACCGGTGGCGAACACTTTGCGAGGGTCAAGGTTCCGGACAACGTGGGCCGGTTCGTCCGCGTCCGCCGCGACGAAACGCCCTCCTCCATCGACGCGTTCCTGCCCCTGGAAGATCTGATCTCCGCTCACCTCGACATGCTGTTCCCGGGCATGGAGATCGTGGAGCACCATGCATTCCGGATCACGCGCAACGCCGATTTCGAGGTCGAAGAAGACCGCGACGAGGATCTTCTGCAGGCCCTCGAGCGTGAGTTGGCCCGCCGCCGCTTCGGTTCACCGGTGCGACTCGAGGTCGCGGACGACATGACCGAGCACATGCTCGAACTTCTCCTGCGCGAACTCGACGTCGATCCCGGCGACGTCATCCAGGTACCCGGACTGCTGGATCTGTCGTGCCTCTGGCAGGTGTATGCGGTCGACAGGCCCGCCCTCAAGGACGCACCGTTCGTCCCGGCAACGCATCCGGCGTTCGGCGAGAGAGAAACACCCAAGAGCGTCTTCTCCACCCTCCGCGACGGCGACGTCCTGGTCCACCACCCGTACGACTCGTTCTCCACGAGCGTCCAGCGCTTCATCGAACAGGCCGCGGCCGACCCCCAGGTTCTGGCGATCAAGCAGACGCTCTACCGCACTTCGGGCGACTCCCCCATCGTCGACGCATTGATCACCGCCGCCGAGGCGGGCAAACAGGTTGTGGCACTGGTCGAGATCAAGGCGCGATTCGACGAGCAGGCGAACATCAAGTGGGCCCGCAAGCTCGAACACGCGGGTGTGCACGTGGTGTACGGACTCGTCGGGCTCAAGACGCACTGCAAGACGTGTCTCGTGGTCCGTCGCGAAGGGTCCACCATCCGGCGTTACTGCCACATCGGTACCGGCAACTACAACCCGAAGACCGCCCGGCTGTACGAAGACATCGGCCTCCTCACCGCCGCACCCGAGATCGGCGCAGACCTCACCGACCTGTTCAATTCCCTCACCGGCTACTCGCGGAAGACGCAGTACCGCAACCTGCTCGTCGCGCCGTACGGTGTGCGCCGGGGAATCATCGAGCGGATCGACGGTGAGATCGCGCACAAACTGCGGGGCGAGGACTCCGGAATCCTGCTGAAGGCCAACGCCTTGGTCGACGAACAGGTGATCGACTCGCTCTACCGCGCGTCCCGGGCCGGTGTGCCCGTCGAAATCGTCGTGCGTGGCATCTGCGCCCTCAAACCCGGAGTCCCCGGGCTGAGTGAGAACATCCACGTCCGGTCGATTCTCGGACGATTCCTCGAGCATTCCCGGGTGTTCCATTTCCGCGGCGCCGACGAATACTGGATCGGCAGCGCAGACATGATGCACCGCAACCTCGACCGACGCGTCGAGGTCATGGCGCAGGTGAAAGACCCTCGACTCACCGCTCAGATAGCCGAGATCGTCGATTCCGCGCTCGATCCCGTCACGCGATGCTGGGTGCTCGGGTCCGACGGCCGGTGGGTTCCGTCGCCTGCCCACGGCGAGGAGGTTCGCGACCACCAGGAGGCCATGATGCGCAAACGAATGGGCACCGGATCCTGATCGCGGCGAGTCCGCGGCAGAAGGAAGGAACTCGGTGAGCAGTTCACCCGGCAAACCGGTCAAAGCCAATATCTTCGCTGCGGGGGCAGTGCTGTGGCGAAAGTCTCCCCGCAATCCCGACGAGATCGAGATCGCGCTCATTCACCGGCCCAAATACGAGGACTGGTCATTTCCGAAGGGAAAGCTCGACCCCGGAGAGACCGCAGTGGTGGCCGCATTGCGTGAGGTGGAAGAAGAGACGGGTATTCGCGGGCGCCTCGGCCGGCATCTGGGCGCGTTGACATATCCGATTCCGGGCCATCGCCGATTGAAACGAGTCGAATACTGGGCGGCAGAAGCCCGCGCCGGTGAATTCGTCTCCAACAGTGAAGTGGACGAGATGCGGTGGCTTCCCGTCTCCGAGGTGGCCGATCAGCTGTCGTATCCCATGGATCGCAAGATGCTCCGCCGATTCACGGCTCAGCCACCCGACACCGCGACCGTGCTCCTGGTCCGGCACGCCAAGGCTGGAAGCCGGAAGCGATACAAGGGCGACGACACCACCCGGCCCCTGGATGCGAACGGCCTACTCCAGGCCGAGACGCTCGTCCCGCAGCTCGAAGCGTTCGGGGCCACCGACATCACGTCGGCCGACCGGACGCGGTGCACACAGACGGTCGAGCCGCTGGCGCGCGCGCTGGACACGACCGTCCGGTTGGATCCGCTGCTGTCCGAGGAGAGTTACACCGCCGACCCGGTGGCCACCCGCACGCGGGTCCGCAAGATCGCCGCTCTCGGCGGAGTTCAGGTGATCTGCAGTCAGGGAGGCGTCATTCCCGATCTGCTCGACTGGTGGGCGGAGAACGACGGCATCACACTTCCCCCGGCGCGGAACAGGAAGGCGAGCACCTGGGTGCTCTCGCTGTCCGGCGGCAAACTCATCGCCGCCGACCACATCGACAGTCCCCTGCCTCCCACTCGGAAGGACTGAGCCCCACCGGCCAGAGTTCACCGGGAGGCCAGGAAACACGGACAGGCGCCAACCCCCAGGGTCGGCGCCTGTCTGTGTTCGGGCAGTCCCGTGTGCGCTGTATTACTTGGCGCGCTTCGCGGGAGCCTTCTTTGCTGCGGTCTTCTTGGCTGCCGTGGTCTTGGCCGGAGCCTTCTTGGCTGCAGTCTTCTTGGCTGCGGTCTTGGCCGGAGCCACCTTCTTCGCGACGGTCTTCTTCGCGGCCGTAGTCTTGGCCGGAGCCTTCTTGGCAGCAGTCTTCTTCGCGGCCGTGGTCTTGGCCGGAGCTGCCTTCTTGGCTGCAGTCTTCTTGGCAGCCGTCTTCTTGGCAGCAGCCTTCTTGGCAGCAGCCTTGGTGGCGGGCGCCGCTGCGCCGCGCTTGACTGCCGGACCGGTGGCCGGAAGCTTCTGGCCGCCAGCGATAACCGCCTTGAACTGAGCGCCCGGACGGAACGCCGGCACCGACGTCGGCTTGACCTTGACGGTCTCACCCGTGCGCGGGTTGCGTGCGACACGTGCCGCGCGACGACGCTGCTCGAAGACACCGAAACCGGTGATGGTCACGCTGTCGCCGCGGTGCACTGCCCGGACGATCGTGTCCACGACATGCTCGACAGCTTCCGTTGCCGTGCGCCTGTCCGTGCCCAGTTTCTCGGTCAGAACATCGATGAGCTCTGCCTTATTCATTGAAATTCCTCCGCGAACTAATGGTCCATCATCGGACCGACTACGAACTACGGTAAACCTGAATACCGCAGGAGTCTATGTGCCACGCCAATTCTCATACAACGCGGCACCATTCTCAGGAACTTATTATCTGGCAGACAGGCTCCGATTCCAACTTTCAGTCGGCCGGAGTGGGCTCCGGAAGAGTCGCAGGTTTCCAAGAAGGCCTTGACTTTTCGAACTCGGAAATGGCTTCTACCTGCCGTAATGTCAATCCGATGTCGTCCAGACCCTCGATCAGACGCCACCGTGTGTAGTCATCAATCGCAAAGGGCACCACGGTGGTTCCGGCCGTCACAGTCTTGTTCTCGAGGTCGACAATCAATTCGAGACCGGGTTGCTCGTCGAGCAGTTTCCAGAGCAGTTCGACGTCCGACTGGGCCACCTGAGCCGCCAGCAGACCGGCCTTGCCGGCGTTGCCGCGGAAGATGTCGGCGAAGCGAGAGGCGATCACGACCCGAAATCCGAAGTCGGATAGCGCCCACACGGCGTGCTCCCGGGAGGAGCCCGTGCCGAAATCGGGCCCGGCCACGAGAACACTGCCCTTGTCGTACGGGGCGACGTTCAGAACGAAGTTCGGATCGTTCCGCCACGCGGCGAACAGGCCGTCCTCGAAACCGGTGCGGGTCACTCGTTTCAGGTAGACCGCCGGAATGATCTGGTCCGTGTCCACGTTGGATCGCCGCAGCGGAACGCCGATACCTTTGTGTGTGCTAAAGGATTCCATCGAAAATCTCCTAAATTCCTTGGGTCCTAGGCCAGATCTGTCGGCGCGGACAGTGTTCCCCGGACCGCGGTCGCGGCGGCGACCAGCGGCGAAACCAGGTGAGTCCGGCCGCCCTTGCCTTGACGGCCTTCGAAATTGCGGTTGGACGTGGAGGCCGAACGCTCGCCGGGCGCGAGCTGATCCGGGTTCATCCCGAGGCACATCGAACACCCCGCCTGCCGCCATTCGGCGCCAGCGGCGGTGAAGATCTCGCCGAGACCCTCCTTTTCGGCCTGCGCGCGAACACGCATCGAGCCCGGCACGATCAGCATCCGGACCCCGTCGGCGACGTGGCGGCCACGCAACACATCGGCCACGGCGCGCAGATCCTCGATCCGGCCGTTGGTGCACGAACCCACGAAAACTGTGTCGATCGCCACCTCACGCAACGGAGTTCCGGCTTCGAGACCCATGTAGGTCAACGCCTTCTCCGCGGCGTGACGCGCGCTCTCGTCCACGATGTCGGCAGGATTCGGCACGGCCTCGCCGAGCGGCAGTCCCTGCCCCGGGTTGGTGCCCCAGGTCACGAACGGCGTCAGGGAACTCGCGTCGATGTGGACCTCGTTGTCGAAAACCGCACCCTCGTCGGTCTTCAACTGCTCCCAGGCCTCGACCGCGGCGTCCCAGTCGGCGCCCTTCGGCGCATGGGGACGTCCCTTGATGAATTCGTAGGTGATCTCGTCGGGGGCGATCATGCCTGCCCGCGCACCCGCCTCGATGGACATGTTGCAGACGGTCATCCGCGCTTCCATCGACATCTTCCGGATCGCTTCGCCGCGGTACTCCAGGACGTAGCCCTGGCCGCCGCCCGTTCCGATCTTCGCGATGACGGCCAAAATGAGATCTTTACTCGTCACGCCGTCGGGCAATTCGCCGTCCACGGTGATCGCCATCGTCCGGAAAGGACGCAACGACAACGTCTGCGTCGCCATGACGTGTTCGACCTCACTGGTGCCGATACCCATCGCGAGCGCGCCGAAGGCGCCGTGGGTGGACGTGTGGCTGTCACCGCACACCACGGTCATGCCGGGCTGGGTGAGGCCCAGCTGCGGGCCGACCACGTGGACGATGCCCTGGTCGATGTTTCCCATCGGGTGCAGCCGGACACCGAATTCCTCACAGTTGCGCCGCAGCGTGTCCACCTGAGTCTTGGAGACGGGGTCTGCGATCGGCTTGTCGATGTCGACGGTGGGGACGTTGTGGTCCTCGGTGGCGATCGTCAGGTCGGGTCGGCGCAGTGGGCGCCCCGCCAGCCGGAGTCCGTCGAATGCCTGCGGACTCGTCACTTCGTGAACGAGATGCAGGTCGATGTAGATGAGGTCGGGGTTGTCTCCCTCACCCCGGACCACGACGTGGTCTTCCCACACCTTCTCTGCCAGGGTGCGTGCTTTCTCCGCCATCTTCTCCACCTCTGTGTGTCTTCTCGCACCGCGGGCTTCGGGCCGGTCCGCCGTGCGCTTGATGTCGTTACCCTCTTCCCGGACACGCACTCGACGTGAGACGAAGGTGCGCTATGATCCCAGTATGCGAGAAAGTGGTATCGACCTATGAGACAGCATAGCGGCATCGGAGTCCTTGACAAAGCGGTGGGCGTGCTGCATGCCGTGGCCGAGAAGCCCTGCAGCCTCACTGAACTGTGCTCGCGCACCGGACTCCCCCGCGCCACCGCCCACCGGCTGGCCGTCGGGCTCGAGGTCCACCGCCTCCTGACCCGCGACTCCGACGGGCTGTGGTGCCCCGGTCCCGGCCTCGCCGAACTCGCTGCAACGGCTAACGATCCACTCGTTTCGGCGGCGGCCCTCGTCCTTCCGCGGCTGCGCGAGATCACCGGGGAGAGCGTGCAGCTGTACCGCAGGGAAGGCACTCAGCGCATCTGCGTGGCGGCGATGGAGCCGCCCACAGGTCTCCGCGACACCGTTCTCGTCGGGGCACGACTGCCGATGAGCGCCGGCTCGGGCGCCAAGGTCCTTCTCGCCTGGGCCGACCCACAGACCCAGCGCGCGATTCTTCCCGACGCGGCGTTCGGCGAACGCGTGCTGCTCGAGGTCCGCAGGCGCGGCTGGGCACAGAGCGCCGCCGAGCGGGAACCCGGTGTCGCCAGTGTCGCCGCACCCGTGCGGGATGCCGGCGGCGCTGTCATCGCAGCAATTTCGGTGTCCGGCCCCATCGACAGGATGGGCAGGCGTCCCGGCGCCCGCTGGGCGGCCGACCTTCTCGCCGCCGCCGAGGCGTTGCACAAGAGGCTCTGATCGACCACGACCGACGTTCACCGCGACAGGAGAAGCCGATGGGGAAGAACCAACGATCGCAGATCACGATGACGGATCCGGAGATCGCCGAATTCGTGGATCGGAGCCGGATCGCCACGCTCGCAACGGTGGCAGCGGACGGCCGAGCCCACCTCGTCGCCATGTGGTACGCCGTGATCGACGGCGAGATCTGGTTCGAGACGAAGTCGAAATCGCAGAAGGCGGTCAACCTGCGCCGTGACGACCGCGTCACCGTCCTGATCGAGGACGGCCAGACGTACGACACCCTGCGCGGAATCTCCATCGAGGGCCGGGCGGAGATCGTGGAGGACCCGGACGCGATGTTCGCGGTCGGCGTCAGCGTGTGGGAACGGTACACCGGGCCCTACACCGACGATCTGCGTCCCGCTATCGATCAGCTGCTGCACAAGCGGGTTGTCGTGCGGATCGTTCCCGAGCGCATCAGAAGCTGGGATCATGCCAAGCTCGGCTTGCCCGCGATGCCGGCGGGCGGGACCACGGCCGCGTACCTGGAGACGGCCGACCGCCGCGCCTGACGCCGCGCAGAAAAAACGGGAGCATTCTCGGTGCCCTCGGCGTAGCTTCACAGAGTGAACCGACTACCCGAGGGAGTTCACGATGACCGACGCCAGTAACGAGGACACGAAAAAGAAATTCCGCGAAGCACTCGAGCGGAAGAATCATCAGGCCGGACTGTCCACCGATCACAAGGACGGACATTCCAAGGCGCACGAGGCCCATGGGCCCGCCGACCACAAACGCGAATTCCGCCGCAAGACGGGATAGACGACACATCGTCCGGATAAAAAGAAACACCCTCCAATTTCTTGGAGGGTGTTTCAATTTGTAGCCCCGACGGGATTCGAACCCGCGCTACCGCCTTGAGAGGGCGGCGTCCTAGGCCGCTAGACGACGGGGCCAGGAACTTTGTCTTGCTTTGGAAGCTCAGCAAGCATAGCTTCCAGAAGTTCGGAGTCAAAATCGGCCGAACTTCCGCTGGGGTACCAGGACTCGAACCTAGAATGGCGGTACCAGAAACCGCTGTGTTGCCAATTACACCATACCCCAATGGCCGTTCTCGAACCGCTGAGCTTCTGGGCTCTGCGGCCCGCCTCGGGCCGAAGAAGAGATTACCAGCCTACTGCCGGGATTTACCAAATCGTATGGTCAGAGGCTGTTTTTGCACCCTTTTCGGCCCGAGAGCGGCGTTCTAGCCGGCGATGCCGGCCCGCGCAGAGCGCAGCCGGGACAGCGAGACGTCGCGTCCGAGCAGTTCCATCGATTCGTAGAGCGGCGGGCTGATGTGCGAGCCCGTGACGGCCACCCGCACCGGAGCGAACGCCTTACGTGGCTTGAGGCCCAATTCGTCCACGAGAGCGGTCTTGAGGGCCTCTTCCAGTGAGGCCGCATCCCATGCCTCGACTGCGTCCAGCGACGCGAGGGCGGCGTCGAGAACCGGTGCGGAGTCGGCGCCCAGGTTCTTGGCAGCGGCGGCTGGGTCGATCGCGAAGTCGGCCTCGTCGACGAACAGGAACTTCAGCAGTTCCCAGGCGTCGGACAGGACCACGATGCGCGTCTGGACCAGTTCGGCAGCGGTCGCGAAGACGGACTCGTCCACGGTCTCCCCGAGATGGCCGTGGAGCGTCAGGAACGCGCGCAGGCGCGCGGCGAAATCAGCGGGCTCGAGGAGCCGGATGTGCTCGGCGTTGATCGCGTCGGCCTTTTTCTGGTCGAACCGGGCCGGATTGGAATTGACCTTGGAGATATCGAAGGCGGCGACCATCTCGTCCAGCGAGAACACGTCGTGGTCGTCGGAAATACCCCAGCCCAGCAGCGCCAGGTAATTCAACAGTCCCTCGGGGACGAAACCGCGATCGCGATGGATGAAGAGATTCGACTCGGGGTCGCGCTTGGACAGTTTCTTGTTGCCCTGTCCCATGACGAACGGCAGATGCCCGAACTTCGGAGTGAACTCGGCCACGCCGATCCGCTGCATCGCCTCGTAGAGGGCGAGCTGCCGCGGCGTCGACGACAACAGGTCCTCGCCGCGCAGGACGTGTGTGATCTTCATCAACGCGTCGTCGACGGGGTTGACCAACGTGTACAGCGGAATCCCGTTGCCGCGGGTGAGGGCGAAGTCGGGAACGGTTCCGGCCTTGAACGTCGTCTCGCCGCGCACGAGGTCGTCCCACGTCAGGTCGTGGTCCGGCATCCGGAGGCGGACCACGGGTTTGCGGCCCTCGTCGAGGAACGCCTGCCGCTGCTCCGGTGTCAGATCACGATCGAAGTTGTCGTAGCCGAGCTTGGGATCGCGGCCGGCCGCCTTGTGCCGCTCCTCGACCTCCTCGGGTGTCGAGAACGACTCGTACGCCTCGCCCGCCGCGAGCAGCTTCGCGACGACGTCCAGATGCAGGTCCCGTCGCTGGGACTGACGGTAGGGCTCGTACGGTCCCCCGACCTCCGGGCCCTCGTCCCAGTTCAATCCGAGCCAGCGCAGCGCGTCCAGGATCGCCTGGTACGACTCCTCGCTGTCACGGGCAGCATCGGTGTCCTCGATGCGGAACACGAACGACCCACCGTTATGACGGGCGAACGCCCAGTTGAACAGGGCGGTTCGGACGAGCCCCACATGCGGGGTTCCGGTGGGCGACGGGCAGAAACGGACGCGAACTTCGCTTGTGGTCATGGCTCACTTGGGTCGACGCTGGGAAAACGGACTCCTACAGGCTAGTCCGCTCCCGATGTCGACACGAGAGCCGTCAGCGCTTGGCGGTCACCGGGTTGGTGAGGGTGCCGATGCCACCGATGGTCACGCTCACACTCTGGCCGTCCACGATCGGCCCGACGCCTTCCGGGGTGCCTGTGAGGATGACGTCGCCCGGGAGCAGCGTCATGACGGCCGACACCCATTCGATGATCTTCGGAATGTCGTGCAGCAGAAGCGAAGTGTTGCTCCGCTGCTTCACCACTCCGTCCACCTCGGTGGTGATGTCGACGTCGGAGGCGTCGAGCCGGGTCTCGATCCACGGCCCGAGTGGGCAGAACGTGTCGTGGCCCTTCGCTCTCGTCCACTGCCCGTCGTGGCGCTGGTGGTCGCGGGCCGTCACGTCGTTGGCGGCCGTGTACCCGAGCACCACGTCGAGAGCCTTGGCAGCGGGCACGTCCTTGCAGGGGCGTCCGATGACGACCGCGAGTTCTCCTTCGTAATGAACTTCATTGGAGGACTTCGGCAGGACGATTGCGGCGTCGGGGCCCACGATCGAGGTGTTGGGCTTGAGGAAGATCACAGGATCGGCCGGCGCCTCTCCTCCCATTTCGGCGGCGTGGGCGGCGTAGTTCTTTCCGATCGCGACGACCTTGCTGGCGAGGATCGGTGCCAGCAGTCGCACGTCGGCGAGCGGCCAGCTCCGGCCGGTGAAAGTGGGGGTGCCGAACGGGTGCTCGGCGATCTCCTTCGCGATCCGGGACTCCTCGTCCCCCTCGATACTGACGAACGCAACACCATCGGGACTTGCCACTCGACCAAGACGCATGACGCCGAGTCTATCGGCCCGGGTGCACCGCCGTGCCGGGACGCCGTGGGACGGGAGGTATAGACTCCGCATGTTCCCCAATATATGAGACTTCAATCCTAGATATTGAGATGACATGACAGCATCGCTCGACACGCCGTCCGCCGTCGGACCTGCCCGCAGATGGTGGATGCTCACCCTCGGGATGTTCGCCCAGGCCGCACAGGCGGTCTTCGTCAACGGCGTCGCCTTCCTGATCCCCGAACTCCAGGAGAATCACGGGCTCAGCCTCGCCCGTACCGGACTCCTCGTCGCCGCACCCACACTCGGAGTCATGCTGACGCTGATCGCGTGGGGCGCCCTCGCCGATCGCTACGGCGAACGCCGAGTGCTGGCCGCCGGGATGGCGGCCACGGCGGCCGCGGGAATCGGCGCGGCCCTGTCCGGATCACTCACGGCCACCGCGGCCTTCCTGCTGCTCGGCGGCATGGCGGCCGCCTCGGCGAATGCCGCGAGCGGACGCGTCGTCGTCGGATGGTTCCCGCCCGAGCGCCGCGGACTGGCGATGGGTATCCGGCAGATGTCGCTGCCGCTCGGCATTGCCTGCGCTGCGCTGACGCTGCCCTCGGTCGCACACGACCACGGCATCGGATGGGCGCTCGCGCTGCCCGCCATCCTGTGCGCGACCGCCGCGCTGGCCTGTGCACTCTGGGTTGTCGATCCGCCCAGGCCGAGCCGAAGCGCCGCGGCAAATCTCGGCATGCTCGCGAATCCGTACCGCGACAGCGGAACTCTGTGGCGCATCCACGCCGTCTCGGTGCTGCTCGTCGTGCCCCAGTACACGGTGTGGACGTACGCGCTCGTGTGGCTGATCTCCGAAAGGCATTGGGAAGCAACGGCGGCAGGCCTGATCGTGACAGTCGCCCAGATCCTCGGCGCGTTCGGCCGGATGGGGGTCGGTTTCTGGTCCGACGTGGTGGGCAGTCGTATGCGTCCGCTTCGCTGGGTCGCCGTCGCCGGCGGAGTGTCCATGGCGGCGCTCGCCGTGACGGATGCAATGGATACGCCGGTGGCGATCGTGGCGCTGCTCGCGGCGTCCGTCGCGACGGTGGCACCGAACGGCCTCGCCTTCACCGCGGTCGCCGAGATCGCGGGCCCGTTCTGGGGCGGACGCGCGCTCGGTGTCCAGAACACCGGTCAGTTCGTCGCGGCCTCGCTCGTTCCCCCGGTGTTCGGCGCACTGATCGGAATCGTCGGCTTCCCGGTGACTTTCGCCATAGCCGCGGCATTTCCGGCCGCCTCGATACCACTGATCCCCGTGGCCCGGTCCGAAGATCGGGCCACGGGGATCGAGGGAGACAAGATCGAATCGCGGTCCTAGAGGGCGGCAGCGATCCGGTCGCCGACCTCCGACGTGACGACCTTCGAGTCGCCGCGGGACGCTAGATCGGCCTCGACGGCAGCCTCGATGCGCGCGGCATCGCCGTCCCGGCCGACGTGACGCAGCAGCAGCGCCGCGGACAGGATGGCCGCCGTGGGATCCGCGATCCCCTGGCCGGCGATGTCCGGGGCGCTGCCGTGCACCGGCTCGAACATCGACGGGTTCGTCCCCGACGCGTCGATGTTCCCCGACGCCGCCAGTCCGATGCCTCCCGTGACCGCACCCGCGAGGTCGGTGATGATGTCGCCGAACAGGTTGTCCGTGACAATCACGTCGAATCGCGACGGATCGGTGACCATGTAGATGGTGGCCGCGTCGATGTGGCAGTACGCCGTCTCCACGTCCGGGTATTCGGCCGACACCGTCTCCACGGCACGCGTCCAGATCGCACCGGCGTTGGAGAGGACGTTCGTCTTGTGGATCAGGGTGACGTGCTTACGCCGGGTCTGCGCGAGCGCGAACGCGTACCGCACCACCCGCTCGGCACCGAACCACGTGTTGATCGACACCTCGGTCGCGATCTCGTGCGGGGTGCCGACGCGGATCGCGCCACCGTTGCCGGTGTACGGACCCTCGGTGCCCTCGCGCACGACCACGAAGTCGATATCCGGCTGCGCCGCGAGCGGCGACTTCGATCCCGGATACAGCTGGGACGGACGCAGATTCACGTGATGATCCAACGCGAATCGCATGTTCAGCAGCAGCCCCCGCTCGAGCACACCCGGCGTCACCGACGGGTCGCCGATGGCGCCCAGCAGAATCGCGTCGTGCTCGCGGATCGCCGCGAGATCGGCATCCGGGAGCAGTTCCCCGGTGGCGTTGTATCGACGGGCACCGAGGTCGTACTCGGTGGTCTCGAGATCGGGTACGAGCTTCCGCAGCACCTTCAGTGCCTCGGCCGTGACCTCGACACCGATGCCGTCACCCGGAATGACCGCAAGCTTCATGAACGCCTCACTTCACATAGAGCTGTGCGCGTGCCACGACAACAGGGGTCGTGACACGCGCACAGTGGGGATTAGGCCAGGTTGACGAGCTCGATCTTGGTGGCGCCGACGGCGGTCGAGATCGCGTCCCGCACCTCGCTCGGCACCTCCCGGTCGACGCGGAGGAGGATGGTCGCACCCTCGCCCTCGGCGTCCTGGCTGAGCTGCGCAGCCTGGATGTCGATGCCGGCGTTGCCGAGCTGCGTGCCGATCTTGCCCAGCGCGCCGGGCTGATCGGTGTAGTTCACCACCAGGTTGAGACCCTCGGCGCGCAGTTCGAAGTTGCGGCCGTTGATGTTGACGATCTTCTCGACCTGCTGCGGGCCGGTCAGCGTGCCCGAGACGTTGATGACGCTGCCGTCGCCGAACACGGCGCGCAGGTCCACCACGCTGCGGTGGTTGGGGCTTTCGGCGGCCTTGGTGACCTCGGCCGTGACGCCGCGCTCTTCCGCGAGTGCAGGAGCGTTGACGAACGTGACCGCGTCCTCGATGACGGCGGAGAACACACCGCGCAGAGCCGAGAGCGCGAGCACCTCGACGTCCTCGGAGGCCAGCTCGCCGCGCACGTCGACGGAGAGGTTGACGGGCAGTTCACCCGACAGGGCCCCGATGAGCACACCCTGCTTGCGGACGATCTCGAGCCACGGGGCAACTTCCTCGCCCACGGCGCCACCCGACACGTTGACCGCGTCGGGAACGAAATCGCCTGCGAGAGCGAGCAGTACGGACTTCGCGACGTCTGTTCCGGCGCGGTCCTGAGCCTCGCTCGTGGAGGCACCGAGGTGCGGCGTCACGACGACCTCGGGCAAGTCGAACAACGGGCTGTCGGTGCAGGGCTCGGTCTCGAACACGTCGAGGCCCGCGGCGCGCACGTGACCCGACTTGATGGCCTCGGCCAGCGCTGCCTCGTCGATCAGACCGCCACGGGCGGCGTTGACGATGACGACGCCCTTCTTGGTCTTCGCCAGGTTCTCCGTGCCGAGCAGTCCCTTGGTCTCGGGAGTCTTGGGGAGGTGCACGGAGATGAGGTCGGCGCGCTCGAGCAACTCGTCGAGGGTGACGAGCTCGATGCCGAGCTGCGCGGCACGGGCGGCCGACACGTAGGGGTCGTACGCGATGACGTGCGTCTCGAACGCGGCGAGACGCTGCGCGAACAGCTGGCCGATGCGGCCGAGGCCGACGACGCCGACGGTCTTGCCGAAGATCTCGACACCGTTGAACTTGCTGCGCTTCCATTCGCGGTCGCGCAGGGTGGCGTCGGCCGCGGGGATCTGGCGCGCGGTGGCGAGCATCAGCGCGACTGCGTGCTCGGCGGCCGTGTGGATGTTGGACGTCGGCGCGTTGACGACCATGACACCACGCTCGGTGGCGGCGGGCACGTCGACGTTGTCGAGACCGACGCCGGCCCGGGCGACGATCTTGAGCTTGGTACCGGCCGCCAGGACCTCGGCGTCCACGGTGGTGGCGGAACGGACGAGGATCGCGTCGGCCTCGGGCACCGCCGCGAGCAGGGCCGGGCGATCAGGTCCGTCGACCCATCGCACCTCCACACCGTCGCCCAATGCCTCGACGGTGGACGGCGCGAGCTTGTCGGCGATCAGAACTACAGGACGGCCTGGCTGGCTCACGTGCAAACTCCCTGAATAGGTGGGTGTGGGGGTGTTTTAACCACACACAGCTTAGTCCGCCCTCACAGGGAAACCGCATCCTGGTCCGCGATACCACATAGTGGACGCCTGCAACAACGGAATCGGACACGAAACAACACCGGCCCAATGTCATATCGGGGGCCTCTGACGAGACCGATGCGACATCGGGCCGGCGGTTCGGTGGAACTGTAAAGCAGTGAAACCTAGGCGGTTTCGGTGATCGGGCGGTCGACCCAGCTCATCAGGTCGCGCAGCTTCTTGCCGGTGACCTCGATGGGGTGCTCGGCGTTGGCCTTGCGCAGGCCCTCGAGCTCGGTGTTGCCGTTCTCGACGTTGGCGACGAGGCGGCGAGTGAACTCACCCGACTGGATGTCGGCCAGGATCGCCTTCATGCGCTCCTTGGTGCCGGCGTCGATGACGCGCGGGCCGGAGAGGTAGCCACCGAACTCCGCGGTGTCGGACACCGAGTAGTTCATGCGGGCGATGCCACCCTCGTACATGAGGTCGACGATGAGCTTGAGCTCGTGCAGCACCTCGAAGTACGCCATCTCGGGCGCGTAGCCGGCCTCGACCATGACCTCGAAACCGGTCTTGACCAGTTCCTCGGTGCCGCCGCAGAGCACGGCCTGCTCGCCGAAGAGGTCCGTCTCGGTCTCTTCCTTGAACGTGGTCTTGATGACGCCGGCGCGGGTGCCGCCGATGCCCTTGGCGTAGGACAGCGCGAGGGCCTGGCCCTCACCCTTCGGGTCCTGGTCGATCGCGATGAGCGCGGGAACACCCTTGCCGTCGACGAACTGACGACGCACCAGGTGGCCGGGGCCCTTGGGGGCGACCATGCCGACGGTGACGAACTCCGGAGCCTTGATCAGGTCGAAGTGGATGTTGAGGCCGTGTCCGAAGAACAGCGCGTCGCCGTCCTTCAGGTTGGGCTCGATGTCGTTCGTGAAGATCGACGCCTGCGCGGTGTCGGGTGCGAGCACCATGATCACGTCGGCCCACTCGGAGACCTCGGCGGGGGTACCGACGGTCAGGCCCTGCTCCTCGGCCTTCGCGCGGGACTTCGAGCCTTCCTTCAGGCCGATACGCACATCGACGCCCGAGTCGCGCAGGCTCAGCGAGTGCGCGTGGCCCTGGCTTCCGTAACCGATCACAGCGACCTTACGGCCCTGGATGATCGACAGATCGGCATCGTCGTCGTAGAACATCTCGACTGCCACAGTTCAACCTCTTTCTTGGATTTGCGTATCTAAAGTACTAGCGAGTGGCCGTGATGGACTTCGGCCCCCGTCCCACGGCCACGACCCCGGACTGCACGATCTCCCGGATACCGTACGGATCGAGCATCCGCAGCAGCGCATCCAGCTTGGATCGCGTTCCAGTCGCCTCGATCGTGACCGACTCCGGGGAGACGTCGATCACCTTGGCGCGGAACAGATTCACCGTCTCGATCACCTGCGTGCGCACGCTGGCGTCGGCTCGCACCTTGATGAGCACCAGCTCGCGGGCGACGGAGGCCTCACCGTCCTGCTCGACGATCTTGATGACGTTGATGAGCTTGTTGAGCTGCTTGGTCACCTGCTCGAGCGGGAACTCGTCGACGGTCACGACGATGGTCATGCGGGAGATCTCGGGGATCTCGGTGCCACCGACGGCGAGCGACTCGATGTTGAACCCACGACGCGAGAACAGCGCGGCCACCCTGGCCAGCACGCCCGGCTTGTCCTCGACGAGAACACTGAGGGTGTGGCTGGTGCTCACTGATCTTCCTCCCCGGCCGCTGCGGCCGTGCCCGAACGCTGCTCGCGCTCCATGGCCTCGTGGATGACGGCAGGCTCGGCGGCCGCCTCGTCGTCGTCGAACAGCGGACGGATGCCCCGCGCCGCCATGATCTCGTCGTTGCTCGTGCCCGCGGCGACCATCGGCCACACCTGGGCGTCGGCGCCGACGATGAAGTCGATCACCACCGGCTTGTCGTTGATGGCCTGCGCCTCGCGAATCGCCGCCTCGACGTCCTCTTCGCGCTCGACGCGAATGCCGTGGCAGCCCAACGCCTCCGCCAGCTTGACGAAGTCGGGGATGCGGATCGCGCCGTGCGTGCCGAGGTTGGTGTTGGAGTAGCGCTCGTCGTAGAACAGCGTCTGCCACTGGCGCACCATGCCGAGGTTGCCGTTGTTGATGAGCGCAACCTTGATCGGGATGCCCTCGAGCGCGCAGGTGGCGAGTTCCTGATTGGTCATCTGGAAGCAGCCGTCACCGTCGATGGCCCACACCTCGGTGTCGGGCATGCCCATCTTGGCGCCCATCGCGGCGGGGACGGCGTAGCCCATCGTGCCGAGACCGCCGGAGTTCAGCCAGGTGCGCGGCTTCTCGTAGTTGACGAACTGCGCGGCCCACATCTGGTGCTGTCCGACGCCGGCACAGTAGATCGCGTCGGGACCGGCGAGCTTGCCGACCGCCTGGATCACGTACTCCGGGGACAGCGCGCCGTCGGTGGGACGGTCGTAGCTGAGCGGGTACGTGCGACGGATTCCGTCGAGGTACGCCCACCACTCGGTGAGATCCAGTGTGGTTCCGGTGGCCAGGTCGGCCTTGATCGCCTCGATCAGTTCGACGATGACCTCTTTGCAGTCGCCGACGATCGGGACGTCCGCGTACCGGTTCTTGCCGATCTCCGCCGGGTCGATGTCGGCGTGGATGACCTTGGCGTCGGGGGCGAACGAATCGAGCTGACCGGTGACGCGGTCGTCGAAGCGCGCGCCGAGCGTGATCAGCAGGTCGCTGCGCTGCAGTGCCGCCACCGCCGCGACGGTGCCGTGCATGCCGGGCATGCCGCAGTTCAGCGTGTGGCTGTCCGGGAACGCGCCACGCGCCATGAGGGTGGTGACAACCGGAATGCCGGTGAGCTCGGCCAGTTCGAGCAGTTCCGGAGACGATTCCGACTTGATGACGCCGCCACCGACGTACAGCACCGGGTGCTTCGCGTCGGCGATCAGGCGGGCCGCCTCGCGGACCTGCTTGCCGTGCGGCTTGGTGACGGGACGGTACCCGGGCAGCCGCATCTCCGGCGGCCACGAGAACGTGGTCTGCGCCTGGAGGACGTCCTTCGGGATGTCGACGAGCACCGCGCCGGGACGACCGCTGGAGGCGAGGTAGAAGGCCTCCGCGATGATCCGGGGGATGTCGACGCCGTCGGTGATGAGGAAGTTGTGCTTGGTGATCGGCATCGTGATGCCGGAGATGTCGGCTTCCTGGAACGCGTCCGTGCCGATGAGACTCCGACCGACCTGACCGGTGATGGCCACGACCGGAACGGAGTCCATCTGCGCGTCGGCGAGCGGCGTCACGAGGTTGGTCGCACCGGGACCGGACGTCGCCATACAGACACCGACCTTGCCGGTCGCCTGGGCGTACCCGGTCGCGGCGTGGCCTGCCCCCTGCTCGTGACGAACGAGCACGTGCCGGACCTTCTTCGAGTCGAAGAGCGGGTCGTAGACAGGCAGAACGGCACCACCCGGAATGCCGAATACCGTGTCGACCTCGAGCTCCTCGAGGGCTCGGACCACGGACTGGGCGCCGCTGACCCGCTCGGGGGCGAGTTGGCGGCGGCTACCGGTCTGAGTCGCGGCGGCCGCGGCGGTCGTCGGGCTTGCTGCCCCCGACTTGCGCGGCGTGGGTTGAGGCCGTGCGGTTGGTGCGCTCACTGGGAAATCCTCTGATTCTGGCTCCGGGCAACAAAAAACCCCCGTCAGCTGATGCTGTACGAGGGTGGCGCGTCGTTATCTGGCGAGTTGAAGGAATCGACTCAGGCGACGACGCGCCGGCCGATTACGAGCAACTCATTCTGTTTCACGCGCTCGACGGTAGGCGCGCTAATAGTGAACAGTCAACTTGGTGAGTCGGCCGTCCCAGAATATGAGATACATCGGCTGCGGTGCGAAGATGTAGAGGTGTCAACTCCGCAGCAGCCCGTGCCACCAGAATCATCATCCCACACGACGAACCCGCCCAAGCAGGTCATCCGGATTTCTCCCCTGGCCTATCTGGGATGCGCCTTCCTCCTGTTCGCCGTGTCGTTCCCCATCTTCGGCTGGCCCGCCGCCTTCGGTTGGCTCGTGATCGCCCCGATCGTCGCGGTGGCCTGGGTCGCGCGGGTGCGCACCACCGTCACGCCCGACGGACTCGAAGTGCGCCGGCTGTTCGGCGGCCGGTCGCTGGGGTGGTCCGAGATCACGGGATTCCGCTTCCCCAAGCGCGGCTGGGCCCGGGCGACCCTGACCGACGGGGGCGAGGTGACCCTTCCCGTCGTCACGTTCGACCGGCTTCCCGATATCGCCGAGGCGAGCGGCGGCCGCATCACCGACCCCTACGCGGCAGCCGCCGCGGCGGACGAAGCAGCCCACCACGCCGACGCGGAATCGAACGGCGAGCAGCCGGTGAAGAACCGGCCGGACACAGACGGGGAATAGTGCGCGAGTAGCGTTTGTCAGTACTTCCGTACGCTGACTAAGGAATACGCTCATGCCCCCGCTGAGGTCCCGAACCACCACCGCAGGACGAAATGCCGCAGGCGCCCGCGCACTGTGGCGCGCCACCGGAATGACCGACTCCGACTTCGGGAAGCCGATCGTCGCGATCGCGAACTCGTACACGCAGTTCGTTCCCGGGCACGTCCACCTGAAGAACGTCGGCGACATCGTCGCCGACGCCGTCCGCGCCGCCGGTGGTGTACCTCGCGAGTTCCACACGATCGCCGTCGACGACGGCATCGCGATGGGACACGGCGGCATGCTGTATTCCCTTCCCAGCCGCGAGATCATCGCCGACTCCGTCGAGTACATGGTCAACGCGCACACCGCCGACGCGCTCGTCTGCATCTCCAACTGCGACAAGATCACTCCCGGAATGCTCAATGCCGCACTGCGTTTGAACGTCCCGACCGTGTTCGTGTCGGGCGGTCCGATGGAGGCCGGCAAGGCGGTGGTGGTGAACGGTGTCGCCCAGGCACCGACCGACCTCATCACGGCGATCTCGGCGAGCGCCAACGACGAAGTCGACGACGAAGGACTGTCCGAGGTCGAGCGCAGCGCCTGCCCGACGTGCGGGTCGTGCTCGGGCATGTTCACCGCGAACTCGATGAACTGCCTCACCGAGGCGCTCGGTCTGGCGTTGCCGGGCAACGGTTCCACGCTGGCCACCCACGAGGCCCGTCGCGCGCTGTTCACCCGCGCGGGCACCACCGTCGTCGAAGCCGCCCTGCGGTACTACCGGGACGAGGACGACTCCGTCCTCCCCCGCAACATCGCGACGCCCGCCGCATTCCGCAACGCGATGGCACTGGACGTCGCAATGGGCGGTTCCACCAACACGGTCCTGCACACCCTCGCGGCCGCGCAGGAGGGTGAGGTCTACGACTTCGACCTCGACAAGATCGACGAGATCAGCCGCAAGGTGCCGTGCCTGTCGAAGGTCTCCCCCAACTCGGACTACCACATGGAGGACGTGCACCGAGCGGGCGGAATCCCCGCCATCCTCGGCGAACTCCGCCGGGCCGGCCTGCTCGAGAGCGACGTGTCGACGGTGCACACCGAGAGCTTCGACGAGTGGCTCGACACGTGGGACATCCGGTCCGGCAAGGCATCCGACGAGGCCGTCGAACTCTTCCACGCCGCACCGGGCGGTGTCCGCACCACCGAACCGTTCTCGACGAACAACCGCTGGTCGTCGCTCGACACGGACGCCGCCAACGGCTGCATCCGCGACTTCGAGCACAAGCACACGGTCGAGGGCGGCCTGGCAGTGCTGCGCGGCAACATCGCCGTCGACGGCGCCGTCATCAAGACGGCGGGCATCGACGAAGACCTGTTCCACTTCCAGGGGCCCGCGCGCGTCGTGGAGTCGCAGGAAGAGGCGGTGTCGGTGATCCTCGGCAAGAAGATCCAGCCCGGTGAGGTCCTCGTCGTGCGTTACGAGGGTCCCGCAGGCGGCCCGGGCATGCAGGAGATGCTGCACCCCACCGCATTCCTCAAGGGCTCCGGCCTCGGGAAGAAGTGTGCGCTGATCACCGACGGCCGATTCTCCGGCGGTTCCTCGGGACTGTCCATCGGCCACATCTCCCCCGAGGCCGCCAGCGGCGGCGCCATCGGCCTGGTGGAGGACGGCGACCAGATCCTCATCGACATCGCGACCCGCACGCTGAAACTCCTCGTCGACGACGCGGTGCTCGCCGAGCGCCGGGCGAAGATGGAGTCGTCCGAGCGTCCGTGGCAGCCGGTGAACCGCGAACGCACCGTCACCACCGCCCTGCGGGCGTACGCCGCGCTGGCCACGTCCGCCGACAAGGGCGCGGTCCGTCAGGTCCCCTGACACACCCGCACCGCGCACCGAACGGACACGAAGCCGGGTGCCGCAGCAGGAGCTTCCTGCCGCGGCACCCGGCTTCCGTCGTCGGTGCGACGACGGATTCCGTCTCGGATGTGACCGCGCTCACGGGTGATCAACTCGCTCAGACGGCGACACCCGAGAACAGGTTCTACTGATCGAATTGATCAGTTGAGCCCGGGCTTCTTGCACACGGCGCTCAGTAGTGGTTCCCTCAGTTGGCCGTTGAGACCTACATCACAATCGGCAGCACCACCGGAACATCTCCGGCCCACGAGGCCATCGGGAATACAACCAAGGAGCGACACATGCCAGGAGTCGGCATTTGGCGAACGAAATCCGTTGAGCAATCGATAGCGGACACCGACGAACCCGACACCCGGCTGCGGAGGGAACTCACCGCGAAGGACCTCACCGTCTTCGGTGTCGCCGTCGTGATCGGCGCCGGCATCTTCACGCTCACCGCCCGGACTGCAGGCAACGTCGCCGGGCCGTCCATCTCGCTCGCCTTCGTCCTCGCCGCCATCGCGTGCGGCCTGGCCGCCCTCTGCTACGCCGAATTCGCATCCACCGTCCCCGTCGCGGGCAGTGCGTACACGTTCTCCTACGCCACCTTCGGCGAGTTCGTCGCCTGGATCATCGGCTGGGACCTCATCCTCGAATTCGCCCTCGCGGCGGCCGTCGTCTCCAAGGGCTGGTCGCTGTATCTGGGTAACGTCCTCGGGTTCAGCGGATCCACCACAGCCCATCTCGGTCCCATCGACTTCGACTGGGGCTCGCTGATCATCGTCGGCGGCATCACGATCGTGCTCGCCATCGGGACCAAGGTGTCCTCGCGCGTGTCCGCCGTCATCACGGCCATCAAGATCGCCGTCGTCCTCCTCGTCATCGCCGTCGGCGTCTTCTACATCAAGAAGGAGAACTACGCCCCGTACATTCCGCCCGCCGAGAGCAACGAGAGCGCCGCGCAGGGTGTGCACCAGACCCTCTTCTCCTTCCTCTCCGGAGCGGACGGCAGCAGCTACGGCTGGTACGGCCTCCTCGCCGCCGCGAGCCTCGTCTTCTTCGCCTTCATCGGATTCGACGTCGTCGCCACCACCGCCGAAGAGACCAAGAACCCGCAGAAGGCGCTCCCCCGCGGTATTCTCGGCTCGCTCGCCATCGTCACCGTGCTCTACGTCGCCGTCACCCTCGTGCTCACCGGCATGGTGAAGTACACCGACCTCAAGACCGGTAGCCCGCTCGTCGGCGACAGCAGCGCCACCCTCGCGACCGCCTTCGAGGCACACGGCATCACCTGGGCCCAGACCGCGATCAACTTCGGCGGGCTCGCGGGCCTCACCACCGTCGTGATGGTGATGATGCTCGGCCAGACCCGCGTCCTGTTCGCCATGTCCCGCGACGGACTCGTGCCCCGCGGTCTCGCCAAGACCGGCAAGAACGGCAGCCCGGTCCGCATCACCCTGTTCGTCGGCGCCGTGGTCGCGCTCCTCGCCGCCTTCTTCCCGATGGGCACGCTCGAGGAGATGGTGAACATCGGCACCCTCTTCGCGTTCGTCCTCGTCTGCATCGGCGTCATCATCCTCCGCCGTACGCGTCCCGACCTGCCCCGCGGATTCCGCGTTCCGCTGGTCCCGCTCGTCCCCATCCTCGCCGTCCTGGCCTGCGGATGGCTGATGCTGAACCTGTCGGTCGAGACCTGGATCCGGTTCCTCGTCTGGATGGCCCTCGGCGTCGTCGTCTACCTCGCCTACGGCCGGCGCAAGTCGGTCCTCGGACAGAAGCTCGCCGCCCAGGCCGGCCCGCCCGAGGAGGAGAACATCCCGGAACTCGTCCAACGCTGATCTCGAACGAAAACGACTGCGCCGCACTCCCGATCCGGGGGTGCGGCGCAGTCGTGTATGCACGAGACGCTCAGATGAGCGGGTTGGCACCGTTCAGGAAGATCCACACGCAGACACCGGCGGCGACGCCCAGGATCAGCGCCGCGAACGACCCGATGAACGGGCGCGTCGCCCAGCCCCGGCGGCCGTCGAGCGAGATGCGTCCCGGCCCGGTGAGAATGATCACGCCGGCGCACACACCCAGCAGCGTCTCGTACTCGGTGCCCGCGGGCGCGAAGTACTCGAGCCCCGGTTCCGCGATCTGCCGGAACGCCCACGCATTGATCATCACGGCCAGCACCGAGGCCGCGGCGAGCGGGGTGACGAGACCGAGGATGAGCAGTGCACCGCCCGCGACCTCACCGATGGCACCCAGAATCGCGAGCAGTTTCGCTTGCTGGAACCCCGAG
Source organism: Rhodococcus sp. IEGM 1307 (assembly GCF_030056915.1). Taxonomy (NCBI): domain Bacteria; kingdom Bacillati; phylum Actinomycetota; class Actinomycetes; order Mycobacteriales; family Nocardiaceae; genus Rhodococcus; species Rhodococcus sp. IEGM 1307. Next base: position 178,224 of record NZ_JASHKW010000018.1, read on the forward strand.
TTCACGAGTACCTCTTCGAACCCGTCGAGTCCCGGACCGTTCCACATCCCCGTCAGCTTCTGCAGACCGTGCACGAGTGCCGTTCCGCCGACCGCGAGTCGCAGGGCCAGCAGTCCGAGGTCCAGGGTGCCGCGGCCGATCTTCACGTCGCCCTCGCCGATCCGGTCGGTCGACGGATCGCCCGCTGTCGCCCCGAGGGACGCGCCGGAACCCGCGCCGATCACCTGGGTCGGCTGGTCCGACATGTCGGACGCCCCCGACTGCCGGTACGCGGGGATCTGCTCGGTGGGGAGTCCCCCGCCGCGCGCATCGCCGTAGTCGAGTTCGTCGTCGGTGTGCGGCAGACGCTGCCCCGCGGAACCGGATGTCGGCGTGGCCGACGGAAAGCGCTCGGTGGGAAGGTCGTAAGGGCTCGAGACCTTGCCGTAGCCGGGTGAGGCGCTCTGGTCGGCAGCACCCTGGTCCGACGACTCGCTGGGGTCTTTCCGCATGTCAGTCACACCGTCAAGCCTAGGTCGACCGGCCGGACATCGCTGGTAGGCGGAACCGGCGTGGCGGCGACCTCGCACTCTTCCGTAACGTCTCCATCATGATGGTGGGTGGGCGGCGCCGCACGGCGTCCCGCAAGATGGCGATGTCCGCACTGTGCGTGACGGCGGTCCTCGCCGCCGGATGCGCGAAATTCGACGACTCCACGTCCTCCCCCTTCACACCCGAGCCGACCGGTGCCTCGGGCGCCGAGGTGGAACCGGAGAACCCGCCGCCGTCCACGACGACCACCCCGCCGCCGAGCGGTCCGCTGGGACCGTGCCAGGATCCGGACCCCAGCGTGATCGCCACCTGCCTCGACACCACCGGCGGACTCGTCGTCCTCCCCGACGGGGCCACCGCCCTCGTCGCCGAGCGCCGGACCGGACGCATCCTGCAGGTCGCCCAGGGGCAGACCCCCAAGGAGATCGCGCACGTCGACGTCGACGGCAGCACGGACGGCGGACTCCTCGACATCGCGCTGTCGCCGAGTTTCGTCGAGGACAACCTCATCTACGCCTACGTCACCACCCCGACCGACAACCGGGTGGTGCGGATCGCACCGGGAGACTCCGCCAAGGAGGTTCTCGGCGGGATCCCGCGCGGCGGCGCGGGAAATGCGGGTTCGCTCGAATTCTCGGGCGACGAACTGATGGTCCTGACCGGCAACGCGGGCAACGCCGCCGCGGCCGCCGATCCGGCGTCCCTCGCCGGGAAACTGCTGAAGGTCACCGCCCTGTCACCCGCACCGACACCGGCGCAGCCGCGCCCTCAGGTGGTGCTGTCGGGCATCGGGACCGCCGGTGGCGTGTGCGTCGACCCGGGTGTGGCCGTGTGGGTCACCGATCGCACCCCCCTGGAGGATCGGCTGCTGCGGGTCAGCGCCGACGGAGCCGTGTCGTCGCCGGTATGGACGTGGCCGGAGCGGCCCGGCGTCGGCGGCTGCGTCGCCGCCGGTGACGTCGTGGCGGTGTCACTGAGCACCGCGAAGGCGATGTCCGCACTCGCTGCCGACCCCGGCACGGGAGCCGTCACCACCGCCCCCGGTGTCATCGTCCAGGACCGGTACGGCCAACTCGGCGGCGCCGCGCTCGGACCCGACGGTCTCATCTGGGTGAGCACCGTCAACAAGACCGGCGGTCAGCCCGGACCCAACGACGACCGCGTGATCAAGATGCCCCTGCCGTCCGGTGGCGGCGGATTCGACTGACGGCCCCCCGTCGAAACGAACGGGACGCTCGTTCGGTTGATCCGAACGAGCGTCCCGTTGGTGCAGAAGGGGTTCAGCCGCAGGCCTCGATGACCAGTTCCTTGACGCGGGCCGGGTCGGCCTGACCACGCGTGGCCTTCATCACGTCGCCGACGATCTTGCCCGCGGCCGCGACCTTGCCGCCGCGAATCTTCTCGGCGATGTCGGGGTTCGCGGCCAGAGCCTCGTCGACGGCCGCCTTCAGCTTCGTGTCGTCGCGTTCGACGACCAGCTCGGGGTGGTTCGCGACGACCTGCTCGGGGTCGCCCTCCCCCTCGAGCACGTGGTCGACCACCTGGCGGGCCACCTTGTTGTTGAGCTTCCCGCTGTCGATCAGCGCGACCACCTGCGCGACCTGAGCCGGCGTGATCGGCAGCTCGGCGAGTTCCACCCCGCGGGTGTTCGCCTGCTGCGCCAGGTACGACACCCACCAGGACCGTGCGGCCTCCGGGGAGGCGCCGGCCTCGACGGTGGCGATGACGAGGTCGAGGGCGCCCGCGTTGACGAGGTCGCGCATGACCTCGTCGGACACACCCCAGTCGGCCTGGATCCGGGCGCGGCGGACCCACGGCAGCTCGGGCAGGGTGCCACGCAGCTCCTCGATCCATTCCGCGCTGGGCGCGACCGGCTCGAGATCGGGCTCCGGGAAGTAGCGGTAGTCCTCGGCGGTTTCCTTGCGGCGGCCCGGTGACGTGGTCCCGTCGGCCTCCTGGAAGTGCCGGGTCTCCTGGATCACCTCACCGCCGGCCTCCAGCACCGCGGCCTGCCGGCGCATCTCGTACCGGACCGCCACCTCGACACTCTTGAGGGAGTTGACGTTCTTCGTCTCGGTACGGGTGCCGAGTTCGGTCGCCCCGATCGGCATCAGCGACACGTTGGCGTCGCAGCGCATCGAACCCTGGTCCATGCGGACGTCGGAGACGTCCAGCGACTTCAGCAGGTCGCGGAGCGCAGTGACGTACGCGCGGGCCACCTCGGGAGCGCGGGCACCGGCGCCGCTGATGGTCTTGGTGACGATCTCGACGAGCGGGACCCCGGCGCGGTTGTAGTCGAGCAGCGAGTGGCTGGCGCCGTGGATGCGCCCGGTCGCACCGCCGACGTGCAGCGACTTTCCGGTGTCCTCTTCCATGTGCGCGCGCTCGATCTCCACGCGCCACGTGGTGCCGTCGTCGAGGACGACGTCGAGGTAGCCGTCGGTGGCGATCGGCTCGTCGTATTGGGAGATCTGGTAGTTCTTCGGCTGATCCGGGTAGAAGTAGTTCTTCCGCGCGAACCTGCCCCAGGGTGTGATCGAACAGTTCAGTGCGAGTCCGATCCGGATCGCGGACTCGACCGCCGCCTCGTTCACCACGGGCAGCGACCCGGGCAGACCGAGGCACACCGGGCACACCTGCGTGTTCGGCTCGGCGCCGAACTCGGTGGGGCACGGGCAGAACATCTTCGTTTCGGTGCCGAGCTCTACGTGCACCTCCATGCCGAGAACAGGCTCGTACTTGGCGAGCACTTCGTCGTAGTCGAGGAGGTCCGGAGCGTCGACAGCAGTCATGCCACAGAGTTTATGCGTCCGGTGGTTCGCCGGAAAACGCGGTCAGCCGAAAAATGCGGCCGCCTCCTCGTACCGTTCCCGCGGCACCGTCTTGAGGCGCCGGGTCGCCTCCTCGAGGGGCACGAGGTCGATCGACGTGCCGTGCAGAGCCACCATGTTGCCGAAGTCGCCGCGGTGGACGGCATCGGTGGCGTGCACCCCGAAGCGGGTGGCGAGCACCCGGTCGTACGGCGTCGGGGTGCCGCCCCGCTGCACGTGCCCGAGCACCGTCGTCCGCACCTCCTTGCCGATGCGGCGGACGATCTCGTCGCCGAGCTGCTGCGCGACACCGGTGAAACGTTTGTGACCGAACTCGTCGATACCGCCCTCCCGCAGACTCATCGACTCCGGAGTCGGAGTGGCGCCTTCGGCGACGACGCAGATGAAATGCGAATCGCCGCGCTGGAAACGCTTCTTCACGAGGGAGCAGACTTCGCCGACGTCGAACGGGACCTCGGGAACGAGAGTGAGATGCGCACCGGTCGCGAGCCCCGAGTGCAACGCGATCCAGCCCGCATGCCGGCCCATCACCTCGACGAGCATCACCCGCTGGTGGGATTCGGCGGTGGTGTGCAGCCGGTCGATCGCATCGGTCGCGATGGACAGCGCGGTATCGAAACCGAACGTCACGTCGGTGCAGTCGATGTCGTTGTCGATCGTCTTCGGAACCCCGATCACGGGCACCCCGCTCTCGGCGAGCCAGCTCGCGGCCGTGAGCGTGCCCTCCCCGCCGATCGGGATGAGCGCGTCGATCCCGTTGTCGTCGAGAGTCTGCCGGATCTGGTCGAGGCCGGCCTTCAACTTGTCGGGGTTGACCCGCGCGGTGCCGAGGATGGTGCCGCCCCGGGTGAGGATGCGATCGATCCGGTCGTCGTTGGACAGCACGACCTTGCGATCCTCGAGCAGGCCGCGCCAGCCGTCACGGAATCCCACCACCGAGCTGCCGTATCGGCCGGCGGCGGTCCGAACCACCGCCCTGATCACCGCATTCAGTCCGGGGCAGTCTCCGCCTCCGGTGAGCATTCCGATCCGCATCCAAGCACCCCTCGTCGTCTCGTGTGGTGATGGTGGTTCTCATCACCCATCTTGCCGCTCGAACCGTGTTCAGGCACCTCGGACCGGCAGGTTCCCTCAGCCCGGCGTGACGAGACCGCTCTCGTACGCCAGGACCACTGCCTGTGCGCGGTCGCGCAGATCCAGCTTGGACAGCACCTTGCCGACGTGCGTCTTGACGGTCTGCTCGGCGACGAACAGGCGCTCCGCGATCTCGGTGTTGGACATGCCGCGGGCGATGAGTTCGAGTACCTCGCGTTCGCGGGGCGTCAGCGCCGACAACGCGGCCGGTTTACGGCGCGCCGTGCTGCGGCGGCTGGTCACGTCGGCGATGAGACGCCGGGTGACGGTCGGCGCGAGCAGTGCCTCGCCGTCCGCGACCACCCGCACCGCACGGATGAGTTCCTCCGCGGGCGCGTCCTTGAGCATGAAGCCGCTGGCCCCGATGCTCAGCGCCTCGTACACGTAGTCGTCGACGTCGAACGTGGTGAGCATGAGCACGCGCACCGGCGGATCGAAACCGGCCGACAGGATGACGCGGGCCGCGTCGAGTCCGTTCATCTCCGGCATACGGACGTCCATCAGGACCACGTCGGGTCGCAGACGCCGGACCTCGCTCACCGCCACCGCCCCGTCCGGAGCGTCACCGATGACACTGATGTCGGGCTGTGAGGCGAGCAGGGCTCCGAAGCCCTGCCGGACCATAGCCTGGTCGTCGGCGATGAATACGGTGATGGCCACCCAGCCAGCCTAGGCGGAGGCGACCGGGAACTCGGCGTGGACCTCGAATCCGCCGTTGTCGTGCAAGTGGGTGGTGAGTACGCCCCCGACAGCCTGCGCACGCTCACGCATACCGATGATGCCGTTGCCACCGGTCGACTCGTGCCTGGTCAGTGCGGAGACGAGACTCCGCCTCGGCGGCCCGTTCACGATCGACACCGACGCGATCGGCGACTCGTACGCGATCTTCACCTCCACCGCGGCGCCCGCCGCGTGGCGGGCCGTGTTGGCGAGGGATTCCTGCAGAATGCGGTACATCACGAGCCCGACCGACTCCGACACGAGCGTCGGGTCGCCGTCGACGTGCCAGGAGACGGGAATGCCGGCCCTGCGGCTGCCCTCGAGCAGCTCGCTGATCTGCTGAACCCCGGGCTGGGGCGCGTGCTCGGCCAGCTGGCCGTCGCTGCGCAGCACTCCGAGCAGTCCGCGCACCTCGTTCAGCGCGGCACGGCCGGCGGCTCCGATCGATTCGAACTCGGCCCGCGTCTCGTCGGACATGTCGGCGATGCGGTACGGCGCGCTCTGCGCCTGCACCACGACCATCGACATGTGGTGCGCGACGACGTCGTGCAGGTCCCGGGCGATGCGCGCCTTCTCCTCGAGGACCGTCCGGCGAGTGCGCTCGAGCTCGCTCAGCTCCTCCTGCTGTGCGAGTTGCCTGCGCGAGAGCACCAGCCACCGGATCAGCAGGCCGAAGACGACGATCGCGGTCAGGCCCACCGCCCACCCGCGGCCGTTGGTGCCCGGGGTGTCGGCGAGGAAAAGCAGGACGGTGGAGATCCATGCCACACCGACGACCGGAATCGCGGCCCGCATGCTGACGGCGGCCAGCAGGGCGAGCATCACGAGGATGTGGACCACCTGCCACGGGTAGTCGTAGCCGCCCTGCAGTGCGAAGACGCGCGGAATCACCAGCGCCGAGATCGCGGAGACGGCCCAGGCCAGTGCCGGATTCGACCGGATGAGCAGGAACGGGAACGTCGCGAGCGCCGCCACGAACGGCTGGATGGGAGGACTGACCTGGTGGGTCAGCTGCAGCGTCGGCCACGCCACGGCGAACAGGATCGCCGTGACCACGACGATTACCACGTTCAGCCACTGACCTTCGGCGGCTCTCCGGATGCGCGTCTTCGTCTTCACACTGTCGACAGTAGAAACCCTGGTCACGGAGTGTCCTCATACCCCGGGCCCATGTCGGCGTAGCCCCGGAGTATGAGATCGGGGCGCCCTCGCACCACGAAGCCAGGAATCGAACCGGTCTCCGGGGTGATGTGGCTGCGCAACACGAATTCATAACGTTCTCGTCATGCGAAAGACGGGGACACGGAGAACGACTTGGGCCGCGGTGGCGTGCGCCGCAACCGCACTACTGACCACGACAGGATTCGCAGGCACCGGCGCGGCGAGCACACCCCGGCACGAGAACGCCGCCGCCTCCGCCGCGGTGCACACCCTCACCGCACCGGCCGAGATCTCCGAGGACTCCATTCCCGCGGACTTCGCCGAAGTGATGGGGTACACGCCGGTGCCGATCGACGGGATGCTCGCCAATCCCGGCGGGGACTGCTCGTCCCCCGTGCCGCTGCCCCTCGAGTTCGACACGTCGTGCAAGGCCCACGACCTCGGCTACGACCTTCTGCGGTACGCGTCACGGTCCGGCGAGGACCTGGGTCCCTGGGCGCGGCAGAGCCTCGACGCGCAGCTGGATCAGCGCATGCACGCGGCGTGCGACACCCGCGCCGACGAGCAGGCACGGGCGCAGTGCTTCGTGATGGCGAACGTCGCGACCACCTTCGTCACCGGAAACAGCTGGCGCCAGGCCTATTCGGCACCGGTCACCGAATCCGGACTCCCGTACGCACTGGCCGGCGGTGTCGGGGCCGCGCTCCTCGCAGGCGGGGCCTGGTCGATCCGCCGCCGCCCGCATCCGGTCGGAGCCGTCGCATGATCATCACCGCTCTGTCCGGTCCCGGACGGAGCACGGTGCACAGTCGTTCGCGCACGAAGCCGAATGCCCTGCGCCGCACACTGGTCACGACGATCCCGGTCTCCGCTCTCCCCCGCGCCTCCTCCACGATCGTCGTCACCGCCGTCACACTCGCCTCTCTCGCTCCCTCACTGCTCCCCCGGAGTGCGCTGACGCAGGCCCTGTTCACCGGCGTCCTCGCCGCGATCGGTTTCGGTTTCGTCGTCCTCGCCCGCCGCCTGCGGTACCTCGTCACCCGTTCGCGCAGCAACCACCCTCCGCGGGACTCGGTGCGTCTGCTGGTGCTGATCGGCGCCATGATCGTCGTGACCTTGGCGATCGTGCTCGCCGACCACTGGCAGGATTCGCTGCGCGCCGCCATGGCCATGCCGGGCATCGGGCCGGACCACTGGATGAAGGCGATCATCGTGGCGGCGCTGACGTTCCTGCTGTTCGCCGGCATCGGCAGCGTCGTCGGCACGGTCGCCCGCCGTCTCGGCTGGATCGGCAGCGCCACCACCGCCGTCGTTCTCGCGACCGCACTGCAACTGGTCGCCGGACCGGCATTGTGGGGAATGATGTCGCGTTCCTACAGCGACTCCAACGCGCTCGTCGACGTGTCCCTGCACCGGCCGATGTCCGCCGAACTGTCCGGCAGCCCGGACTCCGCGATCAGCTGGGAGTCGCTCGGGCGCCAGGGACGACGGTTCGTGGCGGCGGGCGAGCAGTCGGCCGCCATCCGCACCTATGTGGGGATGGATTCGGCGCCGGACGTCGAATCGCGTGCGGCACTGGCAGTTTCGGAACTCGAGCGGGCCGGCGGATTCACCCGGTCCGCCATCGTCGTCACGGTGCCCACCGGCTCGGGGTGGATCGACGAGAACGCCGCCGAGGGATTCGAGGAACGCTTCGCCGACGACGTCGCCATCGTCGGCATGCAGTACTCGTACCTGCCGAGCTGGATCACGTTCGTGTTCGGGCGTTCCGCCGCAGACGAATCGGCGGCCGCGTTGTTCGATGCCGTCGCCGAGCGGATCGCCGACCTCCCCGACCTCCTGCGCCCGGCGCTGTACGTCTACGGTCAGAGCCTCGGATCCGTCGGCGGCAGTGCAATTTTCACCGACGCCGACCCACTGCGCGAGCGAGTCTGCGGCGCACTGTGGGCCGGCCCGCCCGCCGGCTCGGTTCTGACGGACGGGGCGACGGTGTTGGCGAACACATCCGACCCGGTGGTGTGGTGGTCCCCCGACCTGGTCCTGCACCGACCCGACCTCTCGCTCGCAGTACGCGATGCGCCGGTACCCCAATGGATTCCGGGCATCACGTTCCTGCAGACGAGTGTCGACCTGGTGTCCGCGCTGAACTTCGCAGCCGGCCACGGACACCGCTACGGCAGTGAGCAGGGCACCGCCCTGCCCGACTGCTCCTAGTTCGGCGAGCCGATCGGACCGCGTGCGGCCTCGTAGGCGGCACCGACGCGGTACAGCCGCTCGTCGGCCAGCGCGGGTGCCATGATCTGCAGCCCCACCGGCAGTCCGTCGTCCGCGGACAGTCCCGACGGAACCGACATCGCGCAGTGCCCCGCCAGGTTGGTGGGCAGCGTGCACAGGTCCGAGAGGTACATCGCGAGCGGGTCGCCGACCTTCTCGCCCAGCTTCCACGGGGTGAACGGGCTGGTGGGCGACACCAGGACGTCCACCTTCTCGTACGCCTTCTCGAAGTCCCTGGCGATGAGCGTCCGCACCTTGAGCGCCTGACCGTAGTAGGCGTCGTAGTAGCCGGACGACAGCGCGTAGGTACCGATCATGATGCGGCGCTTGACCTCCGGGCCGAAACCGGCGGCGCGCGTCGCGGCCATCACCTGGTCGGCGCTCATGTCACCCTCGTCGATGCGCAGGCCGTACCGCATCGCGTCGAAGCGTGCGAGGTTCGACGACACCTCGCTCGGCAGGATCAAGTAGTACGACGCGAGCGCGTACTCGAAGTTGGGGCACGACACCTCGACGACCTCGGCACCGAGTTCCGTGAGTTGCGCGACGGCGGCATCGAAAGACGAGATGACCCCGGGCTGGTAGCTGTCGGAATGCAGTTCCTTGACCACACCCACCTTCACGCCCTTCAGGTTGCCACCGGCACCCTCACGCGCAGCCGCCACCACGGGACGCACGGGCGCGTCGATCGACGTGGAGTCCCGCGGGTCGTGCCCGGCGATGACCTCGTGCAGCAGCGCCGTGTCGAGGACCGTGCGGCCGCAGGGACCACCCTGGTCGAGCGAGGACGCGCAGGCCACGAGGCCGAAACGGGAGACCGTGCCGTACGTCGGCTTGGTGCCGACCGTCGCCGTGACGGCGGCGGGCTGACGGATCGAGCCGCCGGTGTCGGTGCCGATCGCGAGCGGGGCCTGCCGGGACGCGAGGGCCGCGGCACTGCCGCCGCCCGAACCGCCCGGGATGCGCGTGGTGTCCCACGGGTTGCGGGTGGGGCCGTAGGCGGAGTTCTCGGTGGACGAACCCATCGCGAACTCGTCGAGGTTGGTCTTTCCCAGGATCGGGATGCCGGCCTCGCGCAGTTTCTTCGTGAGCGTCGCGTCGTACGGTGCGATCCAACCTTCGAGGATCTTCGACGCGCACGTGGTGGGCATGTCGGTGGTGGTGAAGATGTCCTTGAGCGCCAACGGAACTCCCGCGAGCGGGGAGGCGGGTGCATTGCCTGCGGCGAGGCTGCTGTCCACTTCCTTCGCCGACACGAGGGCCTGCTCGCCTGCCACGTGCAGGAAGGCGTTCAGGTCACCGTCGACCGCGGCGATGCGGTCGAGATGCGCCTGGGTGACCTCGACGGACGACACCTCACGGCTGTGGATCTTCGACGCGAGATCTGCGGCGTCGAGAGTGGTCAGTTCGGCGCTCATTCGCCCTCTCCAAGGATCTGCGGGACAGCGAAGCGACCCTGCTCGACAGCCGGTGCGGCGGACAGCGCCTGCTCGGGAGTCAAGCCGGGAACGATCACGTCGGGACGGGTCACGTTGGTGACCGCGTTCGGGTTCGCCATCGGCGGAACATCCTCGGCGGGCACCTCGGTGACCACCTTCACGTGGCTGAGAATCGAGTCCAGCTGACCGGCGAACTCGTCGAGCTCGGCATCGGTCAGGGCGAGTCGAGACAGCCGCGCGAGGTGCGCGACCTCGTCACGGGAGATGGCAGGCACCGCGGGGCCCCTTTCGGTTCGGACGTACACAAGTGGGTCCCAGCCTAGAGCGTGGCCCGATCAGCCGTGCAGCCAGCGCCGCAACCTGCCCGTCAGGAACGGCAGAACCACGAAGACCATCACCGGAGTCGTGACCACCGACGCCACCACGGTGCGCGTCACCACGTCCAGGGCCGAGAGCCGAGGAGTGACGAACAACGCGATGAGAAGTGAGATCGGGAAGAAACCGAGCCAGATGGTGACCGCCTGCTTCCACCGCGGCGGTGGCGGCGTGACCCGAACGGCGTGCGTGAGCGTCGACTGCGGTTCGAACCAGCCCTCCACCCCGGTCAGCCGGTGCGTGACCGTGTCCTGCGCGAGACCGGTTCCCCTGCCCACCCACACCTTCCTGGCGGGCGACGTCGTCCACGCGTCGAGAGTGTCCTCGTCCGCGAACCGGTACACCACGTGGTACTGCTCGGGGTCGGTCGCCGCGCGCAGCCATCCCCCGCCGAGGAACCCCGGGAACGTGCCCGCCATTGCCATCCCGGCGTCCGTCCAGCGCAGGAATTCCTGTTCCCGGCCCGCCGCCACCCGCCGCGAGACGGACGTCGTCACTCCCGTTGCCGTGATGTTCATGCACCCATGTTTGGGCTGTCGTGTTTCGCGGACGAGGCGAATCCGTATCGGCAGTGTCACGAATCGAGCGCGACCTGCACGTCCCCGTCCCGTCCCCGGCGAAGCCGCAGGGGGGACCGCATACTCGGGAACGAAAGTGCAAGGATGGTGAGCGACGGGGGTCGCAGGTACTCCCGCGTCTATCTCGTGGTGAAAGGGACGCACGTGTCGTATCTGCTTCGCGTCCAGCTCCCCGACCGTCCCGGTAGCCTCGGCTCTCTCGCCGTCGCCCTGGGCTCGGTGGGTGCTGACATTCTGTCGCTCGACGTGGTGGAACGGGGTGCCGGATTCGCCATCGACGACCTCGTGGTCGATGTCGAGCCGGGATCGCTCCCCGACACCCTCATCACGGCCGCCGAGAACCTGCCCGGCGTCACCGTCGACTCCATCCGGCCGTACGCCGGAATCCTCGACACCCACCGCGAGCTCGAGCTCATCGACCAGGTCGCCACCGCGGCGGACGATCGACTGCAGGTCCTCGTCGACGGGGCGCCGCGCGTGCTCCGGGTCGGCTGGTCCGTGGTCGCCGACCTCGGCCCGCACGGCGCATACCGTGTGGTCGGCAGCTCGGGAGCTCCCGAGACCCATGCCACCGAGATCCCGTGGATGCCGCTGGAGAAGCCCACCGCGCTCGACGGCGAGGGTGACTGGGTGCCGCAGGTGTGGCGCGACATGAACACCACACTCGCGGCGGCTCCCCTCGGGACCACCGGCCGTGTGCTGATGCTCGGCCGTCCCGGCGGCCCGGAGTTCCGTCCGTCCGAGATCGCCCGGCTGGGTTACCTCGCCGGCATCATCGCGACGGTTCTGAGCTGACCACCGTCCCGGGCCGGGAGGTCCGGGGGTGGTCGCCTCAGACGAGCTCGCGGACCAGGACGGTCAGCTCGACACCCGGCACGGGCGCCCAATTGCGTTCGGGCACAGGCACGAAACCGTTGCGGTCGTAGATGCGGCGGGCATCTTCCATGTCCGGCTGGGTGGACATCACGACCGCGCGGTCCCCGCGGTCGTACGCCGTGTCCAGGACGTGCCGCACGAGCGCCGACCCGACCCCGGAACCGCGGGCGTCGGGTGTCACGGCGAGCATCCGGAATTCGAGCTCACCCGGCTGCGCGACATCGGCGTACGGGGAGGCCGGATCCGCGATCGTGACAGAACCCACGATCTGGCCCTCCTTCACGGCCACCCGCACATCCGCCTTCTCCGCCCGCTCGGCGGTGTCGCGCAACCGGTTCGTGTACGGATCGTGCGCCTCCACGAATCCGCCGCCCACGTAGGCGATCACCGTGAGGTCACCGACGGCCTCGTAGTCGTCCGGCGTCGCATTCCGAATCTCGATCATGTCCAGAACTATGACAGGACTGCTCACGCCGCCCAAAATGCGAGCGTGAGGTTCCGATCACACCCCGGAATCCGCGACCGCGTCCGGACCACCCTCCAGCAGTCGGCGGAACCCGTCCTCGTCGAGGACCGGCACTCCGAGTTCGACGGCCTTGTCGTGCTTCGAGCCCGGCGATTCGCCGACCACCACGAATGCCGTCTTCTTCGACACCGAACCCGCGGCCTTACCACCTCGGACGAGGATCGCCTCCTTCGCCTGGTCGCGCGAGAACGTCTCCAGAGACCCCGTGACGACGATCGACAGTCCCTCGAGGTGGCGCGGAATCGATTCGTCGCGTTCGTCTTCCATGCGAACCCCGGCCGCCGACCACTTCTCCACGATCTGCAGGTGCCAGTCGACGCCGAACCACTCGGCGACAGCCGCGGCGATGGTGCCGCCGACCCCGTCCACCGCCGCGAGTTCCTCGACGGAGCTCTCCCGGATCCGCGCGAGCGACCCGAACTCACCGGCCAGCGCACGCGCCGCCGTGGGACCGACGTGGCGAATGGACAGCGCGACCAGCACCCGCCACAGCGGCTTGTCCTTGGCGGAATCGAGATTGTCGAGCAGCCGGCGGCCGTTGGCCGACAGCCCGCCGGCCTTGGTCCGGAAGAGCGACGTCTTGAGCAGATCGTCCTCGGTGAGCGAGAACAGGTCGCCCTCGTCGCCGATCGCCTTGGCCTCGAGCAGGCTCGTGGCGGCCTCGTAGCCGAGGACCTCGATGTCGAACGCGCCGCGGCCCGCGACGTGGAACACGCGTTCCCGGAGTTGCGCGGGGCAATACTGCTGGTTGGGGCAGCGAATGTCCGCGTCCCCCTCCTTGGCGGGGGCCAGCGGTGTGTCGCACTCCGGGCAGTGGGTGGGCATCACGAACTCGTACTCGTCGCCCGTCCGGGCGTCGACCACGGGCCCGAGGACCTCGGGAATGACGTCGCCGGCCTTGCGCAGCACGACCGTGTCGCCGATGAGCACGCCCTTGCGTTTGACCTCGGAACCGTTGTGCAGGGTGGCGAGTGAGACGGTGGAGCCGGCGACCGTGACCGGTTCCATGTAGGCGAACGGGGTGACCCGGCCGGTGCGACCGACGTTGACCCGGATGTCGAGGAGCTTGGTGGTGGCCTCTTCCGGTGGGTACTTGTAGGCGATCGCCCAGCGCGGCGCCCGGGACGTGGACCCGAGCCGGCGTTGCAGCGACGTCTCGTCGACCTTGACCACCAGACCGTCGATCTCGTGCTCCACGTCGTGCCGGTGCTCGCCCCAGTACTGCACCCTGTCCACGACGGCGTCCGCGCCCGTGACGCGGGCGGTGTGGGTCGACACCGGCAGGCCCCACGCCGCCAGTGCCGTGTACGCGTCGTACTGGGAGACCGGCTCGAATCCTTCGCTGCGGCCGAGTCCGTGGCAGATCATTCCGAGGCGCCTGCGGGCGGTGACGGCCGGATTCTTCTGCCGCAGCGACCCAGCCGCGGAATTTCGGGGATTCGCGAACGGCGCCTTGCCTTCCTCGACGAGCGCCGCGTTGAGTGCGGCGAAGTCCTCGAGCCGGAAGAACACCTCGCCGCGCACCTCCAGGAGTGCCGGGACCGGGTATTCGTCTGTGCCGGTGAGCTTTTCCGGAATGTCGTCGATGGTCCGCGCATTGAGCGTCACTTCTTCACCGGTCCGGCCGTCGCCGCGGGTGGCGGCCCGCACGAGTCGGCCGTTCTCGTAGACCAGGTTCAGCGCGACCCCGTCGATCTTCACCTCGCACAGATAGTGCAGGTCGGGCCCGGTCTCCTGCTCCACCCGGCTGATCCAGGTGCGCAGTTCGTCGGTGGCGAAGACGTTGTCGAGGCTGAGCATCCGCTCGAGATGATCGGCGGAGGCGAAGTCGGTGGCGAAACCGCCGCCGACGAGTTGTGTCGGCGAATCGGGCGTCCGCAGATCGGGGTACTGGTTTTCGAGGTCGTTCAGCTCGCCCAGCAGCACGTCGAACTCGCCGTCGGAGATGATGGGCGCGTCGCGGACGTAATAGCGGAACTGGTGCTGCCGCACTTCCTCGGCCAGCTCGTTCCAATGCTCCCGGACGTGTCCGGGGGCCGGTGTCGGGGCTTCGGTCGATTCACTCACTACCGAAGATTAACCGGTCCGGCCGACACCGAATGCCGGACTCAGAGTGATTCGGGGTCGTCGGTGAACGCGCTACTCACCTCGGCGCACAACTTCAGGGCGTCCCGGCTCCAGGACGCGTCGGCGCCCGCGAGCCCGCAGGCGGGCGTCACGGCGACCTGGGTCCGTAGCGTCGTGCGCGCGAACCCGAGCCGGTCGATCAGCGTCACCGCAGGTCGAGCCAGGTCGCGCCACGTGGCAGGCACGGTGGGAGCGGTGGTCGGGACGAGGCCCAGTGCGAGCTCCTTGCCCGCGTCGAGCAACTCGCCGATGCCGTCCAGGTCCGTCGACGCCAGCTGTGACACGTCCAGACCCACCGCGCGGGCACTGCTGCGCCGCAGAAGGTCGGTGGGCAGATCCGCGGAGCAGCAATGCACCATGGTCACCGCGCCGCAGCCGGCGAGGGCGGCCTCCAGCACGGCGAGAGCCTCCGGTTCCGGCATCGCCCGCACGGTCTCGAGCCGCGAGCGACCGGACAGTGTCCCCGCCAGCACGGCGGGCAGACGCGGCTCGTCGAACTGGACCAACACCTGCGCGCCGAGACGTCGGGTGACCTCCGCGGCGTGCCGCGCGAGCCCCTCGCCCAGCGATTCGGCGAAGTCGCGCACCGCACCGGGGTCGGTGAGCACGCGCCGGCCGGTGCCGAGTTCCACCTCGGCCGCCAGCGTGAGTGGGCCCACCGACTGCACCTTCACCACGTGGTCGGCGCCGACGAGGCCCGCACTCTCCCACGCCTCCTCGAGCGCATCGAGATCCTGGTTCAGGAGGTCGGTCGCCCGCTTGGCGACCGAGCCGCGACGCTGCACCACACGGTAAGCCGTCGTGGACACGTCCAGCTGCAGATCCACGAGCAGAGCGCTGGCGCGGCCGATCATGTCGGCGCCGAGCCCGCGGGCGGGCAACTCGACCAGGTGCGGGAGCCGGCCGAGTTCGCCGAGAACGATCGTGGCGGCTTCACGCGGATCGGTACCCGGCCACGAGCCGACGCCGGTGACGGCACCGGCCAGTGAGATATCCTGCGTCACTGCGTGTTCGGACGTGCGTCGGTACCCGAGATGGTTCCGCTGCCCAGCACGATGTCGCCTGCCGGATCGGTCCGGTACAGGACGACGGCCTGCCCCTTCGCGACACCGGTGAGCGGCTCCCGCAGGGAGATCGCGATGCCGCCGTCGACCGCTTCGGCGACGGCCTCGGCGAGACCGCCGTGGGCCCGGACCTGGACGGTGCACTCGACCGGTCCGACCGGCGTGCTCCCGGACGTCCACACGGCGCGGTCCGCCGTGATCGCGTGCACCTCGAGGTTGCGTGCGGAACCGACACGGACGGTGCCGGTGTCGGGTTCGATCGACGTCACGTACCGCGGTTGCCCGTCGGCTGCGGGACCCTGGACGCCGAGACCCTTCCGCTGACCGATCGTGAAACCGTGCACACCTTCGTGTTCCGCGAGCACCTCACCCGAATCGGCGTCGACCACACTGCCCGGGCGGACACCGATGCGGGCGCCGAGGAATGCGCGGGTGTCGCCGGACGGGATGAAGCAGATGTCGTGGCTGTCGGGCTTGTTCGCCACGGCGAGGCCGCGTTCGGCGGCCTCCTCCCGGATCCGGTCCTTCGGAGTGTCACCCACCGGGAACATCGCCCGCGACAGCTGCTCGGCGGTGAGCACACCGAGCACGTACGACTGATCCTTGTCCGCGTCGACGGCACGGCGCAGCACGCCGTTCTCGAGTTGCGCGTAATGGCCGGTGGCCACCGCGTCGAACCCGAGGGCGATCGCACGGTCCGCGAGCGCCGCGAACTTGATCTTCTCGTTGCACCGCAGGCACGGGTTGGGGGTCTCCCCCGCGGCATACGACGCCACGAAGTCGTCGATCACGTCTTCCTTGAAGCGGTCGGCGAAATCCCAGACGTAGAACGGGATTCCGAGCACGTCCGCGGCACGCCGGGCATCACCGGCGTCCTCCTTGGAGCAGCAGCCCCGGGATCCGGTCCGCAGCGTGCCCGGCTCGGCGGACAGCGCGAGATGCACGCCCACCACGTCGTGTCCGGCTGCGACCGCCCGTGCCGCCGCCACAGCAGAATCCACGCCGCCACTCATGGCCGCCAGTACTCGCATCAACGATCCCCTCCACGCGCTCCGACACCGGCGAGCCCGGCGGCGCGGGCCCGCTCCACAACTTGCGGCAGTGCCGCGATGACTGCATCCACGTCCGCCACCGTCGACGTGTGCCCGAACGAGAAGCGCAACGATCCCCGCGCGGTCGCGGAATCCACGCCCATCGCGGTCAGGACGTGGCTCGGACGAGCGACCCCGGCGGTACACGCCGAGCCCGTGGAACACTCGATCCCGGCGGCGTCGAGCAGCATCAGCAGTGAATCGCCCTCGCAGCCGGGGAACGTGAAGTGGGCGTTGCCCGGCAGTCGTGCGCTGCCCACCGGCCCGTTCAGCACGGCGTCGGGAAGGATCTCGCCGACGCGCTCGATCAGGCGGTCGCGCAGGACGGTCAGTTCCGTCGCGCGGGCGTCGAGGTCGGCGGTCGTGTCGCGCAGCGCCGCCGCCATACCGACGACACCCGCCGTGTCCGGGGTGCCCGAACGCAGGTCTCGTTCGTGGCCCCCGCCGTGCAGCAGCGGCACGCACGGCACCTGCCGTCCGAGCAGCAGCGCACCGACGCCCTGCGGTCCGCCGACCTTGTGCGCGGCGATGCTCAGCGCGGACAGCCCGCTCGCAGCGAAGTCCACGGGGATGTGCGTGACGGCCTGGACGGCGTCGCTGTGCATCGGCACACCGAACTCGGCCGCCACGGCGGCGAGTTCGGTGATCGGCATGATCGTGCCGACCTCGTTGTTGGCCCACATGATCGTGACCAGGGCCGTCTCGTCCGCGTGGACGGCGAGTTCGTCGCGCAGCGCCTGCGGGGACACCCGGCCCAGTTCGTCGACGGGCAGCCACGTGACCTGGGCACCCTCGTGCTTCTCGAGCCACTCCACCGCGTCGAGAACCGCATGGTGCTCCACGGAACTGGCGAGAATCCGCACCCGGCCGGGGTCGGCGTCGCGCCGGGCCCAGAAGATGCCCTTGACGGCGAGGTTGTCGCTCTCGGTGCCACCGGAGGTGAAGATGACCTCGGACGGCCTGGCACCGAGGTCGGCGGCGATGGACTCGCGGGCCTCCTCGATGCGACGGCGGGCGGCGCGCCCGGAACCGTGCAGCGAGGACGCATTGCCCACGGTCCTGAAGATGTCGGTCATCGCCCGGACGGCCGCGGGCACCATGGGAGTGGTGGCTGCGTGGTCCAGGTAGACGGGGTGATCGGCACTGCGGGCAGAGGTCATGACGTGACCAGGATAGCTCAGGCGACGAGACGCTCCGCCGCCTCGATGCCCGCGGCCGCCGTCCCGGCCACACCCTGCAGCGGATCGAGGATGTCGTGCGCTGCGAGATCGATCCGTTCGTCGCCCCGCGCGGCGCGCTCGCACCGGGCAGCCAGATCGCGGCGGCACTCCCCCGGATACTCGATCGGCGCCAGCCGCACCTCCGCGGTGACCCCCTTCTGTCGGATGATGCGCCGGATCGACTGACCGATCGTCTCCTCGCCCACGAAACACGGCCCGGTCGTCAGCTCCCCGCCCCGGCCGGTGTACCGCAGCGAAATCGGCTGAACCGGGCATTCCGCGTCGATCGCCGCCTGGAACAGTGCGGGCCGGAATCCGCCGTACGCCCGTCCGCACCACGTGGTGCCCTCCGGGAACGCCACGACTCGTTCGCCGGCGCGCAGCCTGCCCGCCGTCGTTGCCACGGTCGCCGGGAGCGCCCGCAGGCTCTGCCGCTCGATCGGAACCACCCTCATCCGCCGCGCGAGCGACCCCAGCACCGGCCAGTCCAGCAGATCCCCGCGGGCGACGAAGTTCGCCGGCGCGATCGCGCTGAGCACCAGCACGTCGGTCCACGACACGTGGCCGGCCACCACCAGGATCCCGCCGGTGTGGCGCCGCTTTCCGCGATGATCGACGACGAGGAGGTGAATTCCCATGCAGCGCAACAGGATCGCCGCGTACCGCCGCTGCAGACCTGTTCGCCACGACCGGGGCAGCAACCATCCCGCGGTCAGGAGCGGCGCGGTCGCCAGGGCCGACACCACGAGGCACCACCGAACGACCACGGTCGGCATCGACACCCCGTTCGCCTCCGCGGGCAGACACCCCGCGCCGCACGGACTCGACGGCATCCACGAGTGAACGGTCACCTCGGTCGGCTCGGACAAGGCCGTGCTCATGCCTGTGCCCCCGCCTCGAGAGTGGCCGACGCCGACCGCAGGCGTTCGAGGTACCGCTCGTTGGCGCCGTGCAGTCCCTGCAGGGCGACGAAATCGGCCACACCGAACTCCGGATCGTGCGCGGGCTCACCGCACACCTTGGCCCCGAGGCGCAGGTAGCCCCGGAGCAGCGGCGGCAGGGTCGGGCGGGCGGGCGGCGCGATCTCGTCGAGCGACCGCCCGTCGACGCGCACCGGGTTCCTGGGCGCGGCCCGCGCGGCCGGGTCGTTGCCGTACTTGCGGAGCAGCAGGTCGCGCACCCCGCGGACGTTGGAACCGGCGACCGCGTCCGGATGCTCCCGCATCGGCACGGAGACACATCCCATGACCCACTCGTATCCGGTGAGCTGCAGGTAGTGGAGGATGCCTGCCCACATCAGGCTCAGCACCGAACCGGAGCGGTGGTCGGGGTCGACGCACGCCCGGCCCATCTCGACGATGCGGTTGCCGACGGGGTCCAGAGCGGAGATGTCGAATTCGGTGGCGGTGTAATAGCCGCCGGCCTGGGCGGCGGCGTCGGGCGGGAGCATGCGGTAGCAGCCGACGAACTCGCCGGTCGCCTCGTGGCGGACGAGGAGGTGGTCGCAGAAGTCGTCGAACCGGTCGGCGTCGAGGGCGTCCGCGTGCGCGGGGACGGAGAATCCGGGTTCGGAGGCGAACACGCGGTAGCGCAGCCTTTGGGCCGCAACGCGGTGTTCACGGTCGGACGAGACGACCAGGGAGTATCGGGGCGCGGTTACAACAGAATCGGCGGTCTCACTCGGTGCGCGGAGAACTGACGAAGTTGTCATGGCGCAGGTTTACCGAGCAGGGGCGGCGTGAGGGCATCGCCCGGGTGTCGTGTCGATGCAGCCCGGATGAACGACGGAAGATACGACGGCGGCCCCGCTCCCTGGAAGGGAACGGGGCCGCCGTCGGCCGAAAATCAGCCCTTGTGGGCCTTGACAGCCTCGGTGAGCTGCGGAGCGACGTTGAACAGGTCGCCGACGATGCCGTAGTCCGCGATCTCGAAGATCGGGGCTTCCTCGTCCTTGTTCACGGCGACGATGGTCTTCGACGTCTGCATACCGGCGCGGTGCTGGATCGCACCGGAGATGCCGAGCGCGATGTACAGCTGCGGGGAGACCGTCTTACCGGTCTGACCGACCTGGAACTGTCCCGGGTAGTAGCCCGAGTCGACCGCGGCACGCGAGGCACCGACAGCGGCACCCAGCGAGTCGGCGAGTTCCTCGACGACGGTGAACTTGTCGGCGCTGCCGACACCGCGGCCACCGGAGACGACGACGGTCGCCTCGGTGAGCTCGGGGCGGTCGCCACCGACGATCGGATCACGCGAGGTGATCTTGACGGCGCCCTCTTCCTGGGCCGGGACCTCGACGGAGACCTTCTCGCCTGCGCCCGCTTCGGGCTTCGCCTCGATGGCACCCGGGCGGACCGAGATGACCGGGACGTCGCCGTTGGCCTTGGCGTCGACGGTGAACGCGCCACCGAAGATGGAGTGCACGGCACTGCCGTCGGACTTCACGTCGACGACGTCGACGAGCAGGCCGGAGCCGATGCGGGCAGCAAGACGTCCGGAGACCTCCTTGCCCTCGACGCTGGCGGCGGTGATGACCGCAGCCGGCGCGGCCGACTCGACGAGCGACGCGAGCACGTCGACCTTCGGGGTGACGAGGTAGCCGTCGATGTCGTCCGACTCGGCGACGTAGATCTTGGCCGCGCCCGCGGCGGTGAGGCCCTCGGCCAGCTTGTCGGCGGTGCCGGCGGGACCGGTGACCACTGCGGCCGGCTCACCGAGCGCGCGAGCGGCGGTGATGAGTTCGGTGCTGACCTTCTTCAGCGCACCCTCTGCGTGCTCGACGAGCACCAGTACTTCTGCCATGTCTAACTCTCCCTGTATGTGTCTGCTGGTCTGTAGAGGGGCGCGATCAGATGATCTTCTGGCCCACGAGGTAGGCAGCGATCTTGCTGCCGCCGTCGCCCTCGTCGACGATGCGCTCACCAGCGGTACGCGGGGGCTTGGGGGTGGAGGCGGTGACGGTGGTGCCCGCGTTGGCGACACCGACGGTCTCCGGGTCGACACCGAGGTCGGCCAGCGTGTAGACGAGAACTTCCTTCTTCTTCGCGGCCATGATGCCCTTGAAGGAGGGGAAGCGGGGCTCGTTGATCTTCTCGGTGACGCTGACGATGGCCGGCAGGCTCGCCTCGAGGCCGAAGACGCCCTCGTCGGTCTCGCGCTCTCCGGTGACGGTGCCGTCGGCGACCGTGAGCTTGCGCAGCTGCGTGAGCTGCGGGATGCCCAGGTACTCGGCGATGATGGCCGGAACGGCGCCGACGCGGCCGTCGGTGGCCTCGTTACCGGCGATGATCAGGTCGGCAGGCTCTTCGTTCTCGAACGTGATCTGTCCCAGCGCCGCGGCCAGGGTCCACGCGGTCTGCACCGCGTCGGAGCCGTGGAGGGCCGGGTCGTTGATGTGCACTGCCTTGTCGGCGCCCATGGAGAGGGCCTTGCGGATGGCGTCGGTGGCGCGGTCCGGACCTGCGGAGAGGACGGTCACCTCGCCGCCCTGAGCCTCCTTGATCAGGAGCGCTTCCTCGACGGCGCGCTCGTTGATCTCGTCGAGCACTGCATCGGCGGCCTCGCGGTCAAGCGTGTAGTCACCGTCGGTCAGCTTGCGCTCGGACCACGTGTCGGGGACCTGCTTGATCAAAACAACAATGTTCGTCATGGGTCTTCGTCGACCTCCTGTGTGTTCTTGCGTGGTTATCGCGAGTTGCTCCGCATGGGCCGAGCTCTCGTTGTCGATATTTCGTCGCACGATGGCTCTGCGACAGATTACCCCACGTTAAGTTACCCGTCGGTAACTTGCGTGAAAGTCTCGTTCACCATAACGGCCGAAAGTGCATTTCATCCCTGTGATGTAGACCACCTGGACGAGCGACCTTGCCGGTGGCACTAACCTCGCAGCGGTGAGCGAATCATTTGTCGGCGACCGCGAGGACGCACCGCTGCCCCCGCTCGGTCACGAGCAATTGCCATCGACCGGAGACGAGCAACTGCCCCTCACGGGCGAGCGGACCGTGCCCGGGATCCCCGAGGAGAACTACTGGTTCCGGCGTCACGAGGTGGTCTACCGCGACCTCCTCCCCCGCTGCGCGGGACGCCGGGTACTCGAGGCCGGATCCGGAGAAGGCTACGGCGCCAACATGATTGCCGATGTGGCACGGACCGTCACCGGACTCGACTACGACATCTCCGCGGTCGAGCACGTGCGTGCACGGTACCCCCGCGTCGAGATGCTGCACGGCAACCTCGCGGACCTTCCCCTCGGCGACGAATCCGTCGACACCGTCGTCAATTTCCAGGTGATCGAACACCTGTGGGACCAGGCCCAATTCCTGCGCGAATGCTTCCGGGTGCTGACGCCCGGCGGGGAACTGCTCGTCAGCACCCCCAACCGCATCACGTTCTCGCCGGGCCGCGACACGCCCCTCAATCCGTTCCACACCCGTGAACTCGACGCGGCCGAGCTGACCGAGCTCCTGGAAGAGGCCGGCTTCAGGGTCGCCCTCATGACCGGCGTCCATCACGGCGACCGGCTGAAATCCCTCGACACGAAGCACGGCGGCTCGTTCATCGGCGCCCAGATCGACCGCGCACTCGCCGGTGAACCGTGGCCCGACGAACTGACCCGCGACGTCGAGGGCATCACCGTCGACGATTTCGCCCTGCACGAGGGCGATATCGACGACAGCCTCGACCTGGTGGCCGTCGCGGTGAAGGATCCTGTTCGGTGACCGAATCCGACAACCGCACCGGAGCGGGCGACGCGACGGAACCGGGCATGTTCTGCCTGGTCCTGCACTCCCACCTGCCCTGGCTCGCCAACCACGGCCGGTGGCCGGTGGGCGAGGAGTGGCTGTACCAGTCGTGGGCGGCGTCGTACCTCCCTCTCACCGCGATGTTGCGGCGGCTGTCCGACGAGGGTCGCTCGCATCTACTGACCCTCGGCATCACCCCCGTTCTCGCAGCTCAGCTCGATGATCCGCACAGTCTGGCGGGAATGCACCACTGGCTCGGGAACTGGCAGATCCGCGCGCACGAGGCGGCAGGAATGCCCGACGACGCGCACCGCGATCTCGGTGCCCGCGAGCACCGCGCGTCCGCCGCCGCACTCGCCGACTTCGAGCTGCGCTGGCGGCACGGCGGCTCACCGGTCCTGCGCGACCTTCTCGATCGCGAGGCGTTCGAACTGCTCGGCGGGCCGCTGGCCCACCCGTTCCAGCCGCTGCTCGACCCGCGGTTGCGTGCCTTCTCCCTCCGCGAGGGGCTCGCCGACGCCGCCGCGCGGTGGAACTGCACACCGACAGGTATCTGGGGGCCCGAATGCGGGTACACCCCCGGCATGGAGACCGGATACGCCGCGGCGGGCGTCACTCATTTCATGGTCGACGGCCCCGCCCTGCGCGGCGACACGTCGCTCGGCAGGCCGGTCCGTGAGTCCGATGTGGTCGCGTTCGGACGCGACCTGCAGGTGAGTTACCGGGTGTGGTCGCCCAAGTCGGGCTATCCCGGGCACGGCGCTTACCGCGATTTCCACACATACGACCACGCCACGGGCCTCAAACCGGCCCGCGTCACCGGCCGCACCGTCGACTCGGCCGACAAGGCGCCGTACGACCCGGCTCTCGCGACGGCCGCGGTCGATCGGCACGCGGCCGACTTCGTCGCCACCGTCCGCACGCGGCTGCGCGACGAGTCCGAGCGCATCGGACGGCCCGCGCTCGTCGTCGCCGCGTTCGACACCGAATTGTTCGGGCACTGGTGGCACGAGGGCCCCGAGTGGCTCGAGAAGGTGCTGCGCGCGCTACCCGAGGCCGGAATTCGGGTCGGCACCCTCGACGACGCCCGCAGGCAGGGTTACGTCGGCGAACCCGTCCAGCTCGAGAACTCGTCGTGGGGATCCGGCAAGGATTGGCGGGTGTGGGCCGGCGATCAGGTCTCGGACCTGGTGCAACTCAACTTCGAGGTGGTTGCGACCGCCCTCGACACCGTGGACAAGACCCACGACGCCGACACCGCCCCCGGACGCCCCGCGCTCCGGAACCGCGTGAACGATCAGATCCTGCGGGAGGCACTCATGACGGTGTCGAGCGACTGGGCGTTCATGGTCAGTAAGGATTCGGCCGCCGGATATGCCCGCGACCGGGCACACAAGCACGCACACGCCACCCGCGAGATCGCCGCCGCGGTCTCCGCGGGCAAGGACGCGGCCGCGAACCGGCTCGCAGAGGGATGGAACCGCGCCGACGGCCTGTTCCCCGGGCTCGACGCGCGGCGTCTGCCCGGCAGGGACACCCGGCTGACGGGCACCGAGGGAGGGGCGTCGTGAAGATCCTGATCGTGTCGTGGGAATACCCACCCGTCGTGGTCGGCGGTCTCGGCCGCCACGTCCACCACCTGGCCACCGAACTCGCGGCGGCCGGACACGAAGTGGTGGTGCTGTCGCGGCGGCCGTCGGGCACCGACGCCTCCACCCATCCCACTGTCACCCACATCGAGGGCGGCGTCCTGGTGGTCGCCGTCGCCGAGGACCCCGCGCACTTCGTCTTCGGCGAGGACATGCTGGCGTGGACACTCGCGATGGGGCACGCGATGGTGCGAGCCGGTGTCGCCCTCCACAAACCGGGGGTCGGGGAGGGCTGGCAGCCGGACGTGGTGCACGCACACGACTGGCTCGTGGCGCATCCGGCCATCGCGTTGGCCGAATTCTACGACGTCCCTTTGGTTTCCACGCTCCACGCCACCGAGGCCGGGCGGCACAGCGGCTGGGTGTCCGGCCGGATCAACCGCCAGGTGCATTCGGTGGAATGGTGGCTGGCCAACGAATCCGATGCGCTCATCACCTGTTCCGCGTCGATGCAGGACGAAGTGACTACCCTCTACGGTCCGCAGCTCCCGCCGATCACGGTGATCCGCAACGGAATCGACCTCACCACCTGGAGCTTCCGCGAGCGCGCGCCGCGGTCCGGACCGCCGAAACTACTGTTCGTCGGCCGCCTCGAATACGAGAAGGGTGTGCAGGACGCCATCGCCGCGCTCCCCCGCATCCGCCGCAGCCACCCCGGGACCACGCTGTCGATCGCCGGTGAGGGCACCCAGTTCACCTGGCTCTACCAGCAGGCCCGCACCCATCGCGTCGCCCGTGCCGTGAACTTCCTCGGCAACCTCGACCACATCGAACTGCTCGGGTGGCTGCACGGCGCCGACGCCATCGTCCTGCCCAGCCGGTACGAGCCGTTCGGGATCATCGCACTCGAGGCCGCCGCCTCCGGCACCCCGCTCGTGGCGTCCACCGCCGGCGGCCTCGGTGAAGCGGTCGTCGACGGCGAGACCGGCATGTCGTTCCAGCCGGGCGACGTCGCCGGGCTCACGTCCGCGGTCCGGGAGGTCCTCGACGACCCGGCCGGCGCCCAGCAGCGCGCGGTGGCCGCCCGCGACCGTCTCACCGCGGATTTCGACTGGCACAAGGTGGCCGAGGACACCGTCCACGTCTACGCGGGCGCCAAGCGTCGCGTGCGGCACCCGTTGGCGAGGCCGGAGATTCCCGAGCGTCCGCTGCCCGGTCGCTGACGTGGCCCTCACTCCGTGCGGGCCCACCGGATCCGGATCGGCCCCCGTGCCGATCGCGGATCCACCACGGCACCTTTCCGGGTGACCTCGACCTCCCCGGCGTCGGCCAGGCGCCGGGCGGCCTCCCGCACCGGTTCCATCAGGGGCCGCCAGTCGTCCGGGGCGACGGCGCGCGCGACGTCCGACGGGCAGATGCTCGCACTGTCGGCTCGGGCATCGAGGAGCGCCCGGATGCGCTCCTCGAGTTCCCTGTCCGACACGGCCATGACGCCGACTATGCCACCGGGGCGGTCAGTTCTCCTGCGCCGCCTTCTTCCGGGCGATGTCCTCGAGGGCGGCGATGTACTTCGCGCGTTCGGACGCGCCCGCCTCCCACTCGGCCTTGCGGTTCTTCACGGCCTTGGCCAGCGAACCGACGGCGATGCTGAAGTCCGGGATGTCACCCTTCACGACGGCATGCGCGCCGAGGACACAGCCTCGCCCCACCCGCGTGTTGCGGAGAACCGTGACCTTGGCCGCCACCCACGTGTCGGGTCCGATGCGGACCGGGCCCTTCACGATGCCCTGATCCTTGATCGGAACGTTCACGTCGTCCATGCGGTGATCGAAGTCGGTGATGTAGCACCAGTCCGCCACGAGCGTCGACGCGCCGATCTCGATGTCGAGGTACGTGTTGACGACGTTGTCCTTGCCGAAGACCACCTTGTCGCCGATGCGCAGCGAACCCTCGTGGCAGCGGATCGCATTGCCGTCGCCGATGTGTACCCAGCGGCCGATCTCGAGCCGCGACAGGTCGGGGGTCGAATGGATCTCCACCCGCTTGCCGAGGAACACCATGCCACGCAGGATCACGTGCGGGTTGGCCAGCTTGAACTTCGCGAGCCGGTAGTACCGCACCAGGTACCACGGCGTGTACGCCTTGTTCGCCAGCACCCAGCGCAGCGAGTCGCGTGTCAGGAAGCGGGCCTGCTCGCTGTCGCTCCGCCGGGATCCTCGCCACCTCGTACGCAACGGTGCGCCCCACATGCTCGTCATAGCCTGTCAGCCTACGTTCACGGCTCGCGCCCTCGTTCGGGTGTGTCCGGACTCCGACACCCGCATCGGGGTGTGCCGATCGGTGCAGCCTCGGCGGGATAGTCTCTGGGCCGAGCGTTATCGAAGACGAGGAGAAGTAATGCGGCGGGTCCTACGTTCGTCAGTACTGGCGCTGGCGACGATCTCGGCTGTCGTCCTCAGCGGCTGCAGCAGCGGAACGCAGGTCGACGACATCTTCTCCGCGGGCGGGTGGCCCGGCATGCACGCCGACGCCCGCAACAGCGACACCAGCCCCGTCACCGGTTCCCGCGACCTCTCCTTCGCCTGGTCGCGTCCGCTCGGCGGTCCGGTGGCGAATTACGCATCGGTGGCCGCCAGCGGCCAGATCTTCATCACGGCCCGCACCGAGAAGGGCTGCAACCTCTTCTCCTACCAGATGGACAGCGGCCGCAAACGCTGGTGCCGTCAGCTCGCGCCGGGTGTCGTGGCCTCCACGCCGATCGTCGACGGCGCCGCCAACGTGTACGTGGGCGAGAACGGTGCCATCAACTCGTTCAACGAGTACGGCCAGCTGCGTTGGCGCACACCGGTGGTCGGGACGCCGCTGTCGGCGCAGTTCACCGGCGACGGCAATCTCCTCTTCATCACCCAGCTCGGCCAGATCAACGTCGTGAACACGCAGACCGGTCAGAAGGTCGTGGCGCCGTACGACCTCGTCCCACCGCCGTCCGTCGCCGAGGGCGCGAACGTCGACATCCTGCCCGACGACAAGGGTCTCAGCGGCTGCTTCTTCGGCGCACCCGACTGCCCGGTCGCGAACATGCCGGCGATCGACCTCGAGTCCGGCAAGTTCTACTTCACGTTCTTTGCGCCCGGCGCTCCCGCGGCGGAACTCGTCTCGATGAAGTACTCCGGCGGCGACAACCCCGCCATCACCCAGGAATGGTCCAGCGATGCGCTGCCGGGCGGTAGCGCGTCCAGCCCCGACTTGTCGGCCGACGGCTCCGTCGTCTACACCAACGACAACTGGGGCACGTTGTGGGCGATCGATTCCGCGACCGGTGATGCGAAGTGGAGCTACGACATCGGGTACGCCGCTGCCGGTAGCCCGTCGACGTCCGCGGACGGTCTGATCATCCCCGCCGGCGGACTCGACGGTCACCTCCTGGCGTTGCAGGACAAGGGCGATCACGCCGAACTGGTCTGGGAGCGGAAGGATCTGCTGCAGCTGGGCGTCCCGGCGCAGACAGCCGGGTCGACCGGTTACGCGGTGGTCCGCGAGGGTACGGACGGGCTGGCGATGCTCACGTTCGACACCGGGACCGGCGAAACCCTCGACCAGGAGACCCTGCCCGGGGCGAAGGGCTTCACGGTCGGCACGTCCGTCGGGCCGAAGGGTGAAGTCCTGACGCCGACACTGCTCGGGGAGCTGTTCGTCCTCCGCTGACCCGTGAGTACTTGTCAACGTCCGGGGGGCTGTTGCGGAATTGAGTGAGGGCGGT
>NZ_JASHKW010000019.1:0-193900 GCF_030056915.1 Rhodococcus sp. IEGM 1307
AGTTGCCATGACCAATCTTAACAACCGATGGCTTATTTATGACTCAGGACACTAGAGCTTCACCGGCATCTCCTCGAGCCCGGACACGAAGTTGGCGGGACGACGCCGCAGTGGGCCGTCGTCGACGAGCACCATGTCCGGCAGCCGCGACAGCAGTTGCTCGAACATGATCTTCGCTTCGAGCCGGGCGAGTTGGTTACCGAGGCAGAAGTGGGTGCCGAAACCGAATGCGACGTGCGGGTTCGGCGACCGTTCGATGTCGAACACCTCGGGATGCTCGAACACCGCCTCGTCGAAGTTGGCGGATTCGAACAGCAGCATCATCTTCTCGCCCTCGCGCAGGTCGGTTCCGAAGAATTCGACGTCGCGGGTGACGGTGCGGCACATGTTCTTGATCGGCGACGACCAGCGCAGCATCTCCTCGACCGCCGCCGGGATGCCGTCCGGGTCGTTCACGAGCCGCTGTTGCTGGTCGGGGTGCCGCAGCAGTTGTTCCATGCCGCCGCTGAGAACGTGCCGGGTGGTCTCGTCGCCGCCGATCAGGATCAGCAGGGTTTCGCCGACGATGTCCGGGTCGCTGAGCCGGTGACCGTCGATCTCGCTGTGCACGAGGATGCTGGTGAGGTCGTCCGTCGGATTCTGCCGCCGCTCCGCGATGGTGCGGAGCGTGAATTCGTTGAATGCCAGGTACGCGTTGGCCTGGGCCTGGAGTTCCTCCGGGGTGGCGTTGCTGCCGAGGGCGTTCATCAGGTCGTCGGACCAGTGCAGGAACGTGTCGCGTTCCTCGGGCCGCACGCCGAGCATGTCACCGACGACGGCCATGGGGAGCGGCGCCGCCAGATCGCGCACGAAGTCCACTTCGTCCTTGTCGCACGCGGCGTCGATGAGGTGATCGCAGATCTCCCGGATCCGGTCGGTCTTCGCTTCCACCTGTTTACGGGTGAAGCCGGCGTTGACGAGGCGACGGTGTTGCAGGTGCTGCGGGTCATCCATGTCGATCATCTGCGGCAGCGGGCCCACCCCGGGGCGGATTCCGCCCGCGTTCGAGAACAACTCGGGGTCGCGTTCGGCCGCCAGGACGGCCTCGTACGACGCGGCGCCGAGAATTCCGTCCGCGCGATACACCGGTTCGTGGGCGCGCATCCATGCGTAGGCCTCCCGCGGGTCGCCGAGTTCGCCCGAGTAGAACCGTCCGTCGATCAGATCGAAATCCGGCCTGTTCGTCATCGAGGTACTCCTCCGCATTGAATCCCGCCGATCGTGCCCCGATAATAGAACGTGTTCCTACTATGACGCAGTGGTATAGCGGCAAGTTTCACAGATCCTCGGCTCGATAATTGACACGAGTTCTATTACCTGGAGGTGTACGTGGTTACCAACGACGGCAGCAGCGGGCTCGCGAAGACGTCCGTACTCGTCACCGGCGGCGGCAGTGGCATCGGACTGGGCGTCGCCACCGCCCTCGCGGCCGACGGCGTCCACGTCACGATCTGCGGTCGCAACGAGGAGAAACTGGTACGCGCAGCGGAGCAGATCACCGCCGGTGATCCCGCGGGGACCGTCGACACGGTCACCGCCGACGTCACGAACGAGGACGACATCATCCGCGCGGTCGCCACAGCGGCCGGGCGCACCGGGCAGCTCGACGGCGTCGTCACGTGCGCAGGCGGGAACGAAACGGTGGGACCCGTGACCCAACTCGACGTGGACGCGTGGCGGCGGACCGTGGACCTGAACGTCACCGGCACCATGCTGACGATCAAGCATTCCGCGCGGGCGCTCGTCGCCGGGGGCGGCGGTTCCATCGTCACAATCTCCTCGATCGCGAGCAGCAACACGCACCGCTGGTTCGGCGCATACGGTCCGTCCAAGGCAGGTGTCGACAACCTGACGCAACTCGCCGCCGACGAACTCGGGGCGAGCAACGTCCGCGTCAACTGCATCCGCCCCGGACTGACCCGCACCGACCTCGTCGCGCTCATCACCGACGGCGGACCCGTCCTGGACGACTACCTGGCCAACACCCCGATCGCACGGGTCGGCGAGGTCACCGACATCGCCGCGCTCGCCAAGTTCCTCCTCGGCCCCGACTCCACCTGGATCACGGGGCAGATCATCAACGTCGACGGCGGCCAGATGTTGCGTCGCGGACCCGACTTCACGTCGATGTTCGAGCCCATGTTCGGCGCCGACGGTCTGCGCGGAGTGGTCGCGCCGTGACGTCGCATCAGGTTCTCGGCAAGCAGGTCGACATGCCCGTGGAGATCCGGGCCGCGTCGGCGTTCACGGCGATGTATTCGGTGCCGACCGCCGCCGCCCAGTCGCTGATCGACTACACCGGCCTCGAGATCCTGCAGTTCCGGCCGGGACGTGGCATCTGCGTCCTCGTGTTCGTCGACTACGTGGACGGCGATCTCGGCCCGTACAACGAATTCGGGGTGGCGTTCCTCGTCCGCGACCACCGGGCCGACAGCACCTCGGTCCCCCAGGACCTGAAGGCGCTGACCCGGGGCCGGGCGGGTGCGCTGATTCATCAGCTGCCCGTCGACGGCGACTTCACTCTGGCCGCCGGCCGCGGCATCTGGGGCTTCCCGAAGTTCCTGGCCGATTTCGATGTCGACCACACCGGTTCCGTCAGGCGCGGTTCGGTGAGCGAGGGCGGCCGGCTGATCGCCCAGTTGAGCGTCAAACCGGGTATTGCGGTGCCGGGTTCGGGCGCAGGCACGTCGCTCGCCGCCTATTCGCACCTCGACGGGCTCACCCGGTTCACCACTTGGGACATGAACCCGACCGGGATCCGCTCCCGGCCCGGAGGCGCGGAGCTGAAACTGGGCAGCCACCCGATCGCGGACGAACTGCGGTCGCTGGGACTTCCGAAACGGGCGCTCGTCACGTCCTCGATCCCCGAATTGAAGATGACGTTCGGGGACGCGCAGCCGATCTGACCGCACGTGAGTGGCGAAGTGTGCGCGGGCACACTTCGCCACTCACGTGGGGGTTGCGCCGATTACCGAACTGGGGTCCAATACCGGCGACGCTTCTGGACGCTTGACCAATTCGTGGCGCCCCAGAGGGACGACCGCCGAAAGGACGATCGATAGTGCAGATCAGACGACGCAGCGTGCTCGCGGGGGCGGCCCTGACTCCGGCGCTCGCCGCGCTCGGCTCCGGGACGGCGGCCGCTAATCCCGACCAGAACTCCGAATTCCTCGTCGGCGTCGGCATTTCCGACGCCACCGGGCCGGTCGCCGACGTCGGGATGATGGGGTACTCCAGCTTCGAGCAGCGCGCCGAGGGACTGCATCAGCGGACCCGTGCGCGGGCGTTCGTGTTCGCCGAGTCCGGCCGGCAGCGCGTGGTCTACGTGTGCGTCGACGTGTGCATGATCTTCCAGTCCGTGCACGACGCCGTGCTGGCTCGGCTCGCGGAACTCCACGGCGACCTGTACACCGAGCGGAACGTCATGCTCACGGCGGTGCACTCCCACGCGGCGTGCGGCGGCGCGTCCCACGACTACGCCTACAACCTCGCCGTGCTCGGCCACAACCGTCAGGTGTTCGACGCCGAGGTCGGTGGCATCGTCGAGGCGATCACAGCCGCGCACGATTCGCTCGCCCCCGGTTCGGTGTCGTACGGCCGCAGCGAACTCACCGATGCCAGCGTCAACCGTTCGCGGATCGCCTTCGACCGCAACCCCGCCGAGGACCGGGACTACTATCCCCTGGGCATCGACACCTCGATGCGGGTCCTGCGAATCACGCAGGGCGGCAGAGACGTCGGGGCGATCAACTGGTTCCCGACCCACGGTGCTTCGCTCACCAACACGAACCATCTGATCTCCGGTGACAACAAGGGCGCGGCCGCCTACTTCTGGGAGCACGACCACGAGGGTGTCCGTTACCTCGACGACCAGAAGCCTCATTTCGTCGCCGCGTTCCCGCAGACGAACACCGGCGACATGTCCCCCAACCTCGACCTCCGGCCCGGCCACGGTCCCACCGACGACGAGTTCGAGAACACCCGCATCATCGGGCAGCGTCAGGTCGCGGCCGCACGCACGGCGTGGGAGTCGGCGTCGGAGACCCTCACCGGCGGCGTGGACAGCCGAATCATGTACCTCGACATGGCGAATCAGGAGGTCGGCGGCGAATTCACCCCCGACGGCCGCACCTATCGGACGTCCCCCGCGTGTGTCGGGGCCGCCATGAGCGCGGGCAGCACCGAGGACGGTCCGGCCATCCCGATCTTCCCGGAAGGCACCACCAACCCGCTCGTCGACGCACTCGGCGGTATGGACGCGCCGAACCCGCAGTGGCTGCAGGACGCGCAGGCCCCGAAACTCGTGCTCGTGGCCGTCGGTCTGCTGCCACCCGACGGGTGGGTTCCGCACGTGCTGAAGATTCAGATCCTCCGCATCGGCGACGTGTATGTCGTGGGCGGCCCGGCGGAATTCACGATCGTGTCCGGGCTGCGGATCCGCCGCACCGTCGCCGACAGACTCGGTGTGCCGCTGGAGAACGTGATCTTCCAGGGTTACGCCAACTCGTACGCGAGTTACTGCACCACCCCGCAGGAGTACGACGCGCAGCAGTACGAGGGCGGCTCGACCCTCTTCGGCCGCTACACGCTGCCCGCGTACCAGCAGGGATTCGCGGCGCTCGCCGACGCTGTGCGCACCGGCAGCGACATTCCCCGCGGCCCGGCGCCCCGTGACCTGTCGCAGTTCCAGCCGTACGTCGGTCCGGGCGTCGACCGCGACGAACCACCGGCAAGCCGCGTCTTCGGCGACGTACTGACCCAACCTGCCGCGAAAGTGTCGGCGGGCGAACAGATCGCGGTCGAGTTCGTCACCGGCCACCCCCGGAACGACCCGCGCCGGCGTGGCACGTTCCTCGAGATCCAGCGCCGGGGCGGCGACGGCTGGGTGCGTCACGCCGACGACGGCGACTGGTCGACCAAGTACCGCTGGACGCGCACCGGGGCGAACCGGTCTGTCGCGCAGATCACGTGGGACGTCCCGGCCGGAACTCCCGCCGGGCGCTACCGTGTGCAGCACTTCGGCAACAGCCGCGACGCGGCAGGCACGATCACCGCGTTCGCCGGGACGTCGAACGAATTCGAGGTCGGATAGCTCTCGACGTGCCCCCGATCACACGCGGCGACGCGGTGTCTCGCCCACCACATCGGCGTTGCACCCCAACGTATTTCACGACCATCCGTCACACCACCGACCGTGCGATGAAACTGCCCGGCAATACTTCCGGACGACAGTGGGTGCATGAACGATGCCGAGAGAGAACCCGGAGTTCATGTCAACGCGTGCGAGGCGTGCGGTCGGCTTCCGCACCCCCGCCGTCTCCGTCTGGCGCTTGCGAAACTGTGCGCCGTCTTTCCCGTCGAACTAGGGCTTCATGCCTTGGTCATTCATTTCCACGTCTCCTATCTGATGACCGTCACGGTCCTGACCGTCAGCACCACGGTGCTGGTGATCTGGGTGGTGGAGCCGTCGGCGATGAGACTGCTCGGCGGCTGGCTGCACGGTCCGCCCGACGGCAGGCACGGCCATCTCTCGACCGGACAGTCACTCTGGCGTATCCGTGTCCGGGTGAGCGACCAACCGGGACAGCTCGAGTCGCTGGCCCGCAACCTCGCGAAGCTGGATGCCAACATCCTGACCGTGCACGTCCATCACCTGGACGGCGGTTCGCTCGACGAGTTGATCGTCGGGGCGGGCCGGGAGACGTCACCGGAGGCGCTGTCGCATGCCGTCCGGGCCGGAGGCGGCCGCAGTGTGGGCATCTGGCCGGCTTCGGCGCTCGCGCTCATCGACGGCCAGACGAAGGCGCTGACGTTGGCGTCGCGGGTGGCGGCCGATCCGTCCGAACTGCCCCTGTCGATCGCGGAGCTGCTCGGCGCCCAGTATGTCGATTCGCTCGTGAGCGACCATCCGACCACGGCGGCGTCGGTCGCGATCCCGTCGGGCGAGGGTGAGCCGCTCGTCTTCGTGCGGCCGGTGGACGAGCCGTTCACGCCGGCCGAGATCGCCCGCGCTCGCCGCCTCAGCGAGCTGGCGCAGCGAACCCGCGAGACCGCGAACTCGGGGGGACTCGCCGACCCTGCCACGTGATCTTGCGGACATCCCCGACTACAGCCTGGGTGCGGGAGACACTACGACGGTGATGTTCGCCCGCACTTCGACTGTCCTGACGATCGGCGTCGCCACGCTCGGCCTCCTGGCCACCACCGCCGGTGCGGCGCCGACGTACGCCGTCATCGCCACCGTTCCCGTCGGGTTGACGCCGATGCAGGTGGCGGTCGCACCCAGCGGCGCCGTCACATACGCCACGAACTCCGGGGCCAACAGCGTGTCCGTCATCGACACCGCAACGAACGCCGTCACCGCCACCGTCCCGGTGGGCGGCGGACCCACCGGAATCGCCGTCACCCCGAACGGTGCGCGGGTGTTCGTCGTGAATACCGCTGACCGGAGCGTGTCCGTGATCGACACCGCCACCAATACGGTGGCGGCCACGATCCCGGTCGGTGAATTCGCCTTGGCGGTCGCGGTATCCGCCGACGGGGCCCACGCCTACGTCACCAACGGCGTCGAGAGCACCGTCTTCGTGATCGACACCGCCACGAACACGGTGACCGCCACGGTTCCGGTCGGCGCCTTCCCCATCCAGCTCGCGACCAACGGCACGCACGTGTACGTCACCAACTCCTCCGACAACACGGTGACGGTGATCGACACGGCCACGACGAGTGTCGTCGACACGATTCCCGTCGCCTCCCACCCCAGTGCCGTGACGGCCACGAATGACCGGGCCTACGTGCGGAGCGGCGCGGAAATGTCGGTGATCGACGCGACCACCAACACGGTGACCGCCACGTTCGGCGTCGACGGGACGATGGGCGGTGCCGCGGTGACCGCGGACGGACACACGCTGTACGTCGTCGACTCCGAGGGCGGCGCCGTCACGGTGTTCGATCCGGGCACCAACGCCGAGGTGACGTCGCTCGCCGTCGGCGACAGTGCCGGTGGCGTCGCGGTCTCCGCCGACGGCGCGAAGGCCTACGCCACCAGCCAGAACGACAACACGATCGCCACCCTCACGCGCGCACCGGGCGACGCGACGCCGCCGCGCTGACACTAGACCGACACCACCGCCGGATCCTCCTCCACCGACTGATCTTTCGACCGCCGGTCGACTGCGGTGGCGAGGACGAGAACGGCGAGCGCACCGACGGTCAGCGCGGCACCCATCCAGATCGGGGACGTGAAGCCGAGTCCCGCGGCGATGGTGATGCCGCCGAGCCAGGCCCCGAGTGCATTGCCCACGTTGAAGGCGGCGATGTTCGCGCCGGACGCCATCGTCGGCGCCTGTGCCGCGTAGTTCATGATCCGCATCTGCAGCCCGGGGACGGTCGCGAAACCGAAGGCGCCCATGAAGAACAGGGCCACGATCGTCATCGGCTTGCTCCCCGCGGTGAGCGCGAACACGACGAGCACGACGGTGAGCACGGCGAGGATCGTGATCAGCGTGCGGGCGAGTGCCTTGTCGGCGGCACGGCCACCGAGGACGTTGCCGACGAACAGACCGCCGCCGAAGAGCACGAGGAGCCACGGGACGCTGGTCGACGCGAATCCGCCGACCTCGGTGAGGGTGAACGCGATGTATGTGAACGCCCCGAACATGCCGCCGAATCCGAGGATGGTGACGGCGATCGAGAACCACACCTGCGGAGACCGGAACGCCTGCAGTTCGGTACGCAGACCGCCGGATTCCGGTGCGTCCGCCGGACGGGACACGGACGGCACCAGCGTTGCGATGCCGATCAACGCCACGACGCCGATGACGGTGATGGCCCAGAACGTGGAGCGCCAGCCGAACTGCTGGCCGAGGAACGTGCCGAACGGGACGCCGAGAACGTTGGCGATGGTCAGTCCAGCGAACATCGTCGCGATCGCGCCTGCCCGCTTGCTCGCGGGCACGAGGTCGGCGGCGAGGACCGAGCCGATGCCGAAGAACGCGCCGTGGCACAGGGCTGCGAGGACGCGTCCGCCCATCATGACCTCGTACGTCGGGGCCAGCGCCGACAGCAGATTGCCGCCGATGAACAGCACCATCAGCGCCTGGAGCACGCGTTTGCGGTCGAAGCGGGTGACGGCTGCGGTGATGACGATCGCCCCGATGGCGACGGAGAGGGCGTAGCCGGAGATGAGGTAGCCGGCCACCGACTCGCTTACCTGGAAATCGGCCGACACCTCCGGCAGCAATCCCATGATGACGAATTCGGTGAGACCGATCCCGAAGCCGCCCATTGCGAGGGCGAGCAGACCCAGTGGCATTGCAGCCACTCCTTTCGTACAGACTGGGAGATAAGAGCGCTAGCTCGAATACCGCGTCTGCATTAGTTGCAGGCGCGCCATAAATAGTTGCACACGCCTGATATGTGCGCAAGCTGGTATTCTGGCCTGGCAGTCGTATCCACAGGAGGTGGGCAATGGCAGTCGCCGACGACGCCGTCGAGATCCGGTCGAAGGGATGGCGCACGCTCGCGGCCCTGCACGGGCTGCTCGAGGCGGAGCTCGAGCGTGCCCTGCAGCGCGGGCACGATCTCTCGGTGGTCGAGTACACGGTGCTCGACGCCCTCGGCCGTCAGGACGGCTGGCACATGCGCATGGCGCAACTCGCCCGCGCGGCGGCGCTGAGCAGCAGCGCCACCACCAGGCTGGTGAACCGTCTGGAGAACCGCGGACTGCTCACCCGCATTCTGTGCGACGACGACCGCCGCGGCATCTACACCGAGCTCACACCGGCCGGGCGGGCGGCGCTGGACGAGGCCCGTCCCACCCACGACGCCACACTGGAAGCGGCGCTCGACCGGGCCGCCGACATTCCCGAGCTCGCCCACCTCGCCCGAGCCCTGCACGAGGTCCCCGCATAGGTGAGTGGCAAGGCGTGCCGGAGCACTCCTTGCCACTCACGTCAGGACAGCGGAGTGAAGTCGCGCGACGCGATGTACTCCGGCCGCGGACGCGCCGCGGCGAACGGCTCGACGAGGGTGTTCTCGACACTGTTGAACACGAGGAACAGGTTCGACCGCGGGTAGGGCGTGATGTTGTTCCCCGACCCGTGCATGAGGTTCGAGTCGAACCACAGCGCGGTGCCTGCGGCACCGGTGAACTGGTCGATCCCGAACTCCGCCGCCATCCGCGTCACGTCCTCCCGACGCGGAACCCCGACCTCTTGCGAGACGAGGGACGACGTGTAGTTGTCGTCGGGGGTGGCGCCGACGCACTGGACGAATCGCTTGTGCGAACCGGGCATCACCATCAACGACCCGTTGAACGGGTAGTTCTCGGTGAGCGTGATCGAGCAGCTGACGGCCCGTGGGACGGGAAGACCGTCCTCGGCGTGCCAGGTCTCGAAGTCCGAGTGCCAGTAGAAACCGGTGCCCTTGAAACCGGGCATCGAGTTGATCCGGCTCTGATGGATGTAGACGTCGGAGCCGAGGAGTTGTCGCGCGCGGTCGAGGATCCTGCCGTCGCGGATCAGCTCGGCAACCACGTCACCGCGCCGGTGCACGTCGAAGACGGAACGAACCTCGTCGGTGCCGCGTTCGCGGATGACGCGCCCGCTGTCGCGCATCGCGGGGTCCCGGGACAGCCGGTCGAGTTCCTCCCGGCACGACATCACTTCGCTCGCGTTCAGGAAATTGTCGATGATGGTGAAGCCGCGTGACTCGTGTCCGGCGAGGGCCGACGAATCGAACGGCCCGTCGGCGGGTCTGCCCCACACGGCGGGTTCGCTTCGTTGGAGCATCGACGGCTCGGCGGCGATCCGAGTCGGGTAGCGATCGTGGCGGTTGGTGTCTCCCTGAACCTCAGCTACCTGAGTCATTGTCCCTCCTCGGCACTTACCTCTGCTTCTCCGTCGCTACGACGACAGAGTCTTCTGATCGGCGCGGAGCCGCTGGACGGCGTCGTCCAGGTGTTCGGCGAGCAGTTTCTGCACCTCTCCAGCTGTACCCGACCGGATCGCCTCGCGCAGGGTGGCATGTTCCTGCGCCTGCTCGCGGATGTCGTCGTAGGTGGTCTGCAACGCACCCAGGCACATCCGGGTCTCGATCAGCAGCGTCCTCGCCGCCCGAATGAGCCGCGGGCTCTGCGAACTCTCCACCAGGATCTGATGGAACTGCTGGTCGGCGTCCGAGACGGCGGCGGCGTCGCCGCGTTCGGCCGCGGCCTGCATCACGAGCACGGTGGGTTCGAGCGCCAGGTAGGTGGCTTCCCGGCGGCCGTCGTCGAGAATCATTTCGAGCGCCCCGCGCTCGATGACCGAGCGGCTGCGGTACACGTCGACGACGTCGTCGAGGGTCAGTTCCGTCACGAAGATCCCGCGGTGACGGATGCTGTGCAGTATGCCCTCGGACACGAGTCTCTGCATGGCTTCGCGCAGGGGCCCGCGCGAGACCTGGAAGTGCGCGGCCAGTTCCGCCTCGCCCAGCTGTGCACCCGGTTCGAGCGCACCCTTCATGATGGCGACCCGCAGGCGGTCCGCGATGAATTCGGCAGTCGATTGACGACTGACGGGTTCCAGGTCAGTCAGAGCCATGACTGTGGCCTTTCTCGAACAAGGTTCCTAACGACGGGTGCACCGCCGTGTGGCCCGCAAGACGCAGGCCTTCCCAGATGGTCACCTGGTTTGCCGTGAGGACCGGCTTGCCGAGGCGCTGCTCGAGAGTACTCAGCGCACCCAGCGTCCTCATGGCCGTGTCGGGGATGAGCAGGGCTTCGGCGTCCGGGTGGTCGTTCTCCACCGCGAGTTCCACCACGGATTCCGGGCTGAGCAGACCGACCTCGGCCGCGGTGTCGATTCCCGCACTCGACATCGACAGCACCTCGATACCGGCGGCGGCGAGGAACTCGACGAACAGCTTCGCGACGTCCTCCGGGTAGCTCGCGGCCACCGCGACGCGGGTGATCCCCAGCGCGTGCAGGGCGTGGACGAACGCGAAACTGGTGCTGGACGTGGGCACACCGGTGGCCGCGGCGAGCGTCTCGGCCTGCTGCTTCGCCCCGTCGGGACCGTAGACGAAGCTGCCCGAGGTGCACGCCCACACGACGGCGTCCGGCTTCTCCTCGGCGAGGAGTGCGGCCCCGCCTGCGAGCTTCTCGGGGCTCCCGAGGTCGAGCAGTTCGGGCACGGCGTGCAGGTCGGTGCCGTAGATGTGCACGACCGGCAGATCCACTCCGAGCATCTCCGCGGCGAAGGGGTAGTCGTCCTCGGCGGCGTGATCGGGGTAGATGAATCCCACAGTGGGGGTCGGCGTGCTCGTCATACGTTCTCCTCTTTTCCGTGTCGTGAGGGTGATGTCAGAAGACGTTGCGGAGCCACTTGCCGGGGCCTGTCATGGGGAGTTTCATCCGGCCGAGACAGGCCCAGATCGTGAGCTGGTTGGCGGTGAGGACCGGTTTGCCGAGCTCCTGCTCGAGCGGGGCGATGACGTCGTAGGTCGGCAGATTCGTACAGCTGACGAAGATCGCCTCCGACCTGGGGTCGTCCGCGGCGATGATCCGCTCGGCGATCGTGCGGTAGTTGACCTTCCAGATGCCACCGCCGAGCCCGAGATGATCGGAGCGCACCACCTCGGTGCCCGCCTCGTGGAGGAACGCGTGCAGCCGTTCGGTCAGCGGGGCGTCGTACGGCGTGATCACCGACAGCCTGCTCAGCTCGAGGTGTTCGATGGCCTCGACCAGCGCACCGGACGTGGTGATCGCGTGCTGGGCGCCGGCCTCGCAGATCGCGTCGCACAGGGTTCGCTCGTATTCGAGGCCCTTGATGAAACTTCCCGACGTGCACAGATAGGCCACGACCTCGGGCTCGACGTGCAGGACGTCGCGCGTCGCCGCCATGAGGTGTCTTCGCTCGGACACGAGTTCGGCCATCTCCAGGCTGACGGGCACGGGTTCGTACGGCGTGCGCGCCAGATGGAGGCTCACCTCGAGGGGAGCCCATCGCCACAGTTCTCGTTCGAGCGCCAGGTCGAACGGGGCGATGATGCCGATTCCCCGTTGCGCGATAGGCCCCTCGAATTCGGGAATGTTCAGTTCCAACACCAGGCCTCACCTTCGTTTCGGCCGCGCCCGAGCATTATCAGATTGTTGACAATCATACGAGTTACTCATACGGTGTCAACGTGAGTCGGAACCCGATCGTCGCGGTGCTACATGCCCACGTCCTGCCGAGCGACGAACTCATGGCACCCGTCGCGTCCCGTGCCGAAGTTCGCTACACCGGCAAGGCGGGGCTGAGCGACGCCCTCGACGGCGCGGACGTGCTGTTCCTCTACGACTTCCTCACCGACGCGGTGCCGGGAGCCTGGCACGCCGCCGGTTCCCTGCAGTGGCTGCACATCGCCGCGGCGGGCGTCGACCCCGTGATGTTCCCCGAGGCCCGCGACAGCGACGTCACGATCACCAACTCACGGGGCGTGTTCGACGGGGCGATCGCCGAGTACGTGCTCGCCCAGATCCTCTCGTTCGCGAAGGATCTGCCGGGCTCGCTGCGCCTGCAGCAGTCCCACACGTGGCAGCACCGCGAATCCGAGCGGATCGCGGGCCGCACCGCCCTGATCGTCGGCACCGGTCCCATCGGCCGCGCGATCGCACGACTTCTCCGCGCAGCGGGTATGAAGGTCAGCGGGTCGGGCCGCACCGCACGCAACGCCGACCCCGACTTCGGAACGGTTTCCGCAACGGAGGATCTCCCGGAGCAGCTCGCCGTCGCCGATTATGTGATCGCGGTGGCACCGCTCACCGAGCAGACCCGCCACCTGTTCCGCGACTCGACGTTCGCCGCGATGAAGCCGGGAGCCCGGTTCGTGAACGTCGGACGCGGTGAGCTCGTCCGCACCGACGACCTCGTCGCCGCGCTCCGGGCGGGGACGATCGCGGGCGCCGCGCTCGACGTGTTCGACACGGAACCGCTCCCCGCAGGCCATCCACTCTGGGACATGCCGAACGTCTCGATCACGCCCCACAATTCGGGCGACTTCGCCGGCTGGCGAGATGACCTCGTAACCGTGTTCACCGACAATTTCGAACGCTGGGTTGCGG
Organism: Rhodococcus sp. IEGM 1307; assembly: GCF_030056915.1. NCBI lineage: Bacteria > Bacillati > Actinomycetota > Actinomycetes > Mycobacteriales > Nocardiaceae > Rhodococcus > Rhodococcus sp. IEGM 1307. The sequence goes on from NZ_JASHKW010000019.1 coordinate 13,127, forward strand.
GGTACCCGCTCGAGAACGTAGTTGACAAGCACCTCGGGTACGTACCGAGCCGATGAAGACAGGGCCCGAACGTCCAGGCTGAAGGAGTTCTCATGAATCCCACCGACATGACCGCCGTCGAACTGGTCACGGCCTACTCGTCCGGAGAACTTTCGCCGGTGGAAGCGACGCAGGCGATGCTCGACGCCATCACCGAGCGTGACCGCACCATCAATTCCTACTGCCTCGTCGACGAGGAGCGAGCCCTCGCGCAGGCCCGGAAATCCGAGGAGCGCTGGACCACCGGTTACTCCAAGGGGCTGCTCGACGGCGTGCCGATCTCGATCAAGGACATCTTCCTCACCGACGGCTGGCCGACACTGCGGGGTTCACAGGCCGTCGACGAGGACCAGCCGTGGGACGTCGACAGTCCCGTGGCCGCCCGGCTTCGCGAGGACGGGATGGTGTTCCTCGGCAAGACCACGACCCCCGAGATCGCGTGGAAGGCCGTGACCGACAGTGCCCTGTGCGGGATCACCCGCAACCCGGCGGACCCGACCAAGACGGCCGGCGGATCTTCGGGCGGCAGTGCCGCGGCGGTCGCGGCGGGTCTCGGTCCCTGCTCCGTCGGCACGGACGGCGGCGGCAGTGTGCGCATCCCCGCCTCGTTCTGCGGCGTCGTCGGGTTCAAACCCACCCACGGTCGCATCCCGCTGTTCCCGGCGAGCCCGTTCGGACCGCTGGCGCATGCCGGCCCCCTCACCCGCACGGTCGAGGATGCGGCACTGCTGATGGATATCCTGTCGCTGCCCGACCCGCGCGACCCGACGTCGCTCGCCCCGTTCCCGACCACCTTCCGCGGCGAGATCGGCCGCGACGTGGTCGGACTCGGCGTCGCGTACTCCCCCACGCTCGGCTATGTGACCGTCGATCCGGAGGTCCGGGCGATCGTCGACCGAGCCGTGCAGGCCCTCGACGCGGCGGGTCTGCCGGTCACCGCCGCCGACCCCGGCTTCAGCGATCCGATCGAGGCCTTCGAACTGCTGTGGGCAGCCGGCGCCGCGGCCATGCTGAAGAACTTCCCGGAGGGTGCGCGCGACAAGGTCGACCCGGGGCTCGGCAAGGTCTGGGAACGGGGCGAGAAGTTCAGCGCCGTCGACTATCTCGATGCTCGCGCGGTCGCCGCGGACATCGGCATCAGGATGGGCAGATTCCATCTGACGCACAACGTCCTGCTCACGCCCACCGTCCCGATTCCGGCTTTCGAGGCCGGTTACGACGTGCCGCCGGGCAGCGATCTCACGAGCTGGCCGCAGTGGACCCCGTTCACCTACCCGTTCAACCTGACGCAGCAGCCGGCGATCAGCATCCCCGTCGGCCGCACCGCAGCGGGTCTGCCGGTGGGTCTGCAGATCATCGGCCCCCGCCACTCGGACGACCTGGTACTCGCGGTCGCGCGATACGCGGAGCACGTCCTCGGCTAGGTCGGCCGAAAAGCACACGGTTCGCTCGTCATCCGAGGATGATCAGCAGTAGGCCCGGTGCTGTGCGAACGTCTGCGCTGCTGCCCGGGTGACAGTTGCCTGACAGGGATTTTCGGGGTCGGGGAGAGCCCGGGAGAGTAGATGACAGCGACGCCGGTGTTCGGGGGCCTGCCGCATTCGCCGCAGGGCCGGGATCCGCTCGCCCCGGGCATGCTCGTCGCCACCCGATACCGGCTCCTGGGACGGTTCGCCGGACCCGATTGGGTGCAGTGGTGGCACGCACACGACACCGAACTGTGCCGGGACGTCTCGCTCAGCCTCGTCGACTCGGCGCACGTCCGCGCCACCGACACGCGTCCGGATCCGGTGGCGCGCTTCTGCCGGAACACCACCGGAACCAGCTTCAGCCACGAGGGCCGGATCGCGCAGGTCTACGACATCGCGGCAGTCGGCGACCGGATCGCCGTGGTCGCGGAATGGACGCCGGGGTGGCGTGTCGCGGATGTCGCGCACACGGTCCCACGGCCGTTGGATGCCGCTCGCACCGTGCGGCACCTGGCCGCCGCGACCGCAGACGCACACCATTTCGGTGCCCGCATCTCACTTGATCATCCCAACCGGGTGCGGATCTCCCACGACGGACTCGCGGTCCTCGCCTTCCCCGCCACCCTTGCCGACGGCAGCGCGGCCGACGACGTCGCAGGACTCGGTGCGCTGCTGTACGCCCTGTTACTCGGCACGTGGCCGTTGTCCTCGTCCGGCGCGACCCGGGCAGCCGGGCTGCCCCCGGCCGGCAGGCGCGGTGACGGTTCCGTCGTCCCGCCACATCGTGTGCGGCCCGCGATTCCACGACGCCTGTCCGACGTGGCCATGAACGCCCTTGCTCGGCGACCCGGGATGTCCACCGCGCAGGCGGTCGTCGACGCCCTCGACCGCATCCTGGCGGACGCGCGGGCCCGCTCGGCATCCGCATTCGCTCCGACCACGAAGAGGGCCCGCCCGGCACCCGCCAACCGGGTACCCCGGCCGAACGCGCCGCTTCCCGCGTTGAGCGGCGCACTCGCCCTTATCGTCGCGCTCGGCGCCGCCGGGTGGGCGGCGGGCGCCACATTCAGCTCGTCGGACGCTCCCCCGGCCGCCGTCGCAGACAACATGCTCAGCCAGATCGCGCCGGTTCCGGACCCCCGTCAGGCGCCGCTCACCCCGTCGTCCGCGGCCGCCTACTCCCCGCTGCGCTTCCCCGACAACGGTGCCACCGCCTCCCTCGCCGTCGACGCGAACCCCGCGACGTCCTGGGCGACCGACCGTTACCCGCAGCAACTGTCGGCGACGAAGCAGGGAATGGGTCTGATCGTGTCGTTTCCCGGGCCCGTCGATCTGCGGACCGTCTGGATCGACTCCCCGACACCGGGCACCACGGTCGAGATCCGGACCGCGCCCGTCGCGTGGGCGAGCATCGATCGCACCCAGCTGATCGGCAGCGCCACGCTCGGCGACGGGGTCACCCAGATCGTGGCCCGGACGCCTGCACCCACCGACCGGGTCCTCGTCTGGATATCGGGACTGTCGGGCGGCGAGTCCGGGTTCCAGTCGCGCCTGTCGGAGATCGGCTTCCTGGGTCGCGGCGCATGAGCCGCAACATCTTCGGCCCCACGCAGCCGAACGAGGGAAGCACCGCGCGCGACCATCTCGCCAACGAGCGGACCTACCTCGCCTGGCATCGCACCGGTATCAGCGTCGCCGCACTCGGTGTGGCGGTCGCGAAGTTCGCGCCGCACCGCGGCGGCCACGCCGTGGCTGCCGGATTGATCCTGATCGGCGCGGGACTACTGGTCTCCGCGTACGGCACCGTCCGCTATCGGGTTATCAGCCGGCAGATCGAATCCGGGGAATTCGCGCCGGCGACGTTCACCGCCGTGGTCACCTCCAGCATCGTCACACTGCTCGCGCTCCTCGCCGTGGTGGTCCTACTCTGACCCGGGCAGGGCCGTGACGCAGCGGAATCCGATGTGGCTCATCCCGGTGTCGACCATCTGCGGCCGCCGTGCCGCGGGCCGATACCGCCGACAGTAACTGTCCGCGCACAGGAACGACCCACCCTTGATCACCCGCCGGGGCACCCGGAACTGTGGCTGCCGGGCGTCGAAGCTCTCCGACATGCCGGGCCCACGCGGATTGCGTGGCGCGCAGCACGACTCCGCCGTGTCGGCGTGCCGATCCGAGTACCAGTCGGCGGTCCATTCCCACACGTTGCCTGCCATGTCGAACAGACCGTAGTCGTTGGGCGGATAGCTACCGACGGCGGTCGTGGTGCCGTACCCGGTGGCCGCGCGCCAGGGAAACTCCCCGTGCCAATAATTCGCCAGCGGAGGGGATTCACTCTCGGCGGTGTCACCCCAGGTGAATTCGGCGTGGTCGAGTCCGCCGCGCGCCGCGGCCTCCCATTGCGCCTCGGTGGGGAGGGACCGCCCTGCCCACTCCGCGTACGCTGCCGCATCCTCGTGGGCGACGTGAACGACGGGATGCCGTTCGCGGCCGGTGATCGTCGATGCCGGCCCCGTGGGGTGCCGCCAGGACGCGCCGACGGTCCAGGTCCACCACTGACTGAGGTGACGGAGATCGACCGGGCCCCGAGTGGGGGTGAACACCATCGATCCCGGTTGCAGATTCTCGGCGGGAGCACCGGGGAATTCGGCGGGGTCCAGCGGCCGCTCGGCGACGGTCACATAACCGGTGTCCCGGACGAACGCGGCGTACTGCGCGGTGGTGACCTGGTGGGCCTCGATGGCGAAGGCGTCGACGGCGACCCGATGCGCCGGACCTTCTTCCGGGTAGTGCCGATCCGAGCCCATCGTGAAGGTCTGAGCGGGGATGTGCCGGACTTCGGAGACGGTCTGGGTATCCACACGCCTTCCCTTCTGCCTGATCAGGTGACGGCCGGCGAGAAGACGCTCGTCCAATCGTTCCTCATGCTTACCACGGTCCAGTTCTTTTCTCGTGCGTGTTCGAGAGCCTGCTCCGCTCCCGCGACGTAGTCGAATTCGCGATCGGCGTCGTCGTGCAGGATCAGCACCCGAAGCGATGGGCGGTCGGGTAGCCCGGAGAACGCGAGCATCGGCAGGTCGCCGTTGGAGTTGCCGACCGACAGGATCGGCCGTCGCCCGATCCGACTCCAGATTCGGACCGGTTTCTCCGGCCCGTCGTCGAAAAAGTCCATCGCGGCCTTGTAGAGCAGGTCGCTCGTCTCCGCCCCTTCACGGTACGAGAGTCCGAGGGCACTGCCGATGACGCGTTCCGGCGGAATCCCGTAGAGCCGTCCGGCGACCGGGCGCATGAAGTCCCGGTCACCGCCGGACGCGATGTAGATCGTGAATTCGTTCGCCTCGAGATAGCGCAGCAACTCGACCATCGGCGCGTATCCGCAGCCGGCGTACGGGCGGCCGAGCGTCGGGTGATCCGCGTCGTCGAAGAAGGCCCGCACCCTTGCGTCGTAATTCTCGACGGTGATCGAATCGAATGCCTCGGTGACTGCGCCCATCAACAGTTTCAGGTCGCCGTCGTCGCCCTGGTAGTGCTTGACCATCGCCGCACCGAGCCACTGAAGGTCGTGCTCGTGGGCCGCCTTCCACGGTTGCGTCTGCTGGAGGCCGGGATCCTTCGCGGCCATCTCGGCGAAGCGCCGGATGGTGAAGTCGAGCTGGATGGGCATCGGCTTCTCACACCAAAGTGTGCCGTCGTTGTCGAATACGGCCACCCGGTCGGCGGGCTCGACGAAGTCCGGTCCCCGTGTCGTCACCCGCCCGACGAAGTCCTCGATCGCGGACCGCGTCGATCCGTCCGCCCAGGAACCACCCAGCCCGGCCCCCACGTCGGTCAGTCCTTCGCCAGGAACGCGTGCAACTTCGCCACCGCGTGGTCGATCGTGAAGCTCGCCGGCTCCTGCCTCGGGGGGAACTCCTTGAACGTCTCGAGGAATTGGGTCGTGATGAATGTTCCGTAGATGGCGATGTAGTCGTGGTCGAGGAACCAATCCCAATAGGTGTTCGACGTGATGTCTGCCCGCTCGAACGGATCGGTGCGCAGGTTGAACAGTTTCGGCAACCGCAGTTGAGTGAACGGCTCCGCCCACAGGCCGAGGGTGCCCTGCGCCCGCTGCTCCATGAACACGATCTTCCAATTGTCGAAACGGATGCCCAGCACGTCGCAGTCGTCGGAGAAGTACACCATTCCCCGGCGCGGCGACGTCTCTACCTCACCGGTGAGGTACGGGAGCAGGTTGTAGCCGTCGATGTGCACCTTGAACGTCTTCTCGCCGATCGTGTGCCCGGTCTTCAGTTGCTCCACCACGTCCGGTGCACCCGCGGCGGCGAGGAAGGTGGGAAGCCAGTCGTGGTGCTGCACGATCTCGTTGGACACGCTGCCCGCGGGGATCCTGCCCGGCCAGCGGATCACCTCGGGGACGCGGAACGCACCCTCCCAGTTGGTGTCCTTCTCACTGCGGAACGGGGTGGTCGCCCCGTCCGGCCAGGTGTTCGCGTGGGGACCGTTGTCGGTGCTGTAGATGACGATGGTGTTCTCGGCGAGACCCAGCTCGTCGACCGCGTCGAGCAGTTGGCCGACGTGCTTGTCGTGATCGATCATGGTGTCGTGGTACGGCGACTGCCAGTGCCCGGCTTGGCCGACGCTTTCCGGCTTCGTGTGGGTCCGCAGGTGCATGTGCGTCGTGTTCATCCACACGAAGAACGGTGTCTCCGCTTCCTTCTGCCGCGTGATGAAGTCGATTGCCGCGGAGACCGTCTCGTCGTCGATGGTCTCCATCCGCTTCTTGCTCAGCGGACCGGTGTCCTCGATGCGTTGCTTCCCGAGCGGCCCGTACCGCTCATCGACCTCGCCGGCGTCCTCCTCGGTGGCCCAGCAATGAAGAACACCGCGCGGCAGCATCACCTCGTGCAGTTTCGGGTAGTCCTCTGCGCTCGGGTAGTCGGGAAGCTCCGGTTCTTCCTCGGCGTTGAGGTGATAAAGGTTGCCGAAGAACTCGTCGAACCCGTGAGCGGTCGGCAGATACTTGTTCAGGTCGCCGAGATGGTTCTTCCCGAACTGCCCGGTGGCGTATCCGAGGGGCTTGAGCAGTTCGGCGATGGTGGGGTCTTCGGGCGACAATCCGACGTCGACTCCCGGGATTCCGACCTTGCTCATGCCGGTGCGATACACGCTCTGCCCCGTGATGAACGACGCGCGACCGGCAGTGCAACTCTGCTCACCGTAGGAGTCGGTGAACTTCATGCCCTCCTCGGCCAGACGGTCGATGTTCGGTGTCCGGTACCCCATCAGTCCGTCGCTGTAGCAGCTGAGATTGGTGATACCGATGTCGTCGCCCCAAATGACCAGGATGTTGGGTTTCGCGTCCGTCATCTGTCTCTCCTCGCATCATCGGGGGAATCGCAGTCCTGACGTTGCTCGCGGTGCGCCCGCGCCACATCACCCGTACCGGGTGAGAACCTCGTGTCCGAGTACCGGCGGTCAGTCCGGGGGGATCGACGGCGGTCGATCCACGGCGAGGATGTACACGCTGATCACCGTCACCCACGCCGGGAAGACCAGCGTCACCCAGAGACTGAAACTCACGACCACCAGCAGGGTGAGTGACAGCAGGTAGGTGGTGACAGCCAGCCATCGCGGCATCAGTCCGGTGCGCAGCCAGATGGTTCCCAGCGAGATCATGAACACCCCGGCCATGCGAACCCCGTAGACGTTGTTCACATGCAACATCACCTCGCGCCCGAAGAAGACGAGGTCGGTCTGCGGAACGCCGGAGAGCCGGGACACGGCGAGGAGCCCGCCGGCGATTGCCGTCGACACGAACGTCATGGCGAGAAACAGCAGCCCACTGCCGAGGAAGACGGTCGAGAAGAATCGGTCTTCGAGGTTCCCGAGCCGGTCGCGGATGACACCGATGAACCACAGGAACGCGATGCCCGCGAAGGGTGCGAGTATCAGGGCTGCCGTGATCTGCCGTTGGTGGTGTAACCACGGGGTCGCGGCTGCGCCGGGCAGCGCGCTACGCAGCAGAACGATGCTGGAGGCGAACAGGACACCGAAGACGACACCGGCGACGGCCGCGGCCCGTGGAGTCCGTAGCTGGTGGAACTCGGCGTCGCTCTGTGTGCGGGCCATGAGATCAGTCTTCGCCGAGGTCGAGGTCCGGGGCAACAGGGAGCCCGAATCGTGCCCGTTTTCAGCCCGCGTCGTCGGTCCTGCCCGGTCGCACGACAACCGGAACTCCCTCATAGGGCGCGAGGGAGATCGGGAAGCTGTGGAGTTCGTCGACGGTGCCGATCTGTTCGTCGGTGAACAGGTTGACGGCGGGCGATCCGGCCGGCAGGAACTGGGACTGCACGGTCGCGGCGATCTCCTCGGACGTGAAGTTGAGAACGGTGACTTCGAGACTCGAGTCCGCCAGTTCGTGGACCATGACGAGCAGCCCCTTGTGCGACACGGTGGGCACGTCGAGCTGGACCGCGGTGGCGATGCCGAACCGGTTTCGGATGTCGATGATGCGGGCGAGACCGCGAGCGAAGGACGCCGGATCCTGCAGTTGCACCGGCAGACTTCCGTACAGGCTGGTGCCCCGGGGAATGCCCGACTCCGACCGGGCGGCTTCGGGATTGACCCCCATCAGGTCGTGCGCACCGCGGTTGATCCACCGGGTGTCGCCTTCGGCGAGAAGGTCGGCGACGTCCTCGGACGGCACGGGCAGCAGCCCGCACAGATCCCAGCCCGACAGGGCGAAGACGCCGGGCTGGAGCGCGTTGAACATCGCCAGGAGCAGATGCGCCTGCTTGACGGTGTCGATGTCCGCGGCATCCATCCTGTCGAGGTCACGGATGCCGAGCGCCGCGGTGATGACGCTGGCGGTCGTGCAGGCGATCCCATTGGTCGTGAACGTGCGGTTGTACGGGGCCCAGCGTCCGGTGAGCCGCTCGCACAAGTCCTTACGGATACGGTCACCGAGATCCGACCCCGTGATCGACTCGCCGCCGTACGCGAACTCGTCGTCCTTGTGCAGCGTCGCGAAGTGGACCAGTTCGAATGTCAGCTCGTCGTGGTTCTGCAGGGCATGGACGAGCGACGCGGCGTCGACACCGTGATCGCGGGCGAGGTTCATGGTGAGCCGGAGAAATTCGGTGTTCCCCATGACGAGGGCGTGATGGTAGGCGGGGCGATTGATGAAGTCGTAGGACAGGTCGGCTCCGGTCGTCCCCATCGCCTTGATGTCGTCGATGGTGAGGTTCAGTTCCTGGAACGTGAATCCCCCCATCTTCCGCACGATGCTGGCGATCAGGTGATTCGCCGCCTCCGACAGTGGATGCCCCTCCGACCAGCCGGGCAGTCCCTCGGTCCGGCGTTCGACCCCGAGGAATCCGTTGGCATCCAGTCGAAGTGCACCCGCACCGAGGTCCGCGATGGAGTGGCAGGCATCCCCGATGACGAGGCGCATGCCCGCGAACGACGGATCCAGCCAGTTGATGGAGGGCTGCCCGGCCTTGAAATAGTGCAGGTACACCCACCTCCGCTCGATGCCGTCCACCCCCTTCACCACGGGGGTGACACTCCAGTTGGTTTCCTTGACACCGAGTTCGTAGAAGATGACGCGCTGGAGTTGACCGATGATGTACCCGGCCCGGGCGAGTTGCGCCTCGGTGTCGGCGTCGATGTTGACCGAGTCCCGGCCTTCCGGCACGCGGGGAAGCAGGTGCCAATCCTGCTGTTCGATCTCCACCATGTGATAGATGCCGGGGTAGTCGGCGTACGCCATCTCGGCGAGCCGGAAGTCGGCACCCTTGCCGGTGTGACCGGGGACGATGTCGTCGATGACGATGCCGTCGTATGCGGCGGCGACGACGCAGAGTTTGCGGAACTCCTCCTCGGTCCCGAAGGCCGAGTCGATCTGCATGCTGATGCGATCGAAATGGCCGTCTACCGACGGCGTGGCCCGCCACCCGTTGATCCCGCCCGCCTGCTTCACCGGCCCGGTGTGGACGGCCGTCACCCCGATCTCGGAGAACGCCTGCCACAGGGACTCGTCGCCGAGCGAACTCAGGAAACTCGCGCCCGGAGCCGTGATGATCGAAATCGGGTACGCCGTGAACCACACCGATCCGCGTTCCACCGCTGCGCGCGGATTCGGATCGGCATACGGGTTCTGCCACATGCTGCCCTTGCCGGACAACTGCTCCGCGATCAACTTCGCATCGTGCAGGATCGACTGATTGATCAGCCACTCCACATAGTTCGGGTTGTCCGGCACGGGCTCGCCCGACTGCGCATCGACCCTGGTCGCACGGCGGACCGACGGTTTCAACGGCCGAGGGCGCGCCGGGTAGAACTGCTCGTCGTAGCTGATCTCGCTGGGCTCGTGATGGATCTCGGGGTTCATGGTCCTCCGTCGTCATCTCGTCTGCTCCGCCGCACGGTCGGCTACCCGTCCACCGTCCCACGGAAACGACCGCCCGGCATGGGGAGTTGGACGACTGTCAGCGGACCGCGGAACTTTCGGGTGCGACGAACTCGGCGGAGGCCTCGGACCACAGGCTCACCCGCCTGTCCCGGCGCTCGAAGAACTCGATCTCGCGTCTGATGCCGGAACTCTGATCCCATCCGGGGAGGTCGAGGATGATCAGTTCCTCCATCGCGTCCATGAACACCCGGTCGACGGGTCCCCATATCCTGCCGATCGCCGTGTTGTCCTTTCCGGTGAAGGTCAGGTTGACGGGATGAGACATCGACACCTGGCTGAACACCGCATGGCCGGATTCGACGATGTATCCCGCTACCTCGTTGCTGGCGAGAAACCGCTCGTGCGTCACCGCCGGATCGGCATGGCTGTAGGGGCAGGCCAGAAAGATCTTTCTCATGGTTTCCTCGTGATTCGTGGGGCGCAGGCCGCGGTACAGGGCCCGCTCATCGAGACCCCGCCGGGAGTGGATGCACGGTCCGGCACCATCGCGAGATCGCCTCGATCATCAGCGACGCGACCTCCCGGTGGGCGACGTCGTTCGGAATGTCGTGGTAGCCGCCCGGGATGACGACGCTCTGTCCGTGCTGCAGTTCTCGCGCGAATTCGGCAGCGCGATCGGGTGTCGCGAAGGCGTCGAATTCGCCGTTGACCAACAGGATCGGCATCGTCATCGCGGGCAGACACGCCCGCACTTTTCCTCCGGCCACGGTGAGCGCCTGCCAGAGGTTCGGTTCGGCGGGAGCCGTGTCGAAGCCGAGCGGATCGTTCTCGAGCGCATCGAGGTACGACCGGTCCTTCGCCATGACGAGGTCCGTCCGGCCCTCCGCCTCACGCGGCAGTCCCCAGAGGGGCGCTCCCGTCATGATCAGTCCGGTGCGCAGGGACGGTGTGCGAACCGAGAGGAGGGCCCCGGTCAGTGCGCCGAGCGAGTGGCCCAGGACGACCACCGGCACGCCGGGCCCGTCGCCGGCCATGATGTCGACCAGAACTCCTGCATTGGAAGCGAGTTCGTCCACCGAGGGGAAGAGCCCTGCCGGTCCGCCGGTGTGACCGTGGCCGAGGTGATCGGGCGCCCACACGTCCAGACCGGCCGAGTTCAGCTGCCCCGCGAGCCGGTGATAGTGACCGGAGTGCTCACCGAATCCGTGCAGGAGCAGGATCCGCGCCCAGGGCTGCGAGGCTTCCCACTGCCGGTAGTAGACCTTGTTCCTGACACCGTCGAAGTAGGGCATGTCAGGCCTCCGGACTTCCCGGATCGGTCGACGGCGGTGCGGTCGGCAAGTCCTCGAACCAGGTCGGGGACGTGAGCCAGTTCAGCGGAATCGGAGGGCTCGGGTAGCCCGCGACGAGAACGACGTTGCCGTGCACCGTGTAGTCGCCGGTCTGGACGAAGACCTTCACCCGGTCGCGGAGGTTGTAGAACTCGGGGAGGTACCGCAGCTCGTGGACGTTCTCCTCCCCCACCAGTGCTGAGACGAACTTCCGGGCTTCGGGGTTGGCGGTCACCATGTCCTCGGTGACGATGGCTGCTTCGAAATCCCCCACCTCGCACAGCACCGACAGCAGATCCCCGACCGACGGCAATCCCGGCGCGATGCCGAGATCGATGGTCTCGACCTGCGGCGACAGTGGAACGAGGCTCGCGGAAGACGTGCCGCTTCCCGCGTCCGCGACGTAGATCATCTCGCCGTGCCGGAGCTGGCTCACGACGGCGGCCAGGCGTTCGTGCAGCAATCGGGTTTTTGGTGCCATGGGATTCGTCCTTCGATCGAGGGCGTGAGGTGTGCGGCGCAGCGCGCCGGGCACAGAATGTGCTCTAGTCGACAATCGACTAGAAATCTAAGACGTCCCCGCCCGGAGGTCAAGCACTGAACGGATCCGGATCCAACGCTTGACCGATCGTCCGGCGAGGGCGCACACTTTCCTGGTCGATTGTCGACAAGGAGTCAATCGCTTCCGCGTATTCGCGCTTCCACATCCACATGACCCTCGAGGGAGAACACCATGGGCCAGCTGCTGCAGGGTAAGACAGTCATCGTTACGGGTGCAGGCGGAGGAATCGGCCTCGCCACGGCGTTGCATCTCCACGACGAGGGGGCACAGGTGGTCGCCACCGTGCACTCCGAGTCCAGCCTTCCCCAGCTGAAGGTCGACGACGATCGCCTGATCGGCCGCGTCGTCGATGTCACCGAAGAAGAGCAGGTCAAGAACCTCGTCGACTTCACGGTGGCGACGTTCGGCAAGCTCGACGGCATCGTCAACAACGCCGGCATCCTGAAGCCCGGCACCATTCTGGACGCGTCGGTCGAGGACTACCAGAAGACGTTCGACGTCAACGTGAAGGGCGTGTTCCTGGGGTCGAAGTACGCGATTCCCGAGATGCTGAAGGTGGGCGGCGGGTCGATCGTCAACTTCGGTTCCATCAACTCGATCGGCGCCGAGAAACTGCTGACGACATACACGGCAAGCAAGGGCGCCGTGCTCACCCTGACCAAGGCCATCGCCCTGGACTTCGGCGCGCAGGGCATCCGCGCCAACACACTCTGCCCGGGCTTCGTCGACACCCCGCTGAACGTGCCGCACTACACGGCACTCGGCGGCCGCGAGGAACTCGAGGCCGGGCTCCCCGACTTCCAGCCGATCGGACGCGCCATCCTCCCCATCGAGATCGCGCACTCCGTCGCCTTCCTGCTGTCGGACCACTCCACCGCCATCACCGGGACGGCGTTCGTCGTCGACGGCGGCGTTCTCGCCGGGGCCTGACACACCCACCCTTGCGGTGGGGGCCCTGCCGCCTCGGGCTCCCACCGCAATCCCATTTGACAGCCGACGTGACTCCCATCACCATTGACGTAATGTCGACAATTAGACGAAACGAGGTCGACCACGATGACTTCCACTGACTCCGATGTCACCCAGCACGACGTTGTCGACGTGTTGGTGATCGGCGCGGGTCCGTCCGGCGCGGTAGTCACGCACACTGCCGCCACGGCGGGACTGAGCACCCTCTGCCTCGAGCAGGGCGACTGGGTCAACCCCAGCGACTTCCCCGCCAACCACCCCGAGTGGGAACTGCTCATCCAGCACGACTGGGCGCACGATCCGAATGTCCGTGCCCTGCCGTCCGACTACCCGGTCGACGTGACGGAATCCGACATGTGGCCCGTGATGTTCAACGCCGTCGGGGGAAGTTCCATCTTCTACGGCGCGGAGTGGCCGCGGCTGCTGCCCTCGGACTTCCGGGTCAAGACGCTCGACGGTGTCGCGGACGACTGGCCGATCAGCTACGACGACCTCAAGCCGTACCACGACGAGGTCGACGAATTCATCGGCGTCTCCGGAGTCGACGGCGACACCGCCTACCCCGAAGGTCTCGAATACCCGCTGCCGCCCCACCCGTTGGGCAAGCCCGGCATGAAAGCGGCCGAAGCCGCGAACAAGCTCGGCTGGCACTGGTGGCCGGGCACCAACGCGATTCCCAGCCAGAAGAACAAGACACTCGAGCAGTGCGGTCGCTGGGGCGTCTGCGAATGGGGTTGTCCGCAGGGCGCGAAGGCCTCGTTCGACTTGATCTACATGCCGCAGGCGCAGCAGGCCGGCGCCCGCGTGGAGACCGGTGCGCGTGTCCGCCGGATCGTCACCGGCGACGACGGACGCGCGGCAGGCGCCGAATGGGTGGACCGCACCGGCGCCGTCCATTTCCAACCGGCCCGGGCAGTGATCATCTGCGCGAACGGCATCGGAACACCTCGGCTCCTGCTGCTGTCGGCCGACGAGAAGCATCCGGACGGCCTGGCGAATTCCTCGGGCCAGGTGGGCCGGAACCTCATGCTGCACCCCAACTGCACCGCCATCGGGTACTACGAGGACAACCTGGAGAGCTGGCGTGGGCCGGCCGGACAGCTCATTCACTCCATGCAGTTCTACGACACGGACACCTCCCGCGGGTTCGTCCGCGGCGCCAAGCTGCACGCCCTCCCGACGCCGGGACCGCTGAACACGATCGAGACCCACCGGCAACTCGATTTCGACGACCTGTGGGGACCGGCCATTCACGATGTCGCGCGCGCGGCGTCCAACGGCATCCTCTGGGCGGCCAACGTGGAGGATCTGCCCGAGGAACACAACCGGGTCACCCTCTCCGCCGAGGAGTTCGATGCCGACGGCCTGCCTGCGCCGAAGGTCGAGTACCGCGTCAGCGAGAACACCCGCAAGATCCTGAAGTACACCGTCGAGCGCATGGTCGAACTCCACGAGGCGGCGGGCGCGAAGCAGATCTTCACGCAGGAATTATGGGTCGACCAGCCGGGGCACCTCCTCGGGACGGCCCGGATGGGCGACGACCCGGCGACGTCCGTTGTCGATTCGCACGGCCGGGCCCACGATGTCGAGAACCTCTACATCGCGGACGGCAGCATCTTCGTCACGTCCGGCTCCGCCAACCCGACCTGCACGATCAGCGCGCTCGCCCTGCGGGTGGGCAAGAAGGTCGTCGAAGACGTCAACGCACGGAAGGCATCGGCATGAGCACCACATCCCTCGACCTGCACTCGACGCCGAAACGGCGACTGTCGGTACCGGGCAGGCACACGGCACCGCCGCGGCCGCTCACGGATTCCGAACTGACGACGCTCCTGCGGATCGCGGACTGCCTGATCCCCGCGTCCGGTGAGAATCCCGCCGCCAGCGACGCCGACGAGTACCTCCGCTACCTGAATCTGGCGCTCGCCGCCCGGGCCGATGTCTTCGACGCGGTCCTCTCGGCGATCGACAAGGCAGCCGGTCTGCACGGTGACGACCTCCGCGCAGAGATCAAGCGGATGTGGGCCGAAGACAAGTTCACGTTCGATCCGCTGTCGTCGATCCTCGCCGGCGCCTACTTCATGACTCCCCAGGTCAAGGCGTTGATCGGGTACCCCGGGCAGCACCGCGACGCCGCCGGATTCGAGGATGCCGCCAACGAACTGGACACCGGGATACTCGATCCGGTGCTCGAACGCGGACACTTCTACGTGTCCGCGAACGGCGAATAGCCTGCTCGGACGCTCCCCCGTCCCGCACTGTTGATCTATTGTCGACAAGAGGCTCCCGGCGTGGTCAACGTCGAAACAACCACCATCAGAAAGGACAACCCGATGACTCTGTCACCGAATCGTCCACCGGGATCGACTGTGGGTCGGCGCGAGGACGGCGACATCTCCCTCGGGCGGATCCATCAGCGCACCACTCCGGGCACGGTCGCGGGCGTCCTGCGCACGGCGATCCTCGACGGCACCCTGGCCCCCGGCAGTCAGCTCCGCGAGGCACACATCGCCGCCGACCTGGGCGTGAGCCGGGCGCCGCTGAGGGAGGCGCTGAGCATCCTCGCCGACGAAGGCCTCGTGGTGAAGATCGCGTACAAGGGTGCGTTCGTCGCCGAGGTCAGCGCGAAGGGGATGGCCGAGATCGCCAGCCTGCGCAAACGGCTCGAGCCCTACGCGATCGAGTTGGCGCTGCCACGCCTGTCGGGCGCAGGCCGGACCAAGATCGTGCGGACCCTCCAGGACATGGCCCGGGGCGCGGACGACGGCGACCTGACCCGGACCATCGACGCGCACATGAGCTTCCACCGGGTGATCTACGAACTGTCCGAGCACGGCCTCCTGCTGGACCTGTGGCGCAGCTGGGAATCCCAGCTCCAGTTGTTCCTCTCGGCGGATCATCAGTCGTTCCCCGATCTCCACGACGTCGTCGCCGAACACGAGCGCCTGCTCACCATCATCGATACCGGCGACCTCGAGGCGATCACCCGCGAGATCGACCGGCACGTCCACGGTTCGACCGACGCTGCCCCGGCCGCAACCACTCCAGTCGACGGTTCTCAACCGTCGAATGCGTGAGTACGTCGACTTCCTCGGCAGTCAGCCGCCCTACGACGCGCTGGACTCCGCCGACCTCGATGCCCTGGCTCGGACGGTGGAGGTCGAGTACTTCACCGCCGGCGCCCGGATCGTCGAGGCAGGCGAGGCCCCACTCGATCACTTCTTCGTAGTCCGCACCGGAGAGGTCGAGGTGATCGACCGCGGCCGGGTCGTCGACCTGCTCGGCCCCGGCGAAACGTTCGGGCAGATCTCGGTGCTGTCCGGTCTGCCTCCGCCTCTCGCGATCCGCGCCTCGGAAGACACACTCTGCTACCGCTTCCCCGACCCGCGGCCGGTGCTGCAGCACCCGCAGCGACTCCAGTTCGGGCATTACGGCACCCTCGTCACGCGGGAACGGTTGGCCCGCTCCGGACTGGTCGATCAGGCATTGCGCGCGGCCCGTCATCAGATGCGCCCAGTCGTCTGGTGCCCCGCCGATGCGACCGTGGGCGAGGCCGCGTCCGTGATCACCGAGGCCGGCCAGTCGTACGCGCTGATGGACCGGGGCGGCGCGATCGGCATCGTCACCGACAACGACTTCCGGCGGGCGTTCGCCGACGGGCACGTCGACGCGCACAGCCCGGCCTCGGTCATCGCCTCGTTTCCCGCCCGGTCCGTCCCCGCCGAGACGCTCGTGGGCGATGCGTTCCTGACGATGGTCGAGTCGGGGGTGCACCACCTGGTCGTGACCGGCACCGGTGACAGACCGGTGGGGATTCTCCGTGTCGTCGACCTCGCGTCGGCCGAAGTGCGCAATCCCCTCGTCGTCCGCCGTGCCATCGACGACGCGACCACGGTGGAGGACCTGGCGGCCGCGGCGGCCCTGCTCCCCGGAACCTGGGTCGAGTTGTACGACACCGGGGCGTCCGTCATGCACGTCGCGGGACTGATGTCCGCGGTGATCGACGCGATCATCCGGCGGCTCGTCGAGCTGACCGACGTCGGCGACGACCACGTTCCCCACCGGACGTCCTGGCTGCTTCTCGGATCGGTGGCCCGCCGCGAACCGCTGCCCAAGTCGGACGTCGACACCGGCCTGGTCTGGGAAGACCTGCCCGGCACCGACTCGCCCGCCCGGAAGTTGCAGAACTGGGCCGGGCGCGTCCTGGACAACATGGAACGCTGCGGCCTGCCCCGCTGCGCCGACGGCGCCAACGCGACCAACCCCCTGTTCGCGCGTTCGCGCACCGACGCGGTCGCCGCCGCGACGTCGTGGATCACGAATCCCACCCAGAAGAACGCTCTGCTGCTGTCGTCGATGATCGCCGACAGCAGACCCGTCAGCGGGATGTCGCTCGGACGTTCGGTGTCCGACGCCATGCTCGCGACCACCCGCAGCCGCGAGTATCTGTCGGCCCTCCTGCGCTTCACCACCTCCCGGCGACCTCCGGTCGGGTTCGTGCGCAACTTCGTCGTCGAGCACTCCGGCGCCAACCGCGGCCACCTCGACCTCAAGGCGGGTGGACTCGTGCCGATCGCCTCCCTCGGACGGTGGATCGCGGTGGTCACCGGCGACGATCGCGGCTCCACCCTCACCCGGTTGCGGCGCGGCGAGGCCGCCGGTCTGCTCACCGCGGACGAAACCGAGACGCTCGTGCGCGCGTTCGAGTATGTGTACGGATTGGTCCTGGGCCGCGAGATCGAAGCCATCAAAGGCAGCACCGACGCGACGACGTGGGTCGCGCCCAACCAACTGGACACGCTCACCCGCCGGTATCTGCGTGAATCGTTCCGCGCGGTGGCCGAGGTCCAGAACCGGCTGGAAAGTGAATGGGTAGCGCGCCTTCCATGAGGGCACACCGGAGGTTCCGCCGCGCCGACGCTCTGGTGCGCCCGTGGCGCGACGCCGAGTTCGCGGTCGTCGATCTGGAGACGACCGGACTGGACCTCGCGCGGGACACCATCGTGTCCTACGGGGCGGTCGTGGTCCGGCACGGTCGGATCGTCATGGCGGAGAGTGTCTACGGACTGGTCCACCCCGAGTGCGACATCCGCCCGGAGGCCGTGGCCGTCCACACAATCCGGGAGGCGGACGTCGCCGATGCCCCACCGTTGAGCGAGGCCGTCGGCGTCCTGCGACATCTCCTCACCGACCGTGTCCTCGTCGCCCACGCGGCGTGGGTCGAGACGGCCTTCCTCTCCCGCGCCTTTCGCGACAGCGGGCTGAAGTTCCGGCCGACGGTCGTCGACACCGCGGCCCTCGCCCGTGCTGTCGGCGTGGCGCCGCGACAGCACCGGTGCGAGCCGAACCTGGAATGGCTGGCCGACACGCTCGGCCTGCCCGTCGTCGATCCCCACCACGCACTGGGCGACGCCGTCACCACGGCACAGGTGTTCCTCGCCCTGGCGTCCCGGCTCGAGCGCCTCGGGCACGACACCGCGCGCTCCCTCGTGGATCTGAGTGCCGGCGACCGTCGCCTCGGGCGCGGTTGACGCAAAGGTAATCCAGCCGAAACAACTGGTGATTGAGGTCACACCGATTTGTGGTAGATTGTCGACAGTAGAACAAGCGCGATGCACCTTTCGCCTTCTTCCACGACAACCGAACCTCGTCTCGGCACATCCCCCGCCGAGATACCCGCGACAGAGACCAGCGAGGTCACGATGGCCATAACCCCGGAAGAGCCCCCGGTGTCCACTCAACCGCCCACCGAGCCCGACCGCCCGCTCCTCGATTCCGGAGCGGACACCGATTCCGCCTATCTGGAGAAGCTCGGCTACAAGCAGGAGCTCAACCGAACGCTGGGGCTGTTCTCCGCCTTCGGAGTCCAGTTCACCTCGATCGCGATCGCCTCCGGAATCTTCACGACCCTGATCGTCGGCTTCGGGTTCTTCGGGCCCGCGTCGTTCTGGTCGTTCCTCGTCGGCGGCGGCCTCCAGGTGTTCACCGTGGGACTCGCGGTCGCGCAGCTCGTCTCGGCCTACCCACTGGCCGGCGGCGTGTACCAGATCACCGGGCGGATCACCGGGAAGCCGTGGCTGGCCTGGCAAACCGGATGGTGGCTGCTGATCGCGCACACCGTCGCGGTCACCACCGTCGCCGTGAGCATCGCCCCCTTCGTCGCCGGCTGGTTCGGCGTCACATTCGAGGACAACACCGACGCCCTCCCGTGGGCGCTCGGCCTGATCGTGCTCGGCACCGTCATCAACATCGCCGGAGTCAAGGTCGCTGCCGTGCTCAACAACATCGGCGTGGTGGCGGAAGTGCTCTGCGTCGTCGCACTGGTAGCCGTGCTGCTGATCGTGAAGCATCCGACCCAGCCGCTGTCGTTCCTGAGCGAGTCCGGCGGAACGACCACCGGCGGCAACTGGTTCGTCCCCTTCCTTCTCGCGATGATCCTTCCCGCATATGCGATCTCGTCGTTCGACGCGACCGGAAACGCCTCCGAGGAGACCAAGGACGCCGCCCGGAAGGCGCCGATGGCATCGGTCATGGCCAACGTCTCCTCCTACGTCGTCGGCATCTTCATGGTCGCGTTGATCATGCTCGCCATCCAGGACCTCCCGGCGGTCATGGAGAGCACCACCCCGGTCAAGCTGATCCTCGACACCGCGGTCGGTGCCGCGTTCGCGAACATCTTCGAAGCCGTCGCGATCGTCGCCCTGTTCGCCGCCCTGGTCATGCTGCAGCTCACCGGCATTCGCGTCCTGTGGTCACAGGCACGCGACGGCCAGATCCCCGCGGCCTCCTGGCTGCGCAAGGTCAGTGCCCAGCGGATCCCGATCAACGCGACCCTCACGATCTTCGCGATCTCCGTGGTGTTCGCGCTGTGGTCCTCGCTGCTGTCCGTACTCGCAGCGATGACGGCACTCGCCTGGGGAATGGCCTACGGTGTCGTGGTCGTCGTCGGCTTCTACGGACTGGTCAAGCGCAAGCTGCCGTCCCACCCGTGGCACTACGGCATCGTCAGCCCGGTCATCTTCATCCTGGCGATCGCCTGGTCGGTCGTGCTGTGCGCGCTCCTGATCTACTCCGACCCCACCCATGTCGGCCTCGGCATGCTGCTGGTCATCGCGTCGGGCGCCGTCATCTACATGCTTATCCCCAAGAGCAGGCGCGGGAAGTCCATCGACACCCAGGCCGGACACCTCTGACAACCCACCTCCCCGACCACCGACCCACATTCGAAAGGACTTTCATGTCTTCCACGCTTCGTTCCGTCACCAACATCATCGACGGCAAGGCCGTGGCAGGATCCTCCGAGCAGGTGCGACAGGTCCGCAACCCGTCCACCGGCGAGGTCGTCGCCGAACTCCAGGAATCGACCGTCGAGGACGGCTACCGCGCCGTCGACGCGGCCCGCGCCGCTTTCCCCGCCTGGGCCGCGAAGACGCCCGGCGAGCGCTCGCAGATTCTGCACGACCTCGCCAACCTCCTCGAGGCGAACCTGGACGAACTCGCCGACCTCGAGACGCTCGATTCCGGCAAGCCGACGACGGCGGCGAAGGGTGACGAGCTTCCCGGGATCGTCGCGGCGTTCCGGCACTTCGCCGGAGCGGGCCGGGCATTGTCCGCGCAGGCCGCCGGGGAATTCACCGCCGGCAACACCAGCTTCGTCCGGCGCGAACCCCTGGGCGTCGTCCTCGGCATCACACCGTGGAATTTCCCTCTCTGGCAGGCGATCTGGAAGCTGGCCCCCGCACTGGTCGCCGGCAACACCGTGGTCATCAAGCCGGCCGAGCTGACCCCGCTGGCCACCACCCGGTTCGCGGAACTCGCGCAGCAGCTGCTGCCCGCGGGTGTCCTCAATGTCGTGCACGGCAAGGGCAGTGTGGTCGGGGACGCTCTCGTTCGTCACCCCGACGTCAACCTCGTCTCCTTCACCGGCTCGACGTCCGCCGGACAGCGGATCGCCGAGGCTGCGGGTGCCACACCCAAACGGCTGGTGCTCGAGCTGGGCGGCAACGCTCCCGTCGTCGTCTACGACGACGTCGACCTCGAGGCCGCACTCCCGATCCTCACCAACGGCATCCTGTTCAACGCCGGCCAGGAGTGCATGTCGGCAACCCGGCTGCTGGTGAGCGAGACCATCCACGACACGTTCGTCGCGGCGCTGGCCGACAGCCTGCGGGCGGCCAGGATCGGCGACGCCGCCGACACGTCGACGGTTCTCGGACCTCTCATCTCGGAGGGCCAGCGCGCCCGCGTCGCCGAGCTCGTCGACGGCAGGCCCGACCACGCACGGGTCGTGACCGGCGGCAAGATCGTCGACGGTCCCGGCTACTTCTACGAAGCCACCCTCATCGACGGTCTGCAACAGGACGATCAGCTGGTGCAGGAAGAGATCTTCGGCCCGGTGGCGACGGTCCAGACGTTCACCGACGAGGCGGACGCGCTGGAGAAGGCCAATGCGGTCGAGCAGGGTCTCGCCGCGTCGGTCTGGACCCGCGACATCGGCCGAGCCCTGCGCAACGTCAACGCGATCGAGTCCGGGGTCGTGTGGGTGAACAATCACATGGCGGTCGGCCCGGAAGGACCGCTCGGCGGTTTCAAGGGCTCGGGCTACGGCAAGGAGGGCGGCGCGGCCGGTCTCGAGGAATTCACCCGGGTCAAGCACGTCATCGTGAGCCTGTCGTGACGGCACCGAGCCGCCACGACACCGCGTGGGGCACGTGGGTGCCGGCAGAGCCGGAAGATGCGGTCGGACGGGCGATCCGGCGGATCGACCTGCGCAGTGGAACGGCATCGCCCTGGGCGCACGCCACCATGGTCGTGCCGTCACGAGGGCGCACGTGCTGGTTGGTGACGCTGTGGGACGGCAACGTCGACGTGTGGCGGGTCGACGACACGACCGCGAGATACGAGTTCGATTTTCGCACTCGGACCGACTAGACCAGCTCCACCCCTCCGATTCGAAAGGAAGAGCGCGTGACAGTCCTTGCCATCGACCAGGGCACGTCCGGCACGAAGGCTGTCGTCGTCTCCGAGGACGGCGACGTCCTCGCGATCGCCGAAACACCGGTCCGTCCGGCATATCTCTCCGCAGGCGGCGTGGAGCAGGACCCGATGGAACTGCTGGGTTCGGTCCTCGAGGCAGGACGGAGCGCGGTCGCGAAAGCGGGTGTGCCCGTGTCTGCCGTCTCCCTCGCCAACCAGGGCGAGACCGTCCTGGTGTGGGACCCGGACACCGGCCGACCCCTCAGCCAGGCCGTGGTGTGGCAGGACCGCCGGTCGGACCAGCTGTGCCGCACCAAGTCCGAGTCCAAGGCATGGGTCGAACAGCGGACGGGCCTCGTGCTCGATCCCTATTTCTCGGCGCCGAAGATGCAGTGGCTGCGGCAGAACGCCACCACGGCGGGGGTGGTCACCACGACGGACACCTGGATCGTGCACTACCTGACCGGGGAGTTCGTCACCGATTCCGCCACCGCCAGCCGTTCGCTGCTCACCGACCTCGACACGGTCGCGTGGGATCCGCAGCTTCTCGAGTTGTTCGAGCTCTCCGCCGAGCGGATGCCTGCCATCGTCGCCAACGACGTCGTCGTGGGAACCACGGATGTCTTCGGATCCGACGCTGCCGTCGGCGGTCTCGTCGTCGATCAGCAGGCGGCTCTGCTGGCGGAGCGGTGCTTCGACGCGGGCACCGCCAAGTGCACGTTCGGCACCGGGGCGTTCCTGCTGGCCAACACCGGCACGCTCCCGGTCCGCTCGGCCGCCGGGTTGGCGTCCTGCGTCGCGTGGAACGTGCGCGGGAAGACGTCGTACTGCGTCGACGGCCAGGCCTACACCGCCGCCTCCGCCATCCGGTGGATCCAGGACCTCGGCTTGATCGAGTCGGCGCGCGACCTCGACAGTGTGGCCGCACACGATTCCGGTGGAACGTATTTCGTGCCCGCACTGGCCGGCCTCGCCGCACCGTGGTGGCGGCCGGACGCGACGGCATCGTTCTCCGGGATGACGTTGTCCACCGATCGGTCCCAGTTGGTGGCCGCCGTCCTCGAGGGGCTGGCGGCGCAGACGGCGGAGCTGGTGTCTGCCGTCGAAGGTGACCTGGGCGCTCCCCTCACCCGGCTGCGAGTGGACGGCGGGCTCACTCGGTCCCGCCGCCTCATGCAGGCCACGGCCGATCTGACCCAGATCCCCCTCGACGTCTATCCGTCGTCCCACGCCACCGCTCTCGGTGCGGCGGCCTGCGCCAGATTGTCACTGAACCCCGACCTGTCCCTGGAGGACGCGGTAGCCGACTGGGAACCGGCGACCACCTACGAGCCGCGGTGGTCGGTCGACCGCGCGGCAGAATTCCGACACCACTGGCGGGCGGCCGCACGAGCGGCGCTGCCACAGGAGAAAAGCGATGACTGACACCCCTCCGCCCCCTGATTACGATTTCGTCGTGCTCGGTGCGGGCATCGTCGGCTCGGCGATCGCGCGGGAGCTGGCCGGATATCACCACACCGTGGCACTCGTCGAGGCGCGGGACGACGTGGGCGACGGGACGAGCAAGGCGAACACGGCGATCCTGCACACCGGATTCGACGCGAAGCCGGGCACACTCGAATCCCGCATGGTGAGCCGCGGTTACACGCTGCTCTCCGAATACGCACAGCAGACCGGGATTCCCGTCGAACGCTCGGGCGCCATCCTCGTCGCGTGGAACGACGAGGAACTGGCCGCACTGCCGGGCCTGCGCGACAAGGCCGCCGACAACGGCTACCCCCACTGCGACATCATCGACGCCGACGAGATCTACCGGCTCGTGCCCGCGCTCGGTGACGGCGCGCTCGGCGGACTCACCGTCCCCGACGAGTCGATCATCTGCACCTGGACCACCAACCTCGCACTGGCGACGGATGCCGTCGCCCGCGGAGTGACGCTGCGGACGCGGACCCGCGCCGAATCGGTGACCACCCTGGCCGAGCGGACGATCCTGCACACGTCGAGCGGCGACATCGGCGCGCGGTGGGTGATCAATGCCGCCGGGCTGGGAGCCGACTACATCGACAGGGAATTCGGCTACGACCGATTCCACGTCACCCCGCGGCGCGGCGAACTGCTCGTCTACGACAAGCTCGCACGACCGCTGATCGACAAGATCGTGCTCCCCGTCCCGACGTCCCGCGGCAAGGGTGTTCTGGTCAGCCCGACGATCTACGGCAACGTGATGCTCGGGCCCACCGCGGAAGATCTCACCGACCGTTCCGCGACGGCGACGTCGGAAGCCGGCTTCGAGTTCCTGCTGGACAAGGGCGCCAAGCTGATGCCGCGCCTGCTCGAGGAGGAGGTCACCGCCACGTACGCCGGACTCCGTGCCGCCACCGACCACGGCGACTACCTCGTCGAGGTCGACCACGATCAGCGCTACGTCCTGGTCGGTGGAATCCGCTCGACCGGACTGACGTCCGGAATGGCGGTGGCCGAGCACGTCGGCGAACTGCTCACCAAGGCAGGTGTTCTCGACAGCGCACGCATCGAATTGCCGCCGCCGCCCCGGATGCCGAACATCGGCGAGGCATTCACTCGCCCGTATCAGGATGCCGAACTCATCGCGCGCGACAGTGAATACGGCAGGGTGGTCTGCTTCTGCGAGCGCGTCACGGCGGGTGAGATCCGCGACGCGTACCAGTCGCTGATCCCCCCGGCCGGACTCGAAGGGCTCCGTCGCCGCACCAGGGCGATGAACGGCCGGTGCCAGGGCTTCTTCTGCGGCGCCGAGATCGGTTCGTTCGTCACTGCACACCGATGCCCCGCCGGCTCGCCCGAGGCGACCGAGACCCGGAAGGAATCCGTCCGATGAGCGCTCCCGACACCTCACGCACCGTGGTGACCGCCGAGGTCGCCATCGTCGGCGCGGGTCCCGCCGGGTTGGCCGCGGCCACGCAACTCGGAAAGGTCCACGGGCGCCAGGCTCTCGTCCTGGACCGTGAAAGCCGTGCGGGTGGGATCCCGCGCCATTGCGATCACCCCGGCTACGGCATCCGAGACCTGCACACGTTCATCGGCGGCCCGGCCTACGCCGAACGCCTGGTGCGGGAGGCGAAGTCCGCGGGCGCCGACATCATGCCGAACGCGATGGTGACGGCGGTGCATCCGGACGGCGCGCTCGACATCACCTCACCCGCGGGTCTTCTCCGCATCGAGTCCAGGGCACTCGTCCTGGCCACCGGTGCCCGCGAGCGTGCCCGCCCGGCCCGCATGATTCCCGGCGACAGACCGTCCGGGGTCTACACCACCGGACAGCTGCAGAACATCGTGCACCTGCATCACGGACGGGTCGGAACGCGCGCGGTGGTCGTCGGCGGCGAACTGGTGAGCTGGTCCGCGGTCATGACGCTGAAGCACGCCGGGTGCAGGACCGTGCTCATGACGACGCAGTACCCGTCGCCGGAGTCCTACGCCGCCTTCACCATTCCCGGTAAGGCGTTGTTCCGGTTCCCGATCGCCACCCGCACCCGCGTCGTGCGGATCATCGGTCACGGGAACCTGGAGGCGGTCGAGATAGAGAATCTCGACACCGGCGCACGCGAGATCGTCGAGTGCGACACCGTCGTCTTCACCGGCGACTGGATCCCGGACCACGAACTCGCGCGCACGGCGGGTATCGCCATCGACCCCGGAACGAAGGGACCGCTGGTCGACACCGCCCTGCGCACCAGCCGGCCGGGCGTCTTCGCCGCGGGCAACGTGCTGCACCCGGTCGACACCGCCGACATCGCAGCCCTCGACGGCACGTTCGTCGCAGACCGGGTGGCCGCGTTCCTCGACGCCGGCGAAGCGATCGATCCAGGTGCGACCGCGGTACGCATCCTCGCGGCCCCGCCGTTCCGCTGGGTTTCCCCTGGACTGCTCCGGGCAGGCGACCCCGCCCCACCACGCCGGCGCCTGCTGCTGTGGACCGATCAGCTGGTCCGGTTCCCGAAGGTGACTGTCTCGCAGCGGGGTCGCGTCGTCGCGACCAAGCTGCTGCCGTGGGCCGCGTCACCGGGGCGGGTCTTCCGCGTGCCGTGGTCGATCATGGATGCCGTCGACCCAGCGCAGGGGCCCGTGACCGTCGGTCTGGCCAACGCGCCTCACGGGGAAACCACGCGCAATGCGGCAGGGGAATTCATCCCGACCCGCTGCAGCTGAGCACACCCCGACACCCATCTTCGTTCAGCACCATCTCGCACACAGATTGTCGACAATAAACCTCCATCGATCGGAAGACTCATGACGGAAGTACAGGGCGGTTTGCACGGCCCCGAGATGCGGCGGGCCATCACGGCCGCCGCGATCGGAAACTTCATCACCTGGTTCGACTTCGCCGCATACGGATTCCTCGCCGTTCTACTCGGCAGGATCTTCTTCCCCTCCGAAAATCCGGCGACGAGCCTGCTGGCAACGTTCGCCGCGTTCGGAGTCGCGTTCCTGATGAATCCGATCGGCGGCTTCGTCTTCGGACGGCTCGGAGACAAGGTCGGCCGCAAGAAGATTCTTGCGACAGTGATCATTCTGATGTCGCTGTCGACGTTCGCGGTCGGTCTGCTGCCGGGATACGCCACCATCGGCCTCGCGGCCCCGGCACTGCTGGTGACACTGCGGATCATTCAGGGTTTCGCCGCCGGCGGCGAACCCGGCGGTGCGGCGACGTTCCTCGTCGAGTCCGCAAAACGTGGCAGGCGGGCGCGCACCGTCAGCTTCTGGCACTGCTCGAGTTATCTCGCCAACGCTGCGGCCTCGGTTCTCATCCTCGGCCTCAACGCCGCACTGAGCGAAACGGCGATGTTCGAATGGGGCTGGCGGATCCCCTTCCTCATCGCGGGACCGCTCGGGTTGGTCGGTCTCTACATTCGCCTGAAGCTCAGCGACACTGCGGAATTCGAACGACTCCAGTCGTCCGGAGAAGTCAGCGAGTCTCCGGTCAAGGATGCCCTCGCGACCAGTCGCCGGCAGATCGTGCAGGTGGTCGGGTGTATTGCGCTGCAGGCCGCGGCCTTCTACTTCATCTTCGTCTACATGGAGACGTATCTGCAGTCGGAGGTGGGATTCTCGTTCGGCCTGGCCTCCGCGTCGACGGTCACCTGCCTGTGCTCGGCGGCGGTCGCCATCTTCGTGTTCGCCCGCTTCTCCGACCGCTACGGCCGCAAACCGGTGATCATCCTCGGTGCCGTATCGAGCACGCTGATCGTGTATCCCGCGTTCATGGTGTTCGCGACGGGGAATGTCCCCGCAATCGTCGTTGCGCACGCCGCGATGGGGATCTGCCTCGCCATGTTCATGTCCGCGTCGGGCGCAGCGATGGTGGAGATCTTCCCGAGTCGTGTTCGGTACGCAGGATTCTCGATCGGATTCAACATTTCGGTGGCAGTCTTCGGCGGCACCGCGCCGTATGTGGCGACGTATCTGATCGCGGCAACCGGCAGTCCGTTGGCGCCCTCGGTCATCCTGATCGTGACGGGCGTGATGGCCATCGCGGCGGCGGCGACGCTGCACGAAACCGCGGGCCGGAAAGTCGATGCGCGGGCGGAGGCGGAGCCCCTCCGCCGCGATCCCATCACCGTCGGCGAATAGCAGCCGAAGAACCCCGGCCGATCCCTTGACACCACCGAGGATCGACCTTAGATTTGACATCGTTCTCTTGTCGACAATCGCCAATTTAACAATTGTCGAAGGCCAGAGCGAGTTCCCGGAAGTTCACCAGTCGAGGACCCCACAACGGGCATCGACCACCACCACCGAACAAGGACACGACATGACCAAGAAGCTGGGTGGCATCCTCGCCGCCGTCTCCACTCCCTTCGCCCAGGACGGCTCCGTCGACGAAGGCGCACTGCGCAACCACGTCGACTTCCTGATCGAGAACGGACTGCACGGCCTGGTCCCCGGCGGCAGCACCGGAGAGTTCGCAGCACTCACGCTCGACGAGCGCAAGCTCGTCAACACGGTCGTCATCGACCAGGCCGCCGGTCGCGTGCCCGTCGCACCCCAGACCGGCTCCACCCGCACCGCGGAGGCCATCGAACTGTCCCGGCACGCAGCCGACGCAGGCGCCGACGCCGTCCTGCTGGTGCAGCCCTTCTACGAGGCCCCCACCCGCCACGAGGTCATCGAGTACTTCGCCACCGTCGGCGAAGCGGCGAACATCCCGGTGATCGCGTACAACCTGCCGGGTGTCACGGGAATGAATCTGGATCGCCCGTTCTACCGTGAACTGCTGGAACGCACGGACGCCGTCCGGTACATCAAGGACACGTCCGGGTCGATCGAGCAGGCCTTCGACCTCATCTTCAACCTCGGCGACGCCATCGACACCTTCGTCGGCTGGGACACGATCGTGCTGCCCGCCTTCTCCGCCGGTGCCGCCGGTTCCATCTGGGGTGCGCCCAACTTCGCCCCCAAGGAGTGCGTCGCGATCTACGAACTCGCCAAGGCCGGCAAGTACACCGAGGCCCTCGAAATCTTCAAGCGGCTGTGGAACGTCCTGGACTTCCTCGGCAAGGAAGGCTATGCCGTGGCCACCAAGGCCGCCGCTCAGGCCGTCGGCGTGGACCTCGGAGTGCCCCGCGCACCGTACGGTGAACTGCCCGCGGACAAGAAGGAAGAGCTCACCAAGCTCATCGCCGAGACCGGCCTCACCTACGCCCGCTAGTCACCACCAAGAAGACCGCGCGCGTTAATCACGGAGTGACCCTTCCCCGACACGTGCGCAGAGGCCGGCAGCAATCACCCCCGCTGCCGGCCTCGCCTCTCGCCCGCAGGCGCAGAGAAGTTCAGCCCTGGCAGGGTGGAACCAGGCCACCGCAACGCAGACGAACACACGGAGGAAGATCGTGCGCTGGAGTCGAGTAGTCAACGTAGTGAAGTGTCACGTCGGGGGCGAGATCAACAACGTCGTCACCGGCGGAATCGGCGACGTCCCCGGCGCCACGGTCTTCGACAAGATGAAGCACTTCCGCGAGCATCGCGACGACCTCCGTCAGCTTCTGCTCCACGAGCCGCGGGGCTCGGTGACCCAGTGCGTCAACTTCGTCGTCCCGGCGACCGACCCCGAGGCCCAGATGGGTTACGTCATCGCCGAGTCCACGGAGTACCCGGCCATGTCGGGCAGCAACACCATGTGCGTCGCCACCGCGCTTCTCGAGACCGGCATGATTCCCATGGTCGAACCGGTCACCGACATCGTGCTGGAAGCACCCGCGGGGCTCATCCGCATTCGCTGCACCTGCGAGAACGGCAAGGTGACGAGCGTCGAGTTCGAGAACCAGCCCGCGTTCGCCTACAAGATCGGGGTGCCGCTCGAACTCGACGGCTACGGCACATTGACCGTCGACGTGGCGTGGGGTGGCATGGCCTACGTGCTCGCCGACGCCGACCAGCTCGGATTGAAGTTGCAACCCGACGAGGCCCGCGAAATCTGCGACCTCGGACAGAAGCTCAAGACCGCCGCCGTCGAACAGATCCCCGCGGTGCACCCGACCAATCCCGAGTTCGCGGGAATCACCCAGACCGAGTTCGTCGGCCCCCTCTCACGCACCGACGGGGTGCTGACCGCCCGGAATGCCGTGGTGGTCTCCCCCGGCCGACTCGACCGCTCGCCCTGCGGCACCGGCACGTCCGCTCGACTGGCGGTGCTGAAGGCGAAGGGCCTCATCGAGGTCGGGGAGAAGTTCGTCCACGAATCGGTGATCGGCAGTCGCTTCGAGAGCCGGATCGACAGACTGACGAAGGTCGGAACGTACGACGCCGTGGTCCCCCGCGTCAGCGGCCAGGCGTACATCACCGAACTCAGCCAGGTCGGGCTCGACCCCGCCGACCCGTTCCCGACCGGCTATACCCTGTCTGACACCTGGCCGACCGGCAACTGACCCGCACGTGAGTGGGAAAGTGTGCCCGGGCACTCTTTGCCACTCACGTGGGGATGAGGGGTTTGACGGCGCGGCCGAGGAACTCGACGAATCCCAGCAGATCCGGTTCGTCCTCGGTCGGCGCGAAAGCCACCGACGTCGCGCCCAGGCGGGCGAGCCTTCGCACCTCCTCGGCGACGGTGTTCGCGTCACCCGCGACCCCGATTCCGGTGTCGGCCGGCTTCTCCCACCGCGCCAGTTCCTCGTCCACCCGTTGCCGTGCGCCCTCCCCGGTGGCGGCGATCTTCGGGACGACCAGGTGATGCGATGACACCCCGTCGGCTCCGATTTCGTCCAGGATCAGGTCGCGGACCCTGCGGATGTCGTCGTCATCGACCGCGGACGCGAGGAGGTTGCCGTCACCCAGACGCGCCGCCAGGCGGACCGACTTGGGACCTTCGCCGCCGAGCATCAGCGGAACCCGTTCGGTGGGAGGCCAGTCGAGCTTCACCCCGTCGAGCCGGACGTACCGCCCCTGCGTGCTCACCGACTCGCCGTCCAGCAGTGCCCGGAGCGCCACCGTGTACTCCTCGAGGAGAGTCATCGGCGACGCCGCACGCGCACCCACCTGCTCCATCCATCCCTGCACACCGTGCCCGATACCCGCGATCACTCGACCGGGAAACAACCGAGCGAGCGTGGCGATCTCCATCGCGGTGAGCGCGACATTGCGCAGCGGGACGGGCATCAACCCGACGCCGACGTGGATTCGCTCCGTCCACGCGAGTGCCGCGGCCGCCGCAGCCACGCCGCTCTCCTTGAAACAGTCTTCCCACAACCAGATCTCGTCGAGGCCACTGTCCTCGGCCACCCGCGCGAAGTCCTTCAACTTCTCGGGTTCGATCGTCGGGATGAACGTCACGCCCAGTCGCGGCACCGCAGTCGTCATCGATCCATCATGGAGGATGACACCCGGCCGTCGCGGAGCATCGCCATCATTCGCGTGGCGGCGCGGTGCTGGATTCGCGCGGCGGCGCGGTGCTCGCGCGGACGACCAGCGACGTCTTCATCAACGATCGTGTGCGGGTGCCGCCGCCCAGCCGATCGAGCAGGATCGTCGCGGCCGCGCGGCCCTTCTCGACGATCGGTTGATGAATTGTGCTGAGACCGAGAAGCTCTGCGACGGGTGCGTCGTCGAAGCCGATGACGGACATGTCGTCGGGCACCGTCAGGCCGCGCTCGCGTAACACCTGCCACGCCGCCACCGCGTGCACGTCGGACGTCGCCACCAGAGCGGTCGGCCGAGCCGCGTCGAGCAGGATCCGGGTGGCCTCGTCGCCCGCGGCGCGATCGATGTTGCCCGCCACGACGATCGACAGTTCCTCCACCGGGAGGTGGTGGTCGCGGGCCGCGGCGAAGTAGCCGGCGAGCCGCTCCCGCGCGTTGCGTTCGGTCGCCGCGCCGACGTCGTCCGCCGTGACCATCCGGCAGTCGGAATCCTGACCGAGCTTGTCGACGATGATCCCAATGCGTCGATGGCCCAGGCTCAGGATGTGGTCCATCTGCAGGTAGGCGCCGTGGCGGTCGTCGATGGCCACGAACGGCAGTCCCGCGCTTCTGGGCGAATCGACGACGACGGCCGGGATACCGCGCGCGATGATCGCCTCGACCAGGGGATGACCGTCGGGGACGTTGTGGATGACCACGCCGTCCACGAGTCCACGGAGAACCAGCGAGTTCGGTGGTGAATCCGGGGAGCCACCACGTGAGGCCGGAAACAGGGTGAGGGCGATGTCGGCCGAGTTCCCGATCTCCGCGATGCCCTTCATCAGCAGGGTCACGGACGGATCCTCGAGCGCTTGAACCGGGGAATCGGGCACGATCACCCCGACCGCGCCGATCCGTCCCGACCGCAGACTGCTCCCGGCGATGTTCGGCCCGGCGTAGCCGAGTTCCGCGGCGACGGAATAGATGCGTTCCCGTTGTGTCGCAGAGACCTTCGACGATTTGCTGAAAGCGTAGGAGACGGTGGCGACCGATACTCCGGCCGCTCGGGCGACGTCTTTCATCGTGACCAAATGGTGCTCCCTCGTCGGCGATCATCGGCCGCAACCGGCCGTTGCGCACCGGAGCGCACAAATGACAAAGCCCGATCCTAGTCCGCGTCCGGACGCTCCCCACGTTCCCCTCGGCATCAGCCATTGACAGCTCTCCAGCCGGTGATACGATTCACCACCATAAGTTAATCGTTTCACCATTTCCGGTTTCACCATCCATGGGAGCACTCATGACCAAGGTCCTCTACCTCTACGGCGGCTGGCCCGGCCACCATCCGTACGACATCGCCGCATGGGCACGCGAACTGTTTTCCGAGCTGAACTACCAGGTCGAGGAGTCGCAGGACATCTTCACCCTCGATCGCGACCTGACCGGATACGACCTGATCGTGCTCGGCTGGAACAACGCGCTCACCACCGAAGACCTGAGCGATTCGCAGGAGAAGAACCTGCTCGACGCCGTCGCGGCCGGAACCGGGGTCGCGGCGTGGCACGGCGCCGCCGCCGCGTTCCGGGCGAGCCTGAAGTACCACTTCCTCCTCGGCGGCGACTTCGTCGAACATCCTGCGGGAGAGGCCTTCCCGCAGCCATACAAGGTGAGCATCACCGACCGCGAGCACGAGGTGACCGCCGGTGTCGAGGACTTCGCGGTGGCGTCCGAGCAGTACTACATGCACGTCGACCCGAACAACCGGGTGCTCGCGGAGACCGAGTTCAGCGGCGAGCACCTGCCCTGGCTGGAGGGCCTGCGCAGCCCGGTGGCGTGGGTGCGCCAGTGGGGCGCCGGCCGGGTCTTCTACCACTCGATCGGCCACACGCCGGCAGACCTGTCGGAGCCGAACGTGCGCCGACTGACCAAGCAGGGACTGCGCTACGCCGCCCGCGTAGCGAACTGACACAGCAAGGAGAAACGATCATGGCGAAATTGACCGGCGGGCAGGTGGTCGCCCAGGTCCTGAAGCAGTACGGCGTCGAGTACGTGACCGGGATTCCCGGCCACGGGATCTGGTCGCTCACCGATGCGTTCCTGGAGAAGGGGTCCGAGATCCCGTTCATCCAGGTCTACCACGAGCAGAGCGCCACGCACCTCGCGGACGGGTACTACCGGGTGTCCGGGAAGCCGATGGCCGCGGTGGCGTCGATCGGGGCGGGCGCGGCGAACACCGTGCTCGGTCTCGCGACCGCGTACAGCGACTCGACGAGTCTGCTGTGCATCACCGGCGGGCCGCCCACTCACATGCGCGGGCGTGGTCTACTCCAGGAACTGGAGCGGCACACCGACAACGGCTTTCCGCAGGTCACCGACGCAGTGTCGAAGCGCAGCTGGGTCGCCACCCGCGTGGAGGAACTGCCGTTCATCATGCACCGTGCGTTCAGCACCATGCTGACCGGTCGCCCGGGGCCCGCGCACATCGAGGTGCCGATGGACGTGCAGGCCGAGGCCGCCGACGTCTCCCTTCACGACCTCGCACGGCGGCTGCCGGTCGGGCTCCAGCAGCCCGACCCGTTGGCGATCGACAAGGCCGTCGACGTGCTCCGTGACTCACGCCGGCCGGTGATCGTCGTCGGCGGCGGCGCCATCACGTCCGACTCGGCCGACGAGGTGCTCGCCCTCGCCGAGGCGTGGCAGATCCCCGTGGTCACCACGTGGAACGGCAAGGGCGCGTTCCCCGAGGACCACGCCCTGTTCGCGGGCAGCGTCGGCCAAACAGGAACGATCGTGGGCAACGCCGTCGCCTCTCGCGCCGACGTGGTGATCTCCATCGGATGCCGGTTCACCGACTGGTCTTCCTCCAGCTACGCGCAGGGAGTCACGTTCTCGATTCCGCCTGCCAAGCTCATCCACATCGACATCGATCCGCACGAGATCGGCAAGAACTACCCGGCCGAGGTCGGCATAGTCGCCGACGCCAAGCCAACCGTCGCCGCGATCGTCGCCTCCCTCCCCCGCAGCAGCGCCGACCGGTCCGAATACCTCGCCGAACTCGAGCAGCTGAAGGCCGAGTGGGAGACCAAGCTCGCAGGCCGGCGCGATTCCGACCGGTTCCCGTTCACCTCCCAGCGCCCCCTCGGCGGTCTGCGGTCGGTGATGGAACGGGACGGCATCATCGTCGCCGGCTCCGGCAACACCCAGGGCGCCGTGAAGCAGACGTTCCCGGTGTATCACCCGCGCACCCACCTGACGTCCGGCGGATTCTCGTCAATGGGCTGGGCCGTGCCCGCCGCGATCGGCGCCAAGCTCGCCGCCCCTG
Organism: Rhodococcus sp. IEGM 1307; assembly: GCF_030056915.1. Classification (NCBI taxonomy): domain Bacteria; kingdom Bacillati; phylum Actinomycetota; class Actinomycetes; order Mycobacteriales; family Nocardiaceae; genus Rhodococcus; species Rhodococcus sp. IEGM 1307. Next base: position 47,078 of record NZ_JASHKW010000019.1, read on the forward strand.
ACCGGCAGGTGGCGTGCGTGCTCGGTGACGGCGACTTCCTCATGACGTCGCAGGAGATCGGTGTCTGCGTGCAGCACGACATTCCGGTGGTCTTCGTGGTCCAGGACAACGCGGGCTTCATGTCCATCCGCGGTGGGCAGCGCAAGCAGACCAGCCGGCACATCGGCACCGAGTTCAATCGCCCCGACGGCACCCCGTACAGCCCCGACTTCAAGGCACTCGGCCAGTCGTTCGGACTCGAATCGTTCCGGGTGGACGACCCGGCCGACCTCGAGAGCACCTACCGGAAGGCCTTCGACTCGAAAGCGCCTGCGCTGATCGAAATCCCGACCGATCGTGATGCGGCGGGACCGTGGGTTCCCGGTTGGTGGGACTTCCCCGTTCCCGCGTACATCGAGGACGAGCGTCAGGACGAGTACTGGGCGACCCGAGCCAAGGAACAGCACCTGTGAGAACGTCCGGACACGATCAGATCGACGCGTATTCACCGCTGCGCGAAGGCGCGGTGGTCGATGTGGGCGACTCCGACACGGTCACCGCCGATGTCGTGGTCGTCGGATCCGGGATGGGTGGTTCGACGCTGGCGTGGGCGCTCCGCGATCGGGACGTCGACGTCCTGGTCGTCGAGCGCGGGCGGTTCCTCCCCCGCGAGGTGGAGAACTCGCAGGCCGCGGAAATGTTCCTCGAGGGCCGGTACAAGACCGCGGAACCGTGGTTCGACGGCAGCAACGGTGAACCGTTCCAGCCCGGCGTGTACTACTGGGTGGGCGGTAACACCAAGTTCTACGGCGGCAGCCTCCCCCGCTTCCGCGTCACGGATTTCGAGGAGACGCAGCACTACGACGGCATCTCACCGAAGTGGCCGTTCAGCTACGCCGATCTCGAACCGTTCTACGCCGCGGCGGAGCGTCTCTACCAGGTGCACGGCATCGACGGCGAGGATCCGACTGAACCGCCGCGGTCGTCTCCGTACCCGTTGCCACCGCTGCCGCACGAGCCGACGATCGAGCGTTTCGCGTCCTCGCTTCGTCAGCAGGGCCTGCACCCGTTCCACACACCGAACGGCATGAACCTGACCACGCAGGAGCATCGCAGGCAGTCGACGGCGTCGGACGGCACCCCGTCGCAGACCGATCACAAGAGTGAGGCGGAGAACCGCGCGCTGCGGCCCGCTCTCGAGTCGGACCGGGTGCGCCTGCTCACCGAAGCCAAGGTGACGCGTCTGCTCACCGATGCGAAGGGCACGCGAATCGTCGCCGCGGAGGCCGAGTTCCGTGGTCGCACGATCCGGATCACGGCCAACCAGTTCGTGGTCTCGGCAGGGGCGGTCAACACCGCGGCACTGCTGCTCCGATCGGCCGACGAACGGAATCCGGACGGCCTCGGCAACTCGTCAGGGCTGCTGGGCCGGAACTACATGGTGCACAACAGCACGTTCTTCATGGGCGTCAACCCCTTCCGGACGAACACGACTGCGTGGCAGAAGACGCTGGGAATCAACGACTGGTACGTCGCGGGCCCGAACAACGAGTACCCGCTCGGCAATCTGCAGATGCTCGGCAAACTGCAGGCCGCGCACGTGAAGGGGGCGCGGCCCTGGGCTCCGATGTGGGCGCTGAAGGCGGTGGTGGATCGCAGCCTCGACATCTACCTCACCACCGAGGATCTGCCGACGCGGAACAACCGGGTCCGGATCGACGGCGACCGGATCATCGTCGACTGGACTCCCAACAACACGGCACCGCACAGTGAACTGGTTCGCCGCGTCTCCGCGGCGGTCCGCAAGGCGGGGTATCCGATCATCCTCACCGAGCGGATGGGGATCGCGACGAACTCGCACATGTGCGGAACCGCGGTCGCGGGTACCGATCCGGCGGCGAGTGTCCTCGACCCCCACTGTCGCAGTCACGACGTCGACAATCTGTGGGTCGTGGACGGCTCGTTCTTCCCGTCGTCGGCGGCGCTCAATCCCGCGTTGACCATCGCGGCCAACGCGCTGCGCGTGGCGCCGGAGATCGCTTCTGCCGCAGTGTGATGTGATCCGACCACGGTTCGCCCGGCCTCGTTCTCAGAGGCCGGGCGATCGCGTGCTCACCTCGAGCCGCTCTCACCTCACGCGGGCGAGCGGAGACTCCTCGGTCTCACGGGTTTCCCCGGCCGCGCTCGCCACGAGCCCGGCGAGGACGGCGCCGGCCAGGACGACGTAGAAGGCCTGCAGGAGTCCGAACTGTTCCCCGAGCAGCCCGAGGAGCGGCGGACCGACCAGAAATGCCATGTACCCGAGCGTCGACACCGCGCTGACGCGTCGCGCGGCGTCGGCCCCCGAGTCGGCCGCCGCGGACAGCGCGAGCGGAAATCCGAGAGCGACACCGACACCCCACACCGCACAGCCGAACGCGGCGAGTACCAGGTTCCCCGCCAGGATCACGATCAGGACCCCCGCCACCGCGAGCGCCGCGAACCAGCGGACGATCGCAGCGCGGCCGTACCGGTCGACGACGCGCCCGCCGAGCAGGCGGGCCGACGTCATCGCGGCCACGAACACGACGTAGAACGCGGCGCCGGTGGCCGATCCGACGCCGTACCCATCGACGATTCCCAGTGGCAGCCAGTCGTTGGCACTACCTTCGGCGAATGCCATGCCGAGCGCGATCAGGCCGAGGAGAACGATCCGGCTGTCCCGCCAGACGGTCGGACCGCCGGACGTGCCGGATCGACGGCGCGTGCGCCCGACCTCTCGTCCGGTGGCCGGAGGGAGTAGCGCCACGACGCTCACGCTCGACCCGAGGACCACGACGGCCAGCACCCCGAGATGCACCGGCACCGGAACGTCGAACAGTTCGGCGATCGCCCCGAGGCCGGCGCCGGCGAGCGTTCCGAGACTGAACGCACCGTGCAGCGACGGAAGGAAGCTGCGTCCCATGCGCTTCTCGATCGCTGCGCCCTCGACGTTGAGGGCCACCTCGCACATGCCGAATCCCGCACCGGTGAACGCGAGTCCCAGACCGACCAGGGCCGCGATCGCGACACCCGAACCGAGCCCCACCGTGAACAGGCCGAGGCTCGCGACGGTGGCCGCGGTCGTGATGACGTGCCGGGCACCGATCCGGGCGACGACGGGACCGGCGAGCAGCAGTCCCGCCATCGATCCGATCGACAATCCGAGAATGATCAGACCCATGTCGCCCGTGCCGACTTCGAGGGACGAGCGAATGGCCGGAGTGCGGGTCACCCAGGACGCATAGGTGATCCCCGTTCCGACGAAGATGACGAAAGTTGCTGTTTTCCAGCCACGCTCACCGCGCTTCAACGGCGGACTCCCGGTAGGCACAGCTGTCTCCTGTTCGTGTCGGGGAATGGTTAATCGTATCACCGGGTGAGGACACGAAAGGCGGTCCGGCACCTCGGGAGAGGTACCGGACCGCAGGAACCGGAAGTGCCGGACGACCTATCCGGTCGCGACCTCGTGCCTGGTCGTCTCCGACGCCGGCTTGTGGTAGCGCGGCACCAGGCGCATCAGCGCGGGACCGCCGATCGCGATCAGCGCGAGGAGGATGGCCGGCAGCAGCGGCATCCATTCGATACCGAGGTTGTCGACGACGACGGTGATCGCGGCAGGCCCGACGAGCATGCCCACGTAGCCGATTGCGTTGACCAGACCGATGTTCCGTCCCGCGTTCTCGGGATCTCGTCGCCCGGCCGCCGACAGCATGAGCGGTGCCATGCACGCCAGGCCGAGTCCCAGCAGCACGAAGCCGGTGAGGGCGAGCGGCGCCGAGCCGCCCAGCATCGCGAGCAGCGCACCGGCGGCGCCGATGACACCGCTCGCACCGACGATGAGTCGCGCACCGAAGTACTCGGCCAGCTTGTCGCCGAACAACCGGCCGACGAACTGCGCTCCCGAGTAGAGCGTGACAGCCGTCGCTGCCAGGCCTGCCGTGGTGCCGACTGCGCGGCGCACGAATTCCTGACCCCAGTCCAGGACCGCGCCCTCGCTCAACATCGATCCGAGCAGGAGCACACCGAATCCGATCATCACGAGGAGCGTCGCGGTGGTGGCCGAACGCTTCCCCGGGTGTGCGGGGTCGGCGGCGCCCGGAATCTCGTCCCGTTCAGGAGGCAGCAACTCGTCGAGCGACAGAAGCCATTTACCGAAGACGAATCCGAGGACCGACAGGACCACGCCGATCGAGATGTAGGCGACGGCCGGGCTGTCGGTGAAGTGCCGGGCCAGAGCGCTGCCGACAAGTCCGAGAACGAAGCCACCCGCCGGGTAGGCGGCGTGGAACGCGGACATGATGGGCCGCCCGTAGTACCGCTCGACCTGCACACCGTGGGTGTTGAACGCCGTGTCGAAGGCACCGCGGAGCAGTCCGATGAGCACGCCGATCACCATCGCTCCGACCAGTCCGTCGAGGAACGCGAGGGGGATGTAACAGAGGGGGTAGACGACCATCGTGGGCATGGCCGTGTTTCTCGGACCGTACCGATCGATGAAGGGGCCGATGGCGAAACAGCCGACAGCGGCGCCGATACCGATCGACAGCGCGAGGAGGCCGAACTGAGAGTCGCCGCCGTCGCCTTCCCATCCGAGGTGACTACGCAACGAGGTGGTGCTCGTCGACCACATCAACATCACGGCGCCCAGCTGGAAGAAGCCGAAGAATGTCGCGATTCGCGCCTTACGCACGCGTGTATGGTCGAGCACGGGAGCGGTGCCTGCTCCATGTGTTGCCATGATTTCGTCCTTGCGGTAGGTCTCGGACCGCCGCGGGCGCCTACGGGGGTAGGCGTCCGTTCAGCGAGTAGCGAGTGCGTGAACTTTCGATCAACGCCGACTGGATGGCCGGAATCTTGGTGAAAACACTACGAAGGTGACGCGCCGCACAACAGGTACAGACCGTGTACCTCCTGCGCGCAGACTGCACAGAATGAGAAGCCGGCGCCGTCCGTGTCATGGTCGCCCGCTCCGCCGAGCCACGATGGACGACCCCTCGAGCAGATCCAGCCCCTTCACCGCGAGCAGCAGGCTTTGGCGGGTGGCGGCGTCGTCCAGGGATTTGCCCAGGATCGCGGCGATGCGGTCGAGCCGGTTGTACAAGGTCCGGCGCTGGATGAAGAGTTTCTCCGCCGCTTCGGTCTTGCGGCCGTCGACGGCGAGGAATGCTCGCAGTGTCGGCAACAACGGGGTCGTGGACTGCGCGTCCTTCGTGAGCAATGGGCCGAGCTCGTCCTCGACGAAGCTGGCGAGCTCGGGCCCCTGCGCCAACGTCACGAGCAGACGTTCGACGCCGAGGTCGTCGAAATGCAGCATGGGTGAGGCAGGCAGGGAGCGCGACACCGCGGCGGCACTCTTCGCCTGTGTGACCGCGACCTGCAGCATCGATGCGGGCATTGCGCGGCTCATGCCGCCGCCGTGCTCCATTTTCCCGAGCAGACCCGCGAGCTCGGCGCGGGTCCGGCCGGACTCCGCCGCCACAGCCACGACGTAGTCGCCCATGTCGGCGCTGATCGCACCCGTGTCGATCGGACGGCCGGCGCGCGGACCGGACGACTCGTCGCGGGCATCCTTGTTCGCGATGACGACGACGATCTGTCCCGACCCCAGCTGGTACCCGAGTCTGCCTGCCTGGTCGACGAATTCGGCCCCGGAGAGATCGCCGATCAGCAGTCGCGTGATCAGTGCCGTGCTCCGCTGATCGTCCCTCGCTTCGCGGCTCCGGTCGGTCAGCAACGAGATCGCGACGGCCGCGGCGGCACGTTCGGTCGCGAAGGCCGCGGTGGACCGTTCGGTCGCGGGCCGGTCGGTGAAGACGTGAATCCAGCCCCACGGCTGACCGCGCATCAGGACCGGTCTGCGGACGCATCCGCGGTCGTCGCTGTGGAGGCCCCGCGCGTGCCGGTCCCAGTCCTCGATGCCGGCTTCCTCGTCGAATTCGCCGACGTACGCCATCACGCGATGTGCGATGTTCTCGAGCACCACCGTGCCGTCGGCGAGTTCGGCCAGCGTCTGCACGATCGAGAGGTAGTCGGCGCCGTCCAGGAGGAGGTTCGAGAACGTGGACTCGACTTCCCGTTCGTGGGTGAGCGCCTGCAGGCGCTTGTCGGTCAGGATCTCGTGCACCTGCGACGAGACACCGGCGAACGACACCTCGCGGGCAAGGGCGATGATCGGCAGGCCGCAGGCCTGCCCTTCGGCGACCACTGCATCCGGTACGCGGTCGAACATCCGTCCCGACTCCTCGATGACGAGAGCGGCGGCCCCGGCATGAGCGGCTGCGCGGACGAACACCTGTTGAAGGGCGCCCGTGCTGCCCATTCCGAGCCCGGCGGTCAGGAGTAATTCTCCACCCCGCAGGAAGCGGGCGATATCCGAGATCTCCGAGGAATGCACCCAGCGGACCTCACGGTCGAGGCTGTCCGATCCGGTCAGGACACGGGCTCCCGCGTCTTTCAGGAGATCGATGTCGAGAGCGTCGGCGACGGTGAAGACCATGCTCAATGGTACACAGAACGTGCATGAACCGACGCAAATAGTTCCCACAATGCAACTGTCGGAAACGTGTGTGGCACCGCGATGCTGAGTGGCAACAGATCCAGCCCCTCGCTCATCCGAAGGAAGCATCCCATGTCATTCGTTCTCAAGGCCGCCGTCGGTGAACCAGCGCAGCGGGCGAGCAACCCCGCCGTGGTCGACACCGTCGCCGCCGTCATCGCCGATGTCCGCGCGAACGGCGACGAGGCCGTTCGGAAGTACTCCGAGAAGTTCGACGGCTGGTCCCCCGAATCGTTCCGGCTGAGCGAGGACCGGGTGGCGGAGATCGTGAAGTCCGTTCCCGAGACCGTCCTCGACGATCTGCGATTCGCGCAGCGCCAGATTCGCGACTTCGCCCAGGCGCAGCGGGACTCCATCCAGGACCTCGAGGTCGAGACCCTGCCGGGAGTGTTCCTCGGGCACCGCAACGTCCCGATCGACGCGGCTGCCGCCTACGTTCCCGGCGGGCGCTACCCGCTGACCGCTTCCGCGCACATGACGGTCCTCACCGCGAAGGTCGCGGGTGTCGAACGCGTCGCCGCGACGACGCCCCCGAATGCCGGCGAGCCGCCGCAGATCAGTGTCGCGGCGATGCACCTTGCCGGCGCCGACGAGATCTTCGTTCTCGGCGGAGTGCAGGCGGTCGCCGCACTCGCACTGGGCACCGAGTCCATCGACCCGGTGTCCATCCTCACCGGCCCCGGCAACGCCTACGTGGCCGAGGCGAAGCGCCAGCTGTTCGGCGAGGTCGGGATCGACCTCTTCGCCGGGCCGACCGAAACGCTCATCGTCGCGGACGATCTGGCCGACCCGTTCACCATCGCCGTCGACCTGCTGAGCCAGGCCGAGCACGGCCCCGATTCGCCGTGCGTGCTGATCACCACGTCGGAGTCCGTGGGACGGGCGGTGATCGACCATATCGACGCCTTGCTCCCCGGATTGGTCACCAACGCCATCGCCGGCCCCGCGTGGCGTGATCACGGCCAGATCCACGTGGTGGACACGCTCGACGAGGCGTACCGGCTCGCCGACGTCTTCGCGTCGGAGCACGTCCAGATCCTCACCGAGGACCCCCGTCAGGCCCTGACCTCCATGCGGAACTACGGCGCCCTGTTCCTCGGCGAAGGCACGTGTGTTCCCTACGGCGACAAGCTGATCGGGACCAACCACGTTCTCCCGACGCTCGGTGCGGCCCGCTACACCGGCGGCCTGTGGGTGGGCAAGTTCCTCAAGACGCTCACCTACCAGGAGGTGCGCGACCTCGGCAGCAGCGCGAAGCTCGGCGAGGTGTGCGGCCGCCTGTCGCGGCTGGAGAAGTTCGAGGGGCACGCCCGCTCCGGCGACCTTCGCGCCGCCAAGTTCGGCAACGCCCCGCTCCCGTGGGGCGACCTCCCGACCCGGGTGACGTCCGAACGATGACCCGCACCGAACACGACCTCCTCGGCGACCGCGAGGTCCCCGACGACGCCTACTACGGCATCCACACTTTGCGGGCGACGGAGAACTTCCCGATCACCGGCATTCCGCTGGCCAGCCATCCCGACCTCGTGTCGGCGCTGGCGTCCGTCAAGCAGGCTGCGGCGCAGACCAATGCGAGCCTCGGCCTGCTGCCGCGGCGCGAAGCGGACGCCATCGTTGCGGCCTGCGAGGAGATCCGGGCCGGCGCGCTGCGCGACCAGTTCGTCGTGGACGTCATCCAGGGCGGTGCCGGCACGTCGACGAACATGAACGCGAACGAGGTGGTGGCCAACCGGGCTCTGGAATTGCTCGGTCACCGGCGCGGCAGCTACGAGTATCTCCATCCGCTCGAGCACGTGAACATGAGCCAGAGCACGAACGACGTCTACCCCACCGCAATCAAGGCCGGCCTGCAAACCGCCCTGACCAGGCTGCGGGCGGCCATGCGGGACTTGGCGGCGGAGTTCGCGGTGAAGTCGACGGAGTTCTCCGACGTCCTCAAGGTCGGCCGCACCCAGTTGCAGGATGCGGTTCCGATGACCCTGGGCCAGGAGATCGCGACGTTCGCTCTCATGATCGACGAGGATTCCCAGCGGCTCAGGGAGGCGGCGACGCTCATCTCCGAGATCAATCTGGGTGGAACGGCTATCGGGACCGGTCTCAACGCGCACCACGAGTACGCATGGCGGGTGCGCGAACATCTTGCCGCGATCACCGGAATCGAGGTGACGACGGCGTCCGACCTGATCGAAGCCACGCAGGACGTCGGGGCATTCGTCCAGCTGTCCGGGGTGCTCAAACGCACCGCGGTGAAGCTGTCCAAGATCTGCAACGACCTTCGGCTCCTGTCGTCGGGGCCGCGTGCCGGTTTCGGTGAGATCACGTTGCCGCCCGTGCAGGCAGGATCGTCGATCATGCCGGGCAAGGTGAACCCGGTGATCCCGGAGGTGGTGAACCAGATCGCCTTCCGGGTGGTCGGCAACGACCTGACGGCGACGATGGCGGCCGAGGGTGGGCAGCTTCAGCTCAATGCCTTCGAGCCGGTGATCGCGCACAGCCTGTTCGAGACGATCGAACTGCTCACGCGCGGATGCACCGTCCTGCGGGAACGCTGCGTGGTCGGCATCGGCGCGAACATCGACCATCTGAAGAACATGGTGGACGCGTCCATCGGCGTGGTCACGGCCCTCAACCCGCACATCGGGTACACCGCGGCCACCGCGATCGCCGCCGACGCACTCGCGACCGGGCGCACCGTCGCCGCGCTCGTGCTCGAGCGGGGTCTGCTCAGTCGCGAGCAACTCGACGACGTGCTGCGGCCGGAGAACCTCACTCGACCGCTCGTGCCCTGACCGCCGCGAGCAGCTCATCCCGCCGGGATGAGCTGCTCGTGCGGGGTTGACATCCCCGACACTGCCGCTAACCTTTAGTTATACGTATAACCATTTCACCGACTGTCGGTTCACGTCGACCCGCCCGGCAGATCCGTGACACCACTCTCTACGACCGAGGAGCAGGACCCATGAGAGACGCATCCGTGGGGGAGCCCACAGGCCCGAGCAAACACAGCTACGACGTCGTCATCGTCGGCAGCGGAATGGGCGGCGGAACGCTCGCCTACGCGCTCGCCGACTCGGGAGTCGATGTGCTTCTGATCGAGCGCGGCGACTTCCTGCCGCAGGAGAAGCAGAACTGGGACCCGCAGGAAGTCTTCGAAGGTCACCGGTACGCGAACGCCGAGCAGTGGTACGACACCGAGGGCAGGCCGTTCAGCCCCGGCACGTACTACTACGTCGGCGGGAACACGAAGCTGTACGGCTCGTCGCTGGTGCGGTTCCGGCGTGAAGACTTCCAGTCGACGCAACACGAGGCCGGCGAATCTCCCGAGTGGCCCTTCTCGTACGACGACTTCGCCCCGTATTACGCACGGGCAGAACAGGTGTACCGGGTCCACGGCGATCACACCGACGACCCGACGCTCCCCCGCGACGAACCCTTCCCCTACCCGGCGATCGGACACGAGCCACCGGTACAGGAGGCGGCCGACGCACTGCGGCGCCTCGGGTACACGCCGTCGAACATCCCACTGGGCATCGACCTGCGCGACGGCGGAGGATGTATCCGATGTCGGACCTGCGACGGGTTCCCCTGCCGGGTGCTGGCGAAGTCGGACGCGGATGTGTGCTGCGTCCGACCCGCCATCGCGTCCGGCTCGGTGGAACTGCTGACCAACGCGTACGCCGAGCGCGTGCTCACCGACGAGACCGGGCACCTGGCCACCGGCGTGCAGATCCGGCACCGCGGCACCGAACTCGTCGTCGATGCACGCACCGTGGTGGTGTCCTGTGGCGCCGTCAACTCCGCGGCACTGCTGCTCCGGTCGGCGAACGCCGCACACCCGGACGGTCTCGCCAACTCCTCCGGCATGGTCGGACGAAACTACATGGTGCACAACAACTCCATCATGGTCGGCGTCAACCCGCTGAAGAAGAACACGTCCGAGTTCCAGAAGACGTTGTACATCAACGATTTCTACACTCACGGCACCGCCGACCACCCCTACCCGCTGGGACACGTGCAACTCATCGGCAAGTTGCAGGGCGAGATGATCAAGGGCCAACGGCCGCTGATCCCCAAGTGGGCACTGAGCCACGCCACCGCCCGCAGCATGGACTGGTGGCTGTTCACCGAGGATCTGCCCGATCCGGACAACCGCGTCACCCTCACCGACGACGGCAACATCCAGATCGTGTGGACCCCCAACAACACTCGCGCCCACGAGGTACTCGTCCGCGAGGTGCGCAAGATCCTCCGGAAGATCGGCTATCCGTTCGTCTTCAGCCAGGGCACCGGCATCGAGGTCAACTCCCACCAGGCCGGCACCGTGCGGGCCGGAACCGACCCCGCGACCTCCGTGCTCGACGCCGACTGCCGCGCCCACGACGTCGGCAACCTGTACGTCGTCGACTCGTCGTTCTTCCCGTCCCTGCCCGTGATGAACCCTGCCCTGTCCATCGCGGCCAACGCTTTCCGCGTCGCCGAGAGCATCGCCGACCGAATCGGCAAGACCCGTTCCCACGACACCCCGGCCCAGTCCGCGTCCCTGTGACGCTTCGCCCCCACCACACCCAGAAAGCCTCTTCGATGACAACACAGAAACTCACCGGCGGACAGATGGTCGTCGACTTCCTCATCCGCGAGGGAGTCGAGAAGGTCTTCGCGATCCCCGGACACGGCAACACCGCCCTCCTCGACGCGTTCGTCGACCGAGCCGACGAGATCGAACTGGTGCCGGCAATGCACGAACAGGGCGCCGCCCACATGGCCGACGGCTACTACCGGGCCTCCGGCAAGATCGCCGCGATCTGTACCTCTATCGGACCGGGTGCGACCAACACCCTCACCGGGCTCGCGACGGCCTTCGCCGACTCGATGCCGATGCTGCTGATCACCGGCGCCGTGCACACCTACATGGAGAACCGCGGGGTGCTCCAGGAGATCGACCGCCCGCACGGCAACAACTTTCCCCGCATGGTGGAACCGGTGGTCAAGCGCTGGTGGCAGCCCAGCCGCCTCGAACAGCTGCCGGTGGCGCTCGCGCAGGCGTTCAACACCATGCACGAGGGCAGGCGCGGACCCGTGCTCGTCGACATCCCGCAGGACCTGCAGGCCGAGTACGGCGACTACACCCCCGACACCGGTGCCCGCCGTCCCGCCACCCGCGCGACCGGCGACCCGGCCGTGATCGCCGAGGCCGCACGCCTGCTCGCCGGTGCGAAACGTCCCGTCATCGTGGCCGGTGGCGGCGTCATCCACGCCGAGGCCGCCGCCGAGCTGATGGCCGTCGCCGAGCACCTCGGCGCGCCGGTGACCCATTCGTTCCAGGGCAAGGGCGCGTTCCCCGCCGACCACGACCTCTACGCGTGGCCGTGCGGCGACATGGGTTCGATCCCCGGCAACGGCGTGACCCGCACCGCCGACGTGATCCTCGCCGTCGGCTGCCGGTTCAGCGACCGCATCACGTCGTCGTACCGCCCCGGCGTCACGTTCGACATCCCGAACACCCAGCTCGTGCAGATCGACATCGACGGCTTCGAGATCGGCCGCAACTACCCGGTCGAGGTCGGCGTCGTCGGCGACGCGAAAACGTCACTCGCCGCGCTGCGCGACGTGCTCGCCGACCTCGGGCCTGCCCTCGACTACCGCAGCACCGACTACTTCGCCGAACTGCAGGACCTCAAGGCGCAGTGGGAAGAGCACCTGCGGCCGATGCGGACCACCGACTACCTGCCGATGACCAACTCGCGGGCGATGGTCGAGATCCGCAAGGCCCTTCCGCGCGAGGGCATTCTGGTCACCGACTCGTCCAACCCCGCGAACCAGGCGTTCAACGAGTTCCCGATCTACGGCCCGAAGACCAACATCGTGGCCGGCGGCTTCTCCGGCATCGGATTCGGTGTGCCCGCCGCGATCGGCGCGCAGATCGGCGCCCCGGACACCCCGGTCCTGGCGATGGTCGGCGACGGCAGCTTCCTCCAGACCGGCACCGAGATCGCGACCGCCGCGATGCTCGGAGTGCCGCTGGTGATCGTCGTGCTCAACAACGGCGGCTGGGAGGCGATCAAGGACCTCCAGATCAGCCTGTTCGGTGAGGAACGCGAAATCATCTCCGGATGGAAGAACCTCGACGGGACACCGTATTTCGCCGACATCACCCGGTTCGCTCAGTCACTCGGCTGCAGCGCCGAGCGCGTCGAGGACCCGGAGAAGCTGGCCGACGCCATCGAGCGCGCGTTCGCGACACCCGGCCCGGTGATCATCGAGGCGATGAGCGCCCACGAGCTGCCGTGGACCGAGATGCACCCGACCGGCTGGTGGGACATCACCGTTCCCGCCTACCACGGCGAGGTCCGCGACGACTACGTCGCGCAACGCGGATTCTGATCGGAGACCGGCATGGGAGAGATCAAGCTCGGCCTGAACCTGGAGTTCGCCCGATTCGAGAACGGGTCGTTCGACTGGGCCATGGACCAGGCCGCGGAGATCGGCTACAAGTACGTGGAGCCGATGGTCTACTGGGGCCGCGAGTTGCTGAGCACGGCCGGGTACTTCCACACCCGGTCGATGCTCGACGACCCGCTCATCATGCGGGACGCCGCCGAATCACGCGGGCTGTGCATCTCCTCGCTGTCCAGTCATGCACCGCTGGCCAAGCCGGACGTGAGCGTCGACTATCTGAAGCAGTCGATCCGCTACGCGGCCGAGGTCGGTTCGCCGATGATCATGGTCGACGACGGGCCGCTGCCGACGTGGACCACCGAGGCGGAGAACTACACGCTGATGCGGTACACACTGCAGGAGGCGGCGAAGGTGGCCGAACCGCGCGGCATCAAGATCGCGATCGAGACGCACGGCGAGTACACCGCGACCCCGGAGCGGCTCGAGAAGATCATGACGCTGATCGACAGCCCTGCGTTGACCATCAACCTCGACACCGGCAACAGCTACCTCAGTGAGAACGACCCGCACGAGTGGCTCGAGCAGATCGTCGGCGGCGTCACGCACCTGCACGCCAAGGACATCGGTATCGAGGACGCGAAGAGGCTGCGCGGCAAGGTCCGCGGCATGCTCGGCTGCGCCTGCGGCGACGGCGTCATCGACTGGGAACGGATCGTGAAGACCCTCCACGACGCCGACCACGACGTCGTCCTGTCGGTCGAGTGCGGTGGTCTCGACGCCGCGAAGAAGAGCTACACCTACCTCACAGATCTGATCACCCGCACCCAGGGCAGCTGACAACGGCGTCGCCGGTCCCGCAGGTGATCTCGCGACACGCCGGATCCTGAACCGACATTCGAGTCTCCGGTGCGTCGTGTCCACCGTGCCGCCCGACGCCCCGTGTCGGGCGGCACGGTTCACCCCTACCAGTACTGCGGATGGCGATAGACGCGATCCGGGAAGAGCGTGTCATGAATACTCCTGCCCGCACCGAGGCACGTCATCGCGTGGTGATCATCGGTTCCGGATTCGGCGGCCTGTTCGCCGCGAAGGCGTTGCGCCGCGCCGACGTCGACGTGCTCGTCGTCGACCGCACCAGCCACCACCTGTTCCAGCCGCTGCTGTACCAGGTGGCGACCGGAATCCTGTCCGAGGGAGAAATCGCACCGTCGACCCGGATGGTGCTGAAGAAGCAGTCGAACGCCTCGGTGATGCTGGGGGACGTCACCGACATCGACCTGGCCGCGCGCAGGATCACCTCGACCCACCAGGGCAGAACGACCACCACCGAGTACGACAGTCTGATCGTCTCGGCCGGAGCCCGGCAGTCGTACTTCGGTAACGACCACTTCGCCGAACACGCCCCCGGCATGAAGACCATCGACGACGCACTCGAACTCCGCGGCCGGATCCTGGGCGCGTTCGAACGCGCCGAGCTGTCCACCGCCCCGGAGGAGCGCGCCCGCCTCCTGACGTTCGTGGTGGTCGGCGCCGGACCCACCGGGGTGGAGATGGCCGGTCAGATAGCCGAACTGGCCCACCGAACCCTGGTCGGCGCGTACCGGAACATCGATACCCGCGACGCCCGGATCGTCCTGCTCGACGCCGCGTCCGCAGTGTTGCCGCCGTTCGGTGACCGGCTCGGGTCCACCGCCGCCGAGCGTCTCGAGAAGATCGGTGTCGAGGTGCGGCTCGGGGCGGCCGTCACCGACGTCGACGCGGACGGCGTGACGATCAAGGACGGGCGAGGCGAGACCGTCCGCATCGAATCCGCGTGCAAGGTGTGGTCGGCGGGTGTGGAAGCCAGCCCGCTGGCCAGGCAGCTGGCCGAGCAGTCGGAGGCCGAACTCGACCGCGCCGGGCGGATCGCCGTCCGCGAGGACCTGACCGTGCCGGGACACCCCGAGGTGTTCGTGATCGGAGACATGATGGCGCGCGACCGCCTTCCCGGGGTGGCGCAGGTCGCGATCCAGGGTGGCCGCTACGCGGCGCAGCAGATCGCGGCCGGCGCCCGAGGACGTGACTCGTCACCCGACCGCGTTCCCTTCCGGTACCGGGACAAGGGGTCGATGGCCACGATCTCGAGGTTCCACGCGGTCGTGAAAGTCGGGGGTATCGAACTCGCGGGACTGTGGGCGTGGATCCTGTGGCTGGCCGTCCACGTCGTCTACGTCGTCGGGTTCCGGAGCCGGCTGTCCACGCTCATGTCGTGGACGTGGACCTTCCTCGGGTCGTGGCGGGGACAGATGACGGTCACCGATCAACAGGTGGTGGCACGCAACGTCATGGGCAAACTCGTTCTCCTCGACCGGGGTGAGGACGACGATGACACCGTTGTCGCCAGAGCGAGCTGACACCCGGGGGACGCGCACGGTCCGGCCGATAAGCTGGCCTCGGTAACCGTGCGACGGAGAGGATCGGCATTCGTGACCACGATGCACGACGTCGCCCGAGCGGCAGGCGTGTCCCAGGCCGCGGTCTCGTACGCGTACAACCAGCCCCACAAGCTGTCGGCAGCCCGGCGCGCCCACATCTTCCAGGTGGCCGCGGAACTCGGCTACGCCGGCCCCAACCCCGCGGGACGCAATCTCCGCACCGGGCAGGTCGGTGCGCTGGGGCTGATGATCACCGACTCGTTGCGCTACGCCTTCGACGACCCGGCCACCGCGCAGTTGCTGAAAGGCATATCGGAGGTTGGTGAACTCGCCGAGGTCGCGCTGACCCTGCTGCCCTGCCCACTCGAGTCGACCCGGGTGGCCGAGGGTTCCGGCGTGCTCGTGCGGGGCGCGGTGGACGGCTTCCTCGCGTACGCGATGCCGGACGGCCACCCCGGAATGCAGACGGCGATGAGCCGCCGGCTGCCGATCGTCGTGATCGACGGTCCCAATCCGGGCGAACTGCCGCGGGTCGGAATCCGGGATCGGCAGGCCGCCAAGGAGATCGCGGAGCACGTGCTGTCGCTCGGGCACCGGCGTGTCGGATTTCTCGTCGACCGGCTCGTCCCCGACGGCAAGGGTGGGCCCGTCGACGCCGCCCGCACCCGGGCCGCACGAGATCACGTGATGAAGGAACGCCTCGCCGGATACGCGTCCGCCTGCCGCAAATACACGGTGCCGTGGTCGTCCACCGTGGTCGTCGAAGCAGGCGGGTTCGACTACGAACTGTCGCGCACCGCCGTCGAGACGTTGCTCGATGCCGGTCCCGTGACCGCCGTCATCGCCGCCTCCGACCTGCTGGCCCTCGCGGCCATCGACGTCGCACACGAACGTGGTCTCCGGGTGCCGCAGGATCTGTCGGTGGTCGGTTTCGACGACATTCCCGCGGCCCGGGCCGCCGGACTGACGACGGTCCGGCAACCACTCGTCGACAAGGGCCGCGAGGCCGCGCAGCTGCTGCTCGACATCATCGGCGGCGGAGCGGGACGGGAAATCACACTCCCCACCGAGCTCGTCGTCCGCGAGAGCGCCGGACCCGTCCCCGCGGACCGGTAAGTTACCCTGCTGCACCTCGCAGTTCGGGATTGCCGTCGACGATGGAGTAGAGCGCCTCGGTGATCGCCTTCACCCGCGCGAGTCGCGTCAGTTCCCGCGGTACCACCAGCCAGTAGGTGCGGTGGGCGATGACGTCGCGGAGAACCGGCACCAGATCCTCGTCCAGCGCGCCGATGTAACTCGGCAGCGGAGCGATCCCGACTCCGTGCTTCACGGCCTGGTAGTGGCCCGCGATGTTGTTGGTCTGGATCTGGGCCTGGAAGTCCGGAATCAGCGCGTCGAGGATCCGCAGCGGCTCGACGTCCAGGAACGCATCCACGTACCAGATGAGCGTGTGGTGCCGGAGATCCTCGAGTGACGTGATGGGGTCGTGTGTGTCCAGGTAGCGCCGCGACGCGTACAGACGAAGGTCGTACTCGGCCAGTTTGCGGACCACGACGGACCGCGGCGACGGACGTTCGAGGGTGACCGCGATGTCGAAGTCGCGCCCGGTCAGCAGGTCGTGAGTGGTCGACGTGACGAGTTCGGTGAACAGGTCGGGGTGCTCGGACCGTAGTGCGGCCAACCCCGGCACCAGCACGAACGACCCGAAACCGTCGGGAGTGATGATGCGGACGGTGCCCGTCAGCCCGCCCAGGGACGACGTTTCGTCGAGAGCGGCGAGCACCGCGGATTCCACCGCCTCAGCGTGGGGAACCAGTCGCCGGCCCGCCTCGGTGAGCTGCCACCCCGACACGCCACGATCGAAAAGTCTCGTGCCCGTGTCTTTCTCGAGCCGGGTGATTCTCCGCGAGACGGTCGTGTGATCGACACCGAGCCGCTTCGCCGCATCGGCGAGGCGGCCGGTTCTCGACAACTCGAGGAGGTAACGCATGTTGTCTGCGGTGAACATCGCCCTCATCCCTCGTGCAAAAGTGCAGTCCGAAGTGCCATTTTACTCGTTGACGCAGGCATTGTTGCCCAGCAGACTCGTGGGCACCCCACCTTTCCCAGGAGTGAACCCCATGGCCGTCATCTCGCATTGGCTCAACAACAAGTCCTACCCCGGAATGCGCGTCGATACCGCTCCGGTGACGAATCCGGCCACCGGTGCCGTCACCGGTCAGGTCGCCCTCGCCAGCGTCGAGGACGCCCGCGCCGTCATCGACGCCGCCGCCGCCGCGTTCCCCGCCTGGCGCGACACCTCCCTCGCCAAGCGCACCCAGGTGATCTTCACATTCCGGGAACTGCTCAACGCCCGCAAGCGCGAACTCGCCGAAATCATCACCGCCGAGCACGGCAAGGTCGTCTCCGACGCCCTCGGCGAAGTCAGCCGCGGCCAGGAAGTCGTCGAATTCGCCTGCGGCATCGCCCACCTGCTCAAAGGCGGCATGACCGAAAACGCCTCCACCAACATCGACGTCTCCTCCCTCCGCCAACCCGTCGGCCCGGTCGGCATCATCTCCCCGTTCAACTTCCCCGCCATGGTCCCGATGTGGTTCTTCCCCATCGCCATCGCCGCCGGCAACACCGTGGTGTTGAAGCCGTCCGAGAAGGACCCCACCGCCGCGATCTGGATGGCCGAACTCTGGGCCGAAGCCGGACTCCCGGCCGGGGTCTTCAACGTGCTGCAGGGCGACAAGACCGCCGTCGACGAACTGCTCACCCACCCCGCCATCAAGGCGATCAGCTTCGTCGGCTCCACCCCCATCGCCCAGTACGTCTACGCCACCGGCACCGCCCACGGCAAACGCGTCCAAGCATTGGGTGGGGCGAAGAACCACGCCATCGTCCTCCCGGACGCCGACCTCGACCTCGCCGCCGACGCCATGGTCAACGCCGGCTTCGGGTCCGCCGGCGAACGCTGCATGGCCATCAGTGCCCTGGTCGCGGTCGGCGACATCGCCGACGAACTCGTCGCCAAGATCAAGGACCGCACCGACACGTTGAAGATCGGCGACGGCACCCAGGATTCCGACATGGGACCGCTGGTGACCAAGGTGCACCGCGACAAGGTCGCCTCCTACATCGACGCCGGCGAAAACGACGGCGCCACCATCGTCGTCGACGGGCGCACCGTGCAGGCAAACGGCGGCAAGGACGGGTTCTGGCTCGGACCCACCCTCATCGACCACGTCACCACCGACATGAGCGTCTACACCGACGAAATCTTCGGACCCGTCCTCTCCGTCATCCGCGTCGACTCCTACGACGAGGCCCTGGAACTGGTGAACTCCAGCCAGTTCGGCAACGGCACCGCCATCTTCACCAACGACGGCGGCGCCGCCCGACGGTTCCAGAACGAGGTCGAGGTCGGCATGGTCGGCATCAACGTCCCCATCCCCGTCCCCATGGCGTACTACAGCTTCGGTGGCTGGAAGAACTCCCTCTTCGGCGACAGCCACGCCCACGGCACCGAAGGCGTCCACTTCTTCACCCGCGGCAAGGTCGTCACCACCCGCTGGCTCGACCCCAGCCACGGCGGACTCAACCTCGGCTTCCCCCAGAACAACTAAGGAACCTCTCCCATGACCGCACATCTCTCACTCCCCCGTTTCGCCAGGATCGGGGCCGGAGCAGTCGACGAGATCGGCTCGGTTGTCGACCAATTGGGTCTGCAGAGGCCGGTTCTCGTCACCGACTCCTATCTGACCGGCACCGGCGCGGCCGACCGGATCATGAGCCTCCTCAGGTCCGCGGGCAAGGAGCCGGCACTGTTCTCCGGCACCGTGCCCGACCCCACCACCGATTCTCTGGAGGAGGGGCTGAGGATCGTCGCCGAGCACAACGCGGATTCGGTGATCGGGTTCGGCGGCGGTAGTCCGATGGACACCGCGAAGGCACTGGCCGTGCTGTCCGCGAACGGCGGCGAGATGCGGTCGTACAAGGCGCCCCACGTGTACACCGGGAAGGCGCTGCCGATCATCGCGGTACCGACCACCGCCGGAAGCGGCTCGGAGGCGACGCAATTCACCGTCATCAGTGACAGCGCTTCCGACGAGAAGATGCTGTGCCCGGGACTCTCCTTCCTGCCGATCGCCGCGATCGTGGATTTCGAACTCACGATGTCGATGCCGCCGCGGTTGACCGCAGACACCGGAATCGATGCGCTCACCCACGCCATCGAGGCGTACGTCAGCAAGAAGGCCCAGCCGTTCACCGATGGACTCGCGCTCTCCGCGATCCGCACCATTGGCAAGCACATCGGCACGGCGTACGCGGACGGTGAAGACCGCACCGCGAGAGAAGCGATGATGGTCGCGTCCATGCAGGCCGGTATGGCGTTCTCCAACTCGAGCGTGGCGTTGGTGCACGGGATGAGCAGGCCGATCGGTGCGCATTTCCATGTCGCACACGGACTGTCGAATGCCATGCTACTTCCCGCGATCACGGCGTTCTCTGTGAAGGGAGCGGAGAGCCGCTACGCCGACTGCGCGCGTGCGTTCGGCGCTGCACCGGAATCGGCGGGCGATTCCGTCGCCGCGCAGTTCCTCGTCGAAACCCTGAGCACGCTGTGTCACGACCTGAAGGTTCCGACGCCGCTCGCCTACGGGATCGACCGCGACGCCTGGGACGGCCTCATTCCGTTGATGGCAGAGCAGGCGCTGGCGTCCGGATCGCCCGGCAACAATCCGGTCGTGCCCACCGCCGGCCAGATCGAGACGCTGTATTCGGAGGTCTTCAGCCAGCGCTAGAACTCGACGGTGCCCCTGAGGTACCGCCGGTACGCCCCGGACAGGTGGACGCGGTCGCCGCGCACCTCGCAGTGCACCGTTCCTCCCCGCGCCGACAGTTGTCGTCCGACAAGGCTGTCTCGGCCCAGGACGTCAGCCCAGTACGGTGCGATCTGCGAGTGCGCGGACCCCGTCACCGGATCCTCCTGAACGCCGGCCGCGGCGCCGAACCATCGCGACACGAAGTCGAGTCCCTCGACGTCGGATGCTGCGGTGACGGCGATGCCCCGCACCTTCAGCGGGCTGATCACGGCGAAGTCGGGTGCCATCGACGCGATGTCGTGTTCGGATTCCGCGACGAACACGAGGTCGGTGGCCTTCAGGCACTCCCGCACCGGAATCCCGAGTGCGGCGACGATCCGGGGATCGGCCGCGGTCGGTGCCGGCGGCTCCGCCGGGAAATCCATCACCAGCGTCGCGTCCGGTCCACGGTCGACGTGCAGCCAGCCGCTGCGCGTCCAGAATTGGATGCGGTCGGCGTCCGGGTGCACGTCCTCGAAGATCTGTGCGGCGGTGGCGAGGGTGGCATGGCCGCACAGGTCCACCTCGACGGCAGGGGTGAACCACCGCAGGTGATACGCCGGGTGTTCCGGGTCGTGGGGCCCCGCATCCACGGGAAGCTGAGCGGTGTAGAACGCCGTCTCGGACAGGTTGTTCTCTTCGGCGAGTTGCTGAAGCACCGAATCGTCCAGCCAGTCGGCGGTCAGCGGCATGACCGCCGCCGGGTTGCCCTCGAAGGGCCCGGCGGCGAATGCGTCGATCTGATAGATGTCCAGCTTCATAGCGTCCGATGGTGGTGGACGGTCCGGCGCCCGTCGAGGGCCATCGCACACACTCTGGACCGGTCCAGCCTGCGTCAGGCCCGCGCGAAGCTCATCGTCTCGCCTTCGACGCCGCGCATCCACAGGTCGTTGCACGCGGCCGCCAATTCCGGCAGCCCCTCCTCGATGGCGGCGAACACGTTGCCCGGCACCCAGCCGACGTCGCCGTTGAGCAGGAGGTTGTTGCGGCCGTAGAAGATCGCGAGGTCGGTGGCGCCCTGCGCGGCGTGCGCCTCCGAGCCCGGCTCGTACCCGTAGGCGGAGTTGCCGATCTCCCAGGGCTCGAAGTCGAACAGGCACACGTCACCGGGAATCGGTGTGACGGTGGGATTTTCCCGCCGCGGCGCCGCGGTGATCCGCGGGATCAGCGTGTACACCTCGTTGCGCGCGTACTTGGCGTGGTACGCGTCGCCGCTCTGCGGAAGCACGTTCCACACCGCGTCGCACGTGAGTGGTGCATCCTCGTCGAGAAGCCGGGCACGGCAGGTCACGCCGCGCTTGTCCAGGCTGATGGTGATGTAGCGAGCCACAGGTCCTCCTTCGGAGCCCGTGAGTACTTGTTAACCGCCCGCGGTTAACAAGTACTCACGGGTGCTTGTCACACTTCGTCGAGTACTTCGGACCAGATCTTCAGGGCGTCCTCGATCTGTTCCGCCGTCACGATGAGCGGTGGAATCATCCGTACCACGTTCATGTGGGCGCCGCAGGTCAAGAGCAGCAGCCCCTTCTTCGCGGCCAGCTGCTGCGCCGCAGACGCTTTCGCACGGTCCGCACTGCCGTCGGCGGCCGTGAACTCGCTACCCACGAGCAGTCCGAGACCACGGACGTCACCGATCCCGTCGATGGCGCGGGCGCGCGCACCGTCGAGCAACTGGACGCCCCGCGCGGCGGCGTTGGCCACGAGATCTTCCTTCTCGATCACCTCGAGCGTCGCGACCGCGGCCGCGCAGGACACGGCGTTGCCGCCGTACGTTCCACCCTGCGACCCCGGCCAGCCCTTGGCCATGAGCTCCTCGGACGCCGCGATGCCCGACAACGGGAAACCACTGGCCAGACCCTTGGCGATGGTGATGATGTCGGGCCGGACGTCGAAATGCTGGTGCCCGAAGAACTTGCCGGTGCGACCGAAACCGGTCTGGATCTCGTCGATGACGAGCAGGATGCCGTACCGGTCGGCGCGCTCGCGGAGCCCCTGAAAGAACGCGGTGTTGCCGGGCACGTATCCGCCCTCGCCGAGAACGGGCTCGACGACGAACGCCGCCGTCTCGTTCGGCGCGGTGAGCGTCGCGAAGATGTAGTCGAGTTCCTTCAGCGCGAACGCGGTCGCCTCCTCCTCGGTCCAGCCGTAGCGGTAGGCGTTGGGGAACGGTGCCACGTGCACCCCGCCCATCAGCGGGCTGAAGCCGGCCGAGAACCGGGTGCCGGACGTGGTCATCGTCGCCGTCGCGACCGTGCGTCCGTGGAATCCGCCGTGGAAGACGATCACGTTGGGGCGGCCGGTCGCCTGCCGCGACAGTCGCAGCGACGCCTCGACGGCCTCACTCCCCGAGTTCGCGAAGAACAGCGAGTCGAGCCCCGGGGGCAGCACCGACCCCAGCCGATCGACCAGTTCGAGCATCGGCTGGTGCATGACCGTCGTGTACTGGCCGTGGATCAGGGAGCCGACCTGCCTGCGCGCGGCTTCCACGACGTGCGGGTGGCAGTGCCCGGTGCTGGTGACGCCGATGCCCGCGGTGAAGTCGAGATAGCGCCTGCCGTCGGTGCCGTAGAGGTAGCACCCTTCACCGTGATCGACCGTCACGGGTGTGGCCTGTGCGAGCAGTGGAGATAGCCGAGTCACGAGAACCCTCCCACGCGTAGATGCCGGCGAATGTCGGCAAGTGCATTGTCAGATTGTTGACAATCTGTATAACATGGGGAGCGTCCCTTCGGCAATGGAGAATGGGGAAAAATCATGCTCGAGGAAGCAGCAATCGCATCGGTGCAGACCGGCCTGTTCATCGGCGGCAAGTGGCGCGACAGCGCCCGCACCATGCCGGTCCACGACCCGTCCACCGGACAGATCCTGTGCACGGTCGCCGACGCCGACGCCGCGGAGGCCCGCGAGGCGCTCGACGCGGCGGTGGCGGCGCAACCGTCGTGGGCGGCCACGACACCCCGCGAACGCAGCACCATCCTCATGAACGCACACCGACTCCTGCTCGAGAACGTCGACCGGCTGGCGCTGGTCATGACGCTCGAGATGGGCAAGCCACTCACCGAGGCGCGGGGTGAAATCGCCTACGCCGCGGAGTTCTTCCGCTGGTTCGCGGAGGAGGCCGTCCGCATCGACGGCGGCTACATGACGGCGCCCGGCGGCGGGTCGCGGTTCCTCGTGACCCGTCAGCCCGTGGGGACGAGCCTGCTCATCACCCCGTGGAACTTCCCGATGGCGATGGGTACCCGGAAGATCGGGCCCGCGATCGCCGCCGGGTGCACGTCCGTCATCAAGCCGGCGGCCCAGACGCCGCTGTCGATTCTGGCGCTCGCCGATATCCTCACCGAGGCCGGGCTGCCGGACGGCGTCGTCAACGTCGTCACCACGTCCAGCCCCGACGAGGTCATCACTCCCCTCATCCTCGACGGCAGGGCCCGCAAGCTGTCGTTCACCGGTTCGACCAAGGTCGGGAAGCATCTGCTCGAACTGTGCGCGCGCACGGTGATGCGCACATCCATGGAATTGGGCGGCAACGCGCCGTTCCTCGTCTTCGACGACGCGAATCTCGACGACGCCGTCGACGGGGCCATGGCGGCGAAGATGCGCAACATCGGCCAGGCCTGCACGGCTGCCAACCGGATTCTCGTGCACAGTTCGGTCGCCGAGGAATTCACGCGCAAACTCACGCAGCGGATGGAGGCCCTGCCCGTCGGGCGCGGCACGGAGGACGGCGTCGTGGTCGGACCGCTGATCGACGAGGCGGCCGTCGCGAAGGTGAGCAGTCTCGTCGCGGACGCGGTCGACCGCGGCGCCTCGGTGCTCACCGGCGGCGAGGCACTCGACCGCCCGGGCAACTTCTACCCGGCGACGGTCCTGACGGGTGTGCCCGACGACGCCGAGATGTGCCACAACGAGATCTTCGGCCCGGTGGCCGCGATCAGCACGTTCGAGACCGAGGCCGAGGCCGTCGAGCGGGCCAACGACACCCCGTACGGGCTGGTGGCCTACGTGTACACCGAGAGCCTCAAGCGCGGCATCCGCGTGTGCGAGGCGCTGGAGTCGGGCATGGTCGGCCTCAACCAGGGTGTGGTGTCGAATCCGGCCGCGCCGTTCGGCGGCGTGAAGGAATCCGGGCTCGGGCGCGAAGGCGGAACCACCGGCATCGACGAATTCCTCGAGACCAAGTACATCGGCGTCGCCGTCTAGGAACTAGAGCCAGGTGTCTTCCGACGACGTCGTGAGGAACGCCTCGAGGTCGTCGCGCCACGGCGCAGGCACCGTCTTGTCCGGCTCGATGCCGGTGTACTGCCCGCGGTAGAACAGCAACGGTCGCTCCTCCCTGATCTCGCTCAGGGAGGAGACCCGGCCGAACGCGACCCAGTGGTCGCCGCCGTCGTGCACGCTCTCGAGCGAGCAGTCGATGTGGGCGAGCGAGCCGGTGAGGATCGGCGAGCCCAGCGGCGACTCCGTCCAGTCGATCCCGGCGAATTTGTCCGGGTCGCGGGAACCGAAGCGGGCGCACGTCGACTGTTGTTCCTCGGCGAGCACGTTGACGCAGAAGATGCCGCTGCGCTCGATCGCCGCCCACGACCGCGACGTCTTGGTCGGGCAGAACAGCACGAGCGGGGGTTCGAGCGACAGCGCGGCGAACGACTGGCATGCGAACCCCACGGGCACGCCGTCGTCGATCGTCGTGATGATGGTGACGCCGGTGCAGAACTGGCCGAGCACCGTCCGGAACCGTCGCGGATCGATCGCCTCGGCCGCGACGGCCCCGTCCCCGGTCACCTCGCTCACGGCTGCATCCCGACGCTGAAGTCGTGACCCCACAGGCTGACGGCCGTGCTCTCCCTCGCGATCCAGCTCTCGTCCTCCACCTGACGTCCCTCGCAACCGAATTCGATGTCGAAGCCGCCGGGGGTCTTCATGTAGAACGACAGCATCAGGTCGTTGACGTGGCGGCCGAGCGTGGCCGACATCTTGACCTTCTTGCGGAGCGCGCGGTCGAGGCACAATCCGACGTCGTCGGAGTTCTCGACCTCGATCATCAGGTGCACGATGCCGCTCGGCGTCGGCATCGGCAGGAACGCGAGACTGTGATGCCGCGGGTTGCAGCCGAAGAACCGCAACCACGCCGGCTTGCCGTCCGCCGGCCGCCCGACCATTTGCGGGGGCAACCGCATCGAATCGCGCAGGCGGAAACCGAGGACGTCGCGGTAGAAGCGCAGCGACGCCTCGTCGTCCGTGGTCGAGAGCACGACGTGCCCGAGGCCCTGCTCACCGGTGACGAACTTGTGCCCGTACGGGCTGACCACGCGCCGGTGCTCCAGGGCGGCGCCGTGAAACGCCTCGAGCGTGTTACCCGACGGGTCCTCGAACGTGATCAGCTCGTCGACCCTGCGGTCCTGCAGCTGCTCGGCCGTCCCCTCCTTGAACGCGACGCCGGCCGCCGACAGGTTGTCCCGGACCTCCTGCAACTCCGCGGCATTGGCCGTCTCCCAGCCCGACACCGACAGCCGGTCCTGCTCCCCCGGGAAGATCACGAGGCGAGCCGGGAAGTCGTCCATCCGCAGATACAGGGCGTCCGGGTCGGAGCCCTTGCCCTCGACCATGCCGAGCACCTTGAGACCGTATTCGCGCCACGCGGCCATGTCGGTGGCCTCGATGCGCATGTATGCCAGTGAACGAATACTCATCACTTACCCCCGTCCAGAAGGAAATCGGTGGCCAGGCGGTTGAACTCGTCGAACTTCTCCAGCTGCGCCCAGTGCCCGCACCCGCCGAAGACGTGCAACTGCGCCCGCGGAATCATCTTCAGCGCCACCAGCGCCCCGTCGAGCGGGTTGACCCGGTCTTCGCGACCCCAGATCAGCAGCACCCGCTGGCGCAGCTTGTACGCCTCGCGCCACAGCATTCCCAGCTCGAAATCGGCCGAGGAGAACGACTTTCCCATCGCCTTGGCGGCCGCGAGCGACTCGGGTGTGCTCGCGGCGGCGAAACGTTCGTCGATCAATTCGTCGGTGATCAACTTCTGGTCGAACACCATGATGCGCAGGAACGCCTCGAGGTTCTCCCGGGTGGGCTGGTAGCCGAATTTGCCGAGGTTCTTGACGCCCTCGGTCGGGTCCGGGGCGAACAGGTTGACGCTCAGCCCGCCCGGACCCATGAGCACCAGCCGGCCCGCGCGGTCGGGGTAGTCCAGCGCGAAACGCACCGCGGCACCGCCACCGAGCGAGTTGCCGAGCAGGTGGACACGTCCGTCGATGCCGAGGGTGTCGAGCAGGTCCTTCAACGCGGACGCGCTGTGCACGAAGTACTGCGGGTGCTCGGTCGGCTTGTCCGACAACCCGTATCCCGGCTGATCGACGGCGAGCACGTGGAACTTCTCGGCGAGAACCGGGATGTTCCTGGCGAAGTTCGACCACGACGAAGCGCCCGGTCCGCCGCCGTGCAGCAGCACGATCGTGGTGTCGTTGCCGACGCCGGCCTCGTGGTAGTGCAACGTCAGGTCGGGCCGGACCTGCGCGAACTTCGAGGTGGACTCGAACGTGAGGGCCTCTTCGGTAGTCGTCACGTGTTCTCCTAGACCATCGTGTCGGTGATGGGCAGACCGAATTCGCCTGTGCCGTACATGACGTAGGCGCGCTCGGGATCGTTGGCCGCGTGGACGCGTCCGGCGTGCGCGTCGCGCCAGAAACGCTGCAGCGGCGTGCCATTGGCCAGCGCGGTGGCCCCCGAGCTCTCGAACAGTTTGTCGATGGACGAAATGGCGCGGCCCGTGGCGCGCACCTGGTCGCGGCGAGCCCGCAGCCGCAGCTCGAACGGGACTTCCTCACCGGCGACGAGCAGTGCGTATTCGTCGGCGACGTTCCCGGACAGCTGGCGCCAGGCTGCGTCGATGTCACTCGAGGCCTCTGCGATGCGAACCTTGGCGAACGGGTCGTCCTTCGCCTTCTCACCGGCGAACGCCGCGCGGACGCGCTTTCCCTGATGTTCGACGTGCGCGTCGTAGGCGCCATAGGCCATCCCGACGATCGGCGCGGAGATGGTGGTGGGATGGATTGTTCCCCAGGGCATCTTGTAGACGGGTGCGGTGTTGCGCTCGAGCCCGGGTGCGGTGAGGTTGCTCATCGCCTTGAAGCTGAGAACGCGGTGCGTCGGGACGAAGACGTCCTCCACCACCACGGTGTTACTGCCGGTTCCGCGGAGTCCCACCACATTCCACACGTCGTCGATCCGGTAGTCCTCGCGCGGGATGAGGAAACTGACGAAGTCGACCGGGCGACCGTCCTTGATGACGGGCCCACCGAGCACCGCCCAGCTGGCGTGATCACAGCCGGAAGACCAGGCCCAGGCACCGTTGACCGTGTATCCGCCGTCGACGACCTGCCCGGCACCCATCGGCGCGTACGACGACGAGATCCGGACGTCGGTGTCGTTGCCCCACACGTCTTCCTGAGCCTGCTGCGAGAACAGGGCGAGGTGCCAGTTGTGGACACCGATGATCGACGAGACCCAGCCGGTGGAACCGCAGGCGCTCGCGATCTTCCGCACCGCGGAGTAGAACAACACCGGATCCGCCTGGTAACCACCCCACTGTTCGGGCTGGAGCAACCGAAAGAATCCGGTCTCCTGGAGCGCCTTCATGGAATCGTCGGGGATACGACGTAGATCCTCGGTCTCCTGCGCACGCTCTCGCAGCGTCGGCAGTAGTGCGTCGAGCCGCTGCATCACCTCGTGACTGTCATGGTCACCCACAGGACGCTCCTGTCTCGTTCGATGGTTCACTTATCTTCTGAGACTAGAACACGTTCCCATTTATGTCGAGATACCGGCAAAGGCGCTGTTTGACGGCCCGGGTCTGGAAGAAAGCCCCCGGAAATCTGGCGGATCGTGCCGAAGTTCTATAACGTGTTCTACTAACAGCATGAAGGGATGTGAGGGCACAATGGCGCAGATTCGCGAGATCGATGTGGGCACGGTCCAGACCCGCTTCGCGCGTGGTTGGCACTGCCTCGGTTTGACCAAGACGTTCAAGGACGGCAAACCGCATTCGATCGAGGCATTCGGCACCAAACTCGTCGTCTTCGCCGACAGCAAGGGCGAACTGAAGGTTCTGGACGCGTATTGCCGGCACATGGGCGGCGACCTGTCTCAGGGCACCGTGAAGGGCGACTCCGTTGCCTGCCCGTTCCACGACTGGCGCTGGGGTGGCAACGGCAAGTGCACCAGCATTCCCTACGCACGCCGGGTTC
This sequence comes from Rhodococcus sp. IEGM 1307, assembly GCF_030056915.1. Taxonomy (NCBI): domain Bacteria; kingdom Bacillati; phylum Actinomycetota; class Actinomycetes; order Mycobacteriales; family Nocardiaceae; genus Rhodococcus; species Rhodococcus sp. IEGM 1307. The sequence continues at coordinate 75,546 of NZ_JASHKW010000019.1, forward strand.
CCCCGATCGCCCGCACCCGGGCATGGCTCACCCTCGAGCAGAACGGTCAGCTGTTCGTCTGGAACGACCCGGAGGGCAATCCCCCGCCGGAGAACGTGACCATCCCCCGCATCGAAGGCGCCTACAGCGACGAGTGGACCGACTGGACCTGGAACTCGATGCTGATCGAAGGGTCCAACTGCCGCGAGATCATCGACAACGTCGTCGACATGGCGCACTTCTTCTACATCCACTACGCGTTCCCGACGTACTTCAAGAACGTCTTCGAAGGCCACATCGCAACGCAGTACCTCAACACGAAGGGTCGCCCCGACGTCGGGATGGCGACGCAGTACGGCATGGAATCGCTGCTGCGCTCCGAGGCCGCGTACTACGGGCCGTCCTACATGATCAATCCGCTGTGGAACAGCTACGGCGGGTACGAGGTCGAGAGCGTCCTCATCAACTGCCACTATCCGGTGACCAACAATTCGTTCATGCTCCAGTACGGCGTCACCGTCAAGAAGCCGACCGGCATCGACGACGAAACAGCCGACAAACTGGCCGCGAAGTTCACCGAGGGCATCGCCGAGGGATTCCTGCAGGACGTCGAGATCTGGAAGAACAAGACCAAGATCGACAACCCCCTGCTCTGCGACGAGGATGGTCCGGTCTACCAGCTGCGACGCTGGTACGACCAGTTCTACGTCGACGTCGCCGACGTCACCGACAAGATGACGCAGCGTTTCGAGTTCGAAGTCGACACCACCAAGGCCAACGAGGCCTGGCAACACGAGGTCGAGGAGAACCTGGCCCGTCAGAAGGCCGAACGCGAGGCGGCGGAGCGGTCCGAGAGCAAGGAAGCGCAGGTCTGATCATGAGTGCCTCGATCGAATGGGCCAAAGCTCCCGACTTCGCCGGGCAGCCTGCTCGGCTCGAGGCCATTCATGCGCAGACGATGGCCGACAAGGCCAATTACCTCGACGACGGCATGAACGAAGTCGAGTGCCGTACGTGCGGAACCTGTGTGCTGGTGCGCAAGAACAGCCTCAAGCACACGAGCGTCCAGTGGACGGACGACCCTGCGAAGACGTGCCCGACGTTCCGGGACGCCGTCGGCGAGGGACAGTCCACCGCGCTCCGCGAGGGGTGCCCGCGACTGTGGGACAGCATCAACCACGCGGTGATGGAGGGGTTCATCGACGTGCGAGATCGCGTCGAATAGTCGTCGGTACCGCTGCGGCGGATGCGTCGCCCGATGTGACATTCGTGCAGTCAGGCTGCACGGATGTCACATTGGGCGCTTAGGCTGGATGTGCCGTCGGATTCGGCGGTTCCAGCCGAACCGGAGGCGTGCCATGACAGGCCGAATCGTGCACTTCGAGATCCCCTTCGACGACGGTGACCGCGCACGAGCGTTCTATCGGGACGCATTCGGGTGGGCCATCGCCGAGATCCCCGACATGGACTACAGCATGGTCACCACCGGACCTGTCGGTGAGAGCGGCATGCCCGACGAACCCGGTTACATCAACGGCGGCATGATGCAGCGCGGGGAGGTGACCACTCCCGTGGTCACCGTCGACGTCGAGAGCATCGAATCCGCCCTCGAAAGGATCGAATCCCTCGGTGGCAAGACCGTCACCGGCCGGACCCCCGTCGGGAACATGGGATTCGCCGCGTACTTCACCGACTCCGAGGGCAACGTCGTCGGGCTGTGGGAGACCGCCCGCTGACCTGTGAGTACTTATCAACCGCCCGACGTTAAGAAGTACTCACGGGCGGCGCAGCCGCAGCCCGCTCGCGCTGCAGTTCGAGCGCGATGTCGATGAGCTGGTCTTCCTGGCCGCCGACGAGCTTGCGCTTGCCGGCGCGGACGAGGAGTTCGGCGGACGAGACGCCGTACCGTTCGGCCTGGCGTTCGGCGTGCTTGAGGAAGCTCGAGTAGACGCCGGCGTACCCCATCATCAGCGCCTGGCGGTCGAGGAGGCATTCGGCGGGCATCGCCGGACGCACCACGTCCTCGGCGGCGTCGGCGATCGCGAAGAAGTCGATCCCCGTCTTGACGCCGATCTTGTCGCACACGCCGACGAACGCCTCGACCGGCGCGTTACCGGCGCCGGCGCCGAATCGTCGTGTGCTGCCGTCGATCTGCTTTGCACCTGCCCGCACGGCGGCGATCGAGTTGGCCACACCGAGTCCGAGGTTCTCGTGACCGTGGAAACCCACCTGTGCGTCCGAGCCGAGTTCCTGCACCAGCGCCTCGACGCGGTCCGACACCTGCTCGAGCACGAGCGCGCCTGCGGAGTCGACGACGTACACGCACTGGCAGCCCGCGTCGGCCATGATGCGGGCCTGCTTGGCGAGCTTTTCCGGTGCGATCGAGTGCGCCATCATCAGGAAGCCGACGGTCTCGAGACCGCGGTCGCGAGCCAGCCCGAAGTGCTGGATGGACACGTCCGCCTCGGTGCAGTGCGTGGCGATGCGGCAGATCGAGGCGCCGTTGTCCTGGGCGACGATGATGTCGTCCTTGATGCCGAGCCCCGGCAGCATGAGGAAGGCGATCTTCGCGTTCTTCGCCGTGTCGACGGCGATCGAGATGAGTTCCTGCTCCGGGACCTTGGAGAACCCGTAGTTGAACGAGGACCCACCCAGTCCGTCGCCGTGCGTCACCTCGATGACCGGGACCCCGGCGTTGTCGAGCGCACCGACGATGGCCCGGACCTCCTCACCGGTGAACTGGTGCCGCTTGTGGTGCGAACCGTCCCGCAGGGAGGTGTCGGTGACGCGGATGTCCCAGCTGCTGCTCATATTTCCCGTCGCTTCGCTCGCCCCGTCGAAATGAACCATTGTGCTCATGCCTCCACACTCAGGAGCTTCTGGGCGATCTCCTCGCCCACCTTGGTTGCCGCTGCGGTCATGATGTCGAGGTTGCCCGCGTACGGGGGCAGGAAGTCGCCTGCGCCCTCGACCTCGACGAACGTGGTGACCGTCGCCTGCCCGCCGGACACGACGCTCGGGTCGTCGAATTGCGGTTCGTTGAGCAGCCGGTAGCCGGGGACGTACTGCTGGATGTCCGCGACTACGCGGTGGATGGAGTCGGTGATGGCGGCGCGGTCGGCGTCCTCGGGGATCGCGCAGAAGATCGTGTCGCGCATGATCATCGGCGGGTCGGCCGGGTTGAGGATGATGATGGCCTTGCCGCGCTGCGCTCCGCCGATGGTCTCGATGCCGCGGCTGGTGGTCTTGGTGAACTCGTCGATGTTGGCGCGGGTGCCCGGGCCTGCGGAGACGGACGCCACCGACGCGACGATCTCGGCGTACGGCACGTCGACGACGCGGGAGACGGCGTACACGATCGGGATCGTGGCCTGCCCTCCGCACGTGATCATGTTGACGTTGGGGGCGCCGAGGTGTTCGCGCAGGTTCGCCGGTGGGACCACGGCGGGTCCTACGGCGGCGGGTGTCAGGTCGACGGCGCGGATGCCGGCGGCCTCGTACCGCGGTGCTGCCTCCCGATGCACGTACGCGGACGTGGCCTCGAAGACGAGATCGGGTTTCTCCGGCTGGTTCAGCAACCAGTCGACACCCTCGGCAGACGTTTCCAGTCCCAACTTGCGGGCCCGCGCCAGGCCTTCGCTCTCGGGGTCGATCCCGATCATCCACCGGGGTTCGAGCCACTCGGATCGCTGCAGCTTGTAGAGCAGGTCGGTGCTGATGTTGCCCGAACCGACGATCGCCACACTTGCCTTGGTCATGAACAAACTCCTACTTGAACTGCAGGGATACGGAGCCGAGCCCACTGAACTCGGCGCGGAAGTGATCGCCCGGGTGCGCGTCGATGGCGCGGGTGCACGAGCCGGGCAGCACGATGTCGCCGGCCTTCAACCGGACGCCGAAGCTCTCGACCTTCTGCGCGAGCCAGGCGACGGCCGTCACCGGGTTGCCGAGCACGGCGTCGCTGCGTCCCTCGGCCTTGGTCTCGCCGTTACTGGTCAGAACGGCGTCGATGGACTTGATGTCGATGTCCTCGGGCCGCACCCGGTTCTTGCCGAGCACGAACCCGGCGGACGAGGCGTTGTCGGCGATCGTGTCCGGCAGCGTGATCTTCCAGTCGGTGATCCGGCTGTCGATCAGCTCGATGGACGGTGCGAACGCCACGGTGGCGTCCAGGACGTCCTGCTCGGTGCAGCCTGCGCCGGGGAGGTCGGCGCCCAGCACGAATGCGACCTCGACCTCGACGCGCGGGAAGCATAACCGCGCCGTGTCGACGGGCTGGTCCTCGAAGACCTCCATGTCGGCGAGCAGGTGGCCGTAGTCGGGTTCGTCGACGCCCATCATCTGCTGCATGGCGAGGGACGACAGGCCGACCTTGTGCCCGACGACCTTCGCGCCGTCCTGCAACCGGCGGCGGATGTTGATCAGCTGGATCTCGTAGGCGTCGACGACGTCGATGTCGGGGTGGTCCGCGGTCAGGGGGCCGATGGGAGCGCGGCCACGTTCCGCGGCGTCGAGCTGATTCGCCAACTCGGTGCGTAGTTGCGTCGAGAGCATGGTTGAGGACCTTCCCTGAAGTTCGTTTGCGTGCGCACGCCCACCGGTTTCCACTGCAACGTGTTTCGTTCTTGTTTGTTGGCGTCAGTAATACTTCCTGGCAGAAAGGATGGACTGACAACCCCATCATTCTATAACGTGTTCTACATGAGCAAGCACGAATACGACATCGTGGTCGTCGGTAGCGGTGCCGGTGGAATGACCGCGGCCCTCACCGCGGCCCACAAGGGACTCAGCGTCGTCATCCTCGAAAAGGCGCCGCACTTCGGCGGCTCCACCGCACGCTCCGGCGGTGGCGTGTGGATCCCGAACAACGAGGCGCTGATCGCCGCGGGGGTCGAGGACACCACAGACGCCGCGCGGACCTACCTGCACAGCATCATCGGCGACGTCGTCCCGAAGGACCGGATCGACGCCTACATCGACCGCGGCCCCGAGATGCTGTCGTTCGTGCTGAAGAACAGCCCACTGAAACTGCAGTGGGTGCCCGAATACTCCGACTACTACCCCGAGGCCCCCGGCGGACGGCTCGGCGGACGGTCCGTCGAGCCGACACCGTTCGACGGCAGGAAACTCGGCGCCGACCTCGCGCAGCTCGAACCCGATTACGTCAAGGCGCCGTCGAATTTCGTGATCACCCAGGCCGATTACCGCTGGCTCAACCTGCTGATGCGCAACCCGCGCGGTCCGCTGCGCGCAGCCCGGGTCGGCCTCCGCTTCCTCGGCGCCAAGCTCACCGGGAAGCGGCTGCTCGTCCGCGGTCAGGCGCTCGTCGCGGGACTGCAGGCCGGGCTGAAGGCCGCCGGCGTCCCGATCCTGCTCGACACCCCGCTCACCGACCTGTATGTGGAGGACGGCGTGGTCAAGGGCGTCAACGCCACGGTCGACGGACAGCCGCAGGTGTTCCGGGCACGCCGCGGCGTGGTGATCGCGTCGGGCGGTTTCGAGCACAACGACGAGGCCCGCAAGAAGTACCAGCGAGCACCGATCGGCACCGAATGGACCGTCGGCGCGAAGGCCAACACCGGCGACGGCATCTGGGCGGGCGAAAAGCTCGGCGCCGCGCTCGATCTGATGGAAGACGCCTGGTGGGGACCGTCCATCCCGCTCACCGGCGGCCCGTGGTTCGCGCTGTCCGAGCGGAGCCTGCCGGGCTGCATCATGATCAACGAATCCGGCAAGCGCTTCGTCAACGAATCCGCACCGTACGTCGAGGCGACGCACGCGATGTACGGCGGCACGCACGGCCAGGGCGACGGACCGGGCGAGAACGTTCCGTGCTGGCTCGTCCTCGACCAGCGTTACCGCGACCGGTACGCGTTCGCCGGAGTCACCCCACGGTCCCCGTTCCCCGGTCGCTGGCTGAAGGCCGGTGTCATCGTCAAGGCGGGCACCGTCGCCGAGCTGGCCGGGAAGATCGGCGTGCCGGTCGACGCGCTCACCGAAACGGTCTCACGTTTCAACACTTTCGCCCGCAACGGCAAGGACGAGGACTTCGGCCGTGGTGAGAGCGGGTACGACCACTACTACGGGGATCCCCGCAACAAGCCCAACCCGAGCCTCGGGGCGCTCGAGAAGGCGCCGTTCTTCGCCGTCAAGATGGTCCCGGGCGACCTCGGCACCAAGGGCGGTCTCCGCACCGACCGCAACGCCCGCGTGCTGCGGGAGGACGGCAGCACCATCGAGAACCTCTACGCGGTGGGCAATGCCAGCGGCCCGGTGATGGGCCACACCTACGCCGGACCCGGCGCAACCATCGGCCCGGCGATGACGTTCGGCTATCTCGCGGTACTCGATATCCTCGACAAGACCTCGCAGGCCGATTCCCCGACGTCACTCACCGGAGACACCACCAATGCCCATTGATCCGAACATCGCCATCGGAGCCGAACTGCCCGTTCAGGAGTTCTCCTGGACCAGTTCCGACGTGCAGCACTACCACCTCGCTCTCGGTGCCGGATCCCGTCCGCTGGACGAGAGGGAGTTGCGGTACCTGACCGACGGGAAGCCGCAGGTGCTCCCCACGTTCGCCACGGTGGCCGCGACTTTCCACGCCACCGAAGCCCCGCGAGTGTCGTTCCCGGGCGTCGAGATCGACCTCGCCAAGGTGGTACACGGCAGCCAGGAAGTGACCGTGCACCAGCCGATTCCCCCGGAGGGCAAGGCCCGCACCACCACCCGCATCGCCGAGGTGTGGGACAAGGGCAAGGCCGCCGTCATCGTGCAGGAGTCTACGACCACCGACCTCGACGGCACCCCCCTGTGGACCGGGCGGTCGTCCATCTTCGCCCGCGGGGAAGGCGGTTTCGGCGGTGAGCGCGGGCCGTCCCAGTCCGTCGAACTACCCGACCGGCCTGCCGACGTCGAGGTCGACACCCCCGTCCTTCCGCAGCAGGCGCTGATGTACCGGATGTGCGGCGACCGCAACCCCCTGCATTCCGACCCGAAGTTCGCTTCCGCCGCAGGGTTTCCCGCCCCGATCCTGCACGGCCTGTGCACCTACGGAATGGTGTGCAAAGCGGCCGTCGACGCAGTGCTCGACTCGGACGCGTCGCAGGTCGCGGGCTTCCGAGGGCGGTTCGCGGGCGTAGTTTTTCCCGGCGAGACGCTGCACACGCGGATCTGGCGGGACGAGGGCAGGCTCCTCATCTCGGCCACGGTTCCCGAGCGTGATCATGCTCCGGCCCTGGCCGACGTGGTGCTGACCCTGGCCCAGGGGTGACAGCTACCGACATTTGACCGAATGTGCCTAGTTCGGGCGGATATTCGCGAATATCAGGCACGATGCCGCAACACTTTGTACGCTTTCCGTGACCTCATCGAGACGTGTCAACCGATGGTCGGGGCGGTTCCACGGCTCTCCACGGGCAGTAGCGAACAAAGGGGGGACCTCGTGTCCCAGCGCAGACATCTCCGTCCCGTGCGGCGCGCCGCCGTTGCCGGTGCTCTCGCGTTCTGCGCGACCGCCCTCGTCGCTGTCCCCGCGAACGCCGCGCCCGTGGCGGGCAGTTCCGACAGCGGCAGCACCGGCGGCAGTTCGATGGGTTCGTCCGTTCTCCCGACACCCATTCCCACCCCGACCGGGCTGGCCGCGCTCGCGGCCGCGACGACCCAGACGGGCAAGCCCTATCTGTGGGGTGGAACGGGTCCGGACGCGTGGGACTGCTCGGGGCTGGTGCAGTGGGCATTCCGTCAGGCGGGGGTGAATCTGCCACGCACCACGTGGGAGCAGGCCGAGGTCGGCGCACCCATTCCGCTGTGGGCGCTGGCTCCCGGCGACATCGTGGTGCTCAACCCGGACGCGTCGCACATCGGTATCTACGCGGGCTTGGGCCAGGTCTTCAATGCGTACGGACGCGGCGTCCCCGTAGGTCTGGCGCCGCTGTCGCAGTTCCACATCTACAGCATCCGCCGGTTCTGACTCTCGGTCGTGCGCCTGCCGACGTACGGCCACACCGCGACGAGGAACAGCACCACCACCGCACCCGGCCCGAGCAGGGACGCCCACGCCGGCCCGTCCGGCAGTGTCGCTGCCAGACCGGCGGCGGCCGCCGTGACGACCGCGCCCAGCAGTAGCGTCGAGATTCCCGGTGCGAGGCCGGTGTACGCGACGAGCAACAGTGCCGTCGCGGCGACCCCCGCGGCGGCGGCCGCGAGCGCCGACGCGTCGCCCAGGACGAGCGCGGTCAACGCTGCCTGCACCGCGACCACCGCGACCCATCTCATCGGAGTGCCCCCGACGGCCGGCGGGCACGATCGGCGAGGGCCAGCGCCAGATCCAGTGCGGAATCGTCGTCCCACGCCACCACCGGAACACCGAGAACACCCATGTTCCGGTACATGTTCCGCCGCTCGAGCCGCCACATCCTGCCGGTCATCGCATCGAGTTCGTACTCGAACGGCGGGCCGCGCAGCACGTCGACTGCCACGACGACGTGACCGCGACGCCTCAACTCCAGCAGCGACAGCGCGAAGTTGGTGTCCAGCATGGTGGAGAACGCGATGACCACCGCCCGCGGCGGCAACGCGACCCGGGGGACGAGTGTGCCTTCGGCGGCGCCGTCGTCGGAGTCGAGGACGGTGTCGAGGATTCGGTAGAACTGCCTGCGTCCGATGTCGGCGCCGAGCCATCGCAGCCGGAGCCCATGGGCGACGACCCCGGCGCGGTCGCCGCGCTGCAGGGCCGTCTGCACCACCTGCGTGGCCCCGCGCACGGTCCGGTGCAGGCTCTCCGACGCCGGGCCCGGTGCCTGCGGGGTGGTGTCGAGTACGGCCACGACGTCCGCGGCGCGGTCCATGATCCGTTCAGTGACGTGCAACCGGCCGCGCCGGGCACTCACCGGCCAGTTGACGCTGCGCAACGGATCCCCCGGCGCGTGCGGCCGGATGTCCCCGAACTCGACGCCCGAACCGAATCGGCGGGTGCGGTGCGCGCCGATCCGGTCCGGAAGTGTGGCGTGGGGCAACGGAGTCGGCATCGGCGGCGCCAACGGGAAAACTCGCAGTTCCGCAACGGGAACCGGCAGCGACGCCGTGAGCAGGCCGCCGCCTGCACGTGCCGTGACCGTCAGTGCGGGTTCGTACCGGCCCCACCGGTCCGCCGATACCACGTAGTCGCCGTCGCCGATCTGCTCGACCGTGTAGCCGTCGGACGGCGTAGGTGCCACCTCGAGTTCCGCCGCACCACCGCAGACCGTCACGTCCACCGAGAAGTGCACGGACTCGGATTCGAAACACCGCAGCATGCGCGCCGACGCCTCGACGCGGATGCCGGTGGCCGGACGGGGCAACCACGTCACCGTGCCGAGCGCTCCCAGCATCGGGGCGGCGAACACGATCAGTTCCCACCACCGCCCCACGACACCCGCCGTCAGCGCCACGGCCGCGCAGGTCGTCAGTGCGAGGGCTGCCGGCGACGCCCGCCACGTCAACTGGTGCTCCGTCATCGGGCCCTCGGCGCGGGGAGACGGCGCAACAGTTCCGCGAGGACGTCGTCGCTGCGGATGCGGCGCACCCACATCTCCGGTCGCAGGCTGATGCGATGCGCGACAGCGGGAACGGCCAGGGCCTTGATGTCCTCGGGTATGACGAAGTCGCGGCCCGAGAGCAGGGCGCGCGCCCGCGCGAGCTGTACGAGGTCGAGTTCCGCGCGGGGGCTGGCCCCGACCTCCACCTGGGGGTGATGCCGGGTGGCGTTCGCGAGCGCGACGACATACCCGAGGACGTCGTGATGAACACTGACCTGCTCGAGCGATTCGCGCATCGCCAGGAGGTCGGCCGCATCGACCACCTGCTCGACGACGACGGCGGCGGATCCCCGGTCGAGGCGCCGGCGCAGCATCTCGTGCTCATCGGTCTCGGTGAGGTACCCCAGTCGCAGGCGGAGCGCGAACCGGTCCAGCTGCGCCTCGGGTAGCGGGTAGGTGCCCTCGTACTCGATGGGGTTGTCGGTGGCGAGCACGATGAAGGGACGCGGCAGGATCCGGGTGGTGCCGTCGACGCTGACCTGCCCCTCCGCCATCGCCTCGAGCAGTGCGGCCTGGGTCTTGGGCGGGGTGCGGTTGATCTCGTCGGCGAGGAGCAGGTTGGTGAAGATCGGGCCCGGACGAAATTCGAAGCGACCCGACGGCATGTCGTAGATGGTGGCGCCGAGCAGGTCGGCGGGCAGCAGGTCGGGGGTGAACTGGACCCGCGTGAAGTCCAGCCCGAGCGCGGCAGCGAACGATCGTGCCACCAAAGTCTTTCCGAGCCCGGGCAGATCCTCGATGAGCACGTGCCCGCCGGCGAGTACCGCGAGCAGGATCGACGTGAGTTCGTCGTGCTTGCCGACCACCGCCCGTTCGACCTCCGCCAGCACCGCGTGGGCGCGCGCGGTGGTGACCTCGGCGGGCATCGTCACAGCTGCTCCAGCCGTTGCAGGATCCGGTCGAGCACGTCCCGGCCCGGACCGGGTGCGGCCCTGTCGGAGCGCTGCACGCACTCGGGATCGACCCACTGCCACAAGTCGCCGAAGAACACCTCACCCGCGGCCGCGGTGTCGGCGGGGTCGAGTCCCTGCCGGTGTCCGGTGGACTGCTGGAACTCGCGCGCCAGGAGCGGACGCAGATGGTGGTCCCAGTCGCCGCGCGTGCCGTCCGCCCAGCTGATCAGTGATTCCGTCCGCGCCATCCAGCGGGCGGTCGCCTCGGCTCGTTCGGCCTCCGTGCCCAGCGGCTGGTCGTCGACGTCCCCGGGTGCCAGGCGTCGTCGAATCTCGAAGAGCACCAGCGCGGTCACCGCTCCCGCGACCAGTACGGCCGCGCTGTACCGGCCGGCGGCAACCAGCGGGACCTCCACGGCCAGCACGGCCCCGACACCGGCTACGGCGACGGCGAGCACGCGTCGCTCCCCAGGTCGTCGAGCACGCGCCGGAGCAGATCGGCGGCCTCGTCACGGTGCTGTTCGCCCATCGGATGCAGGCTGAACCGCGCCTCGGAGAACAGCCGCACCAGCGGCGCCGCCGCCTCGAAGCGCAGCGCTCCGAGTTGCACTGCGCGAGCCAGCACTTCGGATGGGGTGTCCGACTCCCGCGGTTCGGCGCCCGGCGCCTCGCGCAGCGCATCCTCCATGGCGGCGTAACTGGCGATGATGGCCTCACGCGGCGGCAGGCTCGGGGCCACGACCACGGCGAGACCTTCCTCCGCCGCCCGGGCCAGCGACTGCGAGGCAGCCGGATCGTCGGGGGAACTCGCGGCGGTCCAGCCGCCGACCCGGGCCCGGAGGGGGCGCCGGGCCACGGCGCCGAGGATCAGCACGGTCACCAGTATCGGACCGGCAATCGCTGCCGCGGTCCACAATTCCGTCAGATCCTCGCGGGCCTCGTCCACCATGTCGGGCGGTGGGCGTGTGTCGGCGGGCACGGACGCGTCGGTTCGGTCGGCCCCGTCGTCGGTGGTCGGGCTTGCCGTCGACCGCTGACGGTCGAGCGGCTCGTCACCGCCGACGGACCCGAGGAGGAATGCCGCGGTCACGAGAAGCGCGGCGAACGCCGCCCATCCGAGAATGTGCCGGCGCGAGACCGAGGACCCGGTGTTTCCGGTGAGCCCGACCGGCGGCGGGTCGGGTGCGACCCTCGGCCGACCGCTGCGAAAGGCGGACGCGAGCGCCACCACCGCGACGACGACGGCGATCGCCGAGAGGATGATGAGAGCGCGCGTCGCACCTGCGCCCGGCTCCGACGGTGTCGCGGGGGTGTCGGGCGCGGGGACCACCCGGACGGCAAGGGTGACCGTCACGACGGCCGCCAGCAGGGCGACCGTGTGGACGACCCTGCTTCGCACGCGACGGTCCGGCATCCTCACTCCCGAGTTGCCCCTCCATCGTGACACGCGGGGACCGGGAAAATCACCCGTTCACGGCGGCGGACAGCGCAGCATGTTCGGGACGTATCCATCCACGAAGGAGTTCTACTTGACCACGTCCCCGGTAACCGGAGCCGAACTGGCTCGATCGCTGGAACCTCTGGGGGTTGCGGTCCCCTCGGCCGTACCCACGCACTGGTACAACCTTGCCGCCGATCTTCCGGAACCCGTTCCGCCGCATCTGCATCCCGGCACACGTGAGCCACTCGGACCGGAAGACCTGGCACCGCTGTTCCCCGCGAGCCTGATCGAGCAGGAGGTCGCGACGGAACGGTACATCGAGATCCCCGAGACGGTCCGCGAGATCTACGGCATGTGGCGGCCGTCGCCGCTGGTGCGCGCACGCCGCCTCGAGCGGGTGCTCGGCACACCGGCACGGATCTACTACAAGTACGAGGGTGTCAGCCCGGTCGGATCGCACAAGCCGAACACGGCTGTGGCACAGGCCTATTACAACGCACTCGAGGGCACCACCAAGCTCACCACCGAGACCGGCGCGGGTCAGTGGGGCGCGTCGCTGTCGTTCGCCGGCGCCCTGCTCGGCCTCGAGGTGGAGGTCTGGCAGGTTCGCGCTTCGTTCGACGCCAAGCCGTACCGTCGACTCCAGATGGAGGCCTACGGCGGCATCTGTCATCCGTCGCCGTCCGACCTCACCGAAGCCGGCCGGGCCATCCTGGCCGAGCACCCCGACACCACCGGTTCGCTGGGCATGGCGATCAGCGAGGCCGTCGAGGTGGCCGCCAACGATCCCGGCGCGCACTACTCGCTGGGCAGCGTCCTCAACCACGTCATGCTCCACCAGACCGTGATCGGCCAGGAAGCGATGGTTCAGCTGGAGCAGGCGGGCGAGCCTGCCGCGCACACGGTATTCGGTTGCGCCGGCGGCGGTTCCAATCTCGCGGGCCTGACCTTCCCGTTCCTGGGTCGCAATCTGCGCGAGGGCACCACCACCCGCCTCGTCGCCTGCGAGCCTGCGGCGTGCCCGTCGCTCACACAGGGCGAATACCGCTACGACTTCGGCGACGTCGCCGGTCTGACGCCGCTGTTGAAGATGTACACGCTGGGCAACGACTTCGTTCCGCCCGCCATCCACGCGGGTGGCCTGCGGTACCACGGCATGTCGCCGATGGTCTCGCACGCCGTCGCCCTCGGGCTGATGGAGGCGACCGCGATCGAACAGGACGACGCACTCGCCGCGGGCCTGCTCTTCGCCCGCGCGGAAGGCATCATCCCGGCGCCGGAATCCACGCACGCCGTGGCCGCGGCCATCGAGCACGCCCGCACGGTCACCGAGCCGGAGGTCGTGGTCATCGGACTGTCCGGCAACGGCCAGCTGGACCTCCCCGCGTACAGCCGGTACGTCTGATCGATTCACCGAGGCAGACCCACGTACGGGTCTGCCTCGGTGGTCACCGGCTCAGCGTCGACAGCCTGCTCACCAGCCGGTCGAAGTCGAGGGTGTCGTCGAGCCCGGCGAACACGTCGTCCCACGAGGCTTCGGCCACCAGGGTCAGCGCGGTTCCCCGGTCGTACAGCACGTCGACGACGTTCGCGAACCGCCGCACGGTCTCCACGCCTGCCTCCCGCAATCGGGGCACACCGGTGACCACCCAGCATCCGAACCGCTCGGACAGGTCGAGGTAGTCGGCGGGTGCGGTCGGGGTGCCGCACAGCACCGCGAACTCGAACCAGACCGTGCGGTCCCGCACCGCGGAGGCCGTCACCGTGCGGGTCCCGACGGTCAAGGCGACGCGCTCGGACAGTGCCGGAGGCTCGGTGTCGGAGGCACGGACGAAACGTCCGGAAGCGAACCCGGCGTCCGCCGTGGCCACGGTGCGGTAGTCGACGGGACCGGCCACCCGCACGACGGTCAGATTCTGTTCCAGCACGGCGATCGACGGCGCGAACAGGTGATGGAACAGCGGATTCGGCAACAGCCCGTCCGGTGGATAGTTCGATGTGGCGACCAGCGTGATCCCGCGGGTGAACAGGACCTTCAGCAGTCGCGCGACCAGCATCGCGTCCCCGACGTCGTGCAGGTGGAACTCGTCGAAGCACAGCAGCCGGACATCCCCGAGTGCCGCGTCGATCGCGAGGTCGATGGACCTCAGCGCGTGCGCGTCGGCGTGGAGTCGGCGGAAGAACGAGTGGAAGTGCACGCGCCGCTTCGGGACCGCGGCCGACCCGTAGAAGCGGTCCATCAACCACGTCTTGCCACGTCCGACGGGCCCCCACAGGTACACGCCGCGAACTCCGGGCCTCCCCTGCCCCAGGCCCTCGGCGGTCTCGCGCAGGACGGCCGCGGCCGCGCGCTGCGCGTCGTCCAACAGAACCTCTACATCCACAGAGGAAACACTACGAATGTAGAGTCTCGGGCGACAAGCCGATGTGAGGAGGAAGACACCGTGCCCGAGCGGCGTGAGCAGATAGCCGACGCGGCGATCACGATCATCGCGCGCGAGGGCATCCGCGCGCTGACGCATCGGGCCGTCGACCGCGCACTGGATCTGCCGGGCGGGTCCACGTCCTACTACTTCCGCACCCGGCGAGCCCTGATCGAATCCGCCGTGCGCCGGCTCGCCGAACGCTCGCGGCAGGAATTCGCGACCACGACGGCCCCACCACTCGACCTCGCATCCGTCGCCGAGGGCGTGGCCCGGTCGCTGGACCGGCTGCTGCACACCCGCCACGACGACGTCGTCGCGCGGCACGCGCTGACCGTCGAACTGTCCGGTGACGCCGACCTGCACGCACTCCTCGCGACGTGCCTGTTCTCCCGTGCCCGCGCCACCGAAATGTTCGACGCTCTCGGCGTCGCCGACCCCGAGAACGCGGGCGCGGACTTCGTCAGCGTCGTCGAAGGCCTGGTCTTCGACCGTTTCGCAGGAGCCCGGTCACTCGACGGCATCGAGCCAGGCACCGATCGCAGCGTGCGGCAGCTGGCCCGCGCCGTCGAGTGGTATCTGCGCGGTGTGACGGCCTGAACGAACGCCACCCGGCGGGGTGTGGACGACGAGAATCCCGCGTTTCTGCCAAGATCGTGGCGTGAACCCCCAGTACCTCAGCCGTCTCCCCGACAGCGGTTTCGACCGCGTCGACGCACTCCTCGATCCCGTCGACACCGACCTCGCGGACGCCTTTCCGGGTGATCGGCAGCAACCGCAGCCCGTCCACACCGTCTACGTGAGTGCGGCGGACGCCGGACCGGACACCCCGAAAGTGTGGGGTGAGCAGGCTGTCGAACTGCTGGACAGGCACACGAATGCGCTGTCCGAAATCGGAACGACCGGTGCGCTTCCCGACGTCCGCGCGATGCTCGAGCACCGTCCGATCATGGATCTGCGGATCGATTTCGAGGACGGCTTCGGCTGGCGGAGCGACGACGTCGAGGACGCGGCCGCACTGGAGGCGGGACGCACGCTGCGACTGCTCTCGTCCGACCCGTCCGGCCCGCGGTCGCTGGGTATCCGCGCGAAGGGTCTGGCCCCGCACGAGCGCCGCCGCGGGATCCGGACGCTCGAACTCGTCCTCGAAGGCGCGGGTGGGGTTCCCGACGGCTTCGTGTTCACGGTGCCGAAACTGCGTGCGGCCCAGCAGGTCACCGCCGTCGTCGCGTTGTGCGAGGAACTCGAGCGCGCGTACGGGCTCCCTGACAGGTCGCTGCTCTTCGAGTTGCAGATCGAGAGCCCGCAGGCCGTGCTCGGACCCGACGGCACCGTGACCGTCGCGAAGGCCATCCACCTCGCGGACGGGCGCTGCACCGGATTGCACTACGGCACTTACGACTACAGCGCGGCCTGCGGAATCGCGTCCCGGTTCCAGTCGCTCGAGCACCCGGTGGCCGACCACGCCAAGTCCGTGATGCTGGTGGCGGCGGCCCAGACCGGGGTGTGGGTGTGCGACGGATCCACCCAGGTCATCCCGCAGGGCAGCGACGAGGAGATCCGCGCCGCGCTGGCCCGGCACTACCGACTCGTCACCCGCTCGCTCGAACGCGGGTACTACCAGGGATGGGACATGCATCCCGGGCACCTGATCACCCGCTGGCTCGCGACGTTCGACTTCTACCGCGCCGCGCTGCCCGCCGCGGCCACCCGCGTGCAGGCGTACCTCGACCGCCAGGGTGGCGGGGTGATGGACGAACCGGCGACCGCACAGGCCCTCGCGACGGTGATCCTGCGGGGACTGGCGTGCGGCGCGTTCGACGAGGACGCCGTCCGCGCGCAGGCCCCCGGATGCACGGTGGACACCCTGCGCGACCTCCTCACCCGGGCGGTGGTTCCGGGGAGCTGAGCACCTCGCCGCGCACGAGGACCGCCCGCAGCACCCACTCCGACGCCCTACACTTGCCCCCACGCCGATCAGGAGGTAGCCGCACCCGTGAGCCCGAACACCTTGACCGCGCCCAGGTTCCACAGTCCGCCCCCGGGCGAGGCGAGCGTCCGCGAACGGGACGGCGGCACGGCGCGGTTACGCCTGTGGGGTTCCCTGACCGAGGCCGGTCGGGCAGGCTTGGCATCATGACCCACGGTTTCGACTCCAGCTACCCACGCGACCTGGTCGGATACGGGCAGCACCCGCCCGATCCGCAGTGGCCGGGCGGCGCGAAGATCGCCGTCCAGTTCGTCCTCAACTACGAGGAGGGCGCCGAGAACAACGTGCTCCACGGCGACGAGGCGTCGGAGACGTTCCTGTCCGAGATGGTCGGGGCCCAGCCGTTCCCGAACCGGCACATGAGCATGGAATCGATCTACGAATACGGGTCCCGCGCCGGACTGTGGAGGGTGCTCCGGGCGTTCGAGCGACGAGGGCTCCCGCTCACGATCTTCGCGGTGGCGAAGGCGATGCAGCGGAACCCCGAGGCCGTCAGTGCCTTTCGCGAACTCGGACACGAGATCGCCTGCCACGGTCTGTGGTGGAAGTCGTACCAACTCTCCGACGAGGACGCCGAGCGCAAGGACCTGGCCGAGGCCGTGGAGATCCTGCGCGGCCTCACCGGCGAGGCACCGCTGGGCTGGTACACCGGCCGCGACTCCCCGCTCACCCGGCAGCTGGTCGTCGAGCACGGCGGCTTCGAGTACGACTCCGATTCGTACGCCGACGACCTCCCGTACTGGGTGAAGGTCGATGCCCTCGGGAAGGGCCTCGTCGACCACCTGGTGGTGCCTTACACCCTCGACACCAACGACATGCGGTTCGCGTCGCCCGGCGGTTTCCCGAGCGGCGAGCAGTTCTTCGCGCACCTGCGGGACGCCTTCGACGTCCTGTACGCGGAGGGAACGGCCGGGGCGCCGAAGATGCTGTCCGTGGGTCTGCACTGCCGCATCGTCGGCAGGCCCGCCCGCACCGCGGCGCTGGAACGTTTCCTCGATCACGTGCAGTCCCACGACGACGTGTGGGTCGCCCGGCGCATCGAGATCGCCCGCCACTGGCGCGCCGTACACCCCGCCTGAGGACGGACCGATGCCCCCGCGACGACCGTCGATGCTGGTCACGAACCTGGCCAACCGAGATCCCGGCAGCTCTCAGACCGTGATCCTGGAGGAGTTGCGCCGGGTGATCCTCAGCGGCGGCGCCCCGCCCGGCACCCCGATCCCGGTGGACGAGGTGGCCGAGCACTTCGGCGTCAGCCGTATCCCGATCCGGGAGTCGCTGAAGACGCTGATCGGCGAGGGGCTCGTCGACCACCGGGCCAACGCCGGGTACACGGTCGCCCGGCTGACCGTCGACGAACTCGAGGAGCTCTACCTGGTGCGGGGCGTCCTCGAGTCGGCGGCGCACTCCGTGGCGGTCACCCTCGCCGACGAGGCCGACGACGTCCGGGCCCGGGAGGCGTACGCGGCACTCGACCGCTCGGTTCTCGAGGACGATCTGACCGCGTACCACCGGGAGAGCCGCAACTTCCACCTGGCCCTGGCGTCGCCCTGCCGGATGCAGCGACTGCTGCACATGTTCGAATCGGCGTGGAACATCACCGAGCCGGTGCAGCCGATGTCGCAGGTCGGGACGCCGGCGCGGCTGCAGCTCCACCTCGGGCACCGGGACATGCTGGCGGCGTTCCTCGCCCGCGACGCCGCGGCGTTGAAGGCGGCCACCGACCGGCACAACGAACAACTCGACACGGTGATCGCCGCCCTCCCCACGGACACCGGAATCTTCCGGGACACGCCCGGGTAAGCCGTCCGGCAAGATATATTCTCAGCTCGCACCGGCGCCGGCGAGAATATATCTTCGCCGTCACAGGCAGGAAATATCCGAAAACTACTTTTGCTCCCAGCACTTCGGTGGTGTGCTTTTCACCGAGGCACCCTTACGTCGACGCAGTCGTGTCCGTACTGCACCAGGGAGCGAAACGATGACTCAGACAGCGCCCTCCAACGAGGGGGAAACCGTCCCCGGTGCACACCTGGCCGGCGCCGGGCTGATCAAGCCCGGCTATCACCCGAGACTCACCAACGACGATCTCGCGCCGCTGAAGACGCAGTCGTGGTCGTCCTACAACATCTTCGCGTTCTGGATGTCCGACGTGCACAGCGTCGGCGGCTACGTCACCGCGGGCAGCCTGTTCGCGCTCGGGCTGACCAGCTGGCAGGTCCTCGTCGCGCTGGTGGTCGGCATCGCGATCGTCAACGTGTTCGCGAACCTGGTGGCCAAGCCCAGCCAGGTCACCGGTGTCCCCTACCCGGTCATGTGCCGCAGCGCCTTCGGCGTTCTGGGCGCCAACGTCCCGGCCATCATCCGCGGTCTCATCGCGGTGGCCTGGTACGGAATCCAGACGTACCTGGCGTCGCATGCGTTCGTGATCCTCGGCCTGAAGATCTGGCCGGGTCTGGCGCCCTGGGCGGACGTGCACGAGCACGGATTCCTGGGACTGTCGGCGCTCGGCTGGGCCGGGTTCATGACGATGTGGGTGCTGCAGGCGCTGGTCTTCTGGCGCGGCATGGAGAGCATCCGCAAGTTCATCGACTTCTGCGGTCCCGCGGTCTACGTGGTGATGCTGATGCTCGCGATCTATCTGATCAGCGAGGCCGGATGGTCGAACATCAGCCTGAACCTCGGCGAGGTGAACTACACCGGCTGGTCCGCTGTGCCTGTGGTGCTGGGCGCGATCGCCCTTGTCGTGTCGTACTTCTCGGGCCCGATGCTCAACTTCGGCGACTTCTCCCGGTACGGCAAGACGTTCGGCGCGGTCAAGCGCGGCAACTTCCTCGGCCTCCCGGTGAACTTCCTGTTCTTCTCGATCCTCACCGTCGTCACCGCCTCCGCGACCCTGCCCGTGTACGGCCGTCTGATCACCGATCCCGTCGAGACGGTCGCGCAGATGGACAACCTGTTCGCCGTCG
Organism: Rhodococcus sp. IEGM 1307; assembly: GCF_030056915.1. Lineage (NCBI taxonomy): Bacteria > Bacillati > Actinomycetota > Actinomycetes > Mycobacteriales > Nocardiaceae > Rhodococcus > Rhodococcus sp. IEGM 1307. The sequence continues at coordinate 94,822 of NZ_JASHKW010000019.1, forward strand.
TCCTCGGCCTCCTCACCTTCATCGTCGCCACCATCGGGATCAACATCGTCGCCAACTTCGTCTCCCCGGCCTTCGACTTCTCCCACGTCAGCCCGCAGCGCATCAGCTGGCGTACGGGCGGAATGATCGCCGCCGTCGGATCCGTCCTGATCACACCGTGGAACCTGTACAACAACCCCGAGGTGATCCACTACACGCTCGAGACGCTGGGGGCATTCATCGGACCGCTGTTCGGAATCCTCATCGCGGACTACTACCTGGTGCGCAGGCAGCGGGTGATCCTGGACGACATGTTCACCATGTCCGAGAGCGGAACATACTGGTACAAGAAGGGTTACAACCCGGCGGCGATCATCTCCACCGTCATCGGAGCCCTGGTCGCGATGATTCCCGTGATCCTCAAGGCCCAGCCGTTCGGACTCGACGTCTGGGGCATGGCGGGTGCGGCCCAGTACTCGTGGTTCCTCGGCATGGGTGTCGGATTCGTCTGCTACCTCGGGTTGTCCGCCGGCGCCCGCCGTGCGAATCGCACGGCCCCGATCGAAGCGTAGGTCGACGAACGTGCACATCAAGATCATCAATCCCAATACCACCCAGTCGATGACCGACAAGATCGGCGACTGCGCGCGCTCCGTCGCGGGGCCGGGGACGCTCGTCGAGGCGGTGAGCCCGCAGATGGGTCCCGCGTCGATCGAGAGCCATTACGACGAAGCACTCAGCGTCCCCGGGCTTCTCGAGGAGATCGCACGTGGCGAGGCGGCCGGCGTGGACGGCTACGTGATCGCCTGCTTCGGCGACCCCGGCCTCGACGCCGCCCGTGAGCTGGCCTCCGGGCCCGTCCTCGGGATCGCCGAGGCGGCCATGCACGCCGCGAGCTTCCTCGGCCGCGGGTTCAGCGTCGTCACGACGCTGGGACGAACCCGGGGCCGGGCCTGGGAACTGGCCGAACGGTATGGGATGCAACGCTTCTGCCTCGGTGTGCACGCGTGCGAGATCGCCGTCCTCGACCTCGACCGCGATCCGGACGCGGTGAAGGTGATCACCGAGGCCTGCCGCGTCGCCCTCGACCGGGACGGTTCGGACGGGATCGTGCTGGGGTGCGCAGGCATGGCGGACCTGTGCGCCGTCATCTCAGCGGAACTCGGGGTGCCGGTCGTCGACGGCGTGGCGGCGGCCACCCTCATGGTGCAGTCCCTCGTGACGCTCGGTTTGCGAACCGGCGCGGGCGGAGAGTTCGCGGCTCCCCTGCCCAAGAAGTACACCGGACTGCTCGAGGGTTTCGGCCGCTGACGGTCAGAAGGACGGCGGGGTGCTCGTGATGAGGAACCGTGCCGGTTCCGCGGCGTCGTTGAACCACCGGTGCGGCACGGTGGCCGGGTAGTACAGAGTGTCTCCCTTGTCGAGCACGTAACTCTCCTCGACGCCCACTTCCACGCGCACGCTGCCGTCGATGACGTAGATGAACTCCTCGCCGGCGTGTTCGGTGTGCTCGCCGGCCTGCGAACCCGGTTGCGCTGTCACCTCGTTCGGTTCCATCGCGCGCACGCCCGTGGAGCAGAAGCGGAGCACGGCGCCGTCCGACAGCGCGAAGCGTCTGCCCTCGCGGCTGCGCACGAGGCTGGTCGGCGTCCGCGCGCCCTGTTCGAGCAGGGCGTGTGCCGTGGTTCCCAGCACCTGGGCCACCCGGTGCAGATTCATGACGCTCGGCACCGAGTGGCCGTTCTCGGCCTGACTCAGGAACGGCTGCGACAGTCCCGTTTTGGCCGCCACATCGCGCAGGGTCAGTCCCGCGTCTCGCCGGGCCGATCTGATCGCGGTGCCGATGGCGACGGCCAGTAGGTGTTGATCCTCGTCCATGAGGCGAACGCTAGCACCGTGTTTCGCGGAATCCGCGACTGATAACACGGACGAAACGAAATTGACCCTGCTTAGTAAAGATTGGCGTGCTCAATAGAACGTGAACTCGAACGCTCCCTTCACTCGGACGGAGATCGACCCATGTCCTTCCACGCAGTCGACCAGCGCCTGCCCTTGGTGCGGCAGGCGGCCTTCGGTCTGCAGCACGTGCTCATCATGTACACCGGCTGCATCACCGTTCCGCTGGTCTTCGGTGCCGCAGTAGGACTCGACAAGTCCACCGTCGCGTTGCTGATCAGCGCCGACCTTCTGATCGCCGGCATCATCACGATCATCCAGAGCCTCGGAGTGGGGAAGCTGGCGGGCGCACGGCTGCCGATCGTCTGCGGCGCCACGTTCGCCGGGCTGACTCCGATGATCCTCATCGCCGAGGAATACGGACTGCAGGCGGTGTACGGCTCGATGCTCGCAGGCGGCCTCGTCGGACTCGCCCTCGCCGTACCCTTCGCGCGGCTGATCCGGTTCTTCCCACCGCTGGTCACCGGTGTCGTCCTGACCGTCGTCGGCATCTCCCTGATCGGCGTCGCCGCCGGCCTGATCGTCGGAAACGATCCGACGGCAGACACTTTCGCAGATCCCGGCAACATCATGCTCGCCGGTGTCGTCGTGCTCGTCGCGATCGCCTTCCTCTGCCTCGGCCGCGGGATCTGGACCCAACTCGGCGTGCTCCTCGCCCTCGTGATCGGCACGCTCGTCGCGATTCCGATGGGCCTGATCGACTTGGGCGGCGTCTCCGGCAGCCCCTGGTTCGGCATCACCGCCCCGTTCCACTTCGGGGCACCGGAGTTCCCGATCACGGCGGTGGTGGCGATGAGCATCGTGATGGCCGTGGTGTTCGCGGAGTCGACGGCGAGCATGCTGGCCCTCGGCGAGATCACCGGAAAGCCGCTCACCAAGGGCGACGTGGCCCGCGGCCTCGTCGGCGATGCGCTGTCCGGCGTACTCGGCGGCATCTTCAACGCGTTCGTCGACACGATCTTCACGCAGAACGTCGGAGCCGTCGCCACCACCCGCGTCCACAGCCGGTACGTGACGGCCACCAGCGGTGCGATCCTGATCGTCCTCGGACTGATCCCGAAGATGGGCACCGTCGTCGCGGCCCTGCCCGCGCCGGTCGTCGGCGGTGTCGGCATCATCCTGTTCTCGACGGTCGCGGTGGTGGGGATGAACACCCTCCGCAAGGTGGATCTCAGCGACCGGATCAACACCACCATCGTCGCGGTGTCGGTGGGCATCGGCCTGCTCCCCGAGTTCGCCGAGGGCATGTTCGAGCACTTCAACTCGTCCGCCCAGATCCTGCTCGGCAGCGGCATCACACTCGCCGCCATCTCCGCGTTCTCCCTGAACCTGCTGTTCAACCACACCCGGATCGGCGCCGCCGCGCGCGCCGCCTCCGCACCCGTCATTGCGGCCGACCCCGTTCCCCCGACCTCCGAGGAGCCGCATGTTGCCGCCCGTGCCTGAGCCGTTCGACGTCCCCGTCATCGACATCACCCCGTACGTGACCGGCGGGTCCGACACGGAACGCGCCCGGGTGGCGCGCGAAATCGACTCGGCCTGCGCCACCGTCGGATTCATCCAGATCCTCGGTCACGGCATCCCCGAACCGGTGATCGCGGGACTCGCCGGCGCCGTCGACGACTTCTTCGCGCTGCCCCTGGAGACGAAGAAGACGTATCGCGTGGAGGGCGCCAACCGCGGGTACAGCCCGCCGAAGAGCGAGTCGCTCAGCCTGAGTCTGGGCGTCGAATCGGCCACCCGGATGAACGACTTCTTCGAGGCCTACAACGTCGGAACGGAGGCCCGGTCGTTCCCGGACCTGGACCTGTCCGAGGCCGACTACGGACTGAACGTGTGGCCCGAGGTGCCCTCCTTCACCGACTCCGTCCAGGAGTACTACGCGCACGGCGAACGCGTCGCCCGCACCCTGACGCGGATCTTCGCCGACGCCCTTGGGCTCGATCCGGGTTTCTTCACCGCCCTGACCGACCATTCCATCGACGTCCTCCGCATGAACAACTACGCGCTGCCGGAAGGCAGTGTCACCCTGGACGGCGAACTGACCGGCATGGGTGAGCACACCGACTTCGGACTGGTCACGGTGCTGTGGGCCGACCGGGTGGCCGGGCTGCAGGTCCTCGGACGCGACGAGCGCTGGCACGATGTGAGCCCCGCGGAAGGCGCACTGCTCGTCAACGTCGGCGACCTCACCGCCCGGCTCACGAACGACCGGTGGATGTCGACGCTGCACCGGGTTACTCCGCCCGTCGTCGACGGAACGATCACGCGCCGCCGATCGGCGGCGTTCTTCCACGACGGCAACGTCGACGCGGTGATCGCGACCCTGCCGGGACTGTGCGAAAACGCCGACGACGGGTACGCGCCGGTGACGGTCCGTGAGCACATCAAGGCGAAACTGGCGGGTTCCCGTCACGGCAAGAAGAACACCGCAGCGGGGCGGGAGACCGAGCGGGTTCTCGCCGCCGCAGAACGGGCGGCCGCCCGGTGAACCGTGGGCACGTCGTATTGATTCACGGCGCGTGGGCGGGCAGCTGGGTGTGGGACACACTTCTGGAGCCGTTGCGCGACACCGGGTACGAGCCGCACCCGCTCACCCTTCCCGGCGTGGGGAGCTGGCCGGACGGCGCGCGAACCGATCTGGATGACGTCACGGATGTGGCGGTGGCACACATCGATTCGCTGGACGGGCCCGTGTTCGTGGTCGGCCACTCCGGAGGAGGCATCGTGGCCACCCAGGTGGCCGAGCGCCTTCCGCACCGGATCGCGGGTGTGGCGTACGTCGCCGGAATGATGCTGCCCTCGGGAATCAACTTCGGCGACCTCTGCGCAGACCTGCGTCTGCCGGAACCGGTCGGGATCTCGGCCTGGCTGGAGTCCACCCCCGACGGATCCGGGACCATTGTGCCGCCGGAAGCCGCGGCCGCCGTGTTCTTTCACGAAGCGTCGGCCGGTGATGCGATCACTGCTGCCCGAAAGCTGCTGCCGCAACTCGAGACTGCACGTCTCATGGCCCCGACGTGGACGCCGGAGCGGTTCGGCTCCGTCCCCCGCCTGTACGTGGAGGCGACGCTCGACCGTTCGGTGCCGCTCGTGACGCAGCGTGCGATGCAGGACCGGGTGCCGGGCGCGCGGGTGGTGACGCTGGACAGCGATCACGCCCCGCAACTGTCGGCGCGCGGGGCCCTGGTCACGGCACCCGTCGACTTCTGCGCCTCGGTTGTCGCGAGACCTGTTTCTGCACAGGAAATCTGATGGAAACACGATTCCGCTATATTTCGGGGCACATTGCCCATGGCTGAAACGAGCAATGTGCGAACCCGTGTCCGGCGGGCGCGAACCAGCCGCACTCCCGAGAACCCATGGAGGATGCGGATGCATGCCGATCTGATTTCCGATGTCACCGTCTACTCCAACGGCAGCTGGCTGCCGCACCGCGACGTCCTGATCGCCGACGGTCTGATCACCGAGATCCGCCCGACCGCTCCGGCACCGTCGGGGGCCACGGCCGTCGACGGTGCGGGGGCATATCTGATGCCCGGATTCGTCAACACCCACACCCACCTGCAGCAGTCGTTGATGCGCGGCATCGGCGAGGGGCAGCCGCTGCTCAGCTGGCTACTGACCGTCGGTGAGGAATCCGCGATCATCACCCCCGAGCGGGCGTATCTGGCCGCGGTCGCCGCGAGCCTCGACGCCCTGCGCAGCGGCACCACGGCGCTGGTCGAGCACATGTGGCCACATCCGTCTGCGGACGTGCACGACGCGGTGCTGCGCGCCCTGGAGGACACCGGGGTGCGGGCGCTCCTCGGTCGCGGAGTCGCGGACCGGGCGGACGTAACGCGCAAGTGGGGCGTCGACCCGCGCCTGCTGCAGCCGCTGGCCGGGGTGCTCGAGCACACCGACCAGCTGGTCAAGCAGGCCGACGGCACACGCGTCGCGGTCGGTCTGGCCGTCCCGAATCCCCGATCGCTGACCCCGGAGGGGATGGCAGCGGTGCGGCAATTCGCCGGCGAACGCGATATGACGGTGTCGATCCACCTGCTGGAGACGCCCACCGACGACGTGATGTGCCGTGAGCATGCCGGCGCAGGCGCGGTCGACTATCTCGACACGAACGGGTTCCTGTGGGACCGATTGCTCGCCGTGCACTGCTGCGAACTCGATGCCCACGGGCACGCGGTGCTGGCCCGCCGCGGTGTGGCCGTCTCGTACAACCCGATGAGCAACATGCGTCTCGGCAGCGGCGTCGCCCCCGTCCCGGAGATGCTCGAGGCGGGCATCGCGGTCGGGCTCGGCGTCGACGGCGCCGCCAGCAACGACACCCAGGACATGCTCGAAACGCTGCGCATGGGCGCCTACGTGCAGCGGGCCCACCGCAAGACGGCCGACCTGTTCGGATTCGACGCCATGATGGACCTCGCGACGAACGGCGCGAACGGGAATCTCGGTTTCGCGTCCCGCCCGGACGGTGTGGCCGTCGGCGGCGCAGCCGACCTGACCCTGATCCGCTTCGAGCGCGACTTCGGTTGCCTGCCGGTCCGCGACCCGGGGGCAACACTGTTGACCACCGGGAGCCGGCAGATCGTCGACACCGTCCTGGTCGACGGCGAAGTACTGATCCGGGACGGACACAGCACCAGGGTCGACGAAGCGGGGCTTATCGCCGAATTGACCGCCACCGGTGCGCCATAGTGGTAGCCAGAGGTACCGAAAAGGCGCACGAGCGAGGAGCCCTCATGACCGAACCGCCCGGCCTGATCGCGTTCAACGCACTGAGCGACGCGCGGGCCGCCGATCTGCTCGTGCAGTGCTGCTCGTCGACGGTGTGGGCGCAGCGGATGGCCGCCGGCCGCCCGTTCCCGTCCGCCGACTCGCTGTACACCGCCGCCGACAACGTTCTCTACGACCTGACGGAGTCCGAGATCGACGCGGCTCTGGCCGGCCACCCGAGGATCGGGGACCGGGCCGACAACCCGTCGTCTGCTCGCGAACAGTCGGCGGTCGCGTCCGCCGACGACGACGTCCGCGCGCGCCTGCGGACCGGTAACGAGGAGTACGAGCAGAAGTTCGGGCACGTCTACCTGGTATGCGCGTCCGGCCGGTCGGCGCAGGAACTACTGGACGTGCTGCGCGACCGCCTCGGCAACGACAGGGCCACGGAGCGCAAGATCCTGCGGACCGAGCTGGCCGCCATCAACCGGATACGCCTCGAACGCCTTCTCGGCGAGATCGGAGACACGGCACCCTGATGTCCAAGATCCTCAGCACCCACGTGCTCGACGCCACCGACGGCACACCCGCGGCCGGGATGTTCGTTCACCTGCTGTCACCTGAACGCGACGTCATCGCGAGCGCGTCGACCGATGCGGACGGCCGCATCGCCGAGATCGCGCCCGAGGGTCTGATCGCGGCCACCTATTCGCTGGTCTTCGAGACCGGCGAGTACTTCGCCGCCCGCGGCCAGGAGACGTTCTACCCGGAGGTGTGCGTCTCGTTCGTCCTCGACGACCCGCAGCGCGGTTACCACGTCCCGTTGCTGTTGTCCCCCTTCGCCTATTCCACCTACCGCGGGAGCTGAAGAATGACCGACCTCACCGGCGCTATCGTCCTGGGCGACAACCAGTACGGCAAAGCCGAGAACCGCATCGTGCGGATCTACCGCGACACCCCCCGGCACGAGATCCGGGACGTGAGCGTGTCGACCTGCCTACGAGGCGACTTCTCGGCGGCGCATCTCGCCGGCGACCAGAGTTCGGTGCTGCCCACCGACACCCAGAAGCAGACGGCGTACTCCTACGCGAAGGAGAAGGGACTCGACTCCATCGAGGAGTACGGGCTGACGCTGGCACGGCACTTCGTGGACGACGTGGCCCCGGTCGAGGGCGCCCGCATCGAGATCGAGGAATACGCCTGGCAGCGCGCGGTGGTCGACGGAGCGGAGCACGACCACACCTGGGTGCGCAAGGGTGAGGAGGTGCGCACCGCGGCGATCACCGTCGACGCCGACGGCACGTGGGTGGTCGGCGGGCTGAAGGATCTGGTGATCCTCAAGTCCACTGGCAGCGAGTTCTTCGGATTCCTGAAGGACGAGTACACGATCCTCGAGGAGACCCACGATCGGGTGATGGCGACTTCGCTTGTCGTGCAATGGCGGTTCGTCACCACCGACGTGGACTGGAACGGTGTCTACGCCGGCATCAAGGAGCAGATCGTCGCGACGTTCGCAACCGTCCACTCGCTCGCCCTCCAGCAGACGCTGTACGAGATCGGCAAGGCGATCCTCGAGCGCTACCCCGTGCTCGCGGAGGTGCGCCTGTCCGCGCCCAACAAGCATCACTTCGCCCACGACCTCGCCCGCTTCGGTGTGGAGAACGACAACGAGGTCTTCCACGCCGCCGACCGCCCCTACGGCCTGATCCAGGCGACGGTGCAGCGGTCCGATGCCCCGGACGCCGGGCCCGCATGGTCGGCGTACGCGGGCTGGCTCAGCTGATGAATGCCGGCTCGGGCACCGTCGTCGTCTCCGGCGCGTACGTCGCCACTGTCGACGCGGCGGGCACGGAGTACCCGGACGGATATGTCGTCGTGCGGGGCAATCGCATCGTCGACATCGGTGCCGGTCCGGCGCCCGTGATCGACGGTGCGCGGGTGGTCGACGGACGGGGTTGCCTGCTCACCCCCGGGCTGGTGAACACCCACCATCACCTGTACCAGTGGATCACCCGTGGGCTCGCCGCCGACGACACCCTGTTCGGCTGGCTGACCACCCTCTACCCGATCTGGGCGGGCATCGACGCCGACGCCGTCCGGACCGCGGCCACCGGCGGTCTCGCCTGGTTGGCGAAGCACGGCTGCACGACCACGACGGACCACCACTACGTCGTGCCACGCGACGGCGGCGACGTGTTCGGCGCCGAGATCGAGGCCGCGCAGATCGTCGGGCTCCGCTTCCACCCCAGCCGAGGGTCGATGGACCTCGGCCACAGCCAGGGCGGACTGCCACCGGATTCGGTGGTGGAGCGTCTCGAGGACGTCCTGAAGGGCACCCAGGACGTCATCGACCGCTGGCACGACCCGGCTCCCGACTCGATGCTGAGAATCGCGGTGGCCCCCTGCTCGCCGTTCTCCGTCACCGCCGACCTCCTGACCGAGGCCGCGGCCCTCGCCCGTTCGGCAGGCGTGCGGCTGCATACCCATCTCGCGGAAACCCTTGACGAGCAGGACTTCTGCCACGAGCGGTTCGGCTGCACCCCGGTGCAGTACATGGAGCAACTCGGCTGGGTGGGTCCCGACGTCTGGTACGCGCATGCCGTCCACCTGGACGACGTCGCGATCGCCGCGATGGCAGGCACCGGAACCGGGGCAGCCCACTGCCCCACGTCCAATGCGCGCCTCGGCGCCGGGATCGCCCGCGCCAAGGACCTCCACGCGGCGGGGGTTCCTCTGGGGCTCGGCGTCGACGGCGCCGCCAGCAACGAGGCGTGCAACATGCTCGAGGAGGCCCGGCACGCCGTGCTGTTCGCGCGGGCCCGCGGCGGCCCGGGCGAGATGACGGTGCGCACCGCCCTCGAACTCGCCACGCGCGGCGGGGCCCGGGTACTCGGCAGGGAGGACGAACTCGGCACTCTCGAGCCCGGCAAACTGGCCGACCTCGCATTGTGGCGGGTCGACACCCTCGCACATTCCGGCATCACCGATCCGGTGGCGGCGCTCGTACTCGGAGTCACACCGCCGCTGGAGTTGCTTCTGGTGAACGGGCGAGCCGTCGTCGAGCGTGGGAGAGTGATCACCGTGAACGAGGAGAACGTCGCCGCGGAGGTCGAGCAGGCCCACCGGGCCCTGGTGCGTAAGGCGGGGTGAGTCGATGGATCTGTCGTTCGTGACGGAACTCTCGGCCCCGCGCAGCCGTGACGACCTACCCGCCCCGGAACCCGGAACGGCATTCCTGGCGGGCGGCACCTGGCTGTATTCGGAACCGCAGCCGACGGTCACCCGGCTGGTGGACCTGACCACCCTCGACTGGCCTGCGATCACCGTCCACGACGACGGACTCGAGCTCGCCGCGACGTGCACCATCGAGAACCTTTGCAATGCAACGTTTCCCGCGGAGTGGACGGCGGCGAGCCTGTTCCGGCCGTGCGCCGAGTCCCTGGTCGCGTCGTGGAAGATCTGGCACACCGCGACCGTCGGCGGCAACCTGGCGCTGGCGCTCCCGGCCGGGGCGATGATCACCCTGTGTTGCACCCTCGACGCCGAACTCCTGATCTGGACCGCCGACGGGGGTGAACGCCGGGTTCCGGTCGACCGATTCGTCACCGATGCCGGTCACACGGTGCTCGGAGCCGGTGACCTGATCCGCAGCATCCACCTCCCCGCCGCCGCGTTGCGGGGCCGCACGTCGCTGCGCAAGATCGCGTACTCGCCGCTCGGACGGTCCGGCGCCCTGCTGGCCGGACGGGTCGACGTGGACGGTTTCGCGTTGACCGTCACCGCGTCGACCGTCCGCCCGTTCGTCCTCCGCTTCCCCACCGTTCCCGGTCCCGACGTGTTGAGCGAGTCTCTGTCGGAACGGATCTCCCCCGACGACTACCTGACCGACGCGCACGGCGCCGCAGACTGGCGTCGGCACGTCACGGGAGTCCTCGCCGAGGAGATCAGGAGGGAGCTGGAATGAAGTTGACGGTCGACGGACAGTCGGTGGATGCAGACCCACGGCCTGGTCAGTGCCTGCGCACCTTCCTGCGGGAGCAGCAGCGGTTCGCGGTCAAGAAGGGCTGCGACGCCGGCGATTGCGGCGCCTGTTCCGTACTGCTCGACGGCGCCCCGGTGCACTCGTGTGTGGTGCCGGCGCACCGCGCCGAGAACCGCGAGGTGACGACCGCGGCCGGTCTCGGCAGTCCCGATCGACTCCACCCCGTGCAGCAGCGGTTCGTCGACGCGGCCGGCTTCCAGTGCGGGTTCTGCACCCCCGGGATGGTGGTGACCGCGTCCGCGCTGGACTCCGGCCAACGCGCCGACCTGCCGCGCTCACTGAAGGGGAATCTGTGCCGCTGCACCGGCTATCGCGCCATTCGCGACGCCGTCGGCGGCGTGTGCACCACCGAATCGGACAGTGCCGGTGAGTCGTTCGGCCGCTCCATTCCCGCGCCCGCCGCCGCCCGGGTGGTGTGCGGCGCCGAGCCCTTCACACTGGATCTGGCCGTCGAGGGCCTGACGCACATCCAGATCCTCGGCAGCCCGCATGCGCACGCCCGCATCACCCGACTCGACACGTCCGCCGCGGAGAGGCTGCCCGGCGTCCACGCGGTGCTCACCCACCGCGACAGTCCCGACGTCGCCTTCTCCACGGCCCGCCACGAGTTCCGCACCGACGACCCCGACGACACCTACGTGTTCGACACCATCCTCCGGTTCCGGGGGCAACGGGTCGCGGCCGTCGTCGCCGACTCCGTCGACATCGCCCGGCGCGCAGTGGAATTGATCGACGTGGAGTACGAAGTATTGGAACCGGTCTTCGATCCCGACCTGGCACGCCGCCCCGGCGCCCCCGTGCTGCACGGCGACAAGGGCGCCGATGCCCGGATCGCGGACCCGGCCCGGAACCTGGTGGCCGAGGTCCACGGCGAAGTCGGCGACCTCGCCGCCGGGCTCGCGGCGGCGCGGGACACGGGCGCCGTGGTGGAGGGCACGTGGCAGACGCAACGCGTGCAGCACGCGCATCTCGAAACCCACTCGGCCATCGGCTGGCTCGACTCCGACGGGCGGCTCACCCTCCGCAGCAGCACCCAGGTGCCCTTCCTCGTCCGCGACGAACTCGCCCACCTGTTCTCGCTCGACCGCTCACAGGTCCGGGTGTTCACCGCCCGCATCGGGGGCGGCTTCGGCGCCAAACAGGAAATGCTGGTCGAGGATCTCGTCGCCCTCGCCGTTCTGCGCACCGGCAGACCGGTGCAGTACGAGTTCACCCGCTCCGACCAGTTCACTATCGCCCCGTGCCGGCATCCCATGCGCGTGTCGGTGAAGGTCGGGGCCGACGGCGACGGAAAGCTGACGGCGCTCGCCGTCGACGTGCTCTCGGACGCCGGTGCGTACGGCAATCATTCGGTGGGCGTGATGTTCCACGGCTGCAGCGAATCCGTTGCGCTGTATCGATCGCCGAACAAGCGGGTGGACGCCCAGGCCGTCTACACCAACAACCTGCCGTCCGGGGCGTTCCGCGGCTACGGTCTGGGCCAGGTCATCTTCGCAGTGGAGTCCGCGCTCGATCAGCTGGCGACGCAGCTGGGCGTCGATCCGTTCGAACTGCGCCGCCGCAACGTGGTCGTCCCGGGTGACGACTTCGTCGATGCCGAGGTGGAGCGCGGCGACCTCACGTACGGCAGTTACGGACTCGACCAATGCCTCGACCTGGCGGAGGCCGCACTGCGCCGCGGCAACGACGTGCCCCCGCCGGACGGCCCGCAGTGGCGGGTCGGTGAGGGCATGGCGGCGTCGATGATCGCGACCATTCCGCCGCGAGGGCACTTCGCGGACGTGTCCTGCACCCTCGTCGAGGGCGGCCGGTACGAACTTCGGGTGGGCACCGCGGAGTTCGGCAACGGCACCACCACCGTCCACGCCCAGCTCGCCGCGTCCGCGTTGGGCACCACCGCCGACCGGATCACCGTGCTGCAATCCGACACCGACGTCGCCGGGCACGACACCGGCGCGTTCGGTTCGGCGGGCACGGTGGTCGCCGGGAAGGCGGTGCATCTTGCGGGAACCCGGTTGCGGGAACAGCTGTTCGAGGTCGCTCGCCGCGTGGCGGGTGCCGCCGAGGACGCCGACTGCGCGCTGACACCCGACGCGGTCGAGGTCGCCGGGCGGGTCGTCGAACTCGACAAGCTGGTGCCCGAGGGACCGATCCGCGCCGAGGGCAGGCACGACGGCACCCCCCGTTCGGTGGTGTTCAACGTGCACGCGTTCCGGGTGGCGGTCGACACCGTCACCGGGGAGGTCCGGATCCTGCAGTCCATCCAGGCGGCGGATGCCGGCACGGTCCTCAACCCGCAGCAGTGCCGCGGGCAAGTCGAGGGCGGTGTCGCGCAGGCGATCGGCAGCGCACTGTACGAGGAGATCCTGCTCGACGGCGCCGGGACCGTGCTCAACCCGCAACTCCGGAATTATCACCTTCCGCAGCTCGTGGACGTGCCGGACACCGAGGTCTACTTCGCGGACACCTACGACGAACTGGGCCCGCACGGCGCCAAGTCGATGAGCGAGTCACCGTACAACCCGGTCGCCCCCGCCCTGGCCAACGCGATCGCGGACGCCACCGGCGCCCGGCTTCGGCGGATCCCGATGACCCCCGCCGCCGTCTGGCGTGCGCTCCCGCGCCCGTGAGTACTTGTTAACGTCCCGCGGTTAATAAGTACTCACGGGCGGCGAAGCCGCAATGCTCTTACTAGCGGACGCTGCCCCTTGACCAGTTTCGTCTCGGCGACGCTCGCCGGGAACCAGCGGGCGTCGTCGACCTCGGGGAACTGTTGACGCTTCCCCGACCGCGGCGGCCACTCCAGTTCGAACGTGTTGCTCTTCACGAACGTGACGTCCTCGCTCACCTCGGCCGCGTAGACGGTGATCAGCTTGCGTGAGGGCTGCCGGAATTCGCCGAGCAGCTCGTACTCGACGGCCGGCGGCGGCGCGCCGATCTCTTCCTCGAACTCACGCAGCGCGGCCTTGTAGGGGTCCTCGCCCTCGACGTACTCACCCTTGGGGATCGACCACGCGGCCTCGTCCTTACGCGCCCAGAACGGGCCACCCATGTGCACGATCCACAACTGGAGCACCCCCGCATCGTCGGTGCGATACAGGAGCACTCCAGCGCTGGTGACGGTCATGGACCCAGGTTAGGCTGCGGCATCCTCTCGCTGGTCGCGCAGCTCGGCAGGTTCGATTTCCTGGGCGTAGTGGAAGTGCGGGCGGCGGTGTCCGAGGAACGAACCGCACCACGACATCACCGCGACGTACCGGTTGCGGAATCCGACCAGGTAGACGAGGTGCACGGCGAGCCACAGGAACCAGGCGAGCACACCGGTCAGCTCGATCTTGCCGACGCGGGTGATCGCACGGAACCGGTTGATGATCGCCATGCTGCCCTTGTCGCGGTACGTGAACGGCGTTCCGAGGGCGCGTTTCCCGGTGATGATGGCCGCGACGTGCCGTCCACCCTGCATCGCGAACGGCGACTGTGCGGGCAGATTGTTCAGCGACGCCATGTCGCCGATCGCGTAGATGTCGTCGTAGCGACCCACCGTGAGGTCCTCGTCGACCAGGAGACGGCCGCCGCGGCCGGTCTCGCAGCCGGTTCGGTCCGCGAGCACCGCTGCGAAGTCGTTGGCCTGGATGCCTGCCGACCAGATGATGGTGTCCGCCGTGAGGCGCTTCTCGAAGCCGGTGCTCGGCGACGACAGGGTGGCGCCGTGTTCGTCGATGTCGGTCACCATCGTGCCCAGCACCACCTCGACTCCGGCCCGTTCGAGCGAATCCTGGGTGTACTTGCTGAGCTTGCCGCCGAACACGGGCAGCGTCTCCCCCGCACCCTCGACGAGGGTGACGGTGACGTCTTCGGACGTGATGTCGCGGAGCGACTTCTCGAAGTAGCGGCCCGCCAGTTCCTTGATCTGACCTGCCAGTTCGACACCGGTCGGACCGGCACCGATCACGATGAAGTGCAGCAGGTCGCGGCGACGCTCCGGGTCCGAGGTGGTGTGCGCCTCCTCGAAGCAGCGGACGATCTGGCGGCGCAGCCGGTCGGCGTCGGCGACGGTCTTGAGCGCGTACGTGACCTCGGCGAACTCGTCGTGGCCGAAGTAGGCCTGCCGGGCGCCGGTCGCGGCGATCAGGCTGTCGTAACCGATCGTGTGGCTCACCCCGCCGGCCTCGTAGACGACCTGCTTCTTGTCCGGGTCGACGTCGACGACGCGGCCGAGCCGGACGTCACCGCTGGGGTACTTCGCGAGGATCGCGCGGATGGACGGGGCGATCTCGCCGGGCGAGATGACACCGGTGGCCACCTGGTACAGAAGGGGCTGGAACAGATGCTCGGTGGTCTCGGAAATCAGCACGAAAGGCGTGCCTGCCTTGCCGAGCTTCTTCGCCGCCGCGAGGGCGCCGAACCCCGATCCCACGATGACGACCTGTGTGCGATCCACCGAAAACCTCCTACTGCTTCTGGCGTCTACTTAGCGCCGCGTATGAGCTCCACATTAGGGATCGACCATTGTTAATCGCCAGTAAGCTGGGGAAATCGAAATTGTGTTATCTCGATTGCTCATAAGTCTTCACGGAAGGACGTAACCTCAGGTCATGGAGTTCCGACAGCTTCGCTACTTCCTCGCGGTCGGCGAGGAGGGCAGTTTCTCGCGCGCGGCGCAACGCTGCTTCATCTCCCAGTCCGCGATCAGCCACCAGATCGCGAAGCTCGAACACGAGTTGGGCACCACCCTCCTGGAGCGGTCGACGCGCGCCACGCGGCTGACCGCGGCCGGCGAACGGCTGATGCCCATCGCGGCCGAGATGATGGGCCTCGAGGCCCGCGCGCTGTCGGTGGGACTCGATCCCCGCAATCGGCTCCGCATCAGTGCGAGCATGAGCTTCGCGACACAGAGCCTCGAGGCGATATCGGCTGTCCGCGAGGACTTCCCACAGCTCGACATCGAATTCGTCATCAAGGACTTCACCGACCGGATGACCGCCGTCGCGTCGGGGGACGCCGATCTCGCACTCATCCGCGGCGGCGTCGACCGGCCGGGGCTCGAAACCGTGGAATTCGGGCTCGAAGACCTGGTGATCGTCACGTCGAGCAAACACCCGCTGGCGGGGGTCTCGACCGTCGACCTGAGCGAACTGGCACCGTACCCCCTGCTGCTACCGCCACGCAGCAGTCAGATCCTGATCCACACCGTGGTCGAGGACGCGTTCCGGCAGGTCGGGCAGCGGGTCATGCTCGGACCGTCGATCCCCAGCGACCACACCGCGACCCTCGACGTACTGACGACGCCGCGGTCGTGGACGGTGCTGTACGCGGACACCGCCGATGCGACTCCCCGCCGCGGGCTGAGCTTCCTGCGCGAGGCGCACGACCGACTGCGCATCCCGGTGTGCGGGGTCGTCCGGAGCGGAACGGCGACGAGACCCGAACTCACCCACCTGTTCCGCGCGCTCGCACAGTCGATCGCCGGGTCCCGCGGATCGGCCGAAACCTAGGCGTCGATCAGTCCGTGACGGTCAACCCACGTGAGCACGTGGTCGAGCATCGTGTCGGGAACCTCGAGCTGCGGGGTGTGCCCCACGTTTCCGAGAATCACGCTGTCCCACCGCGGGTTTGCCGTTGCCACCTTGCGGGCCGCCGCGACCGGGACCAGTCGGTCGCGGTCGCCGTGGAGCAGGAGAACGGGTTGTGCGATCGACCGCATGGTGTCGAGGTATCGGCGCGGGCGAGCCAGGACCCGCATGAGGGACCGGCTGGCCTGGAGGAACGCCGCATCCTCGGACGGCAGCCCGCGCCGGTATCCCGCGAGAGCCGCTGCGGCGTCGAGGGAATCTTCCGACGCCCGGCTCGGCTCGGCGAAGCACAGGTCGATCATCCGCTGGACCAACTGCCGGTCCGTCAACTTCCTGCTCGAGTACTGCAGGAACCGCTCCCCCACGAACGGCGTGAAGTACATCGCGAACTGCGCGGCGATCCGCGGGTCCGGGATCCGTTGCGCAACAGGCAGTGCGGGATCGACGAGAACCAGCGCCGAGACCATCTCGGGGTGCGCCGCCGTCTCGAACAGCGAGATCATGCCGCCCATCGAGTTGCCCATCAGGATCACGGGACCGCCGACGACGTCACGGAGGAAGCGATGCAGCACCTTCGCATTGGCGCCCACCCCCGTCCGGCGGCGCCCGGACGGACTGAGCCCGAAGCCGGGGAGATCCACCGTCAGCACCCGGGTGCGCTCCGCGAGGACCGGTGCGATCCGGACCCAGTTGAGATGCGAGCCACCGAGTCCGTGAACCATCACCACGGGAGGAGATCCGGTGTCGGCACCGTATTCGACCCAGTGGACGGGACCGTCGAGGTCGACGACGCTGCCGGAGCCGCCCCACTGCTGCGCGAACTCCTGCCGGGAAGGTTCGCCGACTCTGTTCGGATCCACCATGTGTCCGTCCGTTCCGACTGTTGGCGTGTCGAGGCCACCGGCCAGTCTACGGTGCAGTTCGCGACGTGGGAGCGAAGCATGGATCGACCGCGACGTCGTCATCGCCGGGCCGGCGGGCAAGTACCCCGGCATCACCGCCGAGGACTACCTCTACCAGCGCGTCGACGCGAACTTCGCCGAGGAAAAGTAAGTTGAACCCATGCAGCGCGGACCGGTGAGACCACGATGACGATCGGGGGCGTGCTGCTCGCCGCCGGGGCCGGTTCGCGCATGGGCATGCCCAAGGCACTCGTCGTCGGCGCGGACGGAGAACCGTGGCTCGCGCGCGGAGTGCGAGTGCTGTCGGAGGCGGGATGTGAGCCCACCGTCGTGGTGCTCGGTGCCCGCGCCGAGGAGGCCGAGGACCTACTGCCGGGCGGTGTCCCCGTCACCGTCGGGATCGCGGAGGACTGGCAGTCGGGGCTGTCCGCGTCCCTGCGCCGGGGGCTGGAGGTCGCGGCAACGTTCGACGACGTCGATGCCGTCGTCATCACCCTCGTCGACCTCCCCGACCTCGGCGCCGACGCAATCCGGCGGGTGGCGTCGGTGCCGCCCGGCGACGCCCGAGCGTCGCTGCGTCAGGCTCACTACGCCGGCCGTCCGGGCCACCCCGTGCTGATCGGCCGGGACCACTGGCTCCCGTTGCGGCGCAGCCTCACCGGCGACTCCGGTGCACGCACGTACCTCGGGGCACACGGCGCCGAGACGGTCGACTGCTCCGACCTGGGGTCGGGACGCGACGTCGATTCACCGCGCGAACTCCCCTAGCCCTCTGGACGAACGGGACGCTCGTTCGATCTGACGCAACGAGCGTCCCGTTGGCCCGGCGGAGGTGGGTATACGCCGCGACGTGATCGGCAGACAATGGAGTCATGTCACTGGAAACGAACAAGGAATTGATCCGGCGTTTCTACACCGAGATCGACGCAGGCAACATCGACGCACTGGACGAACTCGTCGACGAGAATTACCTCGACCATTCACCGCCGCCGTTTCCCGGCCTCGAAGCACCGGGGCGCGAGGGACTGAAACAGGTGTTCCGGTTGTTCTGGGAGGCCACACCGGGGACGCACCTGATCGAGGATCAGGTGGCCGAGGGCGACAAGGTCGTCACCCGGCTGCTGTGCGCCGGAACGCAGACGGGTGATCTGCCCGGAATTCCCGCGACGGGGAACCGCATGGAAATGACCGCCACCGTCATCCACCGCATCGAAAACGGGCGGATTGCGGAGAAGTGGTCGGACAAGGACGTCCTCGCCATGCTCCAGCAGTTGGGGGTGATCCCTGCCGCGGGGCGGTGACCGTCGCCCTCAGCGGCTGACGGCCTTCTTGTAGCGCCGGATCGCGAACGGCACGAAGATCACCAGCAGCACCGCCGACCATGCCAGTGAGGCGATGATCGGGTGCTGCAACGGCCACGCGTCGGGAACGGTCATGTCCGGGTTGGTGTTTCCGAACAGTTCCCGCACGGCCTGCGTCACCGCGGACACCGGATTCCATTCCGCGATCACCTTCAGCGGACCGGGCAGGTTGGTGGTCTCCACGAACGTGTTCGCGATGAACGAGAGCGGAAAGATGACGATGAAGCTGGCGTTGTTGAACACCTCCGGTGTCCGGATCCACAGGCCGACCACCGCCATCACCCACGACAGCGCGTAGGCGAACAACAGCAGGAGCAGGTAGCCGAGCAGCGCTTCGCCGAGACTCGAGTGGATGCGCCACCCGATGATCAGACCCGTCAGTGACATCACGATGAGGCTGACGATGTTGATCAGGACGTCGGTGGAGGTGCGGCCGAGGAGGACGGCGGACGGGGCCATCGGCAGCGACCGGAACCGGTCGATGATCCCCTTCTGCAGATCCTCGACCATCCCGAGACCCGTCCACGTGGCCCCGAAGATGACTGTTTGCGTGAAGATCCCGGCGATCAGGAACTCCCGGTAGGACATCCCGGGAACCTGAATGGCACTACCGAACACGTACGCGAACAGCAGCACGAACATGATCGGCGACAACGTGGTGAACACGATGAGGTCGGGGACGCGCTTGATCTTGATCATGTTGCGCTTGGCGATCGTGAGCCCGTCCGCGAGCGCGGTGTGTACGGACGCCGTCTGTGGGGCGCTCATGAGACGTGCTCCTCTTCGGCTTCGTGTCCGGTCAGGGTGAGGAAGACGTCGTCCAGGGTCGGTCTGCGCAGGCCTACGTCGAACACCTTCACTCCTCGAGTGGAAAGGCGGCCCAGCGCCTCGACGAGGGCGTCCGCACCGCCGGTCACCGGCACCGTCACCCGGCGGACGTTTTCTTCGACCAGAATGTCGCCTGCGGCGAGCGGGGCCAGTTCGTCGCGCACGACGGAGAGCTCGAAGCCCTCCCGGACGCTCAGCTCGATGCGCTCACCGCCCACACGGTCCTTCAATTCGTCGGCGGTTCCGCGGGCGATGACCGAACCGTGGTCGATCACCGCGATCTGGTCGGCGAGGCGCTCGGCCTCTTCCATGTACTGGGTGGTCAGGAGCAGCGTGGTGCCCCTGGCGACGAGATTGTCGATGACGTCCCAGAGAGCCAGCCGGGCGCGGGGGTCGAGCCCGGTGGTCGGTTCGTCCAGGAACAACACTTCCGGCTCGGCCACGAGCGCTCCCGCGAGATCGAGACGCCGGCGCATGCCACCCGAGTAGCCCTTCACGGGACGATCTCCCGCCTCGACCAGATCGAACTGTTCGAGCAGTTCACGGGCGCGCGCCTTACTGCGTTTGCCCCCGAGGTGGTAGAGCCGCCCGACCATCTCGAGGTTCTCGAAACCGGTGAGGTACTCGTCGACCGCCGCATACTGCCCCGACGCGCCGATCCGGGATCGGAGCACCCGCGCATCGTGGACGACGTCGAGACCGGCCACCTCCGCCCGGCCTGCGTCCGGGACGAGAAGCGTGGTGAAGACCCGGACCGCCGTCGTCTTGCCGGCGCCGTTCGGGCCGAGCAGCGCCATCACCGTTCCCGACGGGACCGCGAGGTCGACCCCGTCCAGTGCCGTGACCTTGCCGTACTTCTTGACCAGACCCTCTGCCGTTATCGCATCGACCATCAGAAGTTCCCATCCGTTGGCGTGTGGACCCAGTGTGACTCGAGGCACCGACAGGTTGCGAGGAATATTCGACGTTCCCGGCAGGCCCGGTGCGGCGGTAGTCTGAAAATTCGAGCAGGTCAGCGCGCAGATCTTCGGCAGGAGACAGTGATGTCCGACGCGACGTCGGAACTCCGGACGGGCCGTGCGGCCTTCGAACGACGAGACTGGCGCGCTACCTACGCACGACTGTCGGGCGCCGACCGGCAGACCCCGCTGTCCGGTGACGACCTCGAACTGGTCGCCACCGCCGCCTACCTTCTCGGTGACGACGACGCCAGCACCGAATGGTGGGAACGGGCGGTGCACGAGTGGGCCCGCGCGGGTCGGCCGGTGCGCTCCGCGCGGTGCGCGTTCTGGCTCTCGTTCGTCCTGATCATGCGGGGCGAGCAGGCGCGCGGTGGCGGCTGGCTGAGCAAGGCCCAGCGACTGCTGGACACCGCGGGCGTCGATTGCGCCGAGCGGGGCTACCTGCTGGTGCCGCAGGGACTGCAACGGATCGACGCCGGTGACGGCAAGGCCGCCCACGACATCTTCCGTGCGATCACGGAGGCAGGCACCCGGTTCGCCGACCCGGATCTGACGACGCTCGGGGTGCTGGGCACCGGCCATTCGCTCGTCCTGCTGGGGGACGTTGCCAACGCGGTGTCGGCGTTCGACGAGGCGATGGTCGGGGTGACGTCCGACGAGGTGTCCCCGGTGGTGGCGGGGATCGTGTACTGCGCCGTGATCGAGCAGTGCCAGAACATGTGCGATCTCCGCCGGTCCCGGGAATGGACTGTGGCGCTGGAGGAGTGGTGCTCTTCGCAACCCGACCTCGTCCCCTACCGCGGTCAGTGCCTCGTCCACCGCGCCGAGATCCTGCAACTGCAGGGCGAGTGGCCCACGGCGATGGATTCGGCGCGGCGGGCGTACGAGCGGCTCGCCTCGCATGCCGCGGCCGGGTCCGCCGCCTACGTGATGGCCGACCTCCACCGCCTGCGCGGCGAGGTCGCCCAGGCCGAGAAGTTGTTTCTGGAGGCGAACCGCTGGGGCAGGCGGCCGCAGCCCGGACTCGCGCTGCTGCGGATGGCGCAGGGGCGGGTCGGCAGCGCGGTCGCCTCGATCCGCTGCGCGGTGGACGAGTCCACCGGCGCGGTGGAACGCGCCCGGCTGCTGCCCGCCTGCGTGGACATCCTGCTCGCCGCCGGCGACGTCCCGGCGGCTCGCACCGCAGCCGACGAACTCGACTCGATCGCAACACGATTCGCGATCCCCTACCTGTGTGCTCTGTCCGCTCAGGCGTCGGGGTCGGTGCTGCACGCCGAAGGACGGGGTAGCGACGCGCTGACCGTTCTGCGCGACGCGTGGCGGCGCTGGCAGGACATCGGCGCGCCGTACGAGTGTGCGCGGGTCCGGGAGTCGGTCGCGCTGGTGTGCCGCGACCTGGGTGACGACGACACCGCGCAGATGGAGCACGACCTCGCGTCCGCCACCTACCGGCAACTGGGTGCGGTCCCGGACCTCGAGCGACTCCGGGCGGAGTTCCGCCCCGACCCGACGGTCAGCACTCCCCTGACCCCGCGTGAAGTGTGCGTGCTCCGCCTCGTGGCGGCAGGCAAGAGCAACCGGGCGGTGGCGACGGAACTGTTCCTCAGCGAGAAGACGGTCGCGCGGCACCTGAGCAACATCTTCCTCAAGCTGGGGATCTCGTCGCGGTCCGCGGCCACTGCCTATGCCTACGAGCATCGCCTCGTCGGCCCGTCTGCATGAAAGTACCCATACGGTCGTACGTATCTGCGCCATTCTCCCGACGCGCCGAGATCGGCCCGGTCATAGCGTTGAGCACGACCACCGATCACCCGAGGGAAGAAGACAGACGATGTCCACAGAACGCTCCGACACGATCGTGATCGGCGCCGGACAGGCCGGCCTCGCCACCGGATACCACCTCACGCGATGCGGGCAGCGATTCGTGATCCTCGACGCCCACGACCGCGTCGGGGACGTGTGGCGGGTGCGATTCGACTCGCTTCGGCTCTACAGTCCCGCCCGGTACGACAGCCTGCCAGGCTGGGGAATTCCCGCCCCGGCTTGGTCCTGGCCCGGGAAGGACGAGGTCGCCGACTACTTCGAGGCGTACGCGCAGCGATTCGCACTGCCGATCCGGACCGGCACCACCGTCGACGACCTGTCCCGTGCCGGCGACCGTTACGTCGTCACGGCCGGGACGGACCGATTCGAGGCCGACAACGTCGTCGTCGCCTCCGGAACGTGGCAGTCCCCGGTCATCCCGGACCTCGCCGAGCGCCTCGACCCCCGGATCCGGCAACTGCATTCGAGCGACTACCGCAATCCGTCCCAACTGCAGGACGGGCCGGTGCTGGTGGTCGGGTGCAGCCACTCCGGCGCGGACATCGCACTGGAAGTCTCCCGTTCGCATCGCACCACGATCTGCGGGCCCGTCCGCGGGGAGGTGCCGTTCGACCTCGAGGGGCGCCTCGCCCACATCGCGATCCCGATCATGTGGTTCATGGCCAATCACGTTCTGACGGAACGCACACCCGTCGGCCGGAAGATGCGCACCCACGTCCGTTCGGGTGGCGGACCACTCCTGCGGGTCAAACGGGCCGACCTGGCCGCCGCCGGGGTGGAGCACTTCCCCGCGAAGGTCACCGGTGTCCACGACGGCAGACCGGTCCTCGACGACGGCACCGCACTCGACGTCCGCAACGTCATCTGGTGCACCGGGTTCCGCAAGGACACGTCGTGGATCCAGATCCCCGTCACCGGATCGGACGGGTGGCCCGAGCAGTCCCGCGGAGTGTCGCCGGACCATCCGGGACTGTATTTCGTGGGGCTGCCGTTCCTGCAGGCGTTCGCCTCGATGCTCACCGGCGGGGTGGGCAGGGATGCCGGGTATGTCGCGAAACACATTGCGCGCAGACAGACTCGGGCCGGACTCAGGCCGTCAGCACCAACCCTGACGTAGGCACACCGGTCCCGGCGGTGACGAGGACGTTCTGCACGCCGGAGACCTGATTCACGGACGTGCCGCGGATCTGACGCACACCCTCGGCGATGCCGTTCATCCCGTGGATGTAGGCCTCGCCGAGCTGGCCTCCGTGGGTGTTGAGCGGCAGACTGCCGTCGAGGTCGATGGCACCGTCGGCGATGAAGTCCTTGGCCTCGCCGCGGCCGCAGAAGCCGAGTTCTTCGAGCTGCATCAATACGTATGGGGTGAAGTGGTCGTAGAGGACGGCCAGATCCATGTCCTGCGGTCCGAGCCCGGCCTGATCCCACAGCTGCCTGCCGACCAACTCCATCTCGGGCAGTCCCGCGAGCTCCGGGCGGTAGTAGCTGGTCATGATGTACTGGTCGCTGCCGCTCCCCTGGGCCGCCGCGGCGATCACGGCCGGCTTCTGCTTCAGATCCTTCGCCCGCTCCGGTGACGTGACCACGATCGCGATGCCGCCGTCGGACTCCTGGCAGCAGTCGAGCAGGTGCAGGGGCTCGGCGATGAATCGGGAGTTCTGGTGGTCCTCGAGGGTGATCGGCTTGCCGTAGAAGAAGGCGTTCGGATTGGTGGCGGCGTGCTTGCGGTCGGTGACCGCGACCCGTCCGAAATCCTCGCTCGTGGCGCCGTATTCGTGCATGTACCGCTGGGCGACCATCGCGACGAACGCCGCCGGCGTCGACAGGCCGTGCGGGTAGGAGAACGCGTTGTCGGTACCCGACGAGTTCACCTGCTGCACCAGACCGGAGTTCACCTGCCCGAACCGCATTCCCGACCGCTCGTTGAACGCCCGGTACGCCACCACCACGTCGGCGACGCCGGTGGCCACGGCCATCGCCGCCTGCTGCACGGTCGCGCACGCCGCACCGCCGCCGTAGTGGATGCGGCTGAAGAACTTCAGGTCCGGAATCCCGACCGAACGGGCCACGGCCGCTTCGGTGTTGGTGTCCATCGTGAAGGATGTCAGGCCGTCGACGTCCGCGGGGGTCAGCCCGGCGTCGTCGAGCGCCGCCGTGACCGCCTCTGCCGCCAGCCGCAATTCGCTGCGGCCCGAATTCTTCGAGAAGTCCGTGGCGCCGATACCGGCGATGGCAGCCTTGCCCGACAGCCCGCTCATGCACCCGCTCCGTTCGTGCGTCCGTCCAGGACGAGGGTCACCTTCGACGTGATGTGGTCGCCGAGACCGTTCTTCCCGACGACGTCCAGCGTGACGACGCCGTCGTCCATCGCCGCCACCGTGCCGCTCAGGGTGAGGGTGTCGTACGCGTACCACGGAACGCCGAGGCGCAACGCGATCGACTTGATCACCGCGTTCGGCCCCGCCCAGTCGGTGACGAACCGCTGCACCAGACCCGTGTCGGTGAGGATGTTGACGAAGATGTCCTTCGACCCGCGTTGCTGCGCCAGGTCGCGGTCGTGGTGGACGTCCTGGAAGTCGCGTGTCGCCAATGCGGCCGAGACGACGAACGTCGGGTCGCCGGTCACGGTCAATTCCGGAAGCGTCGTTCCCACCGCGACATCGAGTGTGGACGTCATGACTGCTCCTTCGCTCCGCGCTGCCACGCGTACAGGGTCCACGGCGTGCCGCCCGTCTCGTCGTCGCCCGGGAAGTCGAGGTAGATCGCCTCCACCGGCATCCCGACCGTCACCTCGGCGGGGTCGACGCCGCGCAGCTCACCGAGCATGCGGACGCCTTCCTCCAGTTCGACCAGCGCCACCACGAACGGCAGCGAGCGTCCCGGCACCTTCGGCGCGTGGTGGACCACGTAACTGAACACGGTGCCGCGACCCGACGCGACGACGTAGTCCGTCGTCTCCGTCTTGTCCTTCCACAGCGCGGGCACCGGTGGGTGCTGCAGCGATCCGTCCTCACGCTGCTGGATCCGCAACTCGTGCGCGGCCACCCCGTCCCAGAAGAACTGGGTGTCCTGTGAGGCGCTGGGCCGCATCAGCTTGGTGGGGTCCAGATCGTCGAAAGATGCACCCTGGCCGTTCGCCGACTGTGACGCCGGTTCAGCGGGTTTGGGCGCGAACTTCAGGATGCGGAACAGCATCTCGGCGACGACCTCGCCGGTGCCGTCGTCGCCGGCGACCCGCCACAGGCTGCGGGTGGTGAAGAACCACCCCTCACCGAGGCCCGTCTTCTTCGGACCCACGAGATCCTCGAGGGTCGTGGTGATGGTGACCTCCTCACCGACCCTCAGGTAGCGGTGGTAGATCTGATCGCAGTTGGTGGCGACGACGGACGTGAACCCGGCCTCGTCGAGGATCGTCGTCATGCGGCCGAGCGGGTCGTCGGGTTGCCGAACGGCGTTCAGCCCC
Source organism: Rhodococcus sp. IEGM 1307 (assembly GCF_030056915.1). NCBI lineage: Bacteria > Bacillati > Actinomycetota > Actinomycetes > Mycobacteriales > Nocardiaceae > Rhodococcus > Rhodococcus sp. IEGM 1307. The sequence continues at coordinate 120,425 of NZ_JASHKW010000019.1, forward strand.
TGCATCGTCCACACCTGCGCCATCGCGGGCGGGGCCACGATGCCGTCGTGTCCCGCTGCCCGCGCCGCCGCCTCGTCGACGTAGATCGGATTCCGGTCGCCGATCGCCTCCACCCAGTTGCGGATCATCGGCAGATTGATCGGGTCACGCCCGAGGCGAGGAGCGCTCGGGCCCGTCGACCGGACCTCGTCCGCGGCAGCGAGAATCTGTTCGGAACTCATTTCGCGCGGCGCTCCTATCGCGGGACTCGGGGAAGTTTCAGACCGGCTGTCGCGATCAGCTCACGCATCACCTCGTTGACACCGCCACCGAAGGTGATGACGAGGTTGCGCTTCACCTGCATGTCGAGCCACCTCATGAGGTCGGCGGTCTCCGGCTCGGACGGGTCGCCGTAGCGTCCGACGATCTCCTCGACGAGCCTGCCGATGCGCTGAATACGTTCGGTGGCGAACACTTTCGTCGCGGACGCGTCGGCGATGTCGACGGCGTCCGCCTCACTCGACGCCACCTGCCAGTTGAGTAGTTCGTTGAGGCGGAACGTCGCGTGGATCTCGCCGAGCGCGCGCCGCACGTCCGGCTCGTCGAGCAGGTCGTGCGCGACGGCCCAGTTGCGGATGCGGTCGTAGAGACCGCCCACCCGGCCGGCCGGTCCGAGCATGACGCGTTCGTGGTTGAGCTGGGTGGTGATCAGTCGCCAGCCCTGATTCTCCTCACCGACCAGCATGTCCGCGGGAACCCGGACGTCGGAGTAGTAGGTGGCGTTCACGTGATGTGCACCGTCGCACGTGATGATCGGCGTCCAGCTGTAGCCCGGGTCCTTGGTGTCCATGATCAGGATGGAGATGCCGCGGTGACGCGAATCCGCCGAACCCGTGCGGACGGCGAGCCACAGGTAGTCGGCGTCGTGACCGCCGGTGGTGAAGATCTTCTGCCCGTTGACGACGTACTCGTCACCCACGCGCACGGCTGTGGTCCGCAGCGCCGCGAGGTCGGTGCCCGCTTCCGGTTCGGTGTAGCCGATCGCGAAGTGCACCTCGCCGGCCAGGATCGCGGGAAGGAATTTGCGCTTCTGCTCCTCGGTCCCGTACTTCTGCAGCGTCGGACCCACCGTCTGCAACGTGACCGCGGGCAGCGGCACGTCGGCGCGGGTCGCCTCGTTGACGAAGATCTGCTGCTCGATCTCGCCGAAACCGCGGCCTCCGAACTCCACCGGCCAGCCCACCCCGAGCCAGCCGTCCTTGCCCATCCGGCGGATGACCTCGCGGTAGGTGCTGCCATGGCGCTCCGTGCGCATCACCTCGGCCTCGGCCGGCGAGATCAGCCCGGAGAAGTAGCGCCGGAGTTCCGCTTGCAGCTCACGCTGCTCGTCGGTCAGATCGATGAACACCGGGCCCCCACGAGGTCGAGTCGGTACGAGGCGCCGCCCACGAGGCGGGCCAGGTCTTTGGCGGTCGAGTAATAACGGTGCAGCGGGTACGTGACGTCGACGCCGATCCCGCCGTGCAAGTGGTGCAGAACCTGCATGGCGGCAGGCACTTCGGCGGCGATCCAGTACGCCATCACGTCCAGATCGTCCTGGGCGTCCAGGCCTTCGGACACCCGCCACGACGCCGCGAGCGCCGACACGTGGAGCGTGCGGGACGTGACGTAGACGTCGGCGATCTGCTGCGACACGGCCTGGAACGTGGCGAGCGGCTTACCGAACTGGTGGCGTGTCGCGAGGTGCTCCCCTGCGAGAACCGTTGCGCCCGAAAGCAGTCCGTCCGCGACCGCCCCGATCGACGCCAGGGCGATGCGGTACAGCGTCTGCACCGCGTCGGTGCCGGCGGCGAGCAGTTCACCCCGCGCGCCGTCGAACGTGATCGCGAATTCGGGGCTCCCCGACGCCGAGGGTGTCGGCGTGAGCGTGACGCCGTCCGCGCCCGGATCCACCAGCACCACCCCGGTGTCCGTGGGCACGAGAATCCGATGTGCCCGCTCAGCGAACGGAACCGCGAGCACGCGCCCGGTGACGGAGTAGCCGTCCCCGTCCGCGACCGCGGTCACCGAGGGCCGTGCCGGGAACTGCGCCCCGGGTTCAGCGAGCGCCGCGGTGAACGTGCGGCCGTCGGCGAGACCGGTGAGCAGTGCGTCCTGTTGGGCGTCGTCGCCCAGCGCGACGATGGGCAGCACACCGAATCCGAGCGTTGCGAGGGCCGGGACCCGCGCCGCCTTCCGCCCGACCTCGGTGAGCAGCGCACCGACGTCGGTGACCGAGAGCCCTTCACCGCCGAGGCGTTCCGGCAGTGCGAGGGTCAGCAGGTCGGCGTCGGCGAACGCGGCCCAGAGGGCGTCGTCGTCGAGGTCGCGGGCCAGCAGTCCGGCCGCGACCTGGGCCACGGCCTCCTGGGTTTCGTCTCGAATGAAGTCCACGCTGACAATCCCACTTTCAATTTAGAACGTGTTCTAGTTGTATCACCATCCCGGACCTCGCGAAAGACCATCGCGACGCGGCTCAGCCCCGCGGCAGTCCGAGAATGCGCTCGGCCGCGACCGTCAGCAGGATCTGCGTCGTTCCGCCCGCAATCGACAGGCAGCGTGTGTTGAGGAACTCCCGCGCCAGCGGACCCTCCACCCAGCCGTCCACGCCACCGAGTTCCATCGCGAATTCCGCGACCGCCTGCCGCTGGCGGACACCGACCAGCTTGCGGACACTCGATTCCGGTCCGGGGTCCTGACCGTCCAGCTGCCGGAGGGTGGTGCGCAGTTCGAGCTGCGAGCCGACGAGCGCATTGCCGATGAGATGCCCGAGTCTGTCGTCGGTCACGGGGTCGCCGTCCCCCGCGAGCGCGAGCAGTTCCTCCATCGCCGCACCGAGCGAGGAGCCTCCGCCCATCGCGACCCGCTCGTTCGCCAACGTGGTTCGGGCCAGCTTCCAGCCGTCGCCGAGATTCCCGACCACCAGCTCGTCCGGTACGAACACGTCCTCGAGATACACCTCGTTGAACAGGGCGTCGCCGGTGATCTCGCGCAGCGGCGAGATGGTGATGCCGGGGCTCGTCATGTCGACGAGGAAGTAGCTGATGCCCTTGTGTTTGGGCGCGTCCCGGTCGGTGCGGGCCAGGCAGATTGCCCAGTCCGCTTCCTGCGCCCTCGACGTCCAGACCTTCTGACCGTTCAGCCGCCACCCGCCGTCCACCTTCTCCGCGGACGTCCGCAGCGCCGCCAGGTCGGAGCCGGCGCCGGGTTCGCTGAACAGCTGGCACCAGATGATCTCGCCGCGCAACGTCGGGGTGGCGAAGCGCTCGATCTGCTCGGCGCTGCCGTGCTCGAGGATCGTGGGCACGGCCCACCAGCCGATCACGAGGTCGGGCCTGCCGATCCCGGCGGCCGCCAGCTCCTCCTCGATCAGGATCTGTTCGGCGGCCCGCGCACCCCGCCCGTAGGGTGCGGGCCAGTGCGGGGCCAGGTAGCCCGATTCCGCGAGGGCCGCGCGTCGCTCCGACTCCGGCCGCGCCACAAGCTCGGCGATTTCGGCGCGGATCTGCGCCCGTTCGTCGTCGAGCCCGGTCAGGTCGATCGACAGGTGCCTGCGAGCACCGGTCCGCGTCAGTTCGGTGACCCGCGCCCGCCAGCGGGTGGAGCCGCCGAGCAGCTGCCGCAGCGACGTCGCCCGGCGGAGGTAGAAGTGCGCGTCGTGTTCCCAGGTGAAGCCGATCCCGCCGAGCACCTGGATGCAGTCCTTGGCGGTCTCGACGGCGGCGTCGAGCGTGAGCGACGCCGCGACCGCGGCCGCGATCGGCAGCTCCCCGCAGTCCGCGTCCCACGCGTCCTCCGCCGCCACGGCCGCATCCCACGCCGCCGCACCGGCTTGTTCGACGCGGCACAGCATCTCCGCGCACAGATGCTTGATCGCCTGGAACGATCCGATCGGTTTGCCGAACTGCTCGCGAATCTTGGCGTACTCCACCGCCGTTCGCAGACACCAGGCCGCGATTCCGGATGCCTCCGCGGCCGCGAGAGTCGCCGCGAGGTCGGGCACGAGCCCGTCCCGCACGCCGGTGACCACCCGGTCGGCCGCCACCGCCACACCCTCGCAGCGCACCCGCGCGAGAGGTCGGCTCTTGTCGATCGTGTCGGCGACCGTGATGTCCAGGCCGTCGGCTTCGCTGTCGATCAGACACCACACGACGCCGTCGCCCGCGTCGGCGGGAAGCAGCACGGACACTCCCGTGTCACCGCCGATCACGAAGCCCGCGTCGCCGGTGACCGTCAGCCCGCCGTCGGCCCCGAGCGTCGCGTTCACCGGGGAGTTGCTGCCGAGAGCCACCGCGCACGGCATCGCGCCGTCCGCGAGTTCCTCGGACCACCGTTTCGCGGCGGCGCCGGAGCTTCGGCCGACGATGAGAGCGGCGAGAGCGGTCGAGAGAACAGGACCCGGGACGAGTTCGGTCGCGGCCTGTTCGAGCATCGCGGCGAGATCGACGATCTCCGCTCCCGACCCACCGACCTCGTCGGGCACGGCGACCGAGAAAATTCCGAGCGAGGCGAAGGACGGCCACGACGTCCGCCACGAATCTGCTGGTCCTTGCCGTACTGTGACCAGCGGGTCCGTGGACCGCGCCCAAGCCTGGATCGAACCCGCTGCAGCCTTCTGTTCTTCGGTGGTGGCGATTGTCACAACGGGTATCCGCCTCTCCTGAATGACACATTCGTCTAGAACGTGTTCTAATATGACACCTGGCCATGAGTCAAGGCGCGAAGGAAAACAGGTAATGACGACCAGCTCTCGATCACGGTCCACGACGGTCGCTGCGGCGACGCTGGGCGAGGACGATCTCAGTTCCAACGCGCAGAAGGAACGGCGCAAGCGAATCCTCGACGCGACCCTGGCCCTGGCCTCCAAGGGCGGATACGAAGCCGTGCAGATGCGGGCCGTCGCCGAACGCGCCGACGTCGCCGTGGGGACGCTGTACCGCTACTTCCCGTCCAAGGTGCACCTGCTGGTGTCGGCGCTCGCCCGCGAGTTCGAGCGGATCGACTCGCGGGGAAAGAACCCGCCGGGCCGGAACCCGCTCGAGCGGATGCAGCTGATCCTCAGCCAGATCACCCGGGCCATGCAGCGCGACCCACTGCTGACCGAGGCCATGACGCGTGCCTTCATGTTCGCCGACGCGTCTGCCGCCGCCGAGGTCGATCAGGTGGGCAAGCTGATGGACCGCCTGTTCGCCCGCGCGATGACGGACACCGAGCCCACCGAAGACCAGTTGGCGGTCGCCCGCGTCATCTCCGACGTGTGGCTGTCGAACCTGGTGGCCTGGCTCACCCGCCGCTCGTCCGCGACCGATGTCGCGAATCGCCTCGAACTCACCGTCGAACTGCTGCTCGGTGACGGAAGCCGCAGACCCGAGTAGGACGCGATCGGGGCACAGCCCCGGCCGACAACGCGCTCACAGCCGTCACATCCCCTAGATTTGAACATGTGAGCGCCCATGATCTGCCCATCGAACTTCGTCGTGCCCTCTCGAGGGTTGCGCGGACCCCTCGCCTGCTCGTCGCTTCCGATTACGACGGCACGATGGCCCCCATCGTCTCCGACCCCGAGAAGGCGTTCCCCCACGCCGAATCGGTGCGCGCTCTCCGCGCCCTGGCCAGCCTCGCCGGAACGACGGCGGCCGTGATCTCGGGCCGCGCACTCAAGGACCTCGCCGCGCTGTCGCGGCTGCCCGCCGAGGTGCAACTGGTCGGCAGCCACGGCTCGGAATTCGACATCGGATTCATCCATGCGATCGACGCCGACGCCAAGAAACTTCTCGGTGAGCTCACCGAGGAACTCACCCGGATCGCCACGCTGCACGCCGGTACGTCGGTGGAGGCGAAACCGGCGAGCGTCGCCCTCCACGTCCGCAACGCCGACGCCGAGGAAGGCGCCCTGGCCCTGGCCGCGGTGCGCGCCGATGCCGGACAGCGCGTGGGCGTGCAAATCACCGAGGGCAAGTCCGTCATCGAACTGGCCGTCGTCGCCACCGACAAGGGCCACGCGCTCGACCTGATCCGCCACCAGGACGGTGCGACGGCAGCCGTCTTCGTCGGCGACGACGTCACCGACGAGAAGGCATTCGCGCGTCTCCAAGGCCCCGACCTCGGCGTGAAGGTGGGCCCCGGCGACAGCCTCGCCGAGTTCCGGGTGTCGACCACCGAAGACGTGGCCGCGGCCCTCGCGTTCCTGCTCGAGGAGCGCCGCACCTGGCTGTCCGGGGCACACGCCCCGCCGATCGAGCGCCTCACCATGCTCGCCAGCCCGCGGACCGTCGCCCTCGTCACCCCCGACGCGACCCTCACCTGGCTGTGTCATCCCGAACCCGACTCGGCGTCCGTGTTCGCGCATCTGCTCGGCGGACCGGAAGCCGGCCACTTCAGCGTCGGCCCGCACCGGAGCGCGCTGCCGCTGAGCCAGCGCTACATCGACAGCACCATGACCGTGCAGACACGGTGGGCCAGCCTCTCCGTCACCGACTACCTGCCGCACGACGTCCGCCAGGGCCGCACCGACCTGACCCGGGTGATCAGCGGGCAGGCCGCCGCCGTCGTGACGTTCGCACCGCGGCCCGAGTTCGGGCAGGGCCAGGTCATCCTGGAGGCGGTCTCCGAGGGACTGCGGGTGCACGGCACCAACGAGCCGATCGTGCTGCGCTCCCCCGGCGTGCAGTGGAACGTCACGTCCGACGGCAACCAGCAGACCGCGCATGCCGTCGTCGACCCGTCCGGCGGCGACGTCGTCCTGGAATTGCGGTGCGGCACCGAAGAACTCGGACCGTCGGAGACTCCCGAGGAGGAGCGTCGCGCGCTGGCCGAATCGTATTGGTCGGACTGGGCGAAGAGCCTCATCCTGCCCACGCTCAAACCTGACCTGATGAAGCGCTCCGCCCTCACCCTCCGCGGTCTGGTGCACGTCGACTCCGGAGCGATCATGGCGGCCGCCACCACCTCGCTGCCCGAGGAGATCGGCGGCGTCCGCAACTGGGACTACCGCTACTGCTGGCTGCGCGACGCGGCGCTCACCGCGTCCGCGCTCGTCAGCCTCGGCTCCCTCAGCGAGGCCGAGGGCTACCTCGACTGGGTGCACGACGTCCTCGAGACGCTGCCCGGCCCCGAACGCCTGCACCCCCTCTACACGCTGCACGGTGGCGGTCTGCCGCCCGAGGCCGTCATCGACTCGCTGCCCGGCTACGCGGGCTCGCGGCCGGTCCGCATCGGCAACGCGGCCAACCAGCAGGTGCAACTCGACGTGTTCGGACCCATCGTCGAACTCATCCACGACCTGTCCCACGCCCGCGAGAAGCAGGGCGTCGAGGTGGCGCTCAACGACCGCGACTGGGAACTGGTCTGCGCCATGGTCGAGGCCGTCGAACGCCGCTGGTTCGAACCCGACCACGGCATCTGGGAGATCCGCGACAACCCGCGTCACCACGTGTACTCCAAGGTGATGGGCTGGGTCACCGTCGACCGTGCGGTGGCGCTGGCCGAGCACTTCGGCCGCGACGTCGAGCCCGGCTGGACGTCGTTGCGCGACAAGATCGCCGAGGAGGTGCGCGAGAAGGGCTGGAAGGACGAGGTCCGCTCGTACACCGCCGCCTACGACGGCACCGACCTCGACGCCGCCACCCTGTACATCGGACTGTCCGGGCTGATCGACCCGTCGGACGAGAAGTTCGCCGCCACCGTCACGGCCACCGAGGCGGAACTGCGCAGCGGCTCGACCGTGTACCGGTACCACCACGACGACGGGCTGCCCGGAACCGAGGGCGGGTTCCACCTCTGCGCTGCGTGGCTGGTCGAGGCGTACCTGCTGATCGGTCAGCGGTCACAGGCCGAGGCCTTGTTCGCGCAACTGGTCGACGCCGCCGGCCCGACCGGACTGCTCAGCGAGGAGTACGACCCCGTCGCCGAGCGGTCGCTGGGCAACCACCCACAGGCGTACAGCCACCTGGGACTGCTGCGCTGCGCTCAGCTCCTGGCCTAGCGCGTATGGGATGGCCGGGTCAGCGCTTGGCGGGCCCGGCCGTCGAACCCCGCAGCAGTTCGGTCTCGAGCATCTCGACGGTCGCGACACCGGAGTGCGACGGGGACATGAGCAGGGCACCTGCCCGGCGACCCTTCTCCTCCTGCGGTTGCCGCACGGTGGTCAGGCCCTCACGCAGTGCGTCGTCGACTCCGTCGAATCCGGTGATCGACAGCCGGCCGGGCACGTCGATGCCCTGCCAGCGCGCCCAGTCCAGCGCGCCGAGCGCGAGGACGTCGGTGGTGCACACGAGTGCGGTGATCCGCGGATTCACGCCGAGCGCCTGCGCGGCAGCGGCGTGCCCCGACTTCCCGGTGTGCTCGAACCGCTCGACGACGGTCAGCGTCCGAGGGTCCAGGCCGGCGTCGGACATGGCGTCGCGCACTCCCTCGATGCGTTCGCGCTGGACGTGGAAGTTCGGTGAGCGCAGACGCTCGGCGTCGGCGACCCCGTCCGAGCGGTCGCGCCCCAGCCTCATACTCAGCACGCCGATGTCGCGGTGGCCGAGCCCGATCAGATAGTCGGCGAGGCCCCGCATCGCGCCGCGGTCGTCGATCCCGACGAGCGACGCCCCCGGGATTTCCCGCGGCTGATCGCACACGACCATCGGCAGGTGACGCTCGCACACCGCCGCGAGGTAGGGGTCGTCGTCCGCCACCGAGTACACGACGAACCCGTCGACGCCCGCCTGCTGCACGACCGCGGCGGCGTCCGCCTCCTCGCGACCCGGGCCCGCCGGAATCAGCAACAGACCCTGCCCGGCCGCCTCGCACGACTCGGCCAATCCGGACAGAAAGCTCATCGCGGCGGGGTCGCGGAAGGAATAGCTGAGAGCCTCGGTGAGCAGCAGTCCCACGGCACCGGCCTTGCGGGTGCGCAGGGATCGTGCCACCGGGTCCGGGCCGGGATAGCCGCGGCGCTTGGCCGCCTGCAGCACCCGCTCGCGGAGTTCCGCGGAGAGTTGATCCGGCCGGTTGTACGCGTTGGACACCGTCGTTCGCGAAATATTGAGCTCGGCCGCGAGCGACGCCAGCGTGGCTTGGCGACGAGGCTGTCGAGACCTGGGCATAGGGGGACGTTAGTACCTGGCCCGCGTTCGGGCGCGTCGGGGCTGCACCGAAAGTGCACTACCAGGACCTATCCGCTAAAGTGCAACGGTAACGGTTTCCAATAGCGTTTAGCGTTCGTCTTCGGTCAGGAGTTTTCTGTGCGCGCTTTCTCAGGTTTTCGTGCCGCCACGGCGGCCGTCGGGCTGTCGTTCGCCGCCGCCCTCACCCTCACCGCGTGCGGCTCCGACACGACCGGTGACGGCACGCTGACCGTCGTCGCGTCGACGAACGTGTGGGGCAGCGTCGCGCAGGCCGTCGCCGGCGACAAGGTGGACGTCACCTCGATCATCACCGAACCGTCGTCCGACCCGCACTCGTTCGAGGCGAGCCCCACCGACGCCGCCAAGCTCACCGACGCCTCCCTGATCGTCTACAACGGCGGCGGGTACGACCACTTCGTCGACGACATCATCGGCACCGGCAACAGCGACCAGCTCACCGTCAACGCGTTCGACCTCCTCGAGGGCGGCGCGCACGCAGGCGAGAACGAGCATTCCGAGGGCGGCGACTCGCACGAGGGCCACGACCACGGCGACGTGAACGAGCACGTCTGGTTCGACGTCGACACCGTCGACGCCACCGCGCAGTCCATCGCGGACAAGCTCGGCCAACTCGACCCCGACAACGCCGACGCCTACAAGGCCAACGCCGCCACCTTCCACGGTCAGCTCGAGCAGATCTCCGCGATCACCGACGGCATCGCGGCAGCGCACAAGGACGCACCCGTCGCCCAGACCGAACCGATCGCCTACTACCTGCTGCAGTCCGCGGGCCTGAAGGACGTCACCCCGCCCGACTTCACGAGCGCCATCGAGAACGGCAACGACCCCGCACCCGCCGCCATCGCCGCGACACGACAGCTGCTCACCGACAAGCAGGTGCAGGCCCTCGTCTACAACGTGCAGACGCAGGACCGGGTCACCCAGGACGTGCGGGCCACGGCCGAGTCTGCGGGCATCCCCGTCGTCGAGGTGACCGAAACCCTGCCCGAAGGCCTGGACTACATTCAGTGGCAGACCAACACCGCCGAGTCGCTTGCTGCGGCTCTGCAATAGAACTGATCGGCTTGTGACAGAACCCACTTCGAAGAACGCCGGCAACGGTCGCGTCCCCGCACTGGAATTGACGGGGGCGCGACTGTCCTTCGGCGAACGCACACTCTGGCAGGACCTCGACCTCACCGTGGAACCCGGCGAATTCGTCGCCGTCCTCGGACCCAACGGGTCGGGCAAGACGTCGCTGCTGAAGGTGCTGCTCGGCCAGCTCGCCCTCAGCTCCGGTACCGCGCGCATCGCCGGATCCCCGGCGCGGAAGGGCAATTCGCACGTCGGGTACATCCCCCAGCAGAAGTCGCTCGACGACGGGCTGCCGCTGCGGGGCCGCGACCTCGTCGGCCTCGGCGTCGACGGCCACCAGTGGGGAACCGGCATCCTCCGGCGAGGCCGGCGCCGGGCGATCGTCGACGCGGCCATCAGCGAAGTCGGCGCCCAGAACTACGCGGACGCCCCGATCGGTTCCATGTCCGGCGGTGAGCAGCAACGACTGCGAATCGCGCAGGCCCTCGTCGGCAACCCCCAGATCCTGCTGTGCGACGAACCGCTGCTCAGCCTCGACCTGGCCAACCAGAATCTCGTGTCGGGACTCATCGACCGGCGGCGCCGCACCCACGACACCGCGGTGCTGTTCGTCACCCACGAGATCAACCCGATCCTCCCCCTCGTCGACCGCGTGCTCTACCTCGTCGACGGACAGTTCCGCATCGGCAAACCCGAAGAGGTCATGACGTCGGAGGTGCTGTCCGAGCTGTACCGCACCGACGTCGAGGTGCTGCACGTACGCGGCCGCCTCGTCGTCATCGGCACCGGCGACGCCATCGACGCGCTCGGCAGCGCGGGCGGCCTCCGCCCCGGTGAGGGTGTGCACCACACGGACGAGGGACACGCATGAGCAACAAATTCACCGACGCGATGTCGCACATGTTCGACGTCTCGGCCACCGTCGACCTCCTGCAGTACGACTTCGTCCAGCAAGCGCTGATCGCAGGCGCCATCCTCGGCCTGCTGGCAGGAGCCATCGGCCCGCTGATCGTGAGCAGGCAGATGTCGTTCGCCGTGCACGGCACGAGCGAGCTGTCGCTGACCGGTGCGTCGGCGGCCCTGCTCATCGGAGTCAGCGTCGGGGCCGGCGCCATCGCCGGGTCGGTGGTCGCGGCGGTCCTGTTCGGGCTGCTCGGCGCGAAGGCCCGCGACCGTGACTCCGTGATCGGCGTGATCATGGCGTTCGGGCTCGGTCTGTCGGTGCTGTTCATCTGGTCGTACCAAGGGCGCACCGGCACCAGTTTCTCGCTGCTGATCGGCCAGATCGTGGCGCCCGGAGACAGCGGCCTCCAGCTGCTGCTGCTCTGCGCCGTCCTGGTCATCGGGGTCCTCGGCCTCATCTACCGCCCCCTCCTCTTCGCGAGCACCGACCCCGACGTCGCCGAAGCCCGCGGCGTCCCCGTCCGTGCGCTGTCGATCGTGTTCGCCGTCCTCGTCGGCATCACAGCCGCCCTCGGCGTCCAGATCGTCGGGGCACTGCTGGTGATGGCACTGCTCATCACCCCCGCCGCGGCCGCCGCCTACGTCACCGCCAGCCCACTCAAGGCGACGATCCTGTCGATCGTGTTCGCCGAACTCGCCGCCGTCGGCGGCATCCTGCTGTCCCTCGCACCCGGAGTGCCCGTATCGAGCTTCGTCACCACGATCTCGTTCGTCATCTATCTCGTGTGCCGGCTCAGCGGATCCTCACGACGCAAGAACGCGGGACGCATCACCCCCACCCACGCACACACGCACTGAGCCGCCCTACAGGTGGTCGGGGAAATACGGCGCCAACGTCGCAGCCACCTTCGTCGCCTGATCGCACGCCGCGTCGACGGTCGTGAAATCCTCCAACTCGCTGTACCCGATCATGAACTCCAGAATCCCCGGCTCGATCGCCACCGACACCGTGCACGCACTACCGCCACGGAAATCCGACACCAGAGCACGCCGCCCGCCGATCTCGGTCTCACTCAGGACGTCGAAGCGGTCGCTCGACTCGACGCTGCTGACGGTTTCAGCAAGCGCGGAAATGACAACGCCGTAGTCAGGATTGCGCGATCGAAATGAGCATGAACGATTCGCCGGCTCATCCGAAAGCCGCGATCCTGCGCGCACGTCGATCTGCGCCGCTTGGAGCGCCTCCTGGGGAAGACCGTCACAGGGGTGGAACCCGATCGCCTTCGCCGGCTGCTGCGCAGCTGCGCCATCCACCGGAGTTGAACAGCCTGCAATTGCGGCAATACCCATTAGGCCGGTTACGAAGGCGATTCCGCCGGACCGACGCTTCACAAGTTCCCTCCGACCGACCCCAGACTCGACGCGATGGCCGCATCCTGCTCGTTGTATCGCGCGAGGACCGCCTCGAACATCGACTTCATGTCCTTCGCATACGTTTGATGCGCACCGAATAGACCCACCGCCGAATTCGCGAACTCGATGTCGCCGCCTCCGATGGCCTTCTCGTCGAATTTGCGTGCCAGCTGCTTCGCCGAGGCGATGTCCTGCTCTCCAATTCCCAGATCAGCGGCGCGAAGTTTCTGACGAGCGTTGTCAGCCAAGTCGCCCATCAATTCCGCATGCTCCTGGCACAGCTTGATGCACTGCTCTATGCCTGCGGGGTCGAGTTCGAGCCTGCCTCCCCCGGTGACGTTCTCGGTGAAAGCCTTCCATCCGGCTTCCGGTGCTTCTGGCCCCGCCATGTCGGTGTCCCCTCCGTGTGTCGTGCTGTGTCCCCACCTGTGCAATCGCCGGCGCGTGGCAATCTACCAACCGCAGGCACCGACCGACCCCGCTCGAGGAGTGGTGCCGACCCTGATCAGGGTGTCGAGCGACGATACGAGCTGTTCGGGGCCTGCCGGGTGCGCAGCGGATGGGTCGTGCGGTCCGATCGCGTAGCGTCCGTCGCCGGCGATGTCGATCCAGTGCATGACGCCGACGTCCCTGCCGGTGCCGTAGCGGGGGCCGCGGAAGACGCGGATCTTCCCGCGTCCCGCGTATCCCTTCTGTACGGCGGGTTCGAGTCGCGGGGCGGGGGCCGCCCGATTGACCTCCTGCAGGATTCCCTGAGAGAAGTGGGTGTCCTGTTCGTCGCGCCGCTGGAATCGGCGGCGGCCGGCGGCGTTCTGCGGGATCAGCCCGATCAGTTGGGCGCCCAGCCGCCCGGCCGCACCGGCGCCGATCACCACGTCGCCACCGATCTGCGGTGCCCGGCCGGGGAGTTGCGACGCGATCACCACCCACTGCCGGTGCTGCGCACCGATGATGCGGATCGGGGTCTCGTCGGCGGCCGAACCGGAGACCTCGACATACACGTCGGGCTCGGCGAGCACACCCAACGCCGACCTCACATCGTCGTGCTCGGCTCCCGCGAACGCTTCGCGTATCCGGTTCTGCTCGGCGACATAGGCATTGAGCCCGGGGTGCGCGCTCACGATCCGGAACGGGTACGGGATGCGGTCCTGCCCTGCGCCGGCCCACAGGGCGTCGAACAGTTCGGGACGCAGCCGCCAGTTGCGCATGTTCATGCGCCGATCACCGGCGGCGAGACGAGGGGCAGTTTGCCGATCAATTCGTTGCCGTTGTCGAGGGTGATCAGGTAGTCGGGCGTCTTGTGTTCCTTGTCCTCGCCGCCGCCCTTGGCAGCTCCTCCGCCGCCCATCATTCCCCCGCCCATCGGGCCGGTGCCCCGCATCCCGGCACCCGCGCGACCTCCGGCGTTGGCCCCCGGAACCCCGGGTGCGGTGCCGGGCCGGGCCACGGTCCCCGGCTGATTCCCGGCACCGACGCCACCGCCGAGTCCGCCGACTCCCAGTCCGCCGCCACCGGAAGCCCCACCCACACCTGCGGATCGCGAGCCGGCACCCGAGGACGAATCGGCGGTGGAAGGCATGCCCGTCCGGCTCTGCACGTGATCCCCCGTCGCCGAGGCCGGGGCCGTCGTCGCCGGTGTGGTGGCAGCCGACGGCGCGGTGGCCGCATTCTGCTGCGTGCCGTCCGCAGCGGGCGCGCCGTCCACTCCGGGCTCGGCGGACGGGTCGCTCACGGGCGCGTCGCCAAGAGAGGGCTGCCCGGCGCTCGGTCCGCCGAGCCGGTCGCTCGAACTCGGGGCGCCGCTCGGGTAGTCGCCACCGGGCCCGGCCGGACCCGAGGGAACGTCGACGATGCTCTCCGGTTTCGTGAACGACGGGACGTTGCCGTCCGACGTCGCGAGTCCGGGGTTGTAGATCGTGGCCATCTTCTCGCGCGCTTCGCCCTCGCGCCGGTAGTACTCGTCTTCGGTGTCCGTGTCCCAGGGCGTCAACTTGTCCCACAGTCCGGTGCCGATGGTTTCGGGAACCTGCGACCGAAGCGACGCGACCGTCTCCGCCAGCGGCGTCAGCGCGTCCGCCACTCCGTGAAGTTGCTGCTGCGCCTGCGGCGCGGAGGTCGAGTACCGTTCGGTCTCGCCGTAGGCCGCCGACGCGGCAGCACCGTGCCAGCTCCCGCTGATCGTCTTCTTGATCGCGTCGCTGAACTCGACGATCGCGTCGTGGGCCGTCGTCCCCAGTTCGGCCCAGGCTCGTGCGATGCCGCTGACGTTCTCGACATTCATGCCGGCGACGGCGCTCGCGATCCTCGCATGATCCCACTGGTCCGAGTGAAAGTTCTCGGGATCCTTGATGTATGCCGGGTCGGTCACGTTTCCCCCTCCGATGGCGCAGTCCACCACGCACGGTCAATTGTTCTGACGCAGCAGGACCCTCACCGGTTCCGCCCGCCCCCGCGAGAGAATCTACAAGACGGCGCTCGGAACCCTAGTATCGAATATGTGCCGGCAATCGATCTGAACAGCGACCTCGGCGAGAGCTACGGTGCCTGGACCCTCGGCGACGACCTGGCGATGCTGAAGCTCGTGACCAGCGCCAATGTGGCCTGCGGTTTTCATGCGGGCGATCCCACTACCCTGTCGGCCACCTGTTCGGCGGCGTCCGAGCTGACGGTCCGGATCGGCGCGCAGGTCGGCTACCACGACCTCGCCGGGTTCGGGCGCCGGTTCATCGACGTCGCGCCGCGTGACCTGACGGCCGACGTCGTTTATCAGATCGGTGCCCTCGACGGTCTCGCCCAGGTTTCCGGCTCCGCGGTGGAGTACGTGAAACCGCACGGCGCGCTGTACAACGCGATCGTCCACCACCGTGAGCAGGCCCGTGCGGTCGTCGCGGCGGTCCACTCATACGACCCGACGCTGCCCGTCCTCGGTCTGCCCGGCTCCGTGTTCCTCGAGGAGGCCGAGAAGGCCGGACTGCGGACGGTCACCGAGGCGTTCGCCGACCGCGCATACACACCCGAGGGGACGCTGGTGCCACGCACGACGGACGGGGCCGTCCTGCACGATCCCGCGGTGGTGGCCGAACGGGTCCGCAGACTCGTCGTCGATCACACCCTCGAAGCGGTCGACGGCACGGTCCTCGCGGTCACCGCCGAATCCGTCTGCGTCCACGGCGATACGCCCGCAGCCGTCGAGATGGCCACCGCCATCCGGTCGTTGCTCGACACCGAGGGCATCACGGTGGAGCCGTTCGTGTGATGCGCATCCTCGACGTCGGAGAAAGCGCGGTCCTCGCCGAATTCGAGGACCTCGGCACCGTGCTCGCGCATTTTCGTGCGCTGGACGACTCCCGGCCACCCGGGGTCGTGGAGGTGATCCCGGCGGCGCGCACCATCCTGGTGCGGTTCGACCACGGCGCGACCAGCCGCGACCGCGTCGCCAAGTGGGTGCGGACCACGGAACCGGAGGCGACGGTCGCCGAGGATCCCCCGGACGAGATCCGGATAGCGGTGCGCTACGACGGTCCCGACCTCGAGGACGTGGCCGAGCTGACCGGTCTCGGTGTCGACGGCGTCGTCGCCGCACACACCGGAACACCGTGGACGGTGGCGTTCTGCGGCTTCGCCCCGGGTTTCGGTTACCTCACCGGCGGCGCACCCGAGCTGCACGTGCCGCGCCGCTCGACGCCTCGGACCTCCGTCCCCGCCGGGACCGTGGCTCTGGGCGGGGAGTTCACGGGAATCTATCCCCGCAGCTCGCCCGGCGGCTGGCAACTCATCGGCACCACCGACGAACCGATCTGGGATGCCGACCGCACTCCCCCCGCCCTCCTGCGCCCCGGCGTCGTCGTGCGCTTCGCGCCCGTGAGTACTTATTAACCGCCCGACGTTAATAAGTACTCACAGGCGCGAAGCGCATTGGCCGCGACCGACAGTGACGCGAGATCGTGGGTGGACGCAGCGTCGATCTCCGACAGCGTCCGGCGAGCACGCTCGATTCTCGCCCGGTTCGCATTCTCCCACAGCAGAATCCGGGAGTCCGGTTCGTCACCGGGCTCCCCCGACGACAGTACGTCCCGGGTCAGGAGGCGGACGGAGCGGTACAGGTCGTCCCGCAGCGCCACCCGGGCGAGGGTGTGCCACCGCTCGCCCCGCGGAAGTGCCGACACCTTGATGAGCCATCGATCCACGCCGAGGTGATCGGAGAGCGCGAAGTAGAGCGGCGCCACCTCGGCGACGTCCTGGTCGAGTTCGCGGGCGACGTCCACTATGTCGAGCAGGCTGAACCGGTAGAGGCCGTCCGCGATACGACGGGCGATGGACGTCTCGACGCCCGCCTCGTCGTAGGAGCGACGCGTGTCCTCCATCGCCAGCACCTCCGCGCCGTGGAGCCATCCGCCGACGTCGCCGGAATGCGTGTGGACGTGGCGCCGGAAATTGTCGATCTCGGCGTCCACCGACAGCGGCTGCCGACGGTTGGCGAGGAACCACCGCGACGCCCGGTCGAGCAGCCGGCGGGCCTCGACGACCAGTTCGTACTCCGTCGCCGGTGGTAGTTTCGCCGCGGCGATGTCGGACCAGAGTTCCGCGAGCCCGAACACCTCCGACGTGATGACGAACGCGCGCACCACATCCGCGGGCCCGGCCCCCGTCTCCTCGCGCAGCCGGTACGCGTAGGTGAGCCCGCCGCGGGCGAAGATGTCGTTCACGATCTCGGTGGCGAGGATCTCCTGGCGGAGGGGGTGCGCGTCGACGGGGAGGACGGAGCGCAGCGCGGCGGGGAAGTACGCGCCGAGCCGCTCGGAGAAGTACCCGTCGGAGAAGACGTCCGTATCCTCGAGCTCCGCTTTCAGATCCAGCTTGGCGTGGGCGAGGAGGGTCGCCAGTTCCGGCGAGCTCAGCCCGAGGCCTGCCTCCGACAGTTCGGCGAAACCCTCGGGGTTCGGAAGCGCCTCCAGGTCGCAGTCCAGACCGCGCTTGTCGACCAGGTCGTTCACCATCCTCGAGTGCACGTCCACCATCCGGTGGGCGTTCGACCGGGCGTCGCCGAGCACCCGGTTCTGCGCGCGATTGTTCGCGAGCACGAGTTCGGACACGTCGTCGGTGAGCGCCCCGAGCAGGTCCGAGCGCCGCACCGGGTCCAGCCGCCGGTCGACGGGCAGCGAGTCGAGCAGGATCTTGATGTTCACCTCGTGGTCGGAGCAGTCCACTCCGGCCGAGTTGTCCAGTGCATCCGTGTTGACGAGCCCACCCGTCCGGGCGAACTCGATGCGGGCGAGCGGCGTCATGCCCAGGTTGCCGCCCTCGGCGACAGCGCGTGCACGCAGCCGGCGTGCATCGATCCGGACGGTGTCGTTCGCTTTGTCGCCCGCGTCCGTGTGCGACTCCGACGAGGCCTTGACGTACGTCCCGACGCCGCCGTTGAACAGGAGATCCACCGGGGCGGCGAGGATGGCGCGGATCATCTCCGGCGGCGTCAGCGTCGTCACCGATGGAGCGAGACCGAGCGCCGTCCGCATCTGGCTGCTCACCGGAATCGATTTGCTCTCACGCGACCAGACGCCGCCGCCTTCACTGATGAGGGTCCGGTCGTAGTCGGCCCACGACGATCGCGGCAGCTCGAACAGCCGGCGGCGTTCCTGCCAGGCCTGCTCCCGGCGGGGAGTGGGGTCGACGAAGATGTGGCGGTGGTCGAACGCGGCGACCAGCCCGATGCCGGCACTCGCCAGCATGGCGTTCCCGAAGACGTCGCCGCTCATGTCGCCGATCCCCGTCACCGTGAAACTGTCACGGTCGACATCGATTCCGAGTTCGGCCAGATGCCGGGTGACGCTCACCCACGCACCCTTCGCGGTGATGCCCATCTTCTTGTGGTCGTAGCCGACCGAACCGCCGGACGCGAAGGCGTCACCGAGCCAGAAGTCGTACGTCCGGGCCACGTCGTTGGCGGCGTCGGAGAACGTGGCAGTGCCCTTGTCCGCCGCCACCACGAGGTAGGGGTCGTCGTCGTCCCGGCAGACGACCCGGTCAGGATGTACCGATTCGGCTGTGCCCAAACGGTTGTCGGTGACGTCGAGCAGCCCGGAGATGAACTGGCGGTAGCAGTCCTGGCCGGTGGACGACGGGTTGCGCACGACGAATCCGCCCTTGGCGCCTGCGGGCACGATGACGGCGTTCTTCACTGCCTGCGCCTTGACGAGTCCGAGGATCTCGGTGCGGTAGTCGTCGAGGCGGTCGGACCAGCGGAGCCCGCCGCGCGCGACGGGTCCGTATCGCAGGTGCACGCCCTCCATGTCCGGTGAATACACGAAGACCTCGTAGAACGGCCGTGGCCGCGGAAGTTCGTCGATCTCGGCGGAGCGGAACTTCAGCGACAACTGGGGACGAGCGGGGCCGAGCGCTCCGTCCTGATAGAAGTTGGTGCGGGTCGTCGCCGCGACGAGGCCCGAGTAGGCGCGCAGGATACGGTCGGCGTCGAGGCCTTCCACCTCTGCGAGCAGCGATTCGACCCGGCGCGCACACTGTTCGACGTCGTCGTCGCGAGACGTGTCGCCACCGGGACGGGATGGATCGAAATGCGCGTGGAACAGATCCACGAGCGCCGACGCGAACTCGGGACGCGACAGCAGGACCGCCTCGATCCGGCCCTGGTCGTAGGGCAGAGTACTCTGCCGCAGGAAGCGGGCGTACGCGCGCAGGAGCACGACCTCCCGCCAGTCCAGGCCGGCGGCGAGCACCAGCACGTTGAACCGATCCGCCTCCGCGCGACCCGACCACATCGCACGAAACGTCTCCAGGACGGCCTCGGGTTCGACGGATCCCGACGCCACCGCGGACGTGACGAGCGGTCCCGCGGACACCCGGAAGTCGTAGAGCCGGCACACCAGTCCGTCGGCGCGGCGGAACACCGACGTCCGCTGACCCTCGACCTCGAGGTCGAGGCTCCCGAGAAGCCGCAGCACCCGTTCGAGCGACACGGTCGAGCCTCCGCTGTAGAGCGTGACCCGCAGTTGCCGGTTCTCGTTCGGTCCGACGGTGTCGACGTGCAGGTCGAATGCGTCGGCAGTCAAGCGGTCGAGGATGGTGACGTCGGGAACCGGCGGCCGATCCCGTTCTTCGACATAGCCTTCCGGCAGGGACAGTGCGAACGTGGACGTGGTCGAGCTCATAGATTCTCTCCGTTGAGATCCGGGCGCCGTGTGTTGTCGTGGAAACGAGAAAGATCCGTCCCGCGGGCGCCATTGACCGCGGGACGGATCGAGTGTCAGGACACGGATGTGTCGGCAGACTGGGTGTCAGGAGTTGCGGTGCGCGTCCGCGATGTCGAGAACCGTGTCGAGGATTGCGAGCCCCTCACGGGCCTCGGCCTCGGTGACGGTGCACGGCGGCACAGCGTGAACGCGATTGAAGTTGGCGAACGGCAGCAATCCTCCTGCCTTGCACGCCGCAATCACCTCGTTCATCGCCGGACTGGAGGCGCCGTACGGAGCGAGCGGTTCCTTCGTGGCACGGTCGGCGACGAGTTCGATCGCCCAGAACACGCCGAGTCCGCGAACTTCACCGATCGACGGGTGCCGGTCGGCGAGGCCCCGCAGTCCGGGGCCGAGGATCTCGCTGCCGATCCGGACCGCGTTCTCGACGATCCGCTCGTCCTCCATCGCGTTGATCGTCGCGACGGCGGCTGCGGTGGCGAGCGGGTGCCCCGAGTAGGTGAGTCCGCCGGGGTACGGCCGGTCGGCGAACGTCGCCGCGATCTTCTCGCTGATCGCGACACCACCGAGCGGGACGTATCCGGAGTTGACCCCCTTCGCGAACGTGATCAGGTCGGGGACGACACCGAAATGGTCTATCGCGAACCACTTTCCGGTCCGGCCGAACCCGGACATCACCTCGTCGGCGATGAACACGATGCCGTAGCGGTCGCAGATCTCGCGCACACCTGCCATGTAACCGGGCGGGGGCACCATGATTCCCGCGGTCCCGGGAACCGATTCGAGCACGATCGCTGCGATCGAGTTCGGCCCCTCGAGGCGGATCAGCTGGTCGAGGTGCTCGAGCGCGCGCTCGGTTTCCTGCTGCTCGTTCTCCGAGTGGAACTGCGACCGGTACAGGAACGGTCCGTGGAAGTGGACGACTCCGCTGTTGCCGTAGTCGTTGGGCCACCGGCGCGGGTCGCCGGTGAGGTTGATCGCGGTGTCCGTGCCGCCGTGGTACGAGCGGTACCGCGACAGCACCTTGTAACGGCCGGTGTGCAACCGAGCCATCCGCACAGCGTGCTCGTTGGCGTCGGCGCCGCCGTTGGTGAAGAACACCTTGTTCAGGTCACCCGGGGTCCGCTCGGCGATCAGCCGGGCGGCCTCGGAGCGGGCGTCGTTCACGTACTGCGGTGCGATGGTGCACAGCTTCGCGGCCTGGTCCTGGATGGCGGCAACGACTTTGGGGTGCTGGTGCCCGATGTTCGTGTTGACGAGCTGGGACGAGAAGTCGAGCATGCGGTTCCCGGCACCGTCCCACACATACGAACCCTCGGACGCGAGGATCGTCATCGGGGTGATCTGCTCCTGCGCGGACCACGAGTGGAACACATGCGCCCGGTCGAGGGCATACGCGCGCTCCCCTTCGACACGGGCCGCGTCGAGGGACTGACCGGTAGGCAAAAGTTCCTGGGAGACTGTCGTCGTCATAACCGTAGGTCCTTTCCGGCTCAGTTGTTCTGGGGGAAGCCGAGGTTGATGCCGCCGTGGCTGGGGTCGAGCCAGCGGGTGGTGACGACCTTGCCGCGGGTGAAGAAGTGGACGCCTTCGGTGCCGTGGGCGTGGGTGTCGCCGAAGAGGGAGTTCTTCCAGCCCCCGAAGCTGTAGTACGCCATGGGGACGGGGATGGGGACGTTGATGCCGACCATGCCGACCTCGACCTCGTTCTGGAACCGTCGGGCGGCGCCGCCGTCGTTGGTGAAGATGGCGGTGCCGTTCCCGAACTGGCTCGCGTTCACCAGTTCCAGGGCCTCGTCGTAGGACTCGACCCGGATGACGGACAGGACGGGTCCGAAGATTTCGTCGGTGTACACACTCATGTCGGTGGTGACGTGGTCGATCAGGGTCGGGCCGAGCCAGAACCCGTCCTTGCCGCCATTTGCCTGCACCTGTCGGCCGTCCACGACGATGGTGGCCCCGTCGTTTTCGCCGGCGTCGATGTAGGAGGCGACCTTGTCGCGGTGCACCTTGGTCACCAGCGGGCCCATGTCGGAGTCCTGGGTGCCGTCGCCGATCTTCAATGTGTCGGTGCGGTCTTTGATCTTGGCGACGAGTTCGTCGGCGATGTCGCCGACCGCGACCAGGGCGCTGATGGCCATGCAGCGTTCGCCGGCGGAGCCGAAGCCGGCGTTGACCATGGCGTCGGCGGCGAGGTCGAGGTCGGCGTCGGGCAGGACGATGGCGTGGTTCTTCGCCCCGCCGAGGGCTTGGACGCGTTTGCCGTGGGCGGTGCCGGTGGCGTAGACGTACTGGGCGATGGGGGTGGAGCCGACGAAGCTGATGGCCTTGATGGCGGGGTGGGTGAGGAGTTCGTCGACGGCGGTCTTGTCGCCCTGCAGCACGTTGAACACCCCGGCCGGGAGTCCGGCTTCGGCCCAGAGTTCGGCCATCCAGATCGCGGCGGTCGGGTCCTTCTCGGACGGCTTCAACACCACGGTGTTGCCGGCGGCGATGGCGATGGGGAAGAACCACATCGGGACCATGGCGGGGAAGTTGAACGGGGAGATGATGCCGACCGGGCCGACGGGTTGGCGGAGGGAGGAGACGTCGATGTTGGTGGAGGCGTTTTCGGTCATGCCGCCTTTGAGCAGGTGGGCGATGCCGCAGGCGAATTCGACGACTTCCTGGCCGCGGCTGACTTCGCCGAGGGCGTCGGAGACGACCTTGCCGTGCTCGGCGGTGATGATCTCGGCGAGTTCGCCCTTGCGGGCGTTGAGCAGTTCCCGGAACGTGAAGATCACCTGGGTGCGCTTGGCGAGGGAGGTGTCGCGCCAGGCGGGGAACGCGGCGGCGGCGGCGTCGATGACGGCGCGGGCGTCCTCGACGCTGGCGAGGGCGACCTGACCGGTGACGGCACCGGTCGCCGGATTCGTCACCGGGGCGGTGTTGCCGCTCGTGCCCGTGAAACTCTTGTTGTCGAACCAGTGCTGGATGGTCCGGGCCTGCGCTGCGCCGTCGCTGTGTGTCATGGGTGTCCTTACCGAGAGAGCCGATACGCGGAAACTCCGCGCGAAGTGCGATGTCTTCACTCTGGTCCGTCAACCAGGCACTGGAGCCCGACGATCTGTAAGGAATCCCGACTTCTGATTTACACTGCGTAAATGCAGCCCACCATCGTCGACATCCTGGCGCTCCCGGTCGTGCAGGCGGGAACACCCGAGGTGATCGGCGGCGGACCGCTCGACAGACCGGTCCGATGGGTGCACGTCAGCGATCTACCCGATCTGTCGAACCTCCTCCAGGGTGGAGAACTCGTCCTCACCACCGGCCAGCCGCTCGCGGACGACTCGTCGAGCGTGGGGTACCTGGAGGGACTGGCCGCGGCGGGCGCAGCCGGACTCGTCGTCGAACTCGGCGTCCACGTCGACACCGTGCCGGACGGGGTTGCGCGCGCCGCCGACAGACTGTCGTTTCCGGTCATCGCACTGCACCGTCAGATCCGGTTCGTCGAGGTCACCGAGGAAGTACACCGCTCGATCGTCGCGGAGCAGTACGACGAGGTCGCCTTCGCACGGCACGCGCACGAAGTCTTCACCGACCTGAGCATGAAGCGGGCGTCACTCGGTGAGATCGTCGACGCCGCAGCCGGCATGCTCGGCGCCCCGATCGTCCTCGAGGACCTCAACCGGCAGGTACTGGCGTTCGCGGCGCAGGGAACCACGGCGGCGGACCTCCTCGCCGAGTGGGAACGTCGGTCGCGGCTGACGCCCGTGTCGCACCAGACCGCGATCGACGGCCCGGAGTCGTGGACGACGACGCCCGTCGGCGCACATCGGCAGGAGTGGGGACGACTCGTCGCCCCTCGCCCCGTCGCCGCCGAAGGTCGGGCGCGGATGACCCTCGAGCGTGCCGCGCAGGCGCTCGCACTGAACCGCATGGTCGAGCAGGACCGGACCGCACTCGAGCAGCAGGCCCAGAGCGGGCTCGTCGACGAACTCCGCCGCGGACGCATCCAGGACGAGGCCGAGGCGACCGCGCGCGCCCATGCGCTCGGCCTCCGGCCGGCACTAACATACCTGCCGATGACCGTCCGGGTCAGCGAAACCCTCAGCGCCGACCAGGTTCTCGCGCAGCGACGCCGAGTGAACATGCTGGACGCCGTCCGCCACGCGGTCCGGACGTCGCGGCAAACCGCACTCACCGCGAACACCCGCGCCGGACAGATCGACGTGCTCCTGTCCCATCCACCGGCGTCCACACCCGACGCGCTGCCCGAACTCTGCGCGGCGATCCGTGCCGCGCTCGCCCGGCTCGACGGCGTCCTGCAGTGCACGATCGGCGTCGGTCCCGAGTCGACCCGGCTCCTGGACGCCGCGGGCGGCCTGACGGAATCCGCTCACATCGCCGAGGTCGCGCTGTCGTTGCCACCGGGCGACAAGGTCTTTCACCGTGCAGCCGACATCCGGTTGCGCGGTCTCCTCGCCCTCATCCGGACCGATCCGCGGGTGCAGGCCTTCGCAGAGACCGAACTCCGCGGCCTGCTGGAGCATCAGGCGCGGCACGGCGGCGACAGCGTCGACGTCCTGCGCAGCTTCCTCGAACTCGGTGGCAACAAGACGGAACTCGCGAAACAGCTTCACCTCTCTCGCCCCACGCTGTACGCGAAACTGGCCACGATCCAGCGCCTGCTCGGTGTCGACCTCGACGACGCCGAGTCCCGGACGTCGCTGCACACGGCCATGCTGATCCTGCGGCTCCGCCACCCGTGAGTACTTCTTAACGTCGGGCGGTTAATAAGTACTCACGGGGCGGAGCCACCCTCCGAACATCGTTCGACGAGGACCGGCTCAGGGTGCCCGCATTCGAATAGTCGAGAGCCAGCACCCCCAATGTTGAGAATTATATTCACAACTCTTGGCATGAATGGTCGTTTTCTTCACTATTGGCACCTACCAATCGAATTTTCGACAGCACGGAGCTCTCATGAAGATCGGCATCCCCCGCGAAATCAAGAACCACGAATACCGCGTGGCCATCAGCCCCGCCGGTGTCCACGAACTCAGCGAACGCGGCCACGAAGTCGTCATCGAATCCGGCGCCGGCATCGGCTCGTCCTTCGCCGACGAAGACTTCAAAGCCGCAGGCGCCCAGATCCTCCAGGCCGCCGACCAGGTGTGGGACACCGCCGACCTGCTCCTGAAGGTCAAGGAACCCATCGCCGAGGAATACGCCCGCCTGCGCCAGGACCAGGTGCTGTTCACCTACCTGCACCTGGCCGCCTCGAAGGACTGCACCGACGCCCTGCTCGCGTCGAAGACCACCTCCATCGCCTACGAAACCGTCGTCGGCGCCGACGGCTCCCTCCCACTGCTCGCCCCGATGAGCGAGGTCGCCGGACGCCTCGCCCCACAGGCCGGCGCCTACCACCTCATGCGCCACGGCGGCGGCCGCGGCGTCCTGATGGGCGGCGTCCCCGGTGTGCGCCCCGCCAAGGTCGTCGTCATCGGCGCCGGCGTCTCCGGCAAGAACGCGATCGCGATCGCCTACGGCATGCAGGCCGACGTCACCGTCCTGGACCTGTCCATCGCCCGCCTCCGCGAGATCGACGCGCTCTACCACGGCCAGGTCAAGACCATCACGTCCAACAGCCTCGAACTCGAGCAGGCCGTCCTCGACGCCGACCTGGTCATCGGCGCCGTCCTCGTCCCCGGCGCCAAGGCCCCCACCCTCGTCTCCAACAACCTCGTCTCGCGGATGAAGCCCGGCTCGGTGCTCGTCGACATCGCCATCGACCAGGGCGGCTGCTTCGAGGACTCACGACCCACCACCCACGCCGAACCCACCTACCAGGTCCACGACTCCGTCTTCTACTGCGTCGCCAACATGCCCGGCGCCGTCCCCCGCACCTCCACCTACGCCCTCACCAACGCCACCCTCCCCTACGTCGTCGCGCTCGCCGACAAGGGTTGGAAGGAAGCCACCGCGACCGTGCCCGGACTCGCCGAGGGACTGTCCACCCACGACGGACAGCTGCTGTCCACCGAAGTCGCTGCCGCGCACGGCGACACCGCAGTCTCCTGAGCGACTGATCCGACGAGAGCGTATCCAGCAGACCTGCGGATGCGGGACAATCGAACGATGGCTTGGCTCGAGGTCGTGCGCACCGGACCCTTCACCACCGTGCAGGATCGGGGCCGCCCCGGTTACGCGTCGATTGGGGTCGGCGAGTCGGGTGCCGCCGACCGAGACGCACACGACAGCGCAAACAGGTTGGTGGGCAACCACTCCGGCGCAGCCACGCTGGAGGTCACGCTGGGCGGGCTCGCGGTGCGTGCGGCCGGGACCGTCTCCGTCGCCGTCACGGGCGCCCGCAGCCCCGTCACCGTCAACTCCGAACCCCGGCCCGACTACACGATGCTGCACCTGGCTACCGGCGACCTGCTGGAGATCGCGTTCGCGTCGGAGGGACTTCGCAGCTACGTGGCGGTGCGCGGAGGTTTCGACGTGCCCGCGGTGATGGGGAGCCGGTCCACCGACACTCTGTCGGGGATCGGCCCCGATCCCGTCGCCGACGGTGATCGGCTGCTGGTCGGAGCAGATGCCGGCGACTGGCCTGCGGACGAGATCATCCCCCCACCCGTCGCTCCCGAGGATCCCCTGATGATGCGTGTCCGGCTCGGACCGCGGGACGACTGGTTCACACCAGCGTCCGTCGCAGCCCTTCTCCGCGAGACGTGGACGGTCAGCTCCGACACCAATCGTGTGGGAGCGCGGCTCGAGGGTCCGGGACCGCTACACCGCGCCGTGACGGAAGAGATGCCGAGCGAGGCGATGGTGGCGGGGGCGTTGCAGGTGCCGCCCAACGGTCGGCCCATCCTGTTCCTGGCCGATCATCCGGTGACCGGCGGCTATCCGGTGATCGCCGTGGTGGCCGAGGCCGATCTGCCGGTGGCCGCGCAGTTGCGGCCCGGGCACCGGGTCCGCTTCCACCGAACGGTGGCGTCGACCATTCCGCGGTGACGGTCTATCTCGCGGCCAGGGCGGTCCGGAGCCCGCGAAGGCGTCCGGTCACGGGATCGGCGCCGAGCGTTGACCGCCCACGGAACTTCACTTCCGAGGCCGTCTCCGGCGCGTCGTCGGACGTCGCCCGGAGGAACCGGTTGGGCAGCGCCAGTTTGTGAATGGTGCGCAGCGTCAGAAGGTACTGCCGCGCAAGCGAACCAGTGGTGTACGGCAAGTCGTACTTCTCGCACAGGCCGCGCACCGCGGTCGAGATCTCGGCGTACCGATTGCTGGGAAGGTCGGGGAAGAGGTGGTGCTCGATCTGATAGCACAGGTTGCCGCTCATGAAGGCCATGACGGCGCCGGCCCGGAAGTTCGCGGTGCCGAGCATCTGGCGGAGATACCACTCGGCCCGGCTTTCGTGCTCGAGTTCCGCGAGCGTGAACTTCTCCGCTCCGTCGGGGAAGTGCCCGCAGAAGATCACGACGTACGACCACACGTTCCGCAGGAGGTTGGCGACGAGATTCGCCTTCAGCGTTCGTCGCCACCGCCGCCCACTGAGAACGGGGAACAGCACGTAGTCCTTGACCATCTGCCGCGCGATCTTGCCGAGCAGATCTCGCACCGGTGGACGCAGACGCCGACTCGCCCTGTCTTCGGCACTGGGCGGAAGCAGATCGTGGAGCGCGATGCCCCACTCGAACGACGCCGCGAGCAGGAGATTCTGGATCGGCTGCAGCAGGTGGATCGGACGCCATTCCTGATCACGAGTGACCCGCATGACGCCGAACCCGACGTCCTCGTCCATTCCGAGCACGTTGGTGTACTTGTGATGACGGAAGTTGTGCGCATACTTCCACTGCGACGACGGCCCCACCTGATCCCACTCCCAGGTGCTCGAGTGGATCTCGGGATCGTTCATCCAGTCCCACTGGCCGTGCGAGACGTTGTGGCTGATCTCCATGTTCTCGATGCTCTTGGCCGCACCCAGTGCCGTCGTACCGAGAACCACGCCCGTGGTCGTCCGGCTTCCGTGGATGACCAGTCGCGCGAGTCCGTCGAGCACGCGCTGGAACGCGATGGTGCGGCGGATGTACGTCGCGTCTTTCTCCCCGAGGGACTCCGCGACGTCGCGGCGAAGTGCGTCGAGTTCGAATCCGAGCGCCTCGACGTCCTGATGGGTGAGGTGCGCGTACTCCTTGATATCGGTGATTGCCATGACCGGCCTCCAACCTCGCGGCCACTGATGATCTCAGTGAACGCCGCTGGTACCAGCCTGTCAACACTGTAGGTCTACGGTAGGTGCCGACAGCGTCGACAGCGACGCTCTCGGACCAGTACCGGTTGTGCGGGCTTCCCCGAGGACGCCGTGCTGTTCGCGGTTCCGCAGCCTAGCCGCGGCGACGGCGGGCGATGTCGGCGAGCACGACACCCGCGGCGACGGACGCGTTGAGCGATTCGACGGGGCCTGCCATCGGGATGCTGAGGATGGCGTCGCAATTCTCGCGGACGAGACGCGACAGCCCCTTGCCCTCGGAGCCGACCACGACCACCACGGGGCCGCTGCCGTCGAACTCGTCGAGTGTGGTGTCGCCACCCGCATCGAGACCGACCACCTGAACGCCCTTGGACGCCCAATCCTTCAGCGTGCGAGTGAGATTGGTGGCGCGGGCGATCGGCAGACGGGCTGCCGCACCGGCGCTCGTCCGCCACGCGACCGCGGTGACCGACGCACTACGACGCTCCGGGATCACCACACCGTGACCGCCGAACGCGGCCACCGAGCGCACGACGGCACCGAGGTTGCGGGGATCGGTGATGTTGTCGAGGGCCACGAGCAGCGGCGCCTCCTGGTGCTTGCGCGCTTCCGCGATCAGGTCGTCGGGATGCGCGTAGCGGTACGGCGGCACCTGCAACGCGATGCCCTGGTGCATGCCGTTGGCGCTGAGCCGGTCGAGATCGGTCCGGGGTACCTCGAGGATGGAGATGCCCGCGTCGGCCGCCCGCTGAACGGATTCCTTCAGGCGATCGTCGCTCTCGGTCCCGACCGCGACGTACAGCGCGGTCGCGGGGACGCCGGCGCGCAGGCACTCGACGACGGGGTTGCGGCCCAGCACGTTCTCCGGGCCGTCGAGCACCTTGCGCCCGGCGGTCTGACGACCGCGGCCGGGCTGCTTGTCGGCGTCCCTGGCTGCGCGGGCGGCGCGCTTGGCGGCGGGATGCTTGGTGCGGGCCTCCGCGGGCGGGGTGGCGCCGCGACCTTCCAGCCCCTTGCGGCGCTGGCCACCGGAACCGGCGACCTGCCCCTTCTTGGTACCGGCCTTGCGGATGGCTCCGCGCCTACTCGAATTTCCAGCCATTACTACTGTCCTGCCTTGAGAGACCACTCGGGCCCGTTGGGGGTATCGGTGACCTCGATGCCCGCCCGGATGAGACGGTCACGCACCTCGTCGGCCACAGCCCAGTTCTTCTCGGCGCGGGCACTCTGCCTGCGCTCGAGTTCGGCCCGGACCAGAACGTCCAGGGCATCGGTTGCCGCGGACGCGTCCGCGGTCTCCTGAGTCCAGTGCTCGTCCAGCGGGTCGACGCCGAGGATTCCGAGCATGGCCCGGACCTGCGACGCGATCTCGCGCGCACCCTCGAGGTCTCCACCATCGAGCGCGATGTTGCCCTCGCGGACCTTGCCGTGCACCTCGGCGAGCGCGGCGGGGACGGCGAGGTCGTCGTCGAGCGCGCGAGCGAACGCCTCGGTCCACAGGCCGACCGGAACCTCCCCGGCACGCTCCTGCGTACGCAGGACGAACGACTCGATCCGACGGAACGCCGCGGCCCCCTCGTCGAGCGCGGTGTCGGAGTATTCGAGCATCGACCGGTAGTGGGCACTGCCCAGGTAGTAGCGAAGCTCTTGCGGGCGAACCTTTTTCAGCACGTTCGGCACCGAGAGAACGTTGCCGAGCGACTTCGACATCTTCTCGCCGCCCATGGTGACCCAGCCGTTGTGCAGCCAGTACTGCGCGAAGTCGTCGCCGGCGCACTTGGCCTGCGCGATCTCGTTCTCGTGGTGCGGGAACACCAGGTCCAGACCACCGCAGTGGATGTCGAACGCGGCACCGAGGTAGAACTCGGCCATCGCGGAGCATTCGAGGTGCCAACCCGGACGGCCCCGGCCCCACGGCGTCGGCCACGACGGCTCGCCCGGCTTCTCCGCCTTCCACAGCGTGAAGTCGCGGGGATCGCGCTTGCATTCGCCTGCGCTCTCGCCCTGGTGGACGTCGTCGAGCTTGTGCCCCGACAGGCTGCCGTACCGGGGGTAGCTGCGGACGTCGAAGTAGACGTCCCCGCCCGCCGCGTACGCGTGGCCGTTGTCGATGAGGCGCTGCATCATCTCGACCATCTGCGTGACGTGCCCGGTGGCCCGCGGCTCGATGGACGGCGGCAGCACGCCCAGCTGCTGATAAGCCCAGGTGAAGGACCGCTCGAACGTGGCGGCCCACTCCCACCACGGCCTGCCCGCCTCCGCAGCCTTGTTCAGGATCTTGTCTTCGATGTCCGTGACGTTGCGGACGAACGCCACGTCGTAGTCGTGGGCGAGCAGCCACCGCCGCAGCACGTCGAATGCGACGCCGCTGCGTACGTGGCCGATATGGGGGTCGCCCTGCACCGTGGCGCCACACAGGTACACCGATGCGTGTCCAGGGGCCAGCGGAACGAAGTCACGCAAGGCCCGCGTCTCGGTGTCGAATAGGCGCAGGGTCACGACCAGCGATCCTACCTGGCGCTTCGACCGGGAATGACCAACGCGGTGGCCATGGCGGCGATCCCCTCGCCGCGCCCGGTGAGCCCGAGCCCGTCCGTGGTGGTCGCGGACACCGAAACCGGCGCGCCCAGAATGTCGCTCAGCACCTTCTGCGCCTCGTTTCGGCGTGGGCCGATCTTCGGCCGGTTCCCGATCACCTGGACCGCGGCGTTGGCGACGTCGAAGTCGTCCTCGTCGAGGAGACGGCGTACCTCGGCGAGCATCGCGGCACCGCTCACCCCGGACCACTCGGGCCGCCCGGTTCCGAAGACGGAGCCGAGATCGCCGAGTCCGGCGGCGGAGAGCAGAGCGTCGCAGAGTGCGTGAACGGCCACGTCGCCGTCGGAGTGACCCGCGCAGCCGTTCTCGTCCTCGAACAGCAGGCCGGCCATCCAGCACGGCCGTCCCTGCTCGATCGGGTGGACGTCCGTCCCGATTCCGACTCGCACTAGTGCGCTCCCTCTTCCACCAGCGCGCGGGCCAGCACGAGGTCCAGCGGCGTGGTGATCTTGAATGCTGTGGGTTCTCCGACGATGCTGCGCACCCGTTCCCCGAGGCGCTCCACCAGGCCGGCGTCGTCGGTGGCGATGCCGTCGGCGGCGGCGTAGGCGCGCCGGAGCAGTTCCGCGGTGAAACCCTGCGGCGTCTGCACGGCCCGCAGTTCGGACCGTTCGGGGGTGCCGGTGACCGCGCCGAGAACGTCGACGGTCTTGATGGTGTCCGTCACCGGCAGGACGGGGATGACCGCGTTGCGGCCGCACCGCAGCTCCGCGACCACCCGCGCGATGAGCGACGGTGGCGTGAGCGCGCGGGCGGCGTCGTGGACGAGCACATATTCTGCGTCGTCCGCGACGGCGAGTCCGGCGCGAACCGAATCGGTCCGCTCACTGCCGCCGGCCACGACGGTGACCTCACCGGGAAGGAGGGTTCGCGTCGACTCGACGAGCTCCTCCGGAACGATCACGACGACGCGGTCGACAGCCCCCGACTGCAGGAGCCCGTCGACCGCGCGTGTCAGCATGGTCGTCCCACCCAGATCAACGAATGCCTTGGGCTTGTTCTCGCCCAAACGCACTCCCTGACCTGCGGCGGGAACCAGCGCGACTACAGGACCTTTTCCCTCGGCCACTGTGGGTATCGCGACTGTCTAGGACGCGGCCGCGAGGACCTCGTCGAGGATGGTCTCGGCCTTGTCGCTGTCGGTGCCTTCGGCCAGTGCAAGCTCGCCGACAAGAATCTGCCGCGCCTTCGCGAGCATGCGCTTCTCTCCTGCGGACAGGCCGCGATCCTGCTCACGACGCCACAGGTCCCGAACGACCTCGGCGACCTTGTTGACGTCACCTGACGCGAGCTTTTCGAGATTCGCCTTGTAGCGGCGTGACCAGTTGGTGGGTTCTTCGGTGTGCGGTGCCCGCAGTACCTGGAAGACCTTGTCGAGACCTTCCTGGCCGACGACGTCGCGTACGCCCACGTACTCTGCGTTGTCTGCGGGAACCCGTACGGTGAGATCGCCCTGAGCAACCTTGAGAACGAGATATTCCTTCTGCTCACCCTTGATGGTGCGGGTTTCAATTGCTTCGATCAGCGCCGCACCGTGATGGGGGTATACGACGGTGTCTCCGACCTTAAAAATCATCTGTCCCGTGCCCCTTTCGATCATTCGAGTTTAACACGTGTCCGGAAGCTGGTCGCATCAACGGTGCAGGTCAGGGGCATCATGGCCTGACCGTAGGGGTTGACAGGGTCCCCGATACGTGCATTCCGGACACCCCGATCGGGCGGTTCTCCAGCGCCGAAACCGCACGCAGACAACCATTGTGAGTACCCAGCGAGCAGGCCACGCGGACGAACTACTACTCTGCCTAGTTGAAGTGCGAACCTGACACCGGAGGACAACTCGTGACTGCTCTCGACAAGTCGACTCGCCGAGTCGCTACCGCCGTCGCTCTCGCTGCCGGCGCAGCACTCGTGCTGTCCGCCTGCAGCGCGGGCCAGATCACTCAGACGTCGAGTCAGGTCGCCGCGGTCAACGGCAACAGCGCGGACGTCGGGTCGATCGCCCTGCGGAACGTGCACGTGGTCTACCCCAACTCCGCCGAGTACAGCCTCGAGCCGGGCGGCAATGCCGTCCTCGCGTTCACCGCGATCAACAACAACGAGGACACCCCGGACAAGCTGACCCGGATCAGCACCGACTTCGCGCAGTCCGTCACCCTCGGCGACAAGGCGGGCGGCCTGGAGATCGCTCCGCAGACCGCGCTCGTCGCCGGACTGCCGGGCGAGGAAGCCGCTGAGGGCGCCGAGGCCGCGGGCCAGAAGGACGCCAGTGCCGACGCACCGGCCGACGTCGTCCTCGTCACCCTGGACGGTCTGAAGGAGGGCGTCCGCCCGGGCCTCACCTTCCCCGTCACGTTCGCGTTCGAGAAGGCCGGCGACGTCACCGTGTCCGTTCCCGTCGACGCGGGCCACGAGACCGAGCGCCACGTCTCCGACACGTCGCCCGGATCCGAAGCCGAGGGCGGCGGACACTAGCAGCCGGATCGGGTCCGCTGTCGGACCCGATACCTAGGCTGGCCCGGTGGCCAAACTCAAAACCAGCTTCCGCTGCTCGTCGTGCCAGTGCACGGTTCCCAAATGGGTCGGCCGGTGCCCCGAGTGCGGTAGCTGGGGATCGATGGACGAGGCCCCGATCGTCGCGTCCGTCGCGAGCCGCCCCGGCGCCTCGCTCGCGAAAGCCGGGGCCGGAGCGGTACTTCCGTCCACCCCGGCCACTCCGATCACGCGGATCGACAGCACGTCCACCCGCGCCAAGCCCACGGGCATCGACGAACTGGACCGTGTTCTCGGCGGCGGCGTGGTGCCCGGTTCCGTCGTTCTCCTCGCCGGCGAACCCGGCGTCGGCAAGTCCACCCTCCTCCTCGAGGTGGTCCATCAGTGGGCCCGCCGCGGCCCGGACGACCGTTCCCTCTACGTCACCGGTGAGGAATCCGCCGGGCAGGTGCGACTGCGCGCCGACCGCACCGGCGCCGTCCACGAGCGGGTCTACCTCGCCGCCGAATCCGACCTCGCGACCATCCTCGGCCACGTCGAGCAGGTGCGTCCCACCCTGCTGATCGTCGACTCGGTGCAGACCATGCTGGCCGCGGACGTCGACGGCGTGGTCGGCGGAGTCACCCAGGTGAAGGCGGTCACCAGCGCCCTCACCTCCCTCGCGAAGGCAAGCGGCGTGCCGGTGCTCCTCATCGGCCACGTCACCAAGGACGGCGCGGTCGCCGGACCACGGTCGCTCGAGCATCTCGTCGACGTGGTGCTGCACTTCGAGGGCGACAAGCACTCCACGCTGCGGATGGTGCGCGGCGTCAAGAACCGTTTCGGCGCCGCCGACGAGGTCGGTTGCTTCGAACTGCGGGAAGACGGCATCGCCGGCATCAGCGACCCGTCCGGACTGTTCCTCCACCACCGTGCCGAGGCCGTTCCCGGAACCGCCGTCACCGTCATGATGGACGGCAAACGTCCCCTCCTCGGCGAGGTGCAGGCCCTCGTGGCCGCCACGTCCATGCCCGCACCCCGGCGTGCCGTGAGCGGGCTCGACAGCGCCCGCGTGGCCATGGTCCTGGCCGTGCTCGACCGCCGGTGCGGGGTGCCGATCGCGAAGAACGACGTCTACGCGGCCACCGTCGGCGGAATGCGGATGACCGAGCCGTCCGCCGATCTCGCGCTGGCCCTCGCCGTCGCGTCCGCGGTGAAGGACAAGCCCGTTCCGGATGGACTGGTGATCCTCGGCGAAGTGGGACTGGCCGGCGAGGTCCGCCGGGTACCCGGCGTCGGGCGCAGGCTCGCGGAGGCATTCCGCCTCGGATTCACCCGCGCCATCGTTCCCCTCGACTCCGGGGCGGCCCCGAAGGGCATGAAGGTCACCGAGGTCGGGAACCTGGGGGCCGCCATCGCGTCACTGCGGTGACGGTCGGATCGAGGTGTCGTTCAGATCGACGACGTGCCGAACGGGCGCTCCGGCACGCCGTCCACGAAATCCTTGGTCTTCTCGAAGTGCTCGGCGGTGACGGTGAGGAACAGCCCCCGCGACGTCGCCACCACCACGTCGGGGTCGGCCGTCGGCCCCTCGACGATGCGCGCCTCGGCGCTCGCATACACCTTGCGGCGGATCGATCCGTCGATGTTCGCGTGGAATTCGAGGACCGAACCCAGCGGGATGGGCCTGGCGAAGTCGATCTCGAGATGACCCGTGACCACCGGACCGTCGACGATCGATCGGCACACCATGCCCAGCGCCTCGTCGAATGCGGTCGAGAGGATGCCCCCGTGGATCACTCCCGGACCGCCCTGGTAGCGGGGTGCCACCTCGAGCCGGCCCCACACGTCGAGCCCCTCCCCGGCTGTGAAGCTCATCGACATCCCGGCAGGCGACTGGTCGCCGCACCCGAAGCACCGTGACCAGTGCTGCGGCACGGGCTGACCTGCGGCGGGGAAGCTGCCGACCGGTGCGGGCAGGGTCAGGTCGTCGGGCAAAGTCCAGGTACTACTCATGGATAGGTAATCTAAACGCGGGTCCGGACGTGTTTCCGCGGCGGTCCCCGACAATGACGTCTACCTCAGCGGGAGTATTGCGCGATGAACGATGCCGAGTCGTCGTCTGCGCTGCGCGAAACGATAGCCCGGCTGGCTCCCGGAACGGCACTTCGCGACGGCCTGGAGCGCATTCTGCGCGGTCGCACGGGCGCACTGATCGTCCTCGGCTACGACGAGCAGATGGAAGAGATCTGCGACGGCGGCTTCGAGCTCGACGTGGAGTTCGCGCCGACCCGCCTGCGTGAGCTGTCGAAGATGGACGGCGCCGTGGTCCTGTCCACCGACGGGTCCCGCATCGTGCGCGCCAACGTCCAGCTGGTCCCCGACCACAAGATCCCGACCGTCGAGTCCGGCACGCGTCACCGCGCCGCCGAGCGGACTGCCATGCAGACCGGGTACCCCGTGGTGTCGGTCAGCCAGTCGATGAGCATCGTCAGCGTGTACGTCGGTGGCATCCGGCACGTCATCGACGGGTCCGCCACGATCCTGTCCCGTGCCAATCAGGCGGTGGCCACCCTCGAGCGGTACAAGGCGCGGCTCGACGAGGTGACCCGCCAGCTGTCGGTGGTCGAGATCGAGGATTTCGTCACGCTCCGCGACGCCCTGACCGTGGTGCAGCGACTGGAGATGGTGCGGCGGGTGTCCGTCGAGATCGAGCAGGACGTGCTCGAACTCGGCACGGACGGGCGTCAGCTCGCCCTGCAACTCGAGGAACTCGTCGGCGACAACGACGTGGCGAGGGAACTCATCGTGCGCGACTACCTGGCCGGCACCGGCCCGGCGCCCGCCGAGGATGTCGCGAAGTCGCTCTCCGCGCTCGACAGGATCACGGACGCAGACCTTCTCGACCTCACGACGCTGGCCCGGGCGTTCGGCTATCCGGGCACCATCGAAGCGCTCGAGGCGCCGATGAGTCCTCGCGGCTACCGCGTCCTCACCCGCGTTCCCCGACTGCAGTTCAACCAGATTCACCGGCTCGTCGGCTCGTTCGGGACGCTGCAGTCACTGCTCGCCGCAACCGCCGCCGACCTGCAGTCGGTGGAGGGGATCGGCGGGCTGTGGGCCCGGCACATCCGCGAGGGCCTGTCCCGGCTCGCCGAGACGTCGATCTCGGGGCCGTACGACTAGGGCTTGTCTCCGTCCTTACCGGCGGTCCGGGCCTGCTTCTCCGACCACGGATTCCAGTGCGACCCGGACGGCGTCCAGGTGTTCGGCCATGGCGCGGGCGGCCTTGTCGTAGCTTCCGGAGGCGATGCCCTCCACGATCCGGTCGTGCTCGTCGTTCGACTTCTGCTGCCGCCCCGCAACGAGATTCAGCGTCTCGGACTGCCGGGTGAGGGCCTCGCGGATGTCGACGATCACGGATTCGAACACGCGGTTCCGGCTCGTCCTGGCGATGAACGCGTGGAACTGCGCATCCAGGGACACCCACACGAGGGGATCGTCCTCGTCCCGCATCTGCTCCACGAGGCCGCGCAGGGCGGCCAGGTCTTCGGCGGTGTGCCGCTGCGCCGCCCATCCGGCGGCGGGAATCTCCACGTGCGGGCGCGCCTCGACGAGTTCGTTGGCCGCGTAGTTCCCGAAGTCGAGGTCGCGGGCGATCGAATCGCTGACGACGAACGTCCCGAGGCCCGACTTCGTCTCCGTGAGCCCGAGCGCATGGCACGACCGCAACGCCTCCCGGATCACCGACCGGCTGACCCCGTGCCGCGCCGCGAGGGATGCCTCGGACGGAAGTCGTTCACCGACCGACAGCTCACCCGACGTGATCGCGTCACGAAGATCCGCGAGCACCGCCTCCGCGGCGCTGACCCGCGCCGTCACAGGACGCCTGGCTGCCCAGCTGTCTGACAGGTTCATGGGGATATTCTGCTCACGCCCCACCCGCAGCGTCAATACGGGACACCCCGGGGTTGACGCCTGCAAGTGAGCGAGGTAACAATTACACCTGTCTGACAGCCTGGCAGGTGGATAGCCGGGTGGCTCGACCGAGAAATCTACCTCTTCGAGCAGCAGACTCCGTCCACCGCATCCGTGCAGAGCAACGGCTCGCGCGAATCCCCGTGAGGAATGATCAAGTGCTCGAAACGCGAACAGAACACGATCTGCTCGGCGACCGCCAAGTGCCTGCGGATTCCTACTGGGGAATCCACACGCTGCGGGCCGTGGAGAACTTCCCCATCACCGGCCGGCCGATCTCCACCAACCCGTATCTGATCCGCGGGCTCGCCTACGTCAAATGGGCCGCGGCAACCGCGAACGAGAAGCTCGGGATCCTCGACCACCGCCGGGCCGACGCGATCGGGCAGGCGTGCCGGGAGATCGTCGACGGCCGCTGGCACGAGCAGTTCGTCGTCGACGTCATCCAGGGCGGCGCCGGGACGTCGACCAACATGAACGCCAACGAGGTGATCGCCAACCGGGCACTCGAGATCCTCGGCCACGGGCGCGGGGAGTACGCGGAGCTCCATCCCAACGAGCACGTGAACCTCAGCCAGTCGACCAACGACGTCTACCCCACCGCGGTCAACATCGCGACGATCTTCGCGATCGACGACCTGCTCGACGCGATGCGCGTCCTGCAGGAGGCCTTCGCGACCAAGGCGGTCGAGTTCACCGACACCGTGAAGATGGGGCGCACCCAACTCCAGGACGCGGTGCCGATGACGCTCGGCCAGGAGTTCGCCACCTACTCGGTGATGATCGACGAGGACCGCACCCGCCTCGACGAGGCCGCTCTCCTCGTCCACGAGATCAACCTCGGCGCCACCGCGATCGGCACAGGCCTGAACGCACCCGCCGGCTACGCCGAGGCAGCGTGCGACACGCTGCGGGAACTCACCGGATTCCCCCTCGTCCTGGCCACGGACCTGGTCGAGGCAACCCAGGACGTCGGTCAGTTCGTCCACCTCTCGGGGGTACTCAAGCGGATCGCGGTCAAGTTGTCGAAGGTGTGCAACGACCTCCGCCTGCTGTCGTCGGGGCCGCGCGCGGGCCTGAACGAGATCAATCTTCCACCGGTACAGGCCGGTTCGTCGATCATGCCCGGCAAGGTCAATCCGGTGATCCCGGAAGTCCTCAACCAGGTGGCCTACGAGGTCATCGGCAACGACGTCACCATCACGATGGCCGCCGAATCCGGGCAGCTCCAGCTCAATGCGTTCGAACCGATCATCGTGCACTCCCTGTCCGAGGGGATGCGCCACCTCGGCGCCGCCTGCCGGATCCTGGCCGACCGCTGCGTTCTCGGCATCACGGCCAACACCGATCTGCTGCGTGCCCGGGTCGAGGACTCCATCGGACTCGTCACCGCGCTCAACCCGTACATCGGCTACACCGCCTCGACCCGGATCGCGCAGGAAGCGCTGGTCTCCGGCCGCCGGGTCGCCGACCTCGTGATCGAGGCCGGTCTGCTCGACCGTGAAGAACTCGACCGCCTCCTCAGCCCCGAGCATCTCGCCAACCTGAGAGCGACCGGTTCGCCACGGCAGACATCCGTCGCCGCTGCCGCGGAGGTGGTCTCGTGACGATCGAGAAGGACGACACCTCCGGCGCCGACATCTTCGTCGAGGAAGACCTCGGCTACCGGAAAGCGCTCGGCCCCAGACAAATCCAGATGATCGCGATCGGCGGAGCGATCGGTACCGGCCTGTTCATGGGCGCGGGCGGACGCCTCCAGCAAGCCGGCCCCGCACTCGTGCTCGTCTACGCCCTCTGCGGCTTCTTCGCCTTCCTGATCCTGCGGGCGCTGGGCGAACTCGTCATGCACCGCCCCACCTCCGGGTCGTTCGTGTCGTACTCGCGCGAATTCTTCGGCGAGAAGATGGCCTTCGCCGCAGGCTGGCTGTACTGGATGAACTGGGCGATGACGGCAGTCGTCGACGTCACCGCCGTCGCGCTGTACATGAACTTCTTCAAGAAGTACTGGGCACCGCTCGGGAACGTCGACCAATGGGTCTTCGCCCTCGCCGCAGTCGTACTGGTCCTCGGGCTGAATCTCGTCTCCGTCAAGGTGTTCGGTGAACTGGAGTTCTGGTTCGCCCTCATCAAGGTCGTCGCCCTCGCCGCGTTCCTCGGCTTCGGCATCTACTTCGTACTGTTCGGAACGCCGCTCGAAGGACATTCGTCGGGCTTCAGCATGATCACCGACAACGGAGGACTCTTCCCCAACGGAATCCTGCCCGCCGTCGTGGTGATCCAGGGCGTCGTCTTCGCCTATGCCTCGATCGAACTCGTGGGAACCACTGCGGGCGAGACGAAGAACCCACAGAAGGTCATCCCCAAGGCGATCAACACGGTCATCATCCGGATCCTGGTCTTCTACGTCGGGTCCGTCCTGCTGCTGTCGCTGCTGCTCCCCTATACCGAGTACCACGCCGGCGAGAGCCCGTTCGTCACGTTCTTCGGCTCCATCAACGTGCAGGGCGCCGACGCGATCATGAACCTCGTGGTGCTCACGGCCGCGCTGTCCTCGCTCAACGCGGGCCTGTATTCCACCGGCCGAATTCTGCACTCGATGGCCATGGCCGGATCGGCGCCCTCGTTCGCCGCCCGGATGAACAAGGCAGGAGTGCCGTACGGCGGCATCGCCCTCACCGGATTCGTCATCCTGCTCGGCGTCGGACTCAACGCCGTCGTCCCCGCGCAGGCGTTCGAGATCGTGCTGAACCTCGCCGCGCTCGGAATCATCAGCGCCTGGGCCGTGATCGTGCTGTGCCAGTTGAAACTGTGGAAATTCGCCAAGGAAGGGAAACTCACCCGGCCCGGTTTCCGGATGTTCGGCGCCCCCTACACCGGGCTCCTGACGCTGGCCTTCCTCGCGTGCGTCGTCATACTGATGGCGTTCGATCACCCCGTCGGAACCTGGACCGTCGGGTCCATCGCGATCATCGCTCCACTGTTGGTGATCGGCTGGTTCGGCGCGCGGAACCGCATCCGCACCCTGGCCTCGGACCGCCCGACCGGATAGCGAGAGAGGACAACAGTGCCGAAAGTCGCCATCGTCACCACCGGAGGCACCATCGCCAGCAGGCGGGACGGGCAGGGTGTCAGCAGGCCGGTGGTCACCGGCCCGGACCTGCTGGGCAGTGCGTGGACCGGGACGGAACTCCGTGTCGTCGACGTGATGTCGAAGGACAGTTCGAGCATCACGTTCGCCGATATGGACCGGGTGCGCGACGCCGTCACCGCGGAATTGCGCGATCCCGATCTCGACGCGGTGGTCGTGCTCCACGGAACCGACACCATGGAGGAGACCGCTTTCCTGGTCGACCTTCACCACGCCGACCCGCGGCCGGTGGTGTTCACGGGTGCGCAACGCACGTTCGACCACCCGGAATCCGATGCCCAGGCCAATCTGGCCGACGCGGTCGCCGCGGGATCGGACCCCGCTCTGCGCGGAGCGGGTGTGATCATCGCGTTCGGAGGCGCCCTGCACCGGGCGTCGGGTACGCGGAAGGTCGACACGACATCCCTCGACGCGTTTCGATCCGTCCACCCCGCCGGTGCCACCCCGCGGCGAAGTCTCGATCCACTGCCGTGGCATCCGATCTCCGGAACCCGCGTCGACATCGTCGCCGCCTATCCAGGGGCCGACCGCGTCCAGATCGACGCGTGCCGAGCCGCCGGGGCCCAGGGGCTGGTGCTCGACGGGCTCGGATCCGGAAACGCGAACCCGGCGATCGTCGAGGCGGTGCGGGACTGCGCGTCCGCCGGGATCCCGGTCGTGGTCACCACCCGCGTGCCGAACGGCCCGACCTCCGCCACATACGGCGGTGGGGGCGGCGGGCACGACCTCGTCTCGGCGGGTGCACTGTTCTCCACCGACCTCAGAGCAGGTCAGGCCCGCATCCTCCTCGCGGCGCTGCTCACCGACCCCGAGCACACCGACCTCGACAAGGAATTCGATCGACGCTCACGCATCGACCCCGCACCGAGGATCAGCTGAGGTTGAACGGCTCCGGCGCGCTGCGGAGCTGACCGAGCTGGCCGACCACGGTGTACGCACCGGGCCCCACCGGATCGCGCTGGGGTTCCGGTTGCGTCAGGCAGTCGGGAGCGGACGTCTTGGCCGACCACTTCACGGTGAACTGAGCTTGCTCGCCGGGCGCGAGGGTCCGAACGTCGGCCGCGGACTGCGGGAAGCAATCGATGTTGGACCACAGCCGCACGGCACCGTCGATCGTGTAGACGAGCACCTGCTGGAGGCTGCTGCCCAGATCACGTTCGCACGGTGTGGTGCCGATGTTGGTGACGACCGTCGTGAAGCTCGGCTCCTCACCCGCCAGGTACGTCGGCTTGTCGGCGGCCACCTTGATGGCCAGCGACTGGTCCGGGCACTGTCCCGCAGCGACCGGCTGACCGCTCGGAGCAGCGCTGCTCGAGGCACCGCTGCTCGACGCCCCGGACGAACCGGACGTGCCCGAGGAGGCCTCCCCGCCGGCGGCAGCGGCGCCACCGCCGCCGCCACCGGAACCGCCTGATCCGCCACTGGACGTGGACGAACCCGAGGCTGTCGGGGAAATCGACACAGGAGTGGTCAACGAGGAACTCGCTGCCGCCGGATCCGTCTCGGAGTCACTGCCACCACGAAGTGAGTTGATCAACCACACCACGAGCAGCAACACGACGATGGCGCCGCCGATCGCCAGCGCCCTGCGGCGCCAGTAAATCTCGGGGGGCAACGGTCCATTCGGTTCCAGCACGACGTCAACGGTAGTTCGGCGTCGCGCGGCAACGGCTCAGCGGGTGCGGCGTGTCGCGGTCAGTCCGTGAGCTCACCGATGTCACCGACGGCGCCCTGCAGGTGGGTGCGACCGTCGGACAGCTTGTACGTGACACCCGCGATGGCGCACGCGCCGCTCTCCACCTTCTCCGCGATGATGCGCGACCGCTGCATGAGCAGGGCCCCGGTCTCCACCACGTGGCGGCCCTCGAGTTCGTCGACGGTGCTGAGTCCCTCTCGGCGTCCCATGAGGATCGACGGCGCGACCCGTTCCACGATGCTGCGGATGAATCCGGGCGGCACGTTGCCGTCGTCGAGGGCGTCGAGAGTCGCCTTGACGGCACCGCAGCTGTCGTGACCGAGCACGACGATGAGCGGCACGTTCAGCACGCCGACTGCGTACTCGATGGACCCGAGCACGGCGTCGTCGATCACGTGACCGGCGGTGCGGACGACGAACATGTCGCCCAGACCCTGGTCGAAGATGATCTCGGCGGCGACGCGGGAGTCTCCGCATCCGAACAGGACGGCCGTGGGGTGCTGGCCGCCCACGAGCTTCGCGCGATCGGCGATGCCCTGGCTGGGATGGAGCGAGGTACCGCTCACGAATCTGTCGTTACCCTGACGCAGGGCCTTCCACGCGGACACGGGGTTGGAATTAGGCATGGGATCATTGTGCACCGGGCGTGTCGCACCGTCGCGACGGGAGTGTGACGACCGCGGAAAATCTGTTTCCCCCGTGAACGAAGGGACTTGTGAGGACGAAGTGGCCGTTGACTCCTCCGCGCTGATCAACTGGTACGACGTACAGGCCCGGGATCTGCCGTGGCGCCGCGACGGCGTCACCGCCTGGCACATCCTGATGAGCGAAATCATGCTGCAGCAGACGCCCGTCGTCCGAGTGGCCCCGATCTGGGAGGAATGGGTGCGGCGCTGGCCCGTCCCGTCCCGCATGGCCGCGTCGAGCCAGGCCGACGTACTGCGCGCATGGGGCAAACTCGGCTACCCGCGTCGCGCGCTGAGGCTCCACGAGTGCGCAGGTGTGCTGGCCGCCGAACACGGCGACGTGGTTCCCGGCGACGTCGACACTCTCCTCGGCCTGCCGGGTATCGGCGCCTACACAGCGCGCGCCGTCGCCTGCTTCGCCTACGGACAGCGGGTCCCCGTCGTCGACACGAACGTCCGGCGAGTGGTCGCCAGGGCAGTGCACGGACGCGCCGAGCCGGGAAATCCCTCGACGACGCGTGACCTCGCCGACGTGTCCGCGCTGCTCCCCCGCACCCGCGCGCGGGCCGCCACGTTCTCCGCGGCCCTGATGGAACTCGGGGCCACCGTGTGCACCGCACGCTCCCCCGAATGCGCCCGCTGCCCGCTCCCCAACTGCGCCTGGGTGGATGCCGGACGTCCCGCGCACACCGGTGAGCGCCGGAAGGTCCAGAAATTCGCCGGCACCGACCGTCAGGTGCGCGGCAAGCTCATGTCCGTGCTCCGTGAAAGCTCCGCCCCGGTCGAACGCGTGCGGCTCGACCAGGTGTGGCCGGGCGATCCGGGCCAACGCGACCGCGCCCTCCACTCCCTGCTGATCGACGGACTGGTCGAGCAGACCGACGACGGACTCTTCGCCCTCGCGGGCGAGGGCAGCTAGCTCACACCGGAACCGCTTCGATGACGGATGACCGGGGACCTTGCGTGATCGAATCCAGCGTGAATCCGTGGTCGGTCAACAGTCGGCGCCATTCGGTGATCGTGCGCTCACGACCTCCCAGGAGAACCAGCATGTGGAGATCCAGCAGAGCCATGGGGTGGGTTGTCGCCGATTCCGGCAGGACCTGCTCGACAATCATCAATCGTCCACCTGGCGGGATCGCTTGCCGGCAACTGCTGAGGATCTTGCCGGCGGACGCGTCATCCCAGTCGTGGAGAATCTGAGACAGCACGTACACGTCACCATTGCCTGGGACGTCGTCGAAGAAGCTTCCGCCCACGACTGTCGTTCGTTCGCCGATGCCCGCCGAACCAAACGTCGACGGCGCTTCCGCGACCACATGAGGCAGATCGAACAAGACTCCGCGTAGATGCGCGTGCCGATCGAGCAACCGGGTGATCAGCGCGCCGGTCCCGCCACCGACGTCGACGACCGTTCCCACGTCAGACCAGTCGTGGTCGAGCAAAGGCAGCAAACGCAACTCGACCAGCCCTGCTTGGCCCCGTGCGAACTCATCGGCTGCCGACGGATTCTCGGACAACCATTCGAAGTACGGCTTTCCGAACGCCGTTGAAAACGATTCCTTCCCCGTCCGGATCGAATGCGCTGCGTGCCCCCACACGAGGTAGGCCTCGTTCGACATCAAGCCGACCAAGTGACGTAGCGAGCCCGGAGCGTCTGCCCGCAGAAGCTCACCGGCCTCCGTCAACGCAAATCGCCCTCCACCGACTTCCGCAAACAAGCCTTCCGCGACGAGGACCCGCAGGAATCGACCGAGTGCGTCGGCGTCGGCGCCCACACTCGCCGCGAGATCGCCGAGCAAGCACGCACCGTCCGCCAATCGGTCGGGCACACCCAGTTCACAGACGGCTGAAATAGATTGGGACACGATGTATCCCATGATTTGTTTTCTCACTCGATGGTTGACATCGCTCATGTTCACGCCACCTCGGACAGCCGCGGGAAGAGTGACATCATCGCAGCATTTTTCAAATACGACGCGCCTGCCGTACCGCCGGTGCCAGGTACCGTTCCGATGACTTTCAGGGTGATGCCCCAGTGGCCGCGCTTCATCGCAACCCACGCACGGTCCAGGCGCCGCATCGCCTCCTCGAGAACGAGTGCATCCGGATGCGTCTTCCGCATCGAGAGATACACGTCCTGCAACGTAGTGTCCCCGACATCGACCTTCCCAACATGCTCGAAGTCACGGGGATCGATTGGAGCGCAGGCGAACTCGACCTCACGAAACGCGCGCGACTGCACCGCGCTCCGCCCATGGGTGAAGCCGCGAATAATCGAGAAGGCGTCAACCGGCATCGT
Organism: Rhodococcus sp. IEGM 1307; assembly: GCF_030056915.1. Classification (NCBI taxonomy): domain Bacteria; kingdom Bacillati; phylum Actinomycetota; class Actinomycetes; order Mycobacteriales; family Nocardiaceae; genus Rhodococcus; species Rhodococcus sp. IEGM 1307. The sequence continues at coordinate 165,294 of NZ_JASHKW010000019.1, forward strand.
CGTGAGAACCCGGAAGAGCGCAGGCACCGCTTCGAGGCGGATCGACGCCCGGTCGAGGCGACTCTTTGCCGCTGCAGCCAGACCGTGGCGCAGGTCACGGATCGCCATCGAAATCGCTGTCACGACTTGCCGATACAGACCTTCGAAGATCTGGATGCAGCGGATGAACATCTGCTCGTCGTGCAGGCGCGTCGTCGGCAACAACGTCAGCCGAACTGCACTTCCGATCTCTTCGGGGACGCCGTTCAGCGCCGGCGCGGCGTGTGAAGCAAACGAACTGTAGTCGGCGCCCGGCTGAGCCAGCGCCGCAAGACCGGCCGCAACGACGGAAGGATCGAGCGAGAAATCGGGTGCGAGCCTGTCGAGTTGGGTCACGACCCGTGTCACTGCGCGCGTCCGGACCACCTGGGGGGCGTGTGCCGACCTCCCGAAGGCTCGCGCCTCCAGCAACGCGAGGTCCATGGCCGCGGCAGCAACGAAGGCGTCCACGCGCTGCGCGTCATCGGACCGGACGACCTGGTCGAAATAGTCGAGCCCGACATATGACAGATAGTCGCCATTCTGAGCATCGAATGTCATCGGTAGCCAGGCACCGAGAACATGATGCGCACGGTTGTTGTCATGGAAGTTTTGCAGCATGGCGACCAGGTGGGGCCGGACCCCGTTACGCCCGACCGTCTGATAATGGGCCGCGACAGCCGCATGGGGAAACTCCGCGTGTCCCGCCTCCCATTGTCGGAGCGCATTCTCGATATTGCGTCCAGACAATTCATCGGTCGTCGCTTCAGCAGCCTGAAGGCACGCGCCTCCGACGCCGATCACGCCGGAACGAACAAATTTCTGCTCGGCTTCGAGCATCGTTTCGGAAATCAATGCGAAACTCGCCTCTCATCCGTACTGCGGTGTTCAGCTAGCTTCAACGACGCGTGGCGAATGCGGATAGACACCCTAGGGAGACTTCTCGACACCCTTTCCGCTGGGGGGGTGACGTTTTCAACCCTGGGGTGCCTGTTCCGCCCGCAGGCACGTGCCCAGGATTGGGAGCGATACAGAACTCGAGGCAGGTCGATCCCACAGAAGGAAGAAATCTATGCACATAATCGCCAGAAGCGCACTCGAGACGATCAACGAAGCCGTTGTCGGCGGGAGCGTCCACAACCTGGGTGTCGTCAAGATATTCAGCCAACACCCTCAGTTGGCGCAATTCATTCCTGCTTCCAGCAATTTGGCGATCAGCTGGGTCAGGTTGGAGTGCGGTGAGGTGCTGGCGGTGCACAAGCACCCGGAGCCCAGTCTGATCCTGATCTGCGAGGGTTCCGGACGAACGATGGGCAGTGCTGAGCAGGAGGTCGGTGCGGGAGACATGATCCTCGTCCCCGGCGACTCCTGGCACGGCTTCGAAGGAACCCGGGACGGTTTCTGGGCGCTCTCGATCCAGTTCAACGGCAAGGCACTCTACGAGGACGCCGCGAAGCCCAACGCGGTGTTTGCAGGCGAGGTACCGAATCGGGCGGCTGTGCTCCTGGCGGACAACGAGAAGTACCTGCAGCAATTTGGTACCAGCAGCCTGTTGCGGCTGATCGATGACCCCTCGTTCGACGACCCCCACGTTCGGGAACGGCTGCTCGACTGCCAGCAGACCTGGTCGGACGTGTTTCAGGACCTGCTGCACCTGCGTGTCGCGATGACTACCGATACGGCGCACAAGCAGGTGGCGCTCGACCATCTGGTCGAGGAACTGGGCCATAACGACAACCTGCGCAACCAACGGGGATCAGCGCACGTGCCGGTCACCGATGAGACGTTCGTATCGACAATGGAGTGGTTCAGGCATCAAATGCTGTACCGGAGCGACATGGTGCGCACTCTGCTGATGCATGTGGTGCTTGAAGGTAGTGGCGAAATCTGGCACCGGGAAGCGGCGCGAGTGTTTCCGGCAATTCCGCACTTCCAAGAACACGGAGAAGACGACGGCCAGCACGTGAGTATGGGGATCGATCTGCTCGATCGCGCAACGCCGGCCGAGATTCGAGAACTCCGCGAAGCACTCGCCGAGGGATGGAAGATGATCACGCAATTGTGCGACAGAATCGCGTCGCTCGCCCTGGCCGACACGGCGGTCCCCACGTACTCCACATGCTGAGCGTCCTCAGGAAAGTCGTCTGGTTCGAGGTTCCCAAACCCCGAACTCGACTCGACCCTGTGCCCAACGCCTCGCACCTTGCCAGATGGCAGCGGTGGTGTGACGCGGCGCAGCGGGACAGCGTTAACGCGCTCCGAGGCGAGCGACTGAGCAGATCCGTCTTCGGCGGACTTCGTCGTGACATCATGCTCGGGCTCGTGGCCATCGCGGTCAATGCAGGATGCGCCTTTGGTGCTGCGATCACGCTGAAATCGCTGATCCAGCACCTCGTCACCGGCGATTCAGCACTCACGACGAACCTCACGCTTGGTATCACCTGCATCGTGCTGACCTACTTGGCGTGGCTTGCATTGAATCACACCTTCATGCAAGCCGACGTGGTAGGCATCGGAGCCCGGACATACATCGAACAAAGGCTGCTGCACAAGAAACGCAGCATTGCCCCTTCCGACCAACCGGCCGACCTGGTCACGCTTCTGGACCGGGAGGCAGCACGCGTCGAAAATGCGTGGTCGGGACTCATTTTCATCATTCTGGCACTCGCAACTATCACCTTTACCTCCGCGTACTTCTTCGTGGCGTTGGGACTGAGCGCTCTGGCGGCACTGTCGGTGATTCTCGTCAGTTCCGCGGTGATCTACTGGAACGCCAAACAATTGAATGCCGCGCACGCTGCACTGACGGTGACGGCGGCAGATCGCATCGAAGTCGGCCTGTTTTCGCTGAACAATCGCCTGCTCGCGTGGCTCAAGAACTGGAACGACGAACTGTTTCGGCGCTATGCCGACAAGCGAGATGGCGAGGAGCGCGCGCTCCTGAAAGCGGCGCGTCTCATCGCGCGGATCAACCTCATATCGACACTCACTCCGATCGTTGCCATGCTTGCCGCGGTGTTCACCCAGCTGGCCCACGTTGGTTACGTCGATCCAGCAGGCCTGCTGTCCACAATGGCGCTGGTCGGAGGCTTGAAATCCGTCGCCAACAATATCCCCTTCATTGTTCAGAGTCTGTCCCAGGGCATTGTCGGGCACACCAACGTTGCGAAGTACCTATCCAGTCCGCACTCGCTGGACACCGATACGACCGCAACGCGCCTACCGGCAACAACGGCGAAGCACATCGCCGTCGTCGGCGCCGCAGGCAGTGGCAAGACATCCGTTCTGAAAATCGGTGCACGCCACAGCAGCCAGGTGAACAGCAAAACGTTCTTCGTACCGGATGAACCGTGGATATTCCCTGGCGGGCTCTACGAGAATTTGTGTCTCTATCGAAGCGAATTTACCGACGACGAGGCCCGTCGAGCCTTGACACTGTCCCGACTTCCCGGAACCTTCTACGGCGACTACCTCTCGAGCAAGTCACGCGACCGGAACGAGGGCTGGAACGTGTCCCGCGGGCAGGGGAAGCGGCTGGAACTGGCACGGGCAATATTGGCCGAACCGAAGTTCGTTTACCTGGATCAGCCCACAGCAGGGCTGGACGACGACCTGGCGAATGGGCTGTTGGCCTCCCTTCTGCGCGGGCCGTGGCACGACACCACGGTCATTTATGCAACGGACAAGCCCGATGAAAAAGATGCTGCAGACGAGATATGGGTAGTGGCCGGAGGCGAAGTCGTGGAGGTGATGCGAAACCTCACACCACGTGCGGCAAATCCTGCTCGAGAACGCAAAAGGTATCTCGCTCAGGAGGATCGTTCGGTCGCTGGCTCTTCCCAGGGCGTGGACCGAGCGGAGTTCTCGACTTCGTCACGCCGCAGTCTGATGAGCCTGGGCGTCGCGAAGGTCGCGGTTGTCGCGTGCGTCCTGTTTGCGTGCCGCGACGTTCTGACGATTGTCGGTGACTACACAGCTGCCAGCGGAATTTCGACCACGAATGCGCGGACAGCAGCGACAACCCTCATCGCCGCACTGTCCGCCGGGGCCCTCCTGTCGATTTTCACCTCCCTGTTCATAGTCAAACGCAGCATCGTGGCGGCATCCCGAAACTGTCGGAATTACTTCTCGACCGTCATGAGTCCAAAGCCCTCCAGGCCGGCCTTCGACGAGGTCGATCAGGACTATCAGAGCAAACTGACTTGGGATCAACGACGTATCGACGAACTTCTGCCAGAAGTACTTCTGAATACGCTGGGTGCGGTTACATTGCTGCTCACGACCGCCGCCTTCGTTTTGAGCAAGAACATTTTCGTCCTGCTGCCCCTTGTCGGGATGTGCTTCGCCTACTGGCACAGTTCGAAGCGATCGGGAAGGCGACTGCAGGACTTCAACGATAGAGAGATCGGGACGACGTCGACCGTGTTGGAGCGGGTCGAGGCCATTACCTGGAGCTCAGCGAGATTCGACTTGGCACGCGACAATTCGGCCCTCGTCAATTGGCTGAACAAGAGTTTGATGAATCGCGCCTTCGCTTCGATGGACAATGCGGGCGCGCGCCGCTGGTTCAATTACAAGCTCGATTTGATGGGTGTGCTCTTCCTGTCGGTCGTCGTCGGTTCAAGCGTGTTTGTCCAGGCCGGCGGCGGACCCGGCCTCAGCGGTGTTCTCGCGCTCAGTCTCTCGTACAGCCTCATCGCTGTTTTCGCCCGAGTGGGCCGTTGCCTGGTGGACCTCAGACAGGTTCTCGACAGCGCGGATCGTCTCCTCACGCCTCCGACCTGCCCGGCGCCGTGCTGGACCGGCTCAGCAGTTGAAGACGCAGCGCTCGTATCATTTTCGGAGGTAACGTACGTCGCGCCGCACACCGGGGCGGTGCTACTGGAAGAGCTTTCCGAGTCCTTTGCCAGCCGAGACGTCGTGGTCGTCATGGGCCCGAGCGGGGTCGGTAAGTCGACATTTGCGAAGCTGGTTGTGGGCAGACTGCAGCCGACAACAGGCGTCCTCTCTACATTGGGCCGGACGACGGGATACGTCTCGAATTCCCACGCCGAAGACATCCTCCTCCTGACGTCGAGTCCGATCTTCAAGCCAGGCAGATTGATCGAACACTTCAACAGCCCGTTACCGCTCGAATTGGCTCGCGTCGTCGACTATCTCGACGTGGCAGACGTCGTCGGGCGACTACCGTCCGGATTCGACGAGCCCGTCCCTGCCACCGGTCAGTTGAATCTGAGCAAGACGGAACTGCAGCGGCTGGCGCTCCTCGACCTGTTGATCAATCGCCCGGCGGTCGCAATTCTCGACGAAGCGACTTCCGAGTTGAGTACAACAGCGGAGATCTCGATATTGCAGGCCGTGATCTCTGCCTTGCCGGACACGCTCTTCTTCATCATCACGCACAATCCCGGGCTGACCGAACTTGCCAACCGAGTCTTCCACTTCAACGGCGAGCGACGCCTCCTCGAGAATTCTGGCCAGTCGCACACGACAGCCGATCGGAACTGGAATGGAAAGGAGGAAGACCATGGAATGGCTGCCCCAACGCGATGCGTTCTGTAACAGTCACAACGTTCCACGGCCACAACTTCCGCTGCGGAACATCGCGCACTGGAACGCGGTACTCCAGGGCAGCGTGAGCAGCAATGACACCCTGCATCACGAGCGAGCGTACGTCGCACCCGGATACTTCTACATGCCCGTGTGTGACGAGCCCGACGATCGGACATTGGCGGAGTTGTCGAGCCTGGCGTCAACCGCCGACTGGTTGTTGGTCCCTTCCCTTCGCAGATCCGATCGCCGTCGGCGCGCCGACGTCATTGCAGTTCCATTCATGAAGGCTGCATTCTTCCGGTCTTCGCGAAGTGTGGACCTCGCCCTGCGAACCGCGGTAGGACCCAGCCAATACAAATCAATCGTCAGGATCACGAGGAAGGCCGAAGCGGCGTGCACAACCGAGATACACCGTCTCTCGGACGTGGCAGAAGACAATCGGGTCCTGCGCGATTTCGCCTGCCTTCAGGCCATGAATGTGGCCAAGTACGGACACGCCAAGAACCTCTATACGAGCGATGTGCTGCGTATGCTGGCACGCTCGTCCGAAGGTGAGAAATACTTCGTGAAGCTGGACTACGACAAGTATTCGAATACTCCGTTGGCCGGATCACTGAGCTACGCCGACGATCACCGTGGCGTGTTTACGAAACTCGTTCGGGGACTGGATCATGACCGAATTCCGCGTGGGTTGAATCTGTATATCGCCGACTACTACCAAATGTATCATTTCGCGGACCGGCTGGGTTTCGCGGACGTCTGTCTCGGCCGAGGCGCCATCGACGCGAAGGTCCGGGTGGGCGCAATTCACATTGTCAACCTGGACAACTGGCTGATTCCGGTCAACACACAGCGTACACAGGCGATGCAGAACTACGCGAGATCGCGACATGGAGACTGAGATGATCAGCGAAATAGCCTGGGCAGATGGAAGATGCGTGCGATTCGACGAGGTGATCCTGTCACCTGCCACCCATGGGTTGTCGTATGCCACGTCGGTGTTCGACGGTATCCGCACGTACGGCGGCAGCATCTTCAAATGCGACGACCACATAGCGAGGTTGCGGCGGTCCGCCGAGTTGTTCGGGCACACCGTGCACTATTCGAATGCGGACTTGGCCGACGCCTGCCACGAATTGGTGAGGGCCAACGATCTGGCCGATGCGTACATCAAGTGCTTGGTCTTCTATGACGACACCGATGTGAGTTTCAAGGCGCAGGGCTCTTCCAGCAAGGTGGTCCTGTTTGCCCTGCCCTTTCCTTCGAATTCGGCCGCGGAGCAATATCGGCTCTCGACGGCAACGTGGCGGCGTGCACCCGCCTCGTGCCACCCGTATCAGGCGAAAACGTCGTCTACCTACGCGTTGAGCTACTTGAGCCACCGCGGGCGGGCCGACGGCTACGATGATGTGCTCTTCCTCTCGACAGCCGACGCTGTGTGCGAGTCGAGCGGCTCGAACGTGTTCTTCGTCAAGGGAAACGCATTGTTCACGCCGACTGCCGAATTGGCCCTCGACGGGATTACCCGAAGGGTGATAATCGATGAGCTGTGTCCGCGACTGAAGCTCTCGGTAACGGAACGCGACATCGCCTACGGCGAGATCGGATCGTTCGACGCCGCATTTCTGTGCGGGACTGCGATCGAAATCATGGAGGTTTCCGGCATCGACGAGATCCGGTATGCGAAGTCCGCAGTGGTCGATGCGATTGCAACCGAGTATCGGCACTTGACCAACGGCCGGTCCGCGATCCGATGACGACCAAGCAAGGTGGGTCATCCTTCCCCCCAGGGTTCCTAGCTTCACGGCCGTCGGCCCGGGATAGTACTGGAAGGTGAAAGTCCATTTCGCCGAACGATATTCCATCCAGCGGGGTCTTCTGAATGAAACTGCTCATTCTCCATCGCGTTCCGTATTCCTTCATCGAATACCATCGTGTAATCGACCATGGAATTCACGATGTCGTCTACGTGGGCTCGAGCGCGCAACTTGCGACCGTGCCGCCCGACCTTCCTTGCACGAGGGTTGAACGCCCGGGTCGAGCAGGTCTGGCCGAGGAAGTTCGCACCCTGTTCTCCCCCGACGATGTCTTCGACCGAGTCATCAGCGTCTCCCAGTACGAGATGATGGAGGCAGCGCAGATAAGACGGAGCCTCGGAATAGAAGGAGTATCACCGGAGCAGGTCCACATCGTGAACGACAAGGTAGCGATGAAAGCCGCAGTCGCAGGATGCGGACTTCGCGTGCCCAGATTTGTTCGCTGCGATGAAGCGCTCACCGCTTCGTCCGCCGATGTCACTCCCTGGGCTGGGAAGACGGTGCTCAAACCACTCGATGGAACCGCCAGCAAGGATGTTTTCGTTTTCGCCACCTACGCTGACGCCGGCACTGCGATTCTCAACCACCCTACAGGTCTGGAGGACTGGGATCCGGAACGCTTCCAGCTCGAAGAATATGTGGAGGGGCCGATCTTCCACTTCGATGGCGTGATGCTTGCCGGTGCGCCGGTGGCGATCGTCGCCAGCAGATATCTGGGCACTTGCCTCGAGTTTGCCCAGGGAGTTCCGCAGGGATCGATTCAAGTCGACGACGACGGTGGGCGTTGCAAGGTAGCGGTCGAGTACCTTCGGGCCGTGGGTATCGACAATGGCCCATTCCATCTCGAAATGATCGAGGCCGCAGATGGAATGGTTTTCCTGGAGGTCGGCGCCCGCCCTGGCGGCGGACATATCAAGGAGACATTCCGGCTTGCCACAGGCATCGACTTGGTCGCGGCCGGTTTGGCCTGCAACCTCGATTGGTCACCTCTCGAAATCAATCCACTGAAACGGTGGTTCGAAAGTACGGCGAGCAGTACGGTCTACGGGGATTTCATGTTCCCGGGTCACCTGCTTCCGTCGCGGTATTGCGCGATATCGGGTGGAGAACGGTTTCAGGCCCACCCAGACGTTGTCCGATGGAAGGAGCTGGACGCGGGCGCTTCTCTTCCGGAGACCGTGAGCTATTTCGATTTCGAATTGCCCGTCAGCGGCATCGTCGCCGGCCGGTCGAGCTCTGAAGTGACTTCACTCATTCGCGAAATCCTGACGACCGTGCAAGTCGTACCGATTGAGCAGCCCACGCAATGCCCCACACCTGGCTGACCGGGCAGAACGTGAATCTGCCCGGTCAGTGCGGGAGCGCGCTCGTCTCCACCCGAATCCGATCCTGTGCCTCAGCCAACCGGCGCTCGGCGTCCACGAGATCAGTGCCGACCGCGACTATGACACCTTGACGATCCGCAGAGGACCGGAGCGGACCGAGGTGTTGCCCTGGTTCGAGAGAACACTGCAACCGGATGACCCCCTCGGCCTGACGCGCGGCTTCGATGCCCTGCACGCGTTCGATCACCACATTCTCGTAACCAAAGAATGCGACGCAGCCTGCACCGCGCCCGGGTGCTCGCGATTGCGGCGGCAGCCCGGCAAGATGACAGATCGACTCCCGGACCAGATCGCGACCCATCGCACGGTGCACCAGCTCCCAAATGAAATCGCCTCCAGGACGGGTATTGCCCTCGATGATCCGTGGCCCGGCCGAACCGATACGCACTTCGGTATGGGCCGGCCCAAAGGAATGACCGATCGAACTGAGGAAATCGGTGACGAGACCGCGGAGCTCGGCAAGGGCCGATGCCGCGAGCACGGCCGGCATCAGATGACCGGTTTCGATATACCGTGGCGGGCCGGTGGTGGTTTTTGCGGTCACCGCGATGATGTCGTGCCGGCCATCCGTGGTGAAGGATTCGACGCTGTATTCGGGGCCGTCGATGAACTCTTCGACCAGGGTCGGCCCGGGGTACTCGCCGCGAGAGCAGGCGAATGCGGATTCGACCTGGTCAAGGCTGGAGACGCGAAGAACACCGGAGCTGCCGGCACCTTCAGCCGGCTTGACGATGATCGGGCCGCCAACTGACTGAAGAAAGCTCCGTACCTCGGAGGCCGAATCGCAGCTTCGGGTCAGCACAGCTCCGAGATCACGGCCGGCCAGGTGCTCGCGCATGGCGATCTTGTCGCGGGTCAACCGGACGGCTTCCCGCGCATTGCCCTTGATGCCCAATGCCTCTTTGATCACGGCGGCCGGCATGAGGCCGTGCTCGGTGAATGACACGACGGCATCGACGGGTTCAACCTCGTGCAGCTCCTGCGCCATGCTGAGCGCCTCTGCCTGGTTGCGGTAGTCGAATACGCACAGCCGGTGGGCGCGCCTGGCCTGCCGCGCGGTGACCGATTCGGAATTCTGAAACACAGTCAGCTCGACCGGTAGATCTTCGATCATTCGGAAAGTCTCGTCATGTCCGCCGACGATCAAAATGTGAGCCATGCCGACCCAGCTCCTCGAGGTCCGCTGATTCCCGGAGGTCTCGCTCGTCCGGCCGGTCTCACTTCCGGCCCTCGATTACGCTGAAGCCGCAGGGCAGGAGCGTACTGCCGGTGAGTCCGAGGCCTGCGCGCTCGTATAGGCGCGCGTAGTCCTGAATCGTGCGCTCCCGGCCGCCCGTCATGACCAGCATGGCGACGTCCACCACATTTCCCCAGACGTATTCGCCGTCCCCGCTGATCACCCGCTCCAGGACCAGGATCCTGCCGCCGGGCGCGAGTGCGTTCGCGCAATTGGTGAGGACGCGTACCGAGTCGTCGTCGTTCATCGTGTGGAGAACGCTCTTGAGCAGGTGGACATCGCCCCCGCCAGGCACCTCTGTGAAACCGTCGCCGGGCACAATGCCACACCGCTCATCGACGCCATATTCCCGCAAGGTGTGACCGGCCCTGGCCAGCGAGAACTCCAGGTCGTAAATCGTGCCCCGCAGATGATCGTGTTTGCGCAACAGCTGGGCGGTCACGATGCCGTAGCCACCGCCGACATCGACGACGTGCCGATTGTCCGTGAAATCGATCGCTTCCGCGGTCTCGAGACCGGCGCGGACCGAGATCTCGTGCCAGCCCAGATGGAAGCGCTGGGCGGAGTCGGGGTGCTCGGCCAGGTACTCGAAGAGGGATTTGCCGAAGAACTGGCCGAATCCTGTCTGTCCCGTACGTGCGCATTGGAGCAGCTCGCTCCAGGCCAGGTACGTTTCTGCGCCGGCAAAGAGCTCCACCTCGCTTGCGATCGATTCCGGATTATCCCTGCGCAAGAATTCGGCTCGCGGGGTGAGTGCGCATCTGTCCTGCTCGTCCACGGAGAAGATCCCCGCGCTCATGAGTAGGCGGAGGATCCGCTTCAGCGCATCGGGATCAGTGCCGCTTCGTTGTGCGAGGTCGGCAAGCGCCATTGGGCCCCCCGCCAGCAGATCGGCGAGCTCCAGCTCGACGGCTACGAACAAGCAGCTGGATATGTTGTAGCCATGAACCATTTCTTTGACACAGAGACGGTCGGGCTTGTCACGGAAGTCGAAATACATGTGCGCCTTCGAATAGGTCGTGGAGTACAGCAAGTACGTGGAACTCCCGGACTCCCGGGAGTTCAACCAGCGTGAGGTTTCACCGCGTCGCGCGATAGATACCCAGGGGCTGGCAACCATCCACCCCCGCCCGCACCACGTAGGTTCAGGTGGTAATCGCAGGGTCCGATTCCGACCCCAGATTTCGCACCAGCCAACGCCTGTCGACGAGATGCATGAGGACCGGGCACACGTACCGGGGATCGTGCGGCTGCCACAGACCGCCCTCCAGCGCCGAGGCTTCGAGTACGTAGAGCGCCTCGACTCCCGGGGCGACCACCCTGGTGGCTGAACCGATTCCCCACGTCGCCGGATCTGGCAGCATCGCCCGAAACGACCGCACATGCACGCGCTCGAGATGCACCCACAGCGGATGATCCGGCGGCCCGGCGAGGGCCGCCTCAACCGCCTCACCATTCCAACCGTCAACAGTCATCTGATAGTGGTTGTCACGCACCCACTTCTGCGCGAGTACCGCCCGGAAGTCGGGATCCACGTTCGGCCATACCGACAGCAGATCCCGGTCCACATACACCGGCATCAGGAATGCCCACGCCGCATTCACCAGATCTGTATGCCCGAGGAACCGCACCAGTTCGGCCGGATCCACCGCACGAGGCTGCCGGTACGTCTGCCGCACCTCGGGCGGCAACGAGTCGATCTGCTCGTCGGTCAGCTCCGGAAGGGCGGAACAACTCGGCATCGGCCAGCGTCAGCAGCAGGTTGTTCAGGGTCTGGGGAAGCCAGACGCACGCGTCGAGAACCACCCGACAGGCAGCCACCGGTTGCCCTGCCCCTCGATCCGCGGGTCGAGGGGCAGGGTGTCAGACGCGTCGCCGGGGTCTGGGGTTTCCTCGTGCGCCATCTCCTCGAACACCTGACCGCGTCGCGCGCGCTCGTGTTGTCGAAAGGCCAGCACGTCCGCCAACTCCACCCGCTGGTGCCTGCTCGGCGACGAGTAGGAAATCTTCCCGGCCTCCAGCAACCGCACCAACGTCGGGGGGTAATGCCCAGCAGTTCCGCGGCCTCCTGCGTCGTCAACACCGTCCGATGCGGCTCCACCGTCACCACCTGCCCCCGATCCAGAGCCGTGACCGCGTCGACGAGCAGCCTCCGGACACTGTCCGGCAACGGCGCCGAACCCTCCGGAGTCGAGATCGTCACATCATCCTGACCAGCGATAACATACTTTAACGCGGTGAGAAGGTCCCATCGTCGGCGCCCGGCGGCAACACCGTGTGGTTCATCAGAGCGGCCATACCCCAACCATAAAGCGAAAAAAACGAACACACTCTCCTGCGCAGCGGACGAGGTGTCTCTCAGCCCAGCCCGTCGAGGAACTCCTCGACCACTTTCCGGTACTGCTCGGGCTGGTCGTCGTGGACGAGGTGCCCGGCCTGCTCGATGCGGACGTACTCGGCGCCGGGATGCCGCTCCGCCATGGTCCGCATCTGACCGTCGGGGGTGATCGTGAACTCCCCTTCGATCAGCAGGGCCGGAACGGTGATCGACGCCCACTGGTCCCAGAAGTGCCTGCCACCCCACTCCTCGGAGATGTCACGGAACGTGTCGACGTCCCCGTGCAGATACCAGCCGTCGGCGCGTTTCTCGAACGAGTCCAGGAAGTACTGTCCGGCAACCGGACCGAAGAACTCGAAGAGGTCCTCCCGCGTCGCGAACGGCTGTGGCCATTTCGAGATCATCGCCGCCCAGTCCGCGGCGGTCCGGCCCCGGAAGTCGGGGGCCATGTCTTCGAGCACAAGCGCCGACACCTTCGCGGGGTGTTCGGCCGCCAGGCACCACGCGTGCAGGGCGCCCATCGAATGGCCGATCACCACCCACGGCTCGGCGAAGGGCGCGAGTGCGGCGGCGAGGTCTTTCACGAACGCTTCCGTCGTCAACCGCGACGGTGCGGGCCTGCCGTGACCTGCGGCGTCGAACGTGAAGACGTGGCCGTGCTCACGCAACCACGGCACGTGCCGCCCCCAGGTCCGCGCGCTGCCCATCAGCCCGTGCAGTAGCAGAATCGGCTGTCCCGTTCCACCCTCGTCGTGCAACGCACTCTCACCTGCCACCCCTCCGACGCTAGCGGAGTAATCTCGCCCGCATGGCAGTGGTGAAGATCAACGCAATCGAAATCCCCGAGGGTGCAGGCCCCGAACTCGAGAAGCGCTTCGCAGCGCGCGCGCACGCCGTGGAGAACTCCCCCGGCTTCCTCGGATTCCAGCTTCTGCGCCCCGTCAAGGGCGAGAACCGCTACTTCGTCGTCACCCAGTGGGAGAGCGAAGAGGCATTCGCGGCGTGGCGCGACGGTCCGGCCAGAGAAGCGCACGCGGGTGAGCAGAAGAAGCCGGTGGCGTCCGGAGCTTCGCTGCTCGAGTTCGAGGTCGTTCTCGACGTCGCGGCAGCGAACAAGGGCTGAGAGACGGGGCCGAGCGGGAGGATTGACACGACGGCCCGCCGGGTGCAAAAGTTCGCAGGACAAAGCGATGGTTCGGCAGGAATCCGGTGCAATCCCGGAGCGGTCGCGCCACTGTAAATCGGAGTAGTCCTTCACGGGAGCCACCTCGACAGCCAGATACTGCGGCCATCGCCTGGACCTAGGGGACGCGAAATCCCAGGAGGAACTATGGCACTCGCCTACGCACCCGGCTCGTCGGTCGACACGACCCGTCTCGCCGTCATCTCTTTCGCGATCGTTCTGTTCGCGATGCTCGCTCTTTACCTCGTTGGTTTCGACCAGGGCGCGATTTCGCGCAGTGGCATGTACATGCATGAACTGATGCACGACGGCCGCCACCTCCTGGGTCTGCCATGCCACTGACCGATTCCCTCGCGAAACTCCTCATCCGCGGTCTGCTGGCCGGCCTGATCGCAGGCATCCTGGCCGGTGGTGTCGCGTTCGTCCTCGGTGAGTCGCACATCGATGCGGCCATCGCGATCGAAGAGTCGAACAGCGCTGCCGAAGCCGAAGTCCACTCGCACGACGCCACTCAGGCAGCCGAGCCGGCCGGGCACTCGCACGACGAGGAAGACGCACTGGTCAGCCGTGACGGACAGCGCTTCGGGCTGTTCCTCGCCACGTCCCTCGCGGGCCTGGCTCTGGGAGCGATCTTCGCCGTCGTCGCGAATTACGCACGTCGAGTGACGACGCTGTCCGGACCGCTGCTCGGTCTGACATTGGCCACATTGGGCTGGTTGGCAATCGAGGCGGTGCCGTTCTTCAAGTACCCCGCCAACCCGCCGGCTGTCGGAGACCCCGAAACGATCACTCAGCGCACCTGGCTGTGGCTCGCCGCCGTCGTCCTGGGTCTGCTCGCGGTGGTGGCCTCCGTCTTCGCGGCGAAGGCCGTCGCAGCGCAGGAATTCCTGTCGGTGCGAATCGCGGCGCCGGTTCTCGCCTTCCTCGTGGTGGTGACCATCGGCTACCTCGTGCTGCCCACCGTCAACGAAGTGGGCGACGACTTCCCCGCAGTGCTGCTGTGGCAGTTCCGGCTGTCGTCCCTCGCGACGCAGGCCACGTTGTGGCTGGTTCTCGGACTGGCATTCGCGTTCCTCACGGAGCGCGCCACCCGGGCCACGGCGCCCGCGCCGGCGAACGCCGCCTGACCCACAGGGCGTCAGCGGGATTTGTCCCATCGGGCCGGGTCCGTCTCCAGGGCGGCCCGGTCCCAGGCACCCCGCTCGGCGGCCGCGTCGTACGTGCTGTGCAGGAACTTCAGCAGTGCGGCATCGGGATCGTCTGCGGTGCGGACGGTCTCGTACGGCAGCAGGAACTGCCCGTTCTCCTTGCTGTAGAAGGCTCCGTCGGGCCCGACCGGGTAGTCGGCGAACCCGTCCGGCTCCGGGTAGGCGTACGCGTAGAACGCGCCTTCGACGCCACCGCCGGGCCAGAAACCGCAACTGCTCAGCTCGTGCGAGTAGCCCTCGACCATCACCCAGTCCCCGCAGTTCGGCGCTCCCCCAGGGTGAGTCGGTGCTGTTCGTCCGGAGAACCGCGTACAGGCCAGGTCGAGCGCACCCCAGAAGAAGTGCACGGGACTGACCTTCCCGATGAAATGGGAACGGAACTCGTGCAGGACGCGGTCGGCCTGCACAAGCTGCCGCCAGAACTGGTGCACCGACTCACCGTCGTACGAACAGTGCTGCGTGTCCTCCGCGAACGGGACGGCGGGGTCCACCTCGTTGGGCCGGGCCAGAATGGTCGTCGCCACACCCAGCTCAGCCAGCGTGTCCATCGTCTCGGCATAGAATTCGGCCACCGACTTCGGTTCGAGGGCAACCGTCCCGGTACCGCCCGTGCTGGTGCGGATCACCAGTCGATGATCGGCGAAGTCGAATTCGATGTCGAAACAGTCGGTGCCGTACGGAATCGTCGACGTCGTTAGACCGCGGGGGCTCACGTACAGCGGGACCTGCCACCAGTGGTTGATCAGCGGTGCGTGGGCCAAGCGGATCTTCCCGACGATCTGCGTCCACATGTGCAGGGTGTTCCGCGTCGACGTCCAGTCGTCCACCTTCAACGCCGGCCACGCATCTCCTGATCGTGTCTGCTCACGCACAGTGCCTCCCTGCCGACGACGTGCATTTCAATGTGCCCCTGGTGCGGGGTGATGGCAAGCGTGTCGCACCGATACCCGGGTAGGGGTGGACTCCACTCTCCGGGGTGATGTGCCGCGACGTCGCCGATACCAGCATGGGGACATGACCACTCGTACTGCACCCTCGGTCCCGCAGCCGGTCGAGCACGCGTACTGGCTGCTCGGCCTCGCCCTGTTCGCCGGCGTGGTCGAGGCCATCGCACACACGTCGACGGCATTGGAGGGCCCCGACGCCGACGTCGGCAGCCTCGCCCGACAACTCGTGGTCCGCGTCGCCGTCTACGGCGCGGTGCTGTTCGTCATGACCCGATTCCGCAGTGGCCGGGCGTGGGCGCGGAACACCCTCGCGATCGGTCTCGGCGTGTTCGGTGTCGCTTCGCTCGTGATGGAACCGATCGCCTGGATGTGGGCCGGCAACGACTCGATGTCCGCCGTCTCCGGCCTGACCCTCGACGTCGCGGTGATCGCGACCGCCCGGCTCACCCATCTCGTGGCGGTGATCGCGGCGGTGGCACTCATGTTCCGGCCCGACGCCAACCCGTACTTCACGCGCCGCTAGTTCACCGGCGCCGCGCTCGCCTGCGTCAGAAGCTGCAGGAACACGTCCTTCGGTTGCGCGCCGGACACGGCGACGCGGCGGTTGGCGACGAAGAACGGCACCGCCGACACCTGCAGGCGACGGGCGACCTCGAGGTCGGCGCGGACCGCGTCCGCACCAGCATCGGACTCGAGTTCGGCGCGCACGGTGTGGGCGTCGAGCCCGGCACGCGACCCGATGTCGACGAGCACCTCACGGTCGTCGATCACGGCCCCCTCACCGAAGTGGGCGCGGAACAGTGCCTCCACCACGGTATCTCGCTGATCTCCCGCCAAGTGGATCAACCGGTGGGCGTCGAAGGTATTGGCGGCGATCACGGTGTCGAAGTCGAGACTCAGGCCTTCGTCGGCCGCCGTGCGCGCAACGTGACCGAACATCTGACGGACCTGCTCGGCAGGCATACCCTTGCTCTCCACCAGGGCGTCGAGTTCACTGCGCCGTTCCCCCACCGGCGTCTCCGGCGACAGCTGATACGACCGCCACACCACGTTCACCCGGTCGCGCCCCTCGAACTCCGCGAGGGCCGACAGGAAACGGTGCTTGCCGATGTAGCACCAGGGGCAGGCGACGTCGGACCAGATCTCGATCTCGATGTCGCCGTCGGTGTTCTGCTGTGTCGTCACAGTTCAGTGGAACGAATCGCTGGCGCATTCTGTTCCGCCAGGTTCGACAGGTGTTTGTCTTGGTTCGCCGCGCTGCATTTCCGCACGCCGGATTCGACCGAACGGTACGGTGATGGGATCGACACGGCGGGAGTAACGTCGTATCGATCGTGCCGCTGAGCAAGGGGCGCTCGTCGCGATGCCCGGACAATCGGCGGTTCGATGATCGTAAAACCCGAAGATCGTGGAACCCGAACTCCTCCAGGAGTAGCCATGGTTTACGTCTCCTCACCGAGCAAGTCCGTCGAGTCACTCGGAATCGTGTTGATCGCCGTCGGAGTCGTCCTGCTCGCTCTGCTCACCCTCTACCTGGTCGGATTCGACCAGGGTGCGATCTCCCGAAGTGGCATGTACCTGCACGAATTGATGCACGACGGCCGCCACCTCCTGGGAGTTCCCTGTCACTAGTTCCACCACGACGGAGCACGCGATGAACTCTCCAGCAGATTTCGAAGCACAGGCGAACAGGGTCGCGGAGTACGGCCCGGTCCATCACGTCGAGATGGATTCGCCGTATTACCTGTCCAATTCCGCGTTCGACGCGTTGCGGCACGTTCTCCACGACGTCGGCGGCCAGAACGCCCTTCCCGTCAAGTACGAGGAGAAGGTCGAAGAAGACTGGGAGATGAGCACATACGTCACGTGCGAATGCCTCGGGTGGCGCGGTGTGTGGAACTCCGAGGAGCGCCGCCGCGCCGAGAACGACCTGGGCGCCACGCTCTACTTCGGGTTGCCGTACTACGCGCGGTGGATCACGGTGGCCGCCAAGACGCTCATCAACAAGGGCCTGATCACGCCCGACGAACTGTCCGCCAAAATCGACGAAGTCCGGGCCCGTTCGGGTGGCGGGAACGCGACTGGAGGCCAGTCATGACGAAGTTCGAGATCGGCGACCGGGTCACCGTCAAGGACGCGACGTCGATGTTCCACACCCGAACCCAGGCATTCATCCGCGGGCACACCGGCGTGGTCGTCGAACACCGCCCGGAGTGGGTGATTCCCGAGGACGAGGCGTGGGGACGCGTGGAAGACGGCCGGACCGAGCCGTTCTACGTCGTCCGCTTCCGGCAGACCGACCTGTGGCCCCGCTACACCGGATTCGAGATCGACACGTTGGAAACCGAGTGCTCCGAGCGCTGGCTCGAGCCGGCAGGAGAGGCGGACACATGACGCATTCGCACGACGATCACGCCCCGATCCAGGCCTCGGAGGAGGTCAGCGAGTTCGAGATCCTGGAGACCGCCATTCGGGAACTGTCCATCGAGCACGGCCTGTTCTCCCGCGAGGATCACCGCCGCTTCTCCGAATGGGCCGAATCGGTAGGGCCGTCGGGTGGTTCGAAATTGGTCGCGAAGGCGTGGGTCGACCCGGAGTTCAAGAAGCGACTGCTGGCCGACGGCACCGAAACCTGCAAGGAAGTGGGGATCGACTGGCGCGATCCGACCGGATCGGGCACGCCGAGCGACTACACGTACTTCTACGTGCTGGAGAACACCCCGAAAGTCCACAACGTCATCGTCTGCACATTGTGTTCGTGCTATCCGCGGCCCGTTCTCGGTATGTCTCCGGACTGGTACCGCACCCCCAACTATCGCCGCCGGTTGGTGCGCTGGCCCCGCGAGGTGATTGCCGAATTCGGCTTGCACTTCCCGTCGGATGTCGAAGTGCGCGTGCATGATTCGAACCAGAAATCACGATTCATGGTGATGCCGATGCGCCCGGAGGGCACCGAGGGGTGGAGTGAGGAACAACTGGCGTCGATCGTCACCCGCGACACGATGATCGGTGTCGCCGTACCGCAGGTCGATTGGACCGCCACCACACCACCCTCGGACAACGGAGGAACTGCGCGATGATGACGGACAAGGCCTACGACGTCATCCTGAACACGCTGACGCCGGAGACGACCCGCGACGACGTCACGCTACCGGACCTCGACCGCAAACCCGACCCGTGGGAATCGAGCATGCAGGCCACCGCGGAATGCCTGTCCTGGCGTGGCGCCTGGGACAATCTCGACAGGCGCCACACCGAGGACCAACTGGGCGAAACCATCTACCGCGACTTCCCCGTCCGCTCCCGGTCCGTCGTCGCCACCGCTCACGCGTTGATGGACAAGGGCGTCATCAGCCCGGACGAACTCCAGGCGAAGATGGAGGAAGTGCGGGCACGGTTCAACCGTCAGTAGCCGGCTGCACTCAGGACTCGAGTGCCGCGTCCAGCGTGATCTCGACTCCGGTGAGCGCCTTGCTCACGGGGCACGACTCCTTGGCGGCCTGAGCTGCCTTCGCGAACCCGTCGGCGTCGAGACCGTCCACCTCGCCGCGGACCGTCAGCTTGATGCCGGTGAGCTTGAACCCCGGGTTGTCCGGTCCGAGTGAGACATCCGCCTTCACCTCGAGGCTCTGCGGGGTGCCGCCTGCCTCCGCGATGAGCGCGGACAGCTGCATCGCATAGCAGGAGGAATGCGCCGCGGCGATCAGCTCCTCCGGGCTGGTGGTTCCACCAGCCTCTTCGGCCGCCCGCTTCGGGAACGAGACGTCGAAGGTCGCGACACCGGAACTGGTGAGTTCCACCTGGCCGCTTCCCTGTTCGAGCGATCCGTTCCAAGCGGTCCGTGCGGTACGTGTCGGCATGCCACATCCTCTCGTGGTTCTTCGGTTTACGTGTCGAACCTACTCGTACCGGGCGGCCATCCGCAGCGCGCGGGAACGCAGGGCCGCCCGCAGAGCGTCCGGTGCCAGCACTTCCGCGTCCTCACCGAACGCCCACAGAACCCCGCGTGCGTGGGAGTCGTCGCCGAACACCACTTCCAGGCGCACCCGGTCGTCGTCGACCGACTGCTCGGAGCGGACGGCGTAGGCACGCTCCACCAGGTCGTCGCGTCGCTCACGGCGCACGAGAACGTCGGCGACCACCGGCGTCCCGCGCGCCCGGAACTCAGAACGGCGACGCTCCCAGATCGCGGCGAGGTCGATGTCGGCCGATCGCTGCGCCGGCTCGTCGAGTTCGCGGACGTCCTCGATGCGCTCGAGCCGGTACGTCCGATCGCGGCCGGCGTCCGTCGCCACCAGATACCACCGTCCCGCCGCATGGATGAGCCCCTGTGGGTCGATGACGCGCCACACCGCATCGTTGCCCCGCGACGGGTACAGGATGCTCAGCCGCCGGCCCACGAACACCGCCTGCTGGATCAGCCCGAGATGATCGTCCACCGGTTCCGGATCGGTCAGCCACGATCCCTGGGTGACGAACACCCGCTCCGCCACCTTGGTCGCCGCCGCCCGGTGCGCGTCCGGCATCGCCGCCACCACCTTGCGCATCGCCGACGCGAACGCCGGCGCCATGCCCAGCGATTCCGACGTCATCGCCGACCCTGCCGCCAGCAGAGCCTTGGCCTCGTCGACGGTCAGGCCCGTGAGGTCGGTGGTGAAGCCCGGCAGCAACTCGAAGCCGCCGTCACGACCGCGTTCGGCATACACCGGTATCCCCGCCGTCGACAGTGCGTCGATGTCCCGCAGCACGGTGCGCGGGGACACCTCGAGTTCGCGGGCCAGCGCCGACGCCGACATACGCCCGCGGTTACGAAGCAGGAGGACGAGCGAGAGCAGGCGGTCGGCGCGCATGCGGAAAGTCTGGCAGAAATACATGACAGGAGATGTCATGTTTCACGGCGATAGTTGCCTCATGACACACAACACGACCGACCCCCGGCCCCTGTACCGCGAAGCCCTCTCCTGGACCACCGCCCTCATCGAGAAGGTCCGCGACGACCAGCTGACGGCATCCACTCCTTGCGCCGACTTCGACGTCCGCACCCTGCTCGGCCACCTCGTCGCCACCGTGGAGCGTGCCCGCGTGATCGGTGAGGGCGGCGACCCGGGCACCGTTCCGCTCGTCGTCACCGACACCCCCGACGATGGCTACGCACACGCCTACCGCTCCGCCGCGGACCGCATGTGGCCCGTCTGGACCGACGACAGCCGGCTCGACGCGACGGTGACCGCGCCGTGGGGCACCGTCCCCGGCCGCGCCGCGATCTGGGGCTACATCAACGAGACCCTCGTGCACGGGTGGGACCTGGCCGTCGCCACCGGCCAACCCTCCGAAACCCGCCCGGAAATCGCCGAGGCCATGCTCGCCGTCGCACGGCACGCGATCCCGGCGGAGACGCGCGGCGGCCACGTGCCGTTCGCGGACGTAGTCGAACCGCACCCCACCGCCGGACCCACCGAGCGCCTCGCCAACTGGTCGGGACGCAAAAGCATCTGACCCGCACACACGAACGGGCCGCCGGTGGAAAACCACCGGCGGCCCGTTGTCGTTCGGTTACTGCCTGTCTACTCCGAGTCGGCTGCGCCGGACTTCGCCAGGTCGACCGGAACCTCGTCGGGCACCGTGACCGGCTTCGTCTCGCCACGGAACGTGAACTTCGCGTCCTCGCCCGCGCCTTCGCCGTCCCAGTTCTCGACGTCGACGTACACGATCTGACCGGGGCCGACCTCGCCGAAGAGGATCTTCTCCGACAGCTGGTCCTCGATCTCGCGCTGGATGGTGCGACGCAGCGGCCGCGCACCCAGGACCGGATCGAAGCCACGCTTGGCCAGCAGCGACTTGGCCTTGTCGGTGACCTCCATCGTCATGTCCTTGTTCTTCAAGGCCACCTCGACGCGTGCCACCATCAGGTCCACCATCTGAACGATCTGCTCGGTGGTGAGCTGGTGGAACACGACGATGTCGTCGATGCGGTTGAGGAACTCGGGACGGAAGTGCTTCTTCAGCTCGTCGTGCACCTTGAGCTTCATCCGCTCGTAGTTCGACTCGTCGCCCTTACCGGACGTGAAGCCGAGACCCACAGCCTTGGAGATGTCCGAGGTACCGAGGTTCGAGGTGAAGATGAGCACCGTGTTCTTGAAGTCCACGGTCCGGCCCTGACCGTCGGTGAGACGGCCGTCTTCCAGCACCTGCAGGAGGGTGTTGTAGATCTCCTGGTGTGCCTTCTCGATCTCGTCGAACAGCACCACGCTGAACGGCTTGCGGCGCACCTTCTCGGTGAGCTGGCCGCCCTCTTCGTAGCCGACGTAGCCGGGAGGGGCACCGAACAGCCGCGACGCGGTGAAGCGGTCGTGGAACTCACCCATGTCGATCTGGATGAGAGCGTCGTCCTCACCGAACAGGAAGTTGGCGAGCGACTTGGCCAGCTCGGTCTTACCGACACCGGACGGGCCGGCGAAGATGAACGAACCGGACGGACGCTTCGGGTCCTTCAGGCCGGCACGGGTACGACGGATGGCCTTGGCGACAGCCTTGACCGCGTCTTCCTGACCGATGATCCGCTTGTGCAGCTCCTCCTCCATGCGGAGCAGACGCGTGGTCTCCTCCTCGGTGAGCTTGAACACGGGGATGCCGGTCCAGTTACCCAGGACCTCGGCGATCTGCTCGTCGTCGACCTCGGCGATGACGTCCAGGTCACCGGAACGCCACTGCTTCTCCCGCTCCGCACGCTGAGCGACGAGGGTCTTCTCCTTGTCGCGCAGGTTCGCGGCCTTCTC
This sequence comes from Rhodococcus sp. IEGM 1307, assembly GCF_030056915.1. NCBI lineage: Bacteria > Bacillati > Actinomycetota > Actinomycetes > Mycobacteriales > Nocardiaceae > Rhodococcus > Rhodococcus sp. IEGM 1307. The sequence goes on from NZ_JASHKW010000019.1 coordinate 187,756, forward strand.
GAAGTCCTGCGCGTCGATCGCGGACTCCTTCTCGCGGCGGGCGTCGGCGATCTTGTCGTCGAACTCCCGGAGGTCCGGCGGTGCGGTCATCCGGCGGATGCGCATCCGGGCTCCGGCCTCGTCGATGAGGTCGATGGCCTTGTCCGGCAGGAAGCGGTCGTTGATGTAGCGATCGGCCAGGGTGGCCGCGGCGACGAGTGCACCGTCCGTGATGGACACGCGGTGGTGCGCCTCGTAACGGTCGCGAAGACCCTTGAGGATCTCGATGGTGTGTTCCACCGTCGGCTCGCCGACCTGCACCGGCTGGAAGCGGCGCTCGAGTGCGGCGTCCTTCTCGATGTACTTGCGGTACTCGTCGAGGGTGGTGGCACCGATGGTCTGCAGCTCACCGCGGGCGAGCTTCGGCTTGAGGATCGAGGCCGCGTCGATGGCGCCCTCGGCCGCGCCTGCACCCACGAGGGTGTGCAGCTCGTCGATGAACAGGATGATGTCGCCGCGGGTGTTGATCTCCTTGAGGACCTTCTTCAGGCGCTCTTCGAAGTCACCGCGGTAGCGGCTGCCTGCCACGAGCGACCCGAGGTCGAGCGTGTACAGCTGCTTGTCCTTGAGCGTCTCGGGGACCTCGCCGTTGACGATGGCCTGAGCGAGACCCTCGACGACGGCGGTCTTACCGACACCGGGCTCGCCGATCAGCACCGGGTTGTTCTTGGTACGGCGCGACAGCACCTGCATGACGCGCTCGATTTCCTTCGAGCGGCCGATGACGGGGTCGAGCTTGCCTTCGAGGGCGGCCTGGGTGAGGTTGCGACCGAACTGGTCGAGCACCAGCGACGTGGACGGAGTGCCCGCCTCGCCGCGAGTGCCGCCGGCCTCGGCCGGCTCCTTGCCCTGGTAGCCGGAGAGCAGCTGGATGACCTGCTGACGCACCCGGTTGAGGTCGGCACCGAGCTTGACCAGCACCTGCGCTGCGACGCCTTCACCCTCGCGGATGAGGCCGAGCAGGATGTGCTCCGTGCCGATGTAGTTGTGTCCGAGCTGCAGTGCCTCGCGCAGGCTGAGCTCCAGGACTTTTTTGGCACGCGGGGTGAAGGGGATGTGGCCGGACGGGGCCTGCTGGCCCTGGCCGATGATCTCCTCGACCTGGCTGCGCACTCCTTCGAGGGAGATGCCCAACGACTCCAGCGACTTGGCAGCGACACCTTCGCCCTCATGAATGAGGCCGAGCAGGATGTGCTCCGTACCGATGTAGTTGTGGTTGAGCATCCTGGCTTCTTCTTGAGCCAGGACAACAACGCGCCGTGCGCGATCGGTGAACCTCTCGAACATCGCTCTCCCTCACACTTTCCGACGTGCAGTCACGAGACCGGGTGTCTCGTCCCTGTTCGCCGCGTTTCGCTCCGGCACTACAAGCAGATCGCCAGCGCCTGCTCGGAGGGCAGAAGCCCCGAACCGACGAAGGTTCCACGACCCCAGCTATTACTCTAGTTGGCTGCCGATCGACCTGCTGCCCCTCCACCCCTTTAGGTGGAAGAGCAGGCCTGCTTACCCGTATTTAACGCCCCAGCTCCGGCAATCGTTTCCCCTTCGCTGTACGCCTGGAGCGAACAGGTTCCGCGATGCCGATGTGGACCACCATTTCGTAGCCACCGGGACTGGCTCGAATGGACACTTCTTTCCAGTTGTTCACCATCCAGACGTTCCTGGACGGGACCCTGCGGGCACGTCGTGACCGCGGTGTCGCAGAAATGCGACAACCTCTTGCCCGCGTAGTTCGCGACCCGTTCCCCGAAGGAAGCGAGACCTGCGTGTCCGGACAGGGTATGTCGATGAGCTGTGAGTTCGCCACCCATACCTTTCCGCCGGCGTCGGCGGCGATACCCAGCGGGTTGCTCAGGACTCCCCCCGGTAACCGGCGACGAGGCGAGAAAGGGCTACCCCGCGACGGGGGCGACGAAACGGCACGGCACGTCTCGCGGGTGGGCGGGATCGAGCGCGTTGAGCACGAATCCGGCAGCCCGTGCCGAACCGGCGACGGCGACGTGGTCGGAGTAGTCCTGCTCGCAACCGTCCTGGACGACGATGTTCGTGGTGTTCGGGCCCGGCTCGATGCCGCTCGTGTACGGGACGACCAGTTCGTCGTAGCGGGTGGCGATGTTCGTGTACTCGATGCCGGGAACGTAGACCCCGTCCGCCCGCATGCGGTCGATGAACGCGGACCCCTGGAACATCTCGGGACAGGCCCCACAGACGGGGAAACCTGCCGCCACCTCGTCGTCGATACCGAGCGCCCGCATGGACCGCCCGACGCTGATCTGATCGGTGCCGTACGTGCCATGCCACGGCGGTGCCAGTGACACGATCTTCGAGACCTTGTCTGCGCCGCCGAAGAACTTCACGTAGTTGTTCGCCTGCAGGGTGCCCTGGGAATGTCCGACGAGATCGACTTTCGAGGCCCCCGTGCTCGACAGCACCTGATCGACGAACGTGGCGATCTGAGCGGTGCCGGTGTCGATGGGAGTCATCCCGCCGATAGCATCGAGCGGCCACGGCAGTTCGGGGAAGTTACCGTAGGTGAGGGAATACACGCAGTAGCCCTCGTTGGCGAGGAGCGGTGCGTACACCGCCCAGTTGGTCTGGCGTGCGCCTCCCGTGCCGTGGACGAGGACCACCGGTTCGGGATGCGCGTCACTCGGCACGCAGGACCAGTCGTTCGAACCCGGGGCCGAACCGCCCGGATTTCCCAATTCGAGGGGCACTCCGGCGAGGAAGGAATCCGGCACCGGATAGGTCGGCGCTGCGGACGCCACCCCGGACCACATCACGAACGCCAGGAACAGAATCCCTGAAACGGTCACGCAGCGCCGCACAGCTACCCCCCCGAACTTCCCGATTAACGGATCAGTGCGGGACGGTAACAGTCCAGGTCACGTCGCGGAGCGAATCAGCGAATTCTGTCCCCAGCTAACTTTCAGTTCGCCTTGTTGTAGGCGTCGATAATTTCCGCGGAGATACGTCCGCGCGCAGAAACCTTTTTGTTGTTCTTGCGCGCCCATTCCCGGATAGCGGCGCTCTGTTCCCGATCGACCGAAACTCGGGACTTGGTGGCGGCCGGAGCCGCCACGGCCTTGCCGCGCTTGCGCGAGCTCACCTTGCGCGCGTGGGAAACCCACACGTCGAGCTGCTCGCGCAATTTCGCCGCATTCTCCGAGGAAAGGTCGATCTCGTACTGAACACCGTCGAGTCCGAACTCGACCGTCTCGTCGGCAGACGCCTCTTGATCGACATCGTCGATCAGGGTGACAGTGACCTTCTTAGCCATGGGATGAAATTCCTCTCGAATGAAGCGACGTCTCATCGTCAACGTGAGCTACGACCCGGAGGTAACCATACCCCTGTTCTTCCGATTCGGAATACGAGGAATGGATCGAATTTATCCGCGCGAATTCACCCTGGTGAATCAGCGAGAAGAAGGCCGAACAATGGGAAAGAGGATTGTTTCGCGGATTCCCAATCCCGTCAAAGCCATCAGCAGACGGTCGATTCCCATTCCGGTACCGGTGGTCGGCGGCATTCCCTGCTCCATTGCGGCGAGGAATTCTTCGTCGAGAGCCATCGCCTCGTCGTCACCGGCCGACGCGAGACGCGCCTGATCGACGAACCGCTCACGCTGGATGACCGGATCGACCAATTCCGAATAGCCCGTAGCCAACTCGAAGCCGCGGATGTAGAGGTCCCACTTCTCGGTCACCCCGGCCTTGCTGCGGTGGTCACGAGTCAGCGGTGACGTCTCGACCGGGAAATCACGGACGAACGTCGGCTCGAACAACTGGTCGCCGCACTGGTGCTCCCACAGTTCCTCGACGAGCTTCCCGTGCCCGTAACCCTTGTCCTTGGGGACCTCCAGGCCCACCTTCTCGGCGAGCGCCAGTAATTCCTCGACGGTGGTATCCGGAGTGACCTCGACACCGATCGCCTGCGACAGCGACGGGTACATCTCGAGGGTCTTCCATTCACCACTGAGGTCGTATTCGGTGCCGTCGGCGAGAGTGACGACCTGCGAACCGAAAGCGGCCTGCGCCACTTCCTGGACGAGTTCGCGGATCATCACGGCGGAATCGTCGTACGTGCCGTACGCCTCATATGTCTCGAGCATCGCGAATTCCGGCGAGTGCGTCGAATCGACACCCTCGTTGCGGAAATTCCGGTTGATCTCGAAGACCTTCTCGATACCGCCGACGACGCACCGCTTCAGGAACAGTTCGGGCGCGATACGGAGATAGAGGTCGATATCGAGGGCATTGGAATGAGTGATGAACGGGCGGGCCGCGGCGCCACCCGCCACCGTCTGCAGCATCGGCGTCTCGACCTCGAGGAACCCGCGACGCTCGAGCGCGTTCCGGAGCTCACGGACGACAGCCACCCGCTTACGCGCGTTCTCCCGTGCCTCGGAGCGCACGATCAGATCGGCGTAGCGCTGCCGGACCCGCGACTCCTCGTTCATCTCCTTGTGCGCAACGGGCAGGGGCCGGAGCGACTTGGACGCGATCTGCCACGAATCGGCCATCACACTCAGCTCACCACGGCGGGAACTGATCACCTCGCCGTGCACGAACACGAAGTCACCGAGGTCGACATCGGCCTTCCACAACGCGAGAGCATCCTCGCCGACAGCGGCGAGACTGATCATCGCCTGCAGCTGGGTGCCGTCGCCTTCCTGCAGCGTCGCGAAGCACAACTTGCCCGTGTTGCGCACGAAGATCACCCGGCCGACGACACCGACCTGGTCACCGGTGGCCGTGTCGGGCTCGAGTTCCGGGTACTTGGCCCGGATCTCCGCCAGCGAGTGGGTGCGCGCCACCGACACCGGGTACGCCTCACGTCCCTCCGCGAGGATGCGCTCACGCTTCTCCTGGCGGATGCGAAGCTGCTCGGGGGTATCGTCGACTGGCTGGGCTGCTACTTCACTCACGGGTCACCAGCCTAATCGACGCCCGCGCGTGCCCCTATTCAGAGGTCAGTGAGCCGAGACGGTGGCCAGCTCCCGCACGCAGTGCTGCGTGGCGATGAGCGAGCCCAGCAAACCCGCAGCCTTGATCGCCTTGTACCCGCCGACGAGATCGGTCGCCTTGTGCAGACCCAGCTGCTGCAGCGCCGCCGCGGCGAGGCTCGACGTGTAGCCCTCGGAGCAGACGATGATCCACTCGACGTCGTGGTCCACCGCGAGCGCCAGGTGCGCCGAGCTGGTGGGATCGCAACGCCACTCGAGGACGTTGCGTTCGATGGCGAGTGCGCCGGGCAGCGTTCCCTCGATCGCCCGCTGCGCCTGCGGGCGGATGTCCACGACGATCGCGCCACGCGCCACGGCCTCGGGCAGCTCGAATGCGTACATGCGGTCGATCTGGGTGCGGGCCTCTTCGAGCATCTGGTCGATGTTCACTTCGAACCACCCTCGGGGAGATCGGTGAGCTCGGTCCGGGTACGGCGCAGAGTGCCGTGGTCGGTGACCTCGTAATAGGACATGGCCGATAGTGGCGGTGAGTAGGCGTGCACGCTCAGCGTCGGCGTCACCACCTCCGCCCCGGGTGCGTCCGGCGCCCGCACGACGTCGTGGACCCAGCCGAGCGGGAACGAAGCCTGATCGCCGGCGTCGAGAGTGCGGTGACGCAGTCGGTCACCCGCCCAACGGAACTCGGACAGCGTGCCGCTGAGAACCGTGAGCGCGCCGAAAGAGCCTGCGTGGTCGTGCAATTCGGTGTTCCGGTCGGGAACCCAGCTGATCAGCCAGACGTCGACGTCGTCGTCCGAGTAGAGCCGGGTCGACCAGCGCTCGTCGGTGGGCCAGCTCTGCGGGAGCAGGACGTCGTGGCGGCCGTCGAGTACCTCGGATGCACCCTGATCGGTGATGCGCAGCAGGTCAGCCGGGCGAAGACGGGTGGGTACAGATGCAGAAGAATACGTTGCGAGCACGAGAGAGACTCCCAGAAGTGTGAATTGGTCAAGGCAGCGTTCAGCCTCGACAACACTCCTGAGCACTCGTGCAGAGATTCACGGGGACCATTCTGACATAACTTCCGCGAAGAGGGAACCCGTCGCGTTGACTCATCCAAAATGCCCGCGTAAGCCCCTTCGTTGCCTCACGTGAGAA